>NZ_BEWL01000003.1 GCF_002723915.1 Gluconobacter albidus
GACGTTGGGCATGGATGAAACACCTGTTCGCCGATGGCGCTGCTTGTGCCATCTTACAGTCGATGGAAAAGGTCGCCTTTCTCGATTGCATAGTCGGAATTATCCGACGGTCAGATGCGAAAAAAGGCGCTCATCCCCATGATTTTTAATTCTGAGAAGAAATAACTGAAAAGCTTTTTGCTTCAATCTTCGCAAGAAGAAAAAGTATTTGTTTTCAAATTAATCTGGATCTTATTTTCATGTTTGCGTATTGTCACCTGAAATTATATTTGCCAGTATTTATAAAATTTAATTTCTTCCCCTAGGCTCAGGACTCATAGCCAGAACATGACGGTTGCAGCGAGGCAGATGGCGGAGAAGAAGACGGTGGGGCATCTGTCGTAGCGCGTTGCAACACGCCGCCAGTCCTTGAGCCTTCCGAACATGATCTCGATGCGGTTGCGTCTTTTGTATTTTCTCTTGTCGTATTTGACTGGTTTTCCGCGGGATTTTCGCCCCGGAATGCAGGGCCTGATCCCTTTCTCTTCCAGGGCGTCCCTGAACCAGTCGGCGTCATACCCGCGATCTCCCAGCATCCACTGTGCCATAGGAAGACTGTCCAACAAGGCAGCAGCACCAGTATAATCGCTGATCTGTCCCGCCGTCATGAAAAAGCTCAGCGGTCGTCCGTTCTGATCGGTGACCGCATGCAGCTTTGTATTCATAGCGCCTTTGGTGCGACCGATCAGGCGGCCCGGATCCCCTTTTTTAACCGCAGGCTTGAAGCCGTACGGTGCGCCTTGAGATACGTCGCATCAATCATAATCGTCTGAGGCTCGGCTTTCGCAGCAGACAGGCCATCCATCATCCGCATGAAAACGCCCATGTCGCTCCAACGCTTCCAACGGTTATACAGCGTCTTGTGGGGGCCGTATTCCCGGGGCGCATCACGCCAGCGCATCCCATTGCGGTTCACAAAAATGATCCCGCTCAGCACGCGGCGGTCATCAACGCGAGGTTTGCCGTGGCTCTTTGGGAAAAAGGGCCGCAGACGATCCATCTGTTCATCCGTCAGCCAAAACAGGTCGCTCATTGCCAGTCTCCTCGCAGAGCCTGAATCAGATTTCCATAATCAAATCAATGGGTCCTGAGCCTAACAAACAAGGAAAAACTTAAATGATATGCAAGAATATCTCTATAAATGACTTAAAAAAAATCAAAGAAAGATTTTTTATCGACAATATAAATTATATAAAAAACAACTGCGATCGGGAAATTATACAATATGTAAATGATTTCTTAAGTGGTAATTACTATTATTTTGATTTTAATGAAGAAAATATAACACAAGAAAAGGATTTTTTTAATAAAAAAGTAATTTATGCCTGCTTTAGAGAAAAAAATAGACACTGGAAGGGTTTTTTTCAATCAATAAAAAAAGATGTGATTGGAAAAAAATTATTAATAAACAAAAAAATATTTAAAAATACTCATACGGAATGCATTGGAATAAGACAATGCCGTCCAGATAAAAAAGAATACACAATTGATCAATATCAAAATATTGGTTTTTATAATAAAAATCCTTTTTATGAATACATAAACTATGATGAATATAATGTATTTAGGTACTTATTAAAAGAATTTGGAGACGTTGTTGTGAACAATTTTAATTATATAAAAAGCAACGAAGCGAAATCTGATTTCTTCCTTTCTGCCATTTTATATAAATCTGGTGGAATTTCTTCAGACGTCTGCTCTGTTGCAGAGTGTGATATCACACCTCTCATCGAAGGCGTGGATATTACTTTTGTTTACGACGAACAGGGAATAAATAAAAAATTCCTTTTTTCGAAGCCGTATGAAGATTTTTTTGGAAAATATTTTGAAAATCTAAACGAAAAATCTACCGTTCCAGGCATTCATGATCAGAGAACAGGCTTTTCCGACCGTGAACAGTTTAATAAATTTTTCTTGGATTATTTTTGCTTTTTTGGATTCGAAAATAAAAAAATAAATTTCATCCATAACTCTGTTTTTGAAGCGTTTGTTTCGCCATCCGAAGCAGAAGAAAATATTTTTGAAAAACAGGAACAAAACATAAAAACAAAATCATTAAAGGGGATATTCCGAAACGATGCTTATGGTTTGCCAGAAGGAAAGAAGAAATATTCTGACCATAATAATTTCTTCATGCCCAAAAGCCATAATGTACAGCTTGTCGGCCTGGATGTGACGCCTCATATCTCCCAGAGACATACAAAAAGCTATTCTCTCTCCAGTCGTGATGTATTTGAGATGGCAAATGTAGCCCTCTCTGGACATGCATGCCTCTGGAACGGTGGGTTTCTTTTAGATTTAGAATCCGACTTGTGTACCGTTGCCGAGAATGAAGCACGTGCTGGATTTTGGAAAAAACCAACTTCTGACAATATCACAAAGAAAATAGAGGAAGATTGTATTATCGCTTTCAGCCCTGGTTACGGGTGCTACGGACATTATCTTGTTGATGATCTTCCGCGGATAGGACTCATACGAGACCATATTGGCCCTCAGGCATTCAAAGAAAAAAAATTCATTATTCCAAAGGCTACACCCTCGTGGGGAAGAGATCTTTTAAAATATTTCTTTGATCTATCAGAAGATAATTTTCTATTATTCGAGCACACACAAGAAATATGGGAAATTAACAGGGTTCTGATTTCAGCTTATCCACATAAAAATTACAATTTCCACCCTTATATTAAGGAATTTTATGATAAATATAAAATGAATACAAACAAACCTTATCGAAAGGTGTGCCTGTCGAGAAAAACCTGGGAACCAACCAAGCGTGGACAGCGGGTTTTTCGGCAACAGAAATTTTTCGAGGAAATGGCATTAAAGCTGGGTTATGAAATCATTGAGCCGGAAAAACTCAGTATTGCGGAGCAGATAAAGCTCATGCAGGAAACTGTTTGCCAGGTTGGCGAGCATGGATCTGCACAGCATTCTTCACTCTTCAATACAAACGGAATGACAATAGGAACAATTCATCCTCGTACGGAAGTCCAGATTGGAATTGGTCGTATATACAACGACGATAACATCATATGTTATGCTGATTCCGAGAATACGGATCAGAACAACAACATATTCTATGATTTGTCCGAGGAAAAAATAATTGAATTCTTCGAGGCTGTGGAAAAAAAACACGTGGCCCGAATAAAAAAAGATAACACTATGATGCCGGAGCTCTGCGGAGAACTATCCGACACGCAAGAGCGCTAATCAAAGCAGTTTTTACTACCATTTAAAAAGATTGAAAAACCGGTAACGACCTTAATTGGTTGTTACCGGTCCATAAGTCTGCCTGATACGACGGGCCTGGTGAATGAAATAGAGCTTGGCGCCCGTCATGCGGACAGAACGAAACACCAGATAAAGCGGCGCCGTCAGGGCAGTGCGGGAGGACAGCGGGATATAGGCCACCTGTCCAGCATGATGCTGCTGCATGGACTGTGGGACGAGGGAGATCCCCAGCCCCCCGGCAACCAGATTGAGAGCTGCCAGAAGCTGCGGACCTTTCTGATGGACCCGTGGCGTAAAACCCGCCCCCAGACAGGCATCAACGATCGTTTTGTACAGGCCGTTATTATACTGGCTCTGATACAGGATGAAGTCTTCGTTTTCGAGTTCAGCAAGTTTCAGCCCAGACGCCGGCGCTTCTTTCGCCAGACGGTGCGTCCGGGGAACCGCCACCACCATGGGTTCTTCCACGATCAGTTCGACCACAACATCCGACACATCTGGAATGGATGTCCGTACAAAAGCGACATCCACGGTGTCTTCACGCAAGCCTCCCAGAAGCTGACTGGAATTGCCCTCGGTCAGCGTCAGGCCAACGTCAGGCCAAGTTTCGCGGAACTGTCCCAGCATGTCCGGCAGGCTGGGATGACAGAGGGCTGAGTTGGTGAACCCGATCGACAGTTCTCCGGTCTCGCCACGTACGATACGGCGGACATCCTCGACCGTCTCATCCATACGCGCGATAACATCATACGCCCCCTTGAGCATGCTCCGCCCTGCGGACGTCAAGCGCATGCCTCTTGCGTGGCGCTCGAAGAGCTGCACCCCCAGTTCCTGTTCCACTCCCCTGAGAAGCCGGGTCAGCGGGGGCTGCTGAATTCCCAGCCGCTCGGCAGCCCGGGTGAGGTTACGCTCCTCGGCGATGGCGATGACGGCGTGGAGGTGTCTGAGTTCGATCATTCCATACCTTTAAAGTATGATTAAACCCTCCCGCAAACATTGGTTCAGACACGGAACTTCTTTAAGGTCCGCCGCGTCACAGACACACTCCCAGCCACTCCTTGACCGGACAGGAACGCGCCATGACCAAGACCATTCCCGCCACACTTATTGCCGGTGACGGAATTGGCCCGGAAATCATGCAGTCGGTCACGACCGTCATGGACGCCCTTGAGGCCCCTTTCCTCTGGGATCACCAGAGCGCAGGCGTCGGCGCCTTCGAGGAGCACGGAACCGCCCTCCCCGAGGCTACGCTCGACAGTATCCGTCGCACTGGCCTCGTGCTGAAAGGCCCTCTGACCACACCCGTGGGCAAAGGTTTCCGCTCCATCAACGTCACGCTGCGTCAGGCCTTCGACCTGTATGCCAATGTCCGTCCGACCCAGACGATCGTTCCCGGCGGACGGTATGAGAACGTTGATCTGGTCGTGATCCGCGAGAACATCGAAGGCCTCTATGCCGCGATGGAGCATTATATGGCCGTAGACGGAGACCCGGAAGCCGTGGCGTATGGCGCCGGGTTCAATACCCGTGCCGAATGCAACCGGATCGTCCGCTTCGCCTTCGAATATGCCGTGAAGAACAACCGCAAGAAGGTGACGCTCGTCCACAAGGCGAACATCCTGAAAATCTTGAGCGGGCTGTTCCTGCATGAAGGCCGCAAGGTCGCTGCGGAATATGAAGGCCGCGTAGCGCTGGAAGAGCGGATCGTCGATGCCTGTGCGATGGAGCTTGTGATCCGTCCGGAGAATTACGACGTCATCGTCACGACCAATCTGTTCGGCGACATCCTGTCCGATCTGACGGCCGGTCTCGTAGGCGGTTTAGGTATGGCGCCGGGTGCGAATATCGGCGAGAAAATGGGCATTTTCGAAGCCGTGCATGGGTCCGCGCCTGACATTGCCGGACAGGGCATCGCCAATCCGCTGGCGCTGATGATGGCGGGCAGCATGATGCTCGCCCATGTCGGACGGCTGGACCTGTCCGAGCGGCTGGACGGCGCGATGAAGCAGATCCTTCAGGTCGAAGGCCTTCGCACCCGCGATCTGGGCGGCAAGGCCACCACGCAGGACGTCACGCAGGCCCTTCTGCGCGCCATCCAGTAATTTTCTGACAGCCCTCCAAGGAACATTCCCATCATGAAACAGGTTGGACACGACCTTCTGGACTGCCAGCGCGACCTCTCGATCGAGGGCCGCTCCTATCGCTATTTCTCCCTGCCTGTCGCGGCTGAAAAGCTGGGCGACATCTCACGACTGCCCGTCAGCCTGAAAGTGCTGCTCGAAAACGTCCTGCGCTTCACGGATGGTTCGACCTATCGCGTCGAGGACGCGCAGGCGATCGTTGACTGGACGAAAGCCGCGCATTCGACGCAGGAAGTCCCGTTCAAGCCCGCGCGCATATTGATGCAGGATTTCACCGGCGTTCCAGCCGTCGTGGATCTGGCCGCCATGCGCGACGGCATCGTCTCGCTCTGCGGTGATCCGCAGAAGGTCAATCCGCTCGTGCCCGTCGATCTGGTAATCGACCACTCCGTGATGGTGGACGTCGCCGGACGCAAGGACGCACTCCAGCAGAACGTCTCGCTGGAATTCGAGCGCAATGGTGAGCGTTATGCGTTCCTGCGCTGGGGTCAGGAAGCGTTCGACCAGTTCCGCGTCGTCCCGCCGGGTGCTGGCATCTGCCATCAGGTCAATCTGGAATATCTGTCTCAGGTGGTCTGGACGGGAACGGTCGGCGACGTCACCTATGCCTATCCCGACACGCTGTATGGTACGGATTCCCACACGACCATGGTCAATGGTCTGGGCGTACTGGGCTGGGGCGTTGGCGGGATCGAGGCCGAAGCTGCCATGCTCGGACAGCCGATTTCCATGCTCATCCCCGATGTTGTGGGCTTCCGGATGGACGGCCGTCTGCCGGAAGGCACGACCGCGACCGATCTGGTGCTGACCGTCACGCAGATGCTGCGGGCCAAAGGCGTGGTCGGCAAGTTCGTGGAGTTCTTCGGCCCGGCGCTAGATCATCTGCCGGTCGCGGACCGTGCGACCATTGCAAACATGGCCCCGGAATATGGCGCGACCTGCGGCTTCTTTCCCGTGGATGCGCTGGCGCTCGACTATCTGCGCCAGACCGGCCGTGACGAGCATCGCATTGCGCTGACGGAATCCTGGCTGCGCGCACAGGGCATGTTCCGCGATGCCTCAACGCCGGAGCCGGTGTTTTCGGATGTTCTGACGCTGGATCTGGGCACGGTCACGCCCTGCATTTCCGGCCCCAAGCGCCCGCAGGACCGGATCGAGCTTTCCGCTGCCACCCCGGCTTTCGAAAAAGCCCTGACGGAGACGCTCGGCGTCAAGCCAGCCGATATCCACAAGACCGCCCCCGTCTCTGGAACGGAGTATGCGATCGGGCACGGCTCCATCGTCATCGCCGCCATCACATCCTGCACCAACACGTCCAACCCGGCCGTTCTGGTCGCGGCCGGACTGGTGGCCCGCAAGGCCCGCGCGCTCGGCCTGATGCCGAAGCCCTGGGTCAAAACGTCGCTGGCGCCGGGATCGCAGGTCGTGACAGACTATCTGGATCGCGCCAATCTGAGCGCCGATCTGGACGCGCTGGGTTTTGAGACGGTCGGCTATGGCTGCACGACCTGCATCGGCAATTCCGGCCCGCTGGCGAAAGAGCTTGTGGACGCCATTGAAGGCAATGGTCTGGTCGCAACGTCTGTCCTGTCCGGTAACCGGAACTTCGAAGGCCGGATTTCACCCAACGTCCGCGCCAATTATCTCGCAAGCCCGCCGCTCGTCGTCGCCTATGCGCTGCTGGGAACGATGCGCGAAGACATTACGACGGCCATTCTGGGACACGCGCCCGACGGCACGCCGGTCCATCTGCGCGATATATGGCCGACCAACCACGAGATCGCAGAACTCGTCGGCTCCGCCGTCACACGCGAAGCTTTCGTCGAGCGCTACAGCCACATTACGGAAGGCACGAAGGAATGGCAGGCGCTGGCCTCGGCCGGGACTTCGGCGACTTATGACTGGCAGCCGGGTTCGACCTATGTGCAGAATCCGCCCTACTTCGACGGTCTGACCGCCGAACCCGCGCCCACGAAAGACATTTCCGGCGCGCGGATTCTGGCACTGCTGGGCGACAACATCACGACCGACCATATCTCCCCGGCCGGTGCGATTGCGGCCTCTTCGCCTGCAGGTGTGTACCTTCAGGACCATCAGGTCGCGGTGAAGGATTTCAATTCCTACGGCTCACGTCGCGGCAATGACCGCGTCATGGTCCGGGGAACCTTCGCCAATATCCGCATCCGCAACGAGATGGCACCGGGGACCGAAGGTGGCGTCACACTGCATCAGCCCGATGGTGCGCAGATGTCCATCTATGATGCCGCCAGCCGCTACGCTCAGGACGACGTGCCGCTCGTGGTGTTCGGCGGCAAGGAATACGGGATGGGCTCGTCCCGTGACTGGGCCGCGAAGGGCACGCGCCTGCTGGGCATCAAGGCCGTCATTGCCGAGAGCTTCGAGCGCATCCACCGCTCCAACCTCGTCGGCATGGGCGTGCTGCCCCTGACCTTCGAGCCGGGCACGACGCGCAAAACGCTGGGCCTGAACGGAACGGAGACGATCGCCATTCACGGCATCGAAACCCTCACGCCGCGCGCAACCCTGACCATGACGATCACCCGTCAGGATGGCAGCACGCAGGATGTCCCGCTGCTGTGCCGTGTCGATACGGTCGATGAGGCTGACTATTACCGCAACGGGGGCATCCTGCCCTACGTGCTTCGCGGAATGGCTTCAGCGAGTTGAGAAATGGCGGGGCTTCGGCCCCGCCATCTTAATGATGGGTGACGCCGTAAGACACAACGGCGCAGGTTGCTCCCACGACGAAGCAGATCATGAAGAGATAGGCTTTGGTCATCGGTCAGGCCCTCCGGCTCAGGGCCAGTTTGAGGCTGAAGGCCAGAAAGATGCTGCCCGTCAGCCGGTCCATGCGGCGCACGACCGTCGTGCTCGACAGGAACCGCCCGAGCGGTACGGTCATGGCGACAAGGAGTGCCAGCCACGAAAAGGACAGTACGGCCTGAATAGCCGTCAGCAGCAACGAAAATTCCTTCACATTCACATGCGGCGGAATGAACTGCGGCATGAACGTCATGTAGAAAATGCCGACCTTGGGATTGAGCAGATTGGTCAGCAGTCCACGGCGGAAGGCCGCACGGGCGCCGTCATGCACCGGTGCTGCATCCGCTGTCCCCAGAGAAGCACGGGGATGCAGGATCAGCCCGATCCCAAGCCACGCCAGATAAAGCGCACCGGCCCATTTGACGACTGTAAACGCCGTTTCCGAAGCCGCCAGCAGAGCCGTGAGGCCAAATGCTGCCGCAAGCCCCCAGATCCCCAGCCCCAGACAGATTCCTACAACCGCCGCCAGACCGGCCTTCCAGCCGGACGTCGTGGCGGTTCGCAGCGTCATAGCCGTGTCGAGGCCCGGCGTGATCGTAAAGACCGCAGCGGCAGCGGCAAAGGTCAGAAGCGGGATCAGATAAGGATGCATGATCGAAACCTACACCCGGTTTATCAAATCCCCAATCCCCCCTTCTATCAGGCGTCCTTTGCCGCAACCGGCAGACGGATCAGATAATCGAATGCTGACAGGGACGCCTTGGCCCCCTCGCCCATCGCAATAACAATCTGCTTGTAAGGCACGGTCGTCACGTCCCCTGCGGCAAACACACCGGGGACGGATGTCGCGCAGTGATCGTTGATGACGATCTCCCCATACGGGCTGAGCTTCAGAGAGTCCTTCAGCCACTCAGAGTTGGGCAGCAGGCCGATCTGAATGAACACGCCATCCGTCTTGACCTGATGCAGCCCGCCATCGCCGTCGCTATAGGTCAGGCCGGTCACTTCCTTGCCGTCACCTTCGATCTTCGTAGTCAGGGCATTGGTCAGGACCGTCACATTCGACAGGCTCAAAAGCTTGTCCTGCAACACCTTGTCCGCCTTCAGATGCGCGCCGCGCTGAAGCAGGGTGACGTGTGACACGATCCCCGCCAGGTCGATCGCCGCTTCCACGCCGCTATTGCCGCCGCCAGCCACCACAACCGGACGTCCCTTGTAAAACGGGCCATCGCAATGCGGGCAGTAGGCCACGCCCTTCGTGCGATACTCGTCCTCGCCCGGCACACCCAGATGCCGCCAGCGCGCACCAGTTGCAATGATGACCGTCTTCGAGCGCAGGGTGGCCCCGCTTTCCAGAACGATCTGGTGCAGACCACCGGCATCCTCAGCCGGGATCAGCTTTGCAGCAAGCTGGGACGCAATGATCTGCACATCATACTGCCGCACATGGGCTTCAAGCGCGGCCGAGAGCTTCGGCCCTTCCGTTTCCTGCACGGAAATGAAGTTCTCGATCCCGGCCGTGTCCATGACCTGACCACCAAACCGCTCCGCCACAAGACCCGTGCGCAGACCTTTACGGGCAGAATAGATCGCCGCCGCATCGCCCGCAGGCCCGGCGCCAAGTACCAGCACGTCAAACGGCGCCATATCGTTCAGCTTCTCCGCCGACCGGGCAACAGAAGCGGTGTCCAGTTTGGCGAGAATATCCGCCACTTCCATCCGCCCCGACGCGAAAGGCTCACCATTCAGATAAACCTGCGGGACAGAACGAATGCCGAGGCGTTCCACTTCTTCCTGAAAATCCGCGCCATCAATGGCGGTGTGATGGATCTTCGGGTTCAGCACACTCATGGCGTTGAGCGCCTGCACCACATCCGGGCAGTTCTGGCAGGACTGGGAGAAATACGTCTCGAAGTGGAAGTCGCCGTCCAGCGCACGGATCTGTTCGACCACATCCGCCTCGATCTTCGGCGGATGGCCGCTGACCTGCAGCAGCGCCAGAACAAGCGACGTAAACTCGTGCCCCATCGGCAGGCCCGCAAAGCAGACCTGCACATCCGTATCCGGACGGCGGATCACGAAGGACGGCGTGCGGGGGCCCTGTCCCTTGTCCGAAAACGTCACCTTGGGGGACAGACTGGCAATATCTTCCAGCAGGCCGCGCACTTCAGCAGAGCGGGCATCCGCGCCAAGGGTCGTCTCAAGCACGACCGCATCACGCAGGTACTCCATATAGGCGCGCATCTGGGTTTTCAGGTCGTCCTGAAGCATCTTTTCTCTCCGGATTTCGGAATTTGGAAATTTGGAACCGGAAGACTGTCCGGCTCAGCCGCCTCCATGAAAGGAGGCGGAGGATGGTGGAACCGGAAGGTTCCACCATCCTCAGATCCGGGAAGGATCAGATCTTGCCAACGAGGTCGAGGGACGGCTTCAGCGTCTCGCCGCCTTCTTTCCACTTGGCCGGGCAAACTTCACCCGGATGGCTTGCGACATACTGTGCAGCCTGGATCTTCTCTAGCAGTTCGGTCGCGCTGCGGCCGACGCCACCGGCGGTGATTTCGATGTACTGGATCTTGCCTTCCGGATCGATCAGGAACGTACCGCGATCGGCCATGCCGGCTTCTTCGATCAGCACATCAAAGTTGCGTGCAATCGCGCCCGTCGGGTCGCCCAGCATCGTGTACTTAATCTTGCCGATGGCCGGGGACGTGTCGTGCCAGGCCTTGTGCGTGAAATGCTTGTCCGTGGAGACGGAATAGATTTCCACGCCCAGCTTGTCGAAAGCGGCCTGGTTGTCGGCGAGGTCTTCGAGTTCCGTCGGGCAGACGAACGTGAAGTCGGCCGGATAGAAGAAGAAAACGGACCATTTGCCGCGAACGTCGGAGTCCGTGACCGTGAGGAACTCACCGTTGCGGAAAGCATCGGTGGAGAAGGACTTCAGCGGGGAGTTGATGCGAACCATCAGACTGTCTCCTGACCTTGGGTTGGTGTTGTGTTGCGGACTCTGTGTCACACAGAAAGAGAGAGACAGGAAACAGTTCCTGTCAATATGACTGATCGCTAAAACCGAACTTGTGAGATGAAGATATCAAGACTGCCGATCATGATATGGGCCATACCTTCAGGAAACGGCCTTTTGCGATGCAATTTTTCCCTGACAGGCAAAACCGGACTTCCCCATGACGTTATTCGATCCTATCTATAAAATATGAGCTATGTTCCCCTCTCCGGCCTGTCCCTGCGCGATATCGAATATGTGGTCGCGGTCGATGACCTGCGCAACTTCTCCCGTGCGGCCGAACGCTGCGGCGTCAGTCAGGCCGGGCTGTCCGAACAGGTCCGCAAGCTCGAACAGCTTCTGGACGTCACCCTTTTTGAACGCTCACGGCGTCACGTTGCGCCAACCCCCGATGGCGAGCGCCTGCTTACACTCGGGCGCGAAGTTCTCGCGGCGGCGCGCAATCTTCTTGAAGTCGCCCGCGCCCAGACCGGCCCGATGGAAGGCGCTCTGCGGCTCGGCGTCATTCCCACACTCGGCCCATATTACATTCCGGGCCTTCTGCCACGCCTGCGGGAGCATTATCCGGCGCTCAGCCTGCGCCTGCGCGAAAGCATGACAGACACACTCGTGCATGCCCTGCGCAACAGCGAGCTGGACGTCGCCCTGATGGCATTGCCCGCGCCTTCTGAGGCTCTGGAAAGCGCACCAATTTTCGAAGAGTCGTTCCTCGCCGTATTTCCCAACACGCATGAACTGGCCCAGAAGCCGAAACTCTCTCTCAGCCAGCTCGGCCGCCCGGATCTTCTGCTTCTGGAAGACGGGCACTGCCTGCGCGATCAGGCCCTGTCCATCTGCCCGACGGTTCCGCGCGAAGGCGAGCAGCGCCTGGCCACCAGCCTTGAAATGCTGTGGTACATGATCGGAGCCGGCGAAGGGTTTTCCCTCATCCCCCAGCTTGCGCTGCGCAACCGGGTGGATTTCGAGGATCTCATTACCGTCCGTCCGCTCCCCGAACCCGAAGCACGCCGCACGATCGGTCTGACCTGGCGCGCATCGGACCCACGGGCTCCAGTCTTTCGCGATTTCGCAGCATATCTTCGCAGCATCACACCAGAGCACTGCCACACCTGTGGCTGAAGCCTGCGTGAAGCCTCCCCGTTCACCGGCTCCACGTTCCGCTGGACCGAACATCCTCGGAACGGCCTATGGCGTTGTCCTGTGCGTGATGCTCAGTGTCATCGCCCTGCAGACCGCCATTCTCCCGGCTTCTGTCTGGCAGGGAGACGAATACGACTATTTTGCCAATATCCGGGAGCATGGTCTGGCCTTCCTGTCGGACAGGCTGCTGCACTGGAGCCCACGTCCATTCTCGGAAATTGTCATATTCGCCTACGGAACGCTCGCCAATGCCGTGCATAAGCCACTGGCATGGATCTTTCTGGCCCTCACATGGCTGTTTTGTGCTGCGATAGCCTTTGTGCCCTTCCTCCGTCGAAGCGCTGCACCTATCCCGATGCGCCTGCTGATTGCCGTGTCCCTCGCAGCCATTTTCATGCTCGGCCACCCTTCCGCAGACCTGTTCTACTGGCCGATGGGAACCATCGCCCATCTTCCCGTCCTCGCCGCCGCCTGTGGGCTGATCCTGCTGAAGATCAGCAACACCCTGTCTCTCCGGGCTGAGGCCCTGTTGCTGACCCTGGCTCTGGCATCAAGCGAAGCCGGAGTGTTTTTCGGAATGCTCTGGCTGGGAATGCGCGGATTTGAGAGCCTGGGCGGCCGTCGGACCTTCCCGCTGGGGCGGAGCAGATGGCTGCTCCTGCCGACGGGTATTGGACTCTGTGTGTTTACGGTGATGATTTTCAATCACAGAATGGGCGGCAGTGGATTTCCCTTCACGCCCACCCATGGACATATCAGAGCAAGCCTCGCTGCGGCATTTCGCCCGTTTTTGAAAACGCTGTTCGCCCTTCAGCCGGACGAAATGAGCTCGGGGAGCCTCTTCACCAGGAAAGCCCTTGCCAGCGGGGTGGTCCTGAAAGCCATCCTGACCGGCGCATTTACTGCACTCTTCATGGTCTGTGGCATCCGACCGGCCTTGCGTACGCTTATGGCCCCAGCCCTTGCACTTTCGGGCACAATGTACCTGACGATCGCCGCCGCTTTTTACGCATTTGGTTTTCTCTGCTGTCAGCGCCATGAAACTTTCCGGCTGGACTTCTCCATCCTTCTTGTCCTGCTGCTTGCTGCGGGACTCAGCACGATTTTATCGGCAAAATTCAGGATATCTTCTGACGACCGAAAAAGAGAAACGACCCTCCAGATCTGCGCGCTCGCAGGGCTTCTGCTGTTTGCAGGATGGACAATGCGGTGGCGCCTTTCGGACCTGTCCCTCGCTCTCGCAGGTCTGCCACTGGAAGAAGCCGCTCATGACCGCGTCTGGGCGTCAGGCCTGTCGGCAGGGACCGAGATGACCTATACGCAAGGCACGGCTTCACCCGCCTTCTACTACTGGCGCTGGGAGCCGGGCACCTACCATGTGGGTGGAAGCGGATGGGAAGTTCAGTCCGCGATGCGGTATTTCGGCAAGACAACGCTTCATGTCCTGCCGCCCGCCAGTCTGCCCCCCCTTCCCGCCGTACCTTGAACGGGAAGGAAACAGGGTCTGAAAACCAGACCTTATTCGGCCGCGTTGCAGCGATGGGTCGAACCGGGGAAGTCTGAACACTCGCCCTTCACGGAATCCCAGCGGAAATCCATTTCGTCACCCGCCATGCCGTTCTTCTGGAACTCGGTCGTCACCGCGCTCACATTCGTGACATGGCCTTTGGTATAAACCAGTTCGACATAGCCGTTATAGAAACCCGGGATTTTGCCCACACCTTCGAAATAGGTCGGTTTTCCGTCTTTTCCCGGCACCGCGAATAGTTTGGTGACCTGAGCCGGAGTGGCATGCTCCAGCTTGCGCAGGAATTCCGGCGACAGGGTCTGGCAGCTGATTTCCGGGCGCGGGTCCTCGCCGACATTCGACTGCCAGCAGGCCGTCTGGCCCGGCAGCGGCGTCGCGGACGCAAGATGCGGAGCAACAAGCGCCGCTCCCAAAGCCGCGGCTAACGTGACATGCTTCAAACGTACCATCTGTAAAATGCTCCAGCAGAACTCTCTGTTTTCCGAACCTATCACAGCCCTCTTTCGGAACCCACAGACCCTGCCCAACACCTTTTGCGGAGCTGGCGTTTCAAGGGGCTTTCAGGCAGGCGGCGCTTCATCAATGGAAGGCTTTTCGGGGTAGAGCCAGCGCACCACCCGCCCCATCGTCAGACCCTGAACGATGATCGTAAACACCACCACCCCGTAACAGACGGGCAACAATGTATCGCGTAGTTCTCCCGCCGGGAGCCCCAGCGCGAGCGCAACGGAAATACCGCCCCGCAGCCCACCCCATGTCAGAAGCCCAAGAGCGCGCCCGCGCTCACCGGGTTGCAGATGCACGGGAATGGTCGACAGGAAAACACTGGCGCCGCGCACCAGAACCGACAGCGGAATTGCCACCAGCATCATCAGGAACGGCGCCAGATGCGGCCGGATTTCCAGCAGTTCGAACCCGATCAGCAGGAACAGCAAGGCGTTCAGGATCTCGTCGATCAGGTTCCAGAACCCCACCATTTCCTCACGGGATTTCTGCGTGATGGCGCGGTGCCCCGCCTTGCTGGCCAGGCTCATTCCGGCGACCACCACCGCAATCGGCCCGGACATGTGCAACCCGTTCGCAAGACTATACGTCCCGGCCGCGAGCGCCAGAGAACCCAGCAGGTCGATCTGCGCGTCCTCCACGCCGCGAAGCAGCAGAAGCGCCAGCCAGCCCGTAAAAGCGCCGAACAGCCCGCCTCCCACGGCTTCAACCAGAAATCGCAAAACGAAATCACTGGCCGAAACGGACGCAATATCACCCGTGGCCAGCCCGATCATCGTTCCATAAAAAACGACACCCACGCCATCGTTGAACAGGCTCTCCCCCGCGAACGTCGCCTGAAGCGCGGGTGGCAGGCCCAGACGCCGCAGCATGCCCACCACCGATACCGGATCGGTCGGCGCAAGCATCGCACCCAGCAGCACGCACCAGCTGAAAGGCACGGAAAGCCCGAATACAGGAAAAATAAACCACACCGGAACCGCCATCAGCGCCACGGCCAGTGACGTCCCCACGATCGCCAGCGCCGCGACCGACTTTCCGCGCGACACCAGCATCCCCAGATCGACCTGCATCGCCCCTGCAAACAGCAGGAAGGACAGCGCTCCATCCAGCAGGGTCCGGGGCAGATTGATCGTTCCCAGAAGGTTCTGCGGAACCTGCTGAAGATCATATCCAGGAAACAAAGGGTTCAGGAGCATGACGATCAGGGAGATCACCATCGAAATCAGCAGAATTCCGATGGCCAGTGGAAGTCTGAGGGTCCGGTAATTGATGATTCCGAGCAGGGTCGCCACAGCCAGCAGCAGAGCAAACAGCCCCAGAGAATTCATGACCGCATTTCCTTCCCCGATCTCTGCTCCGGCAACGACTCAGGCCATGACAGACCGCACGCAGACAGATCCACCCTGCTTAACTGCTCGGGGTACACCGAAGTTTCTTCCGAAAACCGCAACAGCTCTTCCGGAGGTCACTTCTCACAGGCCGTACGCTTACGCTTCCTTACCGTTCCTGACATGACAGACGTTACGGCAGAACGCACTCTTCGGCGGAATAGCAATCGGAGGAAACGGATTTCGTGAAAAAGACCTGCACCGTCGCCGTTTTCATCCTGCTCGCAGCCTGCGCCTCACACGCCCCGCCCGACATGACGTCGGCCAGCGGTGACGACGATGATCCCGCTTATACGGTCAAAAGCGACCACACCCACGGTGGTGGTGGCATGGGCGGCAACGGCAATCTCTGGGGAGAAGTCTTCAGAACCGCTCTCCAGACCGGCATGGGCTTCGTCCACCGCTAGGTCTCAGTAAACGAGACGCCACTCCGCCGGTTCGGCCTCGGCCAGCGCATACCATTCCCGCAGCAGAGGATGATCGAGCATCGTCCGCACCCAGGTCTTCACGACCGGATCAACAGCCAGTTCAAACGTGTTAATGCGGATGGCAACCGGCGCATACATGCAGTCCGCCACAGTCATCCGCTCCCCGAACAGGAACGTCGTCGGCTGTCCTGAGCGCAGGAGCGCGCCTTCGAGCGTGCGGCTCAGCAGCGCCACATCGGCCGCAAGTTCCTCGCTGATTTCCGGCAGAGGCGCGGGAGTACGCTCAACATCCATGGAGCAGTTCTGGCGGATCGGGCGGAAACCGGCATGCATCTGCGCGCTGATGCTGCGGGCATGGGCCCGCACGATCCGGTCTTCAGGCCAGAGCGAGGGTGCGATTTCGGCACAGTATTCGCAGATCGCCAGACTTTCCCAGATATCCGCGCCGTCATGTTGAAGATACGGCACCATCCGGTTGGGCGAGCGCGCATGGATCTCGGTCGTCCGGCCACCGCCCTTGAGCGCGATAACCTCTTCCGTCGCATCCAGCCCCGCCAGCCGCACAGCCAGCCAGCCCCGCAGAGACCAGGACGAATACCGACGCGACCCCAGAAGCAGCATACCCGCCATCAGGCGTCTCCCGCAGTAATGAAGCCGCCACCCAGCACGCGGCTTCCGTCATACAGCACACAGGCCTGACCGGGCGCGGGCATCGCGGCCTCGTTCAGTTCCACCAGCGCGCCACCATTCTCCAGCGGCTTTACAAGCGCCTCACGCAGCTTTTCCCGCGCGCGGATCTGTACGCCACAGCGCACGCCCTCAGCCGGGGCGTCGATCAGCCAGTTCATGTCGCGCAGGCGCACGGTCCGGCGACTGTCGGCTTCCGAAAGCTGCACGCGCGGCCCGACCACGATGCGCCGCTTCGGGACATCAATGCGCGTCACCATCTGGCGCTCGCCCGTCGCGGTGTGGATGTCCCCCAGACGCTTGCTCTGCCCGACCGTATAGCGCGCCACGCCTTCGTGCCGGCCCAGAACCTGGCCAGCCTCGTCCACGATCTCGCCCTCGCCCCGCACTTCCGGACGCAGCTTCTCGACCAGTTCGGCATAGGAGCCGGTGGGGACGAAACAGATGTCCTGACTGTCCGGCTTGGCGGCGATGGAAAGCCCCAGCTCTTCGGCCAGCGCACGCACATGCGCCTTGTCCGGCATCTCGCCCAGCGGAAAGCGCAGATAATCGAGCTGGTCTTTTGTCGTCGCGAACAGGAACCAGGTCTGGTCCCGCTCCGCATCGACGGGACGGTGCATTTCCGCCCCTTCCGGCCCTTCGATACGGCGGACGTAATGCCCGGTCGCCATGGCCTCGCAGCCCAGATCCCGCGCCATGCCCAGAAGATCCGTGAACTTCACGCCCTGATTGCAGGCCACGCAGGGAACAGGCGTTTCGCCACGCGCATAGGCATCCGCAAAGCTCTCGACCACGCTGTCTCGGAAGCGGCTTTCCGCATCAATGACGTAGTGCGGAAAGCCCAGACGGTCCGCCACGGCGCGCGCATCCATGATGTCACGCCCCGCACAGCACGCGCCCGGCTTGGCCGCCTGCCCGTGGTCGTAGAGCTGGAGGGTCGCGCCAATCACCTCGTGGCCCTGCCGTTTGAGCAGCGCGGCCACTACGGAACTGTCCACGCCTCCCGACATGGCAACGAGGATCCGCATGGTGCTCAGCCCGCCTTCGGAAGGCGAACGGTCAGGCCATCCAGCGCATCCGTCATGACGATCTGGCAGCCCAGACGGGACGTTTTTTCCAGACCGAACGCCAGATCGAGCATGTCTTCCTCGTCATCCGTCGGCGTGCCCAGCTTGGCGGCCCAGTCCGGATCGACGACCACATGGCAGGTCGCGCAGGCCAGCGAGCCTTCGCAGGCGCCTTCAAGGTCAATGTCGTGCTTGTGCGCGATTTCCAGCACCGACAGTCCGACAGGCGCGTCCACGTCACGACGGGTTCCATCACGCTCGATAAAGGTCATCTTGGGCATAGTCGTACGCTTTTTCCGGTTTCAGTTGGTTTGGCACGTCCGCGCGGCTGCGATCAGAAGCCCGGCCGCACGGTCAATATCGGCCTTGGAGGTAGAGCGTCCGACCGACAGGCGCAAGCATTGCGACGCCTTCTGCGCAGAAAGTCCCATCGCCGTCAGGACATAAGAGGGTGCAATCTCCGCCGCCGTACACGCCGATCCGGTCGAAGCAGCGACATCCGGACAGGCTTCCAGCACGTCCAGCGCCCGGAGTCCCTCGGGCAGACAGACATTCAGCGCCCCCGCCAGACGCGGCACGGTGCGCCCGTTCAGGACAATCCCCGGCAGGCCGCCCTGAAGCTGCGCCCACAGATCATCCCGCAGCACCGCCTGCCGCACAGCTTCTTCGGCCATGCTCACCGCAGCCAGCTCCGCAGCCGCTCCAAACCCGACAACCAGCGGTGTCGGCAGCGTTCCGGAGCGGAACCCGCGCTCCTGCCCGCCCCCGGAAAAAAGCGGCTCCAGCCGGACACGCGGACGACGCCGGACATACAGCGCCCCGATCCCTTTCGGTCCGTACATCTTGTGCGCGGACACGGACGCCAGATCCACATCCTTCAACGATACCGGCATTTTCCCGGCCATCTGCGCCAGATCGACATGCATCAGCGCGCCCGCCGCCTTCACGATCCCCGCAAGCTGCGGAATATCCTGCAACACGCCGGTCTCGTTGTTAGCCGCCATGATACTGACCAGCAGCGTCGGCACCTCCAGCGCCTTGCGCAAAGCCTCGGGATCAACCCGCCCGTCAGCATCCACGCCCAGCACAACCGCCTCAAAGCCTTCAGACGCCAGCGCCCGCACCGATTCCAGAACGCATTTATGCTCGGTTGCGACTGTGATGATCCGCCGTCGCGGATCGCCCAGCCGCGCCAGATGCCGCGCCGCCCCCTTGATGGCGAGGTTGTTCGCTTCCGTCGCACCGGACGTGAACACGATCTCCCGCGCTTCCGCCCCGATGAGCCGCGCCACGCTCTCCCGCGCCCGCTCCACGGCCTGCGCCGCTTTCCGCCCCGGTCCATGCAGACTGTGCGGGTTGCCGAAATCTTCCCCGAACCAGGGCAGCATGGCCTTCACGACCGCCGGATCACACGGCGTTGTCGAAAAGTGATCGAGATAGATCATACCCATTGCCCCGATCATTTCCGCAGACGACGCGCCATCGTCTCATACGCCTCACAGAACGCCTCGACCTGAGCCTCCTGCACATTCCAGGGAAGCGAAACACGGATGGCCTGCGCGGCACCCTCCGTCTCCCCCATCGCCCGCAACACATGCGAAGACGACACTTTCCCTGACGAGCAGGCCGAGCCCGCAGACACGCAGAACCCCGCCAGATCCAGCGTCATGAGTTGCACCTGCGCCGCCACACCATCCAGAATCAGACAGCTCGTATTCGGCAGCCGCGCCACCTCCTCCCCGGCAGGCCGCGCACCAACAGCTTTCGCCACGGCTTCGACCCGATCCCGAAGACGCTGTATGAGAGCCCAGTCCTGCAGACGCGCCGCATCAAACGCGGCCGCCATGCCCAGAATGGCCGGAAGCGCCTGCGTCCCGCCCCGGCGGCCCCGCTCCTGACCACCCCCCGCCACAAGCGCATCCATGGGCTCATCTTCCGCCAGCAGCAGCGCGCCAGCCCCTTTAGCCCCCCCCATCTTGTGCCCCGACACCGCAACACTGCACTCGCCCAGCGCGAACGGCACCCGTCCCGCACTCTGCACAGCGTCCACATGCAAATGCGCACCCGAGTCGCGACAGACCGCCAGCACATCCTCAAGCGGCGAAAGCACCCCCGTCTCGTTATTGGCGGACATCACACAGACCAGTGCCGGGCCGCTCTCGCGCAGCCGAGCCCGGAGGTGTTCCACATCCACAATCCCGTCCCCATTCACAGGCAGGATTTCAGCTCCGGGCGCGGCCTTGAGGATGGCATCATGTTCCGTAGCCCCAACAAAAATCCGGCGTCCCTGCCCGAAAGCATGAACCGCCATCGCATCGGCTTCCGTCGCCCCGGACGTGAACACGCAGGTGCCGGAAATCCGCCCGAAACCCGCTGCCATCCGGCTGCGGGCATCTTCAAGAAACCGGCGTGCTTCCCGCCCTTCAGCATGGACCGAAGACGGGTTTCCCGACAGCATCATCCCCTCCAGCGCCGCCTCCTTCGCACAGGGGTGCAGCGGCTCGGTGGCATTGGCGTCCAGATAGGTCGTCCCGGAAACAGTTTTCAGCGCAGTCATCATGTTTTCCAGATTGGGCAAACGGGTGGAAATCGCAATGGCATGTCGATTTTGGTGGAAATCGGCTTTTGCGAATCGGTATACACAGCACCACCGGACGGCAGAGTTCCAATCCTGCCTGACACAGCGCGAGAGTATTCATGCCTGAAGTGATGTTCGCCGGCCCAGACGGTCGGCTTGAGGGTCGTTACCACCACTCCAGCGAACCCAACGCTCCGCTTGCTTTGGTGCTGCATCCCCATCCGCTCCACGGCGGCACCATGAACAACCGTATCACGTACACGATGTATCGCAGCTTCGAGAAAATGGGTTTCTCGGTCATGCGCTACAATTCGCGTGGCGTCGGCCGCTCCCAGGGCCGTTATGACGGCGGTATTGGCGAGATTTCCGATGCGGCAGCAGCCCTTGACTGGATGCAGATGGTGAACCCGAACTCCACCGAACTGTGGATCTCGGGCTATTCCTTTGGTGCCTTCGTCGGCATGCAGCTTCTGATGCGCCGCCCTGAAATCAGCGGCTGGATCAGCGTAGCTCCCCCGGCCAACGACTACGATTTCGGCTTTCTGGCCCCCTGTCCCTGTGGCGGCCTCATGATCGCCGGCGGCAAGGACGAAATGGCGCCCGAACCCGGCATTCACAAGCTGGTGGACAAGCTCAACACCCAGAAGAACGTCACCGTCGACTACCGCATTTTCGACGACGCCGACCACATCTTCGCCAAACAGGCCGATCGTGTCGGCGAAGCGCTTGAAGACCACGTCAACACGATGCGCGGCCGCAAGGCACTGGCTCTGGCCGCAGACTGATCCGGGACATAATTCCCACCAGACACCTTCAAAAAGGCTCTCCCTCACGGAGAGCCTTTTTGATTCCGGCCCCCGGATTTTCTTGCCCTGTCCAGACAAATATGTAACCGGATATTTCATGCAAGACCGAAACATTCTGCACCCCGGCGCTCCCCTGTCCCTCCCCGTCGAGGTCTCGCACCTCACCAAGAGCTTTGGCAGTTTCAAAGCACTGGACGACGTCTCCTTCTCCATCGCGCAGGGCGAAACCGTGGCCCTTCTGGGGCGCAACGGGGCCGGGAAATCCACACTGATTGGCTGCCTCATGGGCTTCCTGCTCGCGGATGGCGGCAGCATCGATATTTTCGGTCACAGCATCGCAGCTCTCCCGCGTGAAATCCGGGCCAGAACCGGCTTCGTGCCCCAGACCATGACCGGGTTCGGCAATTTCCGCGTCGGCCAGCTCATGGACTATATCGCCGCCTTCTACGGCGAACTTCCTCCCGTTGATCCTGCCCTGATCGCCTGGGCAGACCTCGATCCGAAAAAACAGGTGCGCGCGCTTTCGGGTGGTCAGAAACAGCGTCTGGCCATCGTTCTCGCCATGCGTCACAATCCCGAATTTCTGGTTCTGGACGAACCCGTCGCCAGCCTGGACCCCCATGCCCGGCGCGACTTCATGAACCTGCTCGACGCCTACACGCAGCGGACGGGCGCGAGCATCCTGATTTCGTCGCATATCCTGTCCGATCTTGAACGTATGTGCTCGCGTCTGCTGTTCGTCCGGCAGGGTCGCGTGGTGCTGGACGTGCCGACCGGGACGTTCCGCGCCACCACACGCTGGCTCGAACACCCCGCGCCTGCCCAGCTTCTCGCGCTCCTCCCCCCGGACGTCCAGATCCTCGGACAGCGCCCCGATGCGCTGCTGGTGCATGGCTGGACAGGAGACCTCAGTCTCCCCGAAAATACCCTGACAGTCGTGCCGGATTTCGAGGACGCCTTTCTGGAAATCACAGCCCCCCGCACGACCCCGGCCCATGCTGAAGGATCGGACAGCGCGGCATGATGAGTTTCCTGCCCTCGGGCGCACTGGAACGCAAAGACACGATCCGGGCGCTGCGGCTATACGGCACACGCGTTTTTATCGTCGGCAATCCGATGGTCTACACGGCCGGATTCTTCATCTTTCTTGCGGGCATGACGGCCCATGATCTGCACACGGCCCTCCTGACGCAGGGGCTGGGAAAGGCGCTTAAACACGCCAACGTCTTCAACGCCGCCATCGCCGCAACCTTTATACAGAACTGCCTGCAAACCCATTCCGGCAACCAGATCGGCGCATCCCAGGCCCCAGCCATCCCCGGTCTGCTTCATGCCGAGGCCCGCGCGGCAGCCCTGACGTCCATTGTGGCCATCATCGCCCTCGCAGGCCTGCTGGCCTGGAGCGGACTGCCCCTGCATGACACGCTGTTCTACACCCTTCTCAACACAGTTCCGGCCGTCGTCCAGTGGTACGCCCCGCCGCAACAGACATCCCGCAGGGTCAAGGGCATCATGACGGTGATTGGCGTCACCCTGCTGCTCGGCCTGGTGCTCCTGACCTTCGCAACAGATTTTCCGCTCTGGGCACTCACGCGCCCGGCCGTCCTGACCATCCCGGCCGATCTCGCCATGATGAGCCTGCTGACGGCGGCCATCATGACGTTGCCCAACCGTCTGCACTCCCCGGCCATGCTGGCACCCACGGATGGCGTTACGGCATCTGCCCCGGAATTTGCGATGCCGGACAGCGCCCCGCGCGTCGCACCGCAGGATCTCAGCTTCTATCAGCTCCGGCAGATGCTCCTCTCCCCAGCCTCCCCGACCAGCCAGCGCAACGACCTGCTGATCAGCCTGATTATGCCTGCCAGCATCATCCTGTTCATGGGTAGCCTGCCGCTCGGACACGGCTCTTTCGGCACCCGGATTGCCCATCTGACGCCCGGCATGACGATCCTGATCGCCCTTCAGGACGGCTGGATCAGCAACCGCAAGCACTGGCCGCTGCTCCTGACGACGGGACGTTTCGGCAGCCGGCTCAGTTTCGTGCGCGCAGTGTTCGCCGCCAAAGCCAGCAGAATTTTCATGACGGCCCCGCTCCGGACGCTGAGCCTCATGCTGCCGGTCACGCTTTTCAAACCCCTTACCCCCACCCATGCCCTGCTGGATGGCGCGGAACTTCTGGTCGCAATGCTCGGGGTGACATTCTGCTGCCCGCTGCCGTTTCTCGTCATGAAGCAGCCTCCGCAGGGCATTATCGTTGCGGCCAGCATCGCCCCGGCCTTCCTGCTCCAGATCTGCAACCCGTTCATTCTGGGAACCCGCATCTTCGGGCCCATCGCTCTGGCTCTCGCAGCCCTTGGGGCGCTGTGCTTCTTTGTTGTTCCGTCGCGCATGGCCCGCTCCGACTGGCCTTACGAGACCGAGTAAGCGTCAAATAAGCGCCCGGCCCGATGCCTCGCCGGGCTCCGGAGTTTCCGCTCCGGTCCCGGTCATGCTAGGGTTTATGTCCCTTCTTTTCAGCAGTAGCGTAGCAAGACCGACCCATGACAAAGAGTCCGTTCCTTCTCGAAGCCCAGGCCCGCGGCCTGATCTTCCAGTGCACCGACCTCGACGCCCTCGACGAGGCCCTGCTGGCCGGACCGATCACCGCCTATGTGGGTTTCGATCCGACAGCAGACTCCCTGCATGTCGGCAATGCGCTCTCCATTATGGCGCTACGCCTGCTCCAGAAACACGGCCACCGCCCGATCGCCCTGATGGGCGGCGGTACGGCCAAGATCGGCGATCCGTCCTTCCGCGACGAGGCCCGCTCCCTCATCACGAACGAGACAATCGCGCACAACATTGCGGGGATCGAAAAGTCCCTGCGCCAGTTTATCACTTTCAGCGATGAAGACCCGTCCAGCGGCGCCATCCTCGCAAACAATGCCGACTGGCTGGACAAGCTCTCCTACATCGACCTGCTGCAGGATGTCGGCGCGCATTTCTCCATCAGCCGCATGCTGTCCTTCGACAGCGTGAAGCAGCGTCTGGAGCGGGAACAGGGCCTGACATTTCTGGAGTTCAACTACTCCATCCTGCAATCCTACGATTTCCGCGAACTGAACCGCCGCCACGGCGCTGTTCTCCAGATGGGCGGTTCGGACCAGTGGGGCAACATCGTCTCGGGTATTGATCTGGCCCGTCGCACCGATGGCAAGCAGATCTTCGGTCTGACCACGCCGCTCGTGACCACCTCCTCAGGTGCGAAAATGGGCAAGTCCGCCAACGGCGCCACATGGGTCCGGGCGGAGCGTCTGCCGGCCTTCGAATACTGGCAGTTCTGGCGCAACACCGAAGACGCCGATGTCGGCCGCTTCCTCAAACTTTTCACAGATCTTCCCGTCGAGGAGTGCGAACGTCTCGGCGCACTTGAAGGCGCGGACATCAACGAAGCCAAGAAGATCCTCGCCACTGAAGCCACCGCCATCTGCCACGGCCGCGCCGCTGCCGAAGAGGCCGCCGAGACGGCCCGGCGTGTGTTCGAGCAGGGTTCCACACAGGCTGCCCTGCCGGAGATCGACCTGCCCGCCACTCTGCTTGCCGAGGGCCTGCCCGCATTCCGCGTCTTTCAGGAAGCCGGACTGGCCGCAAGTGGCGGAGAAGCGCGCCGCCTGATCCGTGGCGGAGGCGGTCGCGTCAATGACGTGGTGGTCTCGGACGAGAACCAGACCTTCACCCTCGACGATCTGCGCGACGGCGTCCTGAAGGTGTCGTCCGGCAAGAAAAAGCACATCCTGCTCCGTCCGGTCTGAAACCCCTCATGACCAATGTCATCCGCCAATCCTGACAGGATACCCTGTTTTTTCTCCTCCGGAACGGGCATCCTCGCCGCAGGGTGCCCAACGGAGACACGGCGCGGATGATGACGGAACGCAAAAACTGGCGTGGTCTGCTGACTGACTGTGCAGGACTGGCCTTCGCCGCCGTCTGGGCCACGCGCGGCGCACAGGCGGCCAGTCTTCCCCCGGCCTTGACCGTCGCGCTCATCGCCATCCCGACGCTCCTTCTTGTCCTCGGGTTCGCCCGCCGCGACCTCATCCTCCGACGCCCCGAAATCTCCGTTGACCCGAAGCTGACCCGTCGCATCAAGATCCTGCGTTTCGTAGGGATTTTCGCTGCCGCATCATGGACCCATTCCCATCACCGGCTGGATCTGTTCTATCCGATGCTCGGGGCCATTATTGGCCTGTCTTACGTCCCGCTGGGCTGCGCCCTGCAAGAACCGGTGCATGTCTTCATGGGCGGCGCCATTGTCCTGATTTCCGGCCTTTCCATGCTTCTGCCCGAACCTCACCATCTGGAAGTCGCAGGTTTCGGCACAGCCCTCGCCATCTGGGCAGGAAGCGCGGTGCGACTGTGGCGGTCCGGCCTGTTCCTGCCTGCGGAACCGGCTTCCATCACCGTCACCTGATGGCCGCGGATTCCCTCTCCCGCCATCTGGCGGATCGCAAGACGCCCTGGCCGCACTTCAACCATTATCTGGTGGCCTATCTGAGCTACCTGCTGTTCTATCCGGTTCCCTGGCTGCTGGGCTATCACCGCCCCACACTTCCGGGCGTCCTGTTCTCGGCAGCGGCCATGCTGCTGTTCCTGCTGGTCTATTTCGCGCCCTACCGCAAAGACCGCTATTACGGCTATGGCGAAATCATCCTCACCGATCTGATCGGCTATGCCTGTGCCTGGACGCATGGCGACTGGGAAGTCTACTGCATTTTCGCCGCCGGAATGTGTGCACGCCTTCCCGAAAGGCGACAGTCCATCACGATGGTCATCCTGTTGCAGGTCGTGCTCATCATCTCCGGCCACTTCCGGCACAAGACCACACTGGAAGTCATTCCCGGCGCCTTTTTCAGCATCATCACCTATATGGGCACGCTGGTGCAGTGGCAGCTCGGCATCCGCAATTTCGAACTTCGCGAAGCCCAGAACGAGATCCGTACCCTCGCCACCACAGCAGAGCGCGAACGCATCGCCCGCGACCTGCACGATCTTCTGGGCCATTCCCTGACTGTCATTTCCGTTAAGGCCGAACTCTCAGAACGGCTGTTCATGGCTGATCCCCCCCGCGCCCGGCAGGAAATTAACGAAATCAGCCAGATCGCCCGCACATCCCTGCGCGAAGTGCGCGAAGCCGTATCCGGCATGAACGGCGCGTCCCTCCTGCGGGAAATGGACCGTGCCCGCAAGGCCCTGCACACCGCAGGCATCACACTCGCACTGACCGGCCGCGCCCCTCCCGCCGACGCCCCGCCGAACAGCGTGCTTGCCCTGGCCCTGCGCGAAGCCGTTACGAACGTCATCCGCCATTCCGAAGCCCGGACCTGCACCCTGACCTTCCTGTACGATGCCAGCGGACACATCCACACCTTCACTCTCGAAGATGACGGCCCGCTTCAGGCCACAAAACCCGCCCGGGCCATCGTCGAAGGCAACGGTCTGCGCGGCATGCGCGCCAGACTTGCCGCCTCTGGTGGCACCCTGACCATTTCTCCCCGCCCCCAGGGCTTCACACTGACTGCGACGACGCTGCCATGATCCGCCTCATCCTTGCCGAAGACCAGACCATGCTCCTCGATGCCTTCGAGGCCCTGCTGCATCTTGAAGACGATATCCAGATCGTCGGACGCGCCACTGACGGGCGCGAGGCGCTCGACCTGATCCGCGAACACCGCCCGGATGTGGTCCTGACCGACATCGAAATGCCCCATGTCACGGGCATCGAACTTGCCGAGAAAATCCTTCAGGAAAATCTCCCCAGCCGCGTCATGATCGTGACAACCTTTGGACGCTCCGGCTATCTGCGGCGCGCGCTGCAGGCGGGGGTGCGCGGCTACATGCTCAAGGACGCCCCCATCACGCAGCTTGCCGCCGCCATCCGCAAGGTCGCCGCCGGGGGACGGGCCATCGCCCCCGATCTGGCCGAAGCCGTCTGGGACGCCCTGCCCGATCCCCTTTCCGAACGCGAGCGCACCATGCTCCGCCTGGCCGAAGCCGGGCGCACGAACCGCGAAATTGCGGAAGAACTGTCCCTGTCCTCAGGAACAGTCCGCAATTATTTCTCGGAAATCGTCCAGAAGCTGGATGCCCGGAACCGCATAGAAGCCGGCCGGATCGCCCGCGCGAACGGCTGGCTGTAAGCACCCCGCCGCTATCAGGGCTGGAACAGAACGCTCAGAGACCGCACACCCTGGGCACCATGCACCAGAACACCCTCGATATCCGCCGTCGCTGACGGGCCGCTCTGGAAAACGGCATAATGGGCCTGCAACCATTCCGGACGTTGATAGGCATTGTGCAGGTTGTAAACGATCTGGGCGGGGTCCAGCAGGACGATCAGATGCTGCGGCAGAAAGCCCGTCGTGTTCACATGAAGCTGCTTTTCCGTGAAACATAGCGACCCGGTCTCCGCCACGCCAAACGCCGCGCGCAGAACAGCATATTCGACTGGCGCGATATCCGTGGGCTTCGTGTGAGGCGTGATTTTCATATCCCCCTCAAACTCCGGCACGCACGACACGACAGGCCCCGGCTTGACGATGGCCTGCCGCACGGGCGCCATCGGATCAGCCACATCCGTGAGCAGCATCTTTCCGCCCATACGTTCCAGAGACTTCTGGAACAGAGCCTTCAGATCGGCTGGGGCTGCCTGATCGAACAGCGGCACCGCAGGGCGGGGATGCTCGCCCTGAAGATGAGTGCTGCGGATTGCTCCCAGAATGGCCTCGCGTGATCCACTCATGAGTTTTCTCCCTCGCCCTGCGACTTCCGGTTCCGGCGATACCATTCATTGAACGTCTGTTTGGGCGTTTCGGGAATGTCGCGCTTGCGGCCCCAGGTGTTAAGCTTGTTGTACAGCATGAAATGCGGCAGGTGCCGCAGCGCGCTCCGCCCCAGAGGCAGGCTCGCCCGATAGACCACAGGTGACGCCAGAACCTCGCCCGCCGCCTTCATCATGACCTTCTTGACCGGAGAAATTTCCCCCTCGCCCGCCAACGTCTTGCGCCAGTCCGCAATCTGTTCGTGAATATTGATCTTCACCGGACAGACATTGGTGCAGCTCCCGTTCATCGTCGAGGAATATGGCAGGTTGCGGTATTTATGGACGTTGAAGGTCGGGTCGATAATCAGCCCGATCGGCCCGGCATAGGTCGCGCCATAGCTCAGCCCGCCGCTGCGTCGGAACACCGGGCAGGTGTTCATGCAGGCGCCACAGCGGATGCATTTCAGCCCCGGCCAGAACTTCTCCATCCCCAGACGCTCGGAACGCCCGTTATCCACGAGCACGACATGCATTTCGCCACCCTCACGCGGGCCGCGAAAATGCGACGTATACTGCGTGATCGGG
Organism: Gluconobacter albidus; assembly: GCF_002723915.1. Lineage (GTDB taxonomy): Bacteria > Pseudomonadota > Alphaproteobacteria > Acetobacterales > Acetobacteraceae > Gluconobacter > Gluconobacter albidus. The sequence continues at coordinate 28,731 of NZ_BEWL01000003.1, forward strand.
GACCCCAGAGCGCTCCGCGACAGCAGCCGGATAAAGACGGGCAACTCATTCAGGCCGGGAATGAGCTTCTCAATCCCGATGGACGCGATATGCAGCGGCGGCGTATTGGCGGACAGATCCGCATTGCTCTCATTGGTGCAGACAACGAACGTTCCCGTTTCCGCAACCACGAAATTACCGCCCGTCATCCCGGCCTGCGCCGAGAGAATCAGCGGGCGTGTGGCTTCGCGCTGACATTCCGTCAGGTAGTGCGCATCCGCATTGTCTGGGTCAGAGCCGATCGTTTTGGCAAAAACACTGGCGACATCGGTTCGCAGCTTGTGCACGGCCGGAACCACCACATGGCTCGGCGCTTCATCATCCAGCTGCTGGATGCGTTCGCCGAGATCCGTTTCGATGACCTCGACATTATTGTGGGCCATGAACTCCCGGAAGCCGCATTCTTCCGTCAGCATGGATTTGCTCTTGATCAGCCGTTCGACGCCCCTGCTCCGCAGGATTTCCAGAACAATGGCGTTATGCTCGGCCCCGTCCTTCGCCCAGTGAACCTTGATCCCGTTGGCCGTCGCATTCTTCTCGAACAGTTCGAGATAGTAATCGAGCTTCGAAAGCGTGTGTTCCTTGATGCCTGAGGCGAGGTTCCGGAGTTCTTCCCATTCCTCGATCCCATGCATTTCCTTGTCGCGCTTCTGGCGCAGATCCCACAGGCGCGCGTCATGCATGGCTTCGTGTTCGGTCGCGGCCATGAAGCGGTTCGCAGCTTCGGACTGGTCAACGGGCCGGTTGCCACGGATTTTCGCGCCCCGCGGCTGAGGTTCCGAAATCCGGGACTTCAGAGGCCGGGACGAGGCGGCGCCGTGATCGAGTTGTTCACCATGCGGGTCCGTCAGCTCTTCATGCAATTCGGCGGTCATGCGCGTGCTCCATTCAGGATCTGGGCGATGTGAATGTATTTGAGATTGGCACCCATCCGCCGCGCACAGCCTTCCTGATGCATCATGCAGGAACTGTCGGAGGACGTGACATATTCCGCCCCGGACCTGAGCTGGTCCGTGACCTTGTCCTGACCCATCTTGGCCGAGACGCCTTCCTCGAATACCGAGAACGTTCCGCCAAAACCGCAGCATTCGTCAGGGCGCGTCAGATCGGCGAATTCAATGCCCTTGACCATCCCCAGCAGCGCCTTCGGCTTGGAAAACGGCTCTTCCCGACGTTCGCTCATGCTGGCGATCCGCAGGTTCCGCAGCGTGTTGCAGTTGTTGTGCAGGGCAACACGATGCGGAAACTCGGCCCAGGGAAACGCATCGACCTTGAGAACGTCATGCAGGAATTCGACCAGTTCATAGGTGCGGCTGCGAACGTGTTTGACTGCATCAGTCTGTTCGATGGCCGTCATGTTGTTGCGCACCTGATTGGTGCAGCTTCCGGACGGTGTGACGATGTAATCGTATTTCCCGAAATTGCGGACGAACAGTTCTTCCGTCTTGGCCGCCTCGCGCTCGCAGCCGGTATTGGTCATGGGCTGGCCGCAGCATGTCTGATCGACAGGATATTCAACGGACAGTCCGAAACGCTCCAGCAGTTCCAGAGTCGCAATTCCTGTCTCGGGGTGAAACATGTCCACATAACATGGAACAAACAGACCGACCTTCATGGGAATACCTTTGTCTTCAGTCAACGCGTGTGATCACAGTCTCATGAAAACAACACAAAAACAAAAGACAAGTTTACGGGAGAATCGAAGTCATCATAACCAGAGTATTTTAGTCCTGATAGTAATACCAATATCTGATCGTGATTTGAAAAGATGATTTTCAAGTATTCATCAAAGAAAATTGGAAAAACAAAATAGTCTCAGGCTCTCTGGCCGCCCAGAATATGCCCGGACGCCGTCTTTTCCATCAGGGCCACGACATGCCGGAGAATACGACGCTCGTCATAAGTCTCCAGAGCCAGTCGTCTTGCGGCTTTACCCATGGCGTCTCGCAATGCCGCGTCCTGCACCAGAAGACGCAGGGCGCGGGCAAGCGGGGCGGAGAGGCCCGGCGGCACCAGAAATCCGGTTGTCCCGTCCACGACCTGCTCTCTGGGTCCGCGAACATCCGTCGCCACGACCGGCAACCCGCTCAGCATCGCTTCGATGACCGACATGGGCAGACCTTCAAAATGGCTGGGGAGTGCGAAAATATCCGCCGCCATCAGAAGCTCGGCCACATCCTCCCGATATCCAAGCATCCGCAGACGTGGCCCCAGACGCTCCCCTGCGCGTTCAAACGGCGCCGTCAGATCCGCCCCGTGATCCGAAGGCAGACGCTCGCCAACGACCCACAGTTCGGCATCCGGAACATCTTCCATCGCCCGCAGCAGTTCGGGATGACCCTTGTGCCGCACCAGACGCGACACCACGATAACCACCGGCCGATCCTGCGGAACCCCAAGCTCCTCGCGTATCCGGGCCCGGACGGCCGGGTCAGGATGAAAGCGTTCCGGGTCCCGGCCGTTGCCGATGGCGATGGGATGGCGGTTCAGATGCAGCCGGCGCGCATCCCGCGCTTCCTCGCGCGAGACGGTCATGTACAGATCCGTCATACGCCCCGCCGCCCATTCCAGCATCAGGGACAGCATCCGGCGTCGCCAGGATCCCGGCTGGTTGAACAGAAAACCGTGGCAGGTATAGGCCACGATCCGCACCCCGCAGAGCCGGGCGGCAAATCGTGCCAGAATCCCGCTGATGGGCATATGGCCATGAACCAGATCCGGCTTTTCACGCCGGATCAGGCGCAGCAGCGCGACAAAAGCCCGGTACTGGGCAACCGGCGAGAGCGATCGCGCCATCGGAACGCCGTGCACCGTAAAGCCCTCGGCCCGCACGACCTTGAGATGGGCCCCTTCGGCACAGGCCCCCTGAACATCATGCCCGGCTTCACGCAGTTCCCGCATCAGCGGCAGCAGGAACTGCCTGAGCGCGAAATCCACATTCGTGATTTCGAGGATCTTCACGCCTGCACCCTGGACACGAAACGGCCTATTCTGGAATGCGTTCGAGCAGCCATGTCACGCTCTGATGGGTCCGTTTGACGGGCTTCTCCGCTGCGGGTTTTTCAGGCTCCGGCGCGCTTTCGCCCTCAGGCGGGGCCACAACCTCAGCAACCGGCTGCGGCATGATGATGATCTGGCGGCAGATTTCGCGTTTTCCACGCCCCAGATACACGTCGTTTTCCAGACGCACGACACCGTCTCGCTGCCTGAAGCGCCAGATCGTCCCGCCGACCTGAAGAATGATATCCTCGTCATCCTGCGTCACCGTCACATCCGGGTGGATGTGAAAACGGATCGCAAAGTCGATATTGCGTTCGCCGTCGATCAGTTCCTGCCCGCGCAGATCCTCACCATCAGCACCGAAATACAGACGCCGCGTCCATTTCGCGCCCAGAGGCGCGTGATAGCCGTCATGCGACAAGTCCAGCCAGTGGGCGGTCCCGTCCGTCTGATGGTCGCAGGAGACAGTGACCGGACGGCGCGTCACGCCGCCATCAGGCCCGAAATCCGCCGAAGACAGACCATCCGCGACAAGAACCGTATGGGCGGCACTGCTGCGCATGGCGTCCCGCCACGCCCCGATCACGGCACTGCCGCAATTGACGAACAGGCGGTGTCGCTGATGCGAGAACTCGAAAGACAGCGTTCCGGCATGAGCGGTTTTATCGAAACCAGCCGGAGCAGGCGGTCCGCTATCGACAATCAGCAGCGATTTCCCGAGCGCAAGCCGCGTGAAGCGCCCCTGCGGCATGGCCGGCGCGATCAGCTTCTGGCGCGATCCCTGAGCCAGAACATCCTCTACCGCCGCACTGTGCCGCTCGTTCGCCCCGTTGAAAACCGCAAGCCCCCCGTCTCCATGCCGCATGGCCCGCAGAACGGGACAGACCTTGTCCAGAGCCCGGTCGATGAACGGCGGAACACTCGCATGGGCCGTGCGGAACATGACGGACATTTCCGCCAGCTCGCGCGCCACCAGAAACTGAGCCTCGGGACTGCGCTCGATCACGGTCCCATCAGCGAGAACGAGACGCTCCAGCTCCGCCGGAAGATAGCGCAGAAAGCGTGACATGAATCCCGTCTGCTCCGGCATCGCCATCGCGGCGGCCAGAAGCCCACGGAAGGCCATCAACCCCCGCGCACCCTGTGGCGGCAGCGGCAGAAGCGCCGCAATGGTCCGCCCCTCCACCAGCATCCGCTCCATCAGACGCTGCTGAAGCCGCGGATCGGCGGATGCCAGACAGAACTCATGGTTCGACAGCCACGACGCCAGACGCGATCCCGTCACACAGGCATCGCGGACCAGAGGATCGGTTGGCGGATGCGCCAGCCAGTCACTGACGAGTCCGCGCGCGGTCAGGCGGGCCCTGTCACTCCCGAGCGTCCGCAGGTCCCGCAGCCAGCCGAACCCGTGCAGCCATTCCCGCGCCGATTCGGGCCAGGGGCCACGCTCCCAGTTGCCGCTGGGCAGAACATAATCGTGCCGGTCGAAACGGAACTTCCCGCCAATCAGGCGCGCACCCTGCTCAGCATCCCCTTTCCAGGGATCACGAAACACGTGCACCGGCCCTTCGGAGGCAGGCGCACCAAACGGCAGACGGGCAAGGGAAAGACGAAGACCGCGAAGCCAGCGACTGCCCGTCATCCGGGCGTCTGTTCCACGAACGGTCCTTCAAGCGCCCGGATCGCCGCGTCCCGGTCTTCTTTTCCAAAAATCGCCGAGCCTGCGACGAGCATGGTCGCCCCTGCTTCCACAACACGTGGCGCCGTTTGCGGGTCGATGCCGCCATCCACGGCAAGGATGATCTCGCGTCCACTCTTGCGAATCATCTCCGACAGCGTCCGGATCTTGGCGAGCTGGCTGTCGAGGAAGCTCTGTCCGCCGAAACCGGGATTGACGGTCATGACCAGGATGATGTCCACCAGATCCATGACTTCCGACAGCGCCACGGCAGGCGTCGCCGGACAGATCGCCACACCGGGACGGCAGCCCAGAGCGCGGATGGTCTGGAGCGAGCGATGCAGATGGGGCGCATTCTCGACATGGACCGTGATATGGTCGGCACCGGCTTTCGCGGTCGCTTCCAGATACGGATCGACCGGATCAATCATCAGATGCACGTCGAATTTCGCATCAGTATGTTTGCGCAGTGCCGCAATCACCGGAGGACCAAAGGAGATGTTCGGCACGAAATGTCCGTCCATCACATCGAGATGGAGCCACGGCGCACGCGCGATGGAGGCGATCTCTTCCCCGAGGCGGGAAAAGTCAGCAGCCAGAAGGCTGGGGGCGACAATGATCGAAGAACGCTCAGTCATACTGTCATGTATCGGCAAAGCCATCGCGCGACGCAAGCCACATCCGCATCCGTGCGCATCTTCGTGAGGTTCATGTCTGTGTGTGCTGCTCCGGAACCCCGGCGCGTCTGAAACGTCCTGATGACTAAATCCGTAGACCTGCCCGGAGCGCCTCATGACCGATCGCCTTTCGCCTACCCTTCTCAGCCGCGACAGTTGGATCCGCCGCCCCTCACACCGGGCCTGGCTGGAAATGCAGGGTCGCCGTCTTCTGGATTTCAGCAAGGGCGGCTGCGTCAATGGAGGTTTCGCAGGACTGGATCTGGAAGGCACCCTTCCCGAAAACGCCAAGCCCGAAGCCACCCTGACCGCCCGCTGCGTTCACGCCTATGCACTGGCCGAGCTGCAGGGCCTTCCCGGAAGCGCACCACTTGTCGCGCATGGCATTCACGCCCTGCGCACCCATTTCCGTGATGACGACCATGGCGGCTGGCAGCATTTCGCGGACAAGGACAATGACCGCAAACAGGCTTATCTCCACGCATTCGTCGCTCTTGCCGCCTCTTCAGCCGTCCTGATCGGAGCGGAGGGCGCAGGCGAACTACTCAAAGACGCCACCCATCAGATCGACACCCATTTCTGGAGCGAGGACGAAGGCGTCATGCGCGAGAGCTTCGCTCCGGATTGGTCGGACGAGGAAAACTATCGGGGCGCAAACAGCAACATGCACTCCACCGAAGCCTTCATGGCTCTGGCGGACGTCACCGGAGACGTGAAGTGGCTGCAGCGCGCCCGGCGCATCGTCACCCGCTTCGTGCATGAACTGGCCGCCGGGCAGGGCTTCGCCATGCCTGAGCATTTCGATCGCGACTGGACCCTCATGCGCGAGTACCACAGCGACAAACCCAACGACGACCTGCGCCCCTATGGCATGACGCCGGGGCATTTCGTGGAATGGGCGCATCTGACCCTGAAACTCGAAGTCGCCCTGCTCCGTCATGGCCTGGAGGCCCCGGACTGGATGTTGCACGACGCGCAGGCGCTGTTCGAAACGGGGATGAACACCGGCTGGAACGCCGATGGCCGACCGGGAATGCTCTACACGATCAACTGGGAGCATGCCCCCCATAACCGCAGCCGCATCCACTGGGCACAGGCCGAGGCACTGACAGCTGCCATCAATCTCTACAAGCGGACTGGAAACCCTCATTACGAGCACTGGTACCGCACGATCTGGGACTATATCGACACGACCCTGATCGACCGGGATTTTGGAAGCTGGTTCAACGAAGTCAGCCCTGAAGGCGAACCCACCGAAACGATCTACAAGGGCAAGGGCGATCTGTATCACGCCTATCAGTCCACACTGGCCCCCATGATGCCCCTCGCACCGTCTCTGGCCACAGCCATCGAACAGATCGGCGTTCCCTACTGAGTCAGCCGGGTGGCGCTTTCGTCAGCACATAGACCGGAAGCGCCACGGAATCCCGAAACAGATACCAGAGCTCCGCCAGCCGGAACCGGGACGGCGCCGCACCCGAAACCGGCGATACGCCCGCCCGGCCCAGCACCCATTCCGCCCGCAGGATATGAAACCACTGCGTGACCACGACCGCGCCCTGCGGATGCAGACGCGCGACATGCAGGGCCGTCAACCAGGTATTGTTCCCGTGCGAATCCACAATGATGGCCGCTTCAGGCACACCCCGCTCCATCAGCCAGTCCGCCATGATCCGGGCTTCATCACGATGATTGCCGCTCTCGATCGCACCGCTCACCATGACCGTCCGGACAAGGCCGCCGCGCCACAGCCGCAGCCCCTCTTCCAACCGTTCACGCAGCGCCGGGCGGGGCTTGCCTTTCGCAGTCACCGCCGTCCCGAAAATGACCGCCATCTCAGAACGCTCTGGTACGGCTGACAGCCCCCGAAACGCCACGAACCCCATCCAGAGCAGAAACAGACCCGGGAGAACCGCACCAAACGTCAACCCGCTTACAATCCAGCGCCTGTGCCCCATCAGGATACCGTCTCCTTCCCCGCCTGCGTACGGTGCAGATAGAGCAGCGCCACCCCTGCTGCCAAAATCCCGGACAAAGACCCCACACCCAGCGCCCAGCGCGGCCCCAGCGAATTGGCTACCATCCCAACCAGCGGCGCCCCCAGCGGCGAGGACCCCGCGAAAACCGCAAAACGGATCGACACCACGCGCCCCCGCATGCCCGGATCGGTCGCAAGCTGCATGTAGCTGTTGCTCACCGCCGTAAACGTCAGGGACGCCATGCCCGCCATGACCAGCGTGACCGCAAAAGCCCAGTATCCAGGCGCAAGCGCGCCCAGCAGACATGCCAGACTGAACACCACCGCCCCTTGCGGCAGCGCCGAAAACTTCATGGTCCTGCGGCTGGCAGCGAACAGCGCGCCCGTAATCGTCCCCACCGCCATCGCCGAATTGAGAACCCCGTAACCATGCGCCCCGACATGAAAGACACTGACGGCCATGGTCGAAATATAGATCGGGAAATTCAGTCCGAAGGCGCCGAGCAGAAACAGCATGAACAGGATGGTCCGCAGATCATCGCGCTTCCAGACATACCGCACCCCCGACAGCAGATCCTGCTTTTCCTGATGCGCGCTTTCCGGTTTGCGGGACGAAAGACGGTGCAAATCCTGCGCCCGCAGGGACAGAAGCGACATCAGCACGCCGTAAAATGAAAACCCGTTGAGGATGAACGACCACCCCGAACCCAGTTCCGCAATGCAGAACCCGGCCACTGCGGGGCCGATCATGCGACCTGCATTGTACGACACGGAATTGAGCGCCACCGCATTCGGCAGGTCTTCCTCGCCCACCAGTTCACCAGCAAAAATCTGTCGGACAGGACTGTCAAATGCCGCAACACATCCGCTCAGGAAGGCGAACAGATCCACTTCCCACAACCGGATCATTCCGGTCACCACCAGAGTTCCGAGCGCGATGGCCAGTGTGCCCAGTGCGGCCTGCGTCAGAAGCAGGAAGCGATGTTTCTCCACCCTGTCGGCGATTTTTCCGGTCCAGAAAATCAGCAGAAGGGGCGGGGCAAGCTGAAGCGCCGTAACAATCCCGACTGCCGTTGCATCCTGCCGGGTCAGTTCCGTCAGGACCAGCCAGTCCTGCGTGGTCATCTGCATCCAGGTTCCGATATTCGAAACCAGCGCCCCCATGGCCCAGACGCGGTAATTCCGCCGCCCCAGAGACCGGAAGGCCCCGCCCATCATGGGCAGGCCCTGTCATTCAGCGCAGAAAGAAAGAGCGGACTGACAACCATGGATGTCAGTGTCGGGAATATCGTCTCCGATGTCGAGACATGTCAGGAAAATGCGTCTTTCACTTTCCTGAAAAAGCCTCAGAAACCGGCCGGAACCAGTTCACGGGGTATGGACCCCGGTCTCCTGCCTGCGGACTGTACCGGGCTGAAACGGAATTTGGACAGTTCAGCGAACAGATCCTTCGCCTCGTTGCTCAGATTCCGGCAGGCCACGTTGACCTCTTCCACCATCGCGGCATTGCGCTGCGTCATCTGGTCCATTTCGTTGATGGCCTTGTTAATCGTCTCAAGGCTCTCGGCCTCGCCCGTCGTGGAGCGGGAGATGTCTTCAAGCAGCGACGTGATCCCGTCCACATGCTCACTGATGACCTTCATCGAGCGGTCCGCATCCCCGACAAGCTGGACACCCTCTTCCACCTGCCGGCCCGAAGACGTGATGATGTTGCGGATATCCTGCGCCGATTTGGCGGAGCGCTGCGCGAGAGCCCGGATTTCCTTGGCCACAACATCAAAACCCTGACCGGCCTCTCCCGCCCGGGCCGCTTCGATCCCGGCATTCAGCGACAGAAGATTGGTCTGGAACGCGATTTCCTCAATCAGGCCCAGAATACTCTCGACCTGCCGTGACGACGTCCGGATTTCGCCCATGGCCCGGTTGGCCGAATGCATGATCTCCGAAACCACGACGGTTTGTCCCCGCGTTTCAAGAGCCGTTTCACGCGCCCTCACCGCAGAACGCGCCGTTTTTCCGACCGTCTGGGTGATGCTGTTGATGGAGGCGGCAGACTGGGCCAGGGTGATGGCCTGACGTTCCGTTCGTCCACTCAGTTCCGTAGAGGCTGACGCAATTTCGGAAGTGCCGTTGGCGATGACGGAGGTCGCATCGGAAATCTTGGCGATTGCCGTCCGGTAGATCTGGATGAGCGTGTTGAAATTCTGCCGGAATTCCTCGAACCGGTCCTGAAAACCGTCGCCGAACGTGAAGGTCAGATCCCCTTCCTTCACAATCTCCAGTCCGGCACAGATGGTCCCGATCGTCTCATCCTGCACCCTCCGGATACGCTCGCTCCGGCCGGACAGTTCCTTCTGGATCTGCGCTGCATCCCGTGCTTCTTCCGCAGAGTTTTCCTGAAGCTTCAACTGCTTCTGGCTGTTTTCACGGAACATCTGAAGCGAGCGCGCCAGCCGCCCCGCACAGTCATGGTGATGAAGGCACGGAATGGTGATGTTGAGAGCGCCGCCCGCGACCTTCTCCGTCGCAGCGGTAATCTGCTCGAAAGGCACGGCAATTACATGAATGGCGAACCGGGCGATCAGAAGTGTCAGTCCAACCTGAAACAGCAGCCCCATGCACTGCGACAGCATCTGTTCATGCCGGTAATGAATAAACAGATGCTCGCAAAGCTGCTCCACCACGAACTGCACCAAGGCAATCATGACAAGAATCGCAAACAGTACTTTGATTTTCTGTCGGACGTAGGCGGTTTTTTCAATCCAGTTTAACATGATCGCCTTTATTGAGCTCAGCTCTCACGCACTGCTTGGACACTGGCGTGATGTTTTTTGAAAACTATACATGTCGTTATTAATAAAGAATGAAGAATGCTCTCGAAATTGTTTGCAACACTCCAGCTGCACTGCGCGGACAAAATCTGCTCATATTGACAATTTCCTGTCCCCGGACGATCTGTGACGCTTCACCGTGGGGAGCCCCGGCAAGGGGCTGAGATTCTGCTGACATGACGCTTGTCCGTCATAGGGCGCAGTGACCCATTGAACCTGATCCAGTTCACACTGGCGGAGGGATGGTGGTCGCTGCCTGCCGGACGCATTTTCATGATCCCGCCAGCCAGCAGCTTGAACCTTTCCTGTCAGCGCTGAACTTCCATTGCTTGCAGGCGAGGCGCTTTCCATCATGGCCCACGAACACCACGGAAATTCTGCTGCGCCCCGCCTGCGGTATCATGGCATCCTGCCGGCCCTGCTCGGCACCACGGTGTGCCTGTCCGTCGCCCATGCGGCCGATACGACAGGGCCAAAAGCCCATCAGACAGTTCCCGCCTCCCCAGCCACCTTGAATGCGCCCCGCACCGCCCCGGCCGAACACGTGGCCGAGCATATCGTCGTCCACCGAATTCCAGACAGCGCGCCCGGAAACCAGCCGGGAGGCGGCCTGATCCATCCGCAGGACGGCGTGAAATCAGTCAGTACCGTCAGTCAGGATTTCATTTCCAAACAGGCCCCCATGGCCACGGCCTTCCAGCTTGCCGCCATGCTGCCCGGCGCCAATGTGTCCTCGTCCGATCCAATGGGGTTTTCTCCCAATACCGACATCACCGTCCGCGGGCTCGATAACAGCGCCATCGGTTATGTGCTCGAAGGCATGCCGCTGAACGATGTCGCCGCCTATTCCGGCACGCCCAGCCAGTTCGCAGACAGTGAGAACTATCAGGAAATTGCCCTGTCACAGGGCTCGGCCGATCTGGACAGCCCGGTCCTGAACGCCGCCGGGGGCCTGATGAACCTGACCTTCCGCGACCCCGCCAAAAAAGCGGGGGGTGACGCCAGCGTGTCTTACGGATCCTACAACACCAACCGCGAATTCATCCGCCTCGACACCGGCGACATCGCCCATACCGGCATCCGTGGCTTCGTCTCCTACTCCCACGGCGCGACCGACAACTGGCGCGGGCCGGGACGCGACGAAAAGCAGCATGTCGATTTCAAGTTTCTCAAGGAATGGGGGCAGGGCAACCGCGCCAGCCTCATCGGCACCTTCAACACAACCATCACGAGCTGGTATCCCGAACCCACCATGGACACATGGAAATCGGATGGGATCAAAGGCCAGAACAACCTGCTGGCCCATTATGACAGCAGCAATCCGGAAAACGGCGCGAATTACTGGCGTCTGTGGCGGGACGGAGAGCGCACGCTTTATGGCGGCGCGCCGGTCCATCTGACCCTGACCGACCATCTGACCCTGGACGTCACACCCTACGCGCAGCTTGCCTATGGCAACTGGCCGGGCGGAAGCACGCTGTCCGAAACCGGACTTTACCAAGGCACACAGGCCCTGTCGGACACTCTGAACCTCCCCGGCGCGCAGGACGGCGTGGGCGTTGTTCGCGCGGATTACACCCAGCGCAGCTACCGCTCCGGCTTTACCAGTGCGCTTCACTACAAAACCGGCTGGAACGATTTCGTTCTGGGGTACTGGTATGATTATGGCGACGACAACGAACAGCAGCCCTTCACGGCCGTCCAGACCAACGGCTATGCGCCGGACATCTGGGCGCAAAACGGCCGCGACGTAATCCGCCTGTCCAACGGCGAACGCCTTCTGGGCGGCAGCTTCCACACCATTTCACAGACCAACGCGCTGTTCATCGGCGACCACATGTCCCTGCTGCACGACCATCTGGCCATCGACCTTGGCTTCAAAGCCGTCATGATGAGCCGCGATGGCACGAACAGCATGCCGGGCCCGCAATACCATGTCGGCTCCAACAGCATGGAGCCCCTGCCCCGCCTCGGCGTGCGCTGGCGCATTGACGCGGAAAACCAGATCTTCTTCAACGCTACGACCAATTTCCGCGCCCCGGACCAGAGCGCGCTGTACAACACCTATGACCCCTCTTCGGGCGAAATGTACGGAACCGGATCGGCCGATGTCCGCAACGAATATTCCATTTCCGAAGAACTGGGATACCGCCGCACGGGACGCTGGATCATCGGCAGCCTGACGCTGTTCAACTACAATTTCACCAACCGCCAGATCTCCACGCAGGCCGTCCAGAACGGCTCCATCGTCAGTACGACGATGAACGCAGGTGGCCAGACCTCACGCGGCGTGGACGTGGAGATCGGCCTGCGTCCCTGGCATCATTTCAGCCCCTATGTCTCAGGCGAGTACCTGCATGCCACGATCGACAATGACCTGATGTCGGGCGGCGACCTGCTGCGCACCCGCGGCCGCATCGCCGTCCGCAGCCCGACCCTTCAGGCCGCGGCCGGGCTGAGCTATGACGACGGACACATCTTCGGCGTCGCCACCGTGCATTACACCGGCCACCAGTACGCGACGTTCACGAATGACGAGCGCGTTTCGGATCACACGACCGGCGATCTCGCCATCGGCTACCGCTTTTCGGACCATATCCATCTGCATCAGCCGACCCTGCGGATGAACTTCATCAACATCACGAACGAACACTACCTTTCCGGCGTGGCGAGCCCGACCATGAATGCAAAGGATACGATCGGCGTGTACGGCACCACCATCGCCGGAAGTGCCCCGAACTACTTCATCGGTGGCGGGTTTGCGGCCCTGTTCACCGCTTCGACGGGATTCTGAGCATGGCGGAGGCTTCCGGACAATTCGGCGTCAATGGTCCCGAAAGCAGGCGGGACTGGCCCGCCCTGTCGGACGCCGAAGCCCGCGATGTTCTCTCCCGTTTTCCGCTTCCTTCCCCCGCGCGGCAGGTCATCTGGCACGGACGACGCCCCTTTTCCTCAACAGGCGTCGTTTTGCTGGAGGATAGCAGCCGCGTTTTTCTCAAACGCCACGATCATTGCCTGCGCGATGCAACAGCCCTTGCGGAAGAACACCGCTTCATCACACATCTGGCTGAACAGGGGGTTCCTGTCGGCAAGACGTGGCACACAAAAAGCGGGGAAGCCGCACTCGATCTGAATGGATCGGCCTACGAAGTCTTTTCCATCATGCCCGGACATGACCTGTACGAGACCGTGCAATCCTGGGAACCGTTCCACAACGCCCGCCACGCCTTTTCCGCTGGCCAGCGTCTGGGCCAGCTTCACCAGGCGTCAAGAAGCTTCGACGCCCCTGCGCGCCCTGCCCGCCGCCCGCTTCTCTCCACCTTCGAGATCATCACATCTGCCGATCTGATGACCGGGCTGGAACGCTGGATCCCCCATCAGGCCGGGCTTACCGAAGCCCTGACACACCACCGCTGGCGCGCCGATCTCCCGCAGGCCCTCCTGCCCTTTCATGAAAAGCTGAAGCCGCATCTCGGCACAATCCAGCCGCGCTGGGGACATGGCGACTGGCACCCGTCAAACCTGTTCTGGACCGGCACCGACCCGGAAGCGCAGGTCTGCGGCATTCTCGATTTCGGCATGTCGGACCGCACCTGCGCCGCCTACGATCTCGCGGTCGCCATCGAACGCACCGCCATCGCATGGCTCGAACCCGAAAGCGACTGTCCTGTCAGCCTCGACCGCCTCGAAGCCTTCCTGTCAGGCTATCAGACACACTATGCCCTTTCGGCTGAAGAAAGCCGTCTGGTGCCCCTTTTCCTGCCGCTCGTTCACGTCGAATATGCCCTGTCCGAAGTCGCCTATTACGAGACACTGGTTCATGACAGGGCCGGAGTGAAAGCCGCCTATACGGACTATCTTCTGGGCCACGCCCACTGGTTCTCGTCTCCCACAGGCCAGCAGTTCCTGCACAAGCTGACGCATCTTCTCCAGACGGCGCCATGTCCCTGATCGAAATTCTGGGCGCCGTCCTCAGCGCGCTGGCCGTCTGGCTGACATCGCGGCGCAGCATGATCTGCTGGCCCGTGTCTCTGGCCGCGGCAGGGCTGTATTCCTGGATTTTCCTTCAGGCCCGGCTTTATGCCGATGCCGGGCTTCAGATCGCATTCTGCCTGTATGTCGTCTACGGCTGGCAGCACTGGCGCCAGATGGCGAAACCGGATGGTAGGATCCACGTCCGCCGTCCGACACGCCCCACACTTCTGAAAGGGCTGCTCTGCGGCGCGGCAGGAAGCGCTGTCTGGGCATTCATCCTTGCCCGCTTCACCAACGATCCCACACCCGTCACGGACGCCACCCTCACGGCCTACAGCATTCTCGCCCAATACTGGGACACCATGCGCTATCGTGAAACCTGGCTGTTATGGATCGTGGTGGACAGCGCCTATGTGACCCTGTTCCTCAGCCGCGGTCTTTATCCGACAGCCCTGCTTTATGCCGGTTTTGTCGTACTGGCGATCAACGGATACCGGCTCTGGAAACCCGAAGCCTCTGGCTGAGCGGCATCCAGTCCCCCCTCTGAATCTCCATCAAAAAAAAAGCCGCCCTGAATTTTCAGAGCGGCTTTTTTCAGACCAGAACATTAATCAGCCGGCTCATCCTCTGGCAGAGGCTGGATCTGACGCAGCTTGCCGTAGCGGTCGTAATAAAAAACAGATGTACCCCGCCGTTCGGCATAACCGTCCGGCTGACCATCCTTCGTCTGAAACAGCAGCCGGAAGGCATCCGGCTGCTCGATCACCTTGTCCCCTGCCGGGCGATACCGATACCGGCTGAAATCGGCATGGCTCTTGGGCAGCGACGAGTTGTGATACAGGTCGTGCATGCTCGGCTTCTTGGGACCGTCATCCGCATCCTGCGCCACGGCCGTACCAAGGGCCGCGCCTGAAACGGCAAGAACGGCCAGTACTGGGACAATCAACCTGCGCATGATGCTCTCCGGTCAGTGCGTTTGTGCGGGCACCTTAGGCGAAACTGTCTTCTGGCTCCAGCCACCCCCGAGTGCGCGATACAATGTTACAATATTCTGGAACCTTGCGGCCTTGACCATGATGTCGTTCTGCTGCGCCTGATAGAGGGTGCGCTGCTGCGTCAGGGTGGTCAGATAGCTGTCGATACCGGCCTTGTAGCGCATGTTGGCCAGATCGAATGCCTGCTGCGACTGCGCCACCAGCTCATCCATGTGGCGCTGCTGGGTCGTATAGGTTTCCCGTGCCGTCAACGCATCCGAAACTTCACGGAACGCCGACTGTACGGTCTTTTCATACTGCGCCGCATTCTGACGGGACTGCGCCTTGGCCATCATCAGGTTCCCTTCGCTCTGCCCCCAGGTCAGCAGCGGAATGCTGATGGACGGGGAGATGCTCCAGGTTTCGGCACCCGGCGTGAACAGCTTGCGGAACTGAAGCGAACTGGTGCCTTCCGAAGCCGTCAGCGTAAAGCGGGGGAAGAACGCCGCGCGCGCTGCACCCACATTGGCATTGGCCCCCAGCAGGGTATGCTCTGCCGCACGGACGTCCGGCCGCTGCTCCAGCAGATCCGAAGGAAGGCCCTCCGGCAGATCCGTGATCATGGTCTGCGATCCGAAGGGCGCCGGTTCCGGCAAGGTCGAGGGCAGCGGCGAGCCGACGAGAAGCTGAAGCGCATGCTCGTCATCCGCCAGAGCGCGCGTATATTGCGCCTCATAGGCGGAAGCCTGCTCGACCTGTGTCTTGACCTGCGCCAGCGTCAGCGCATCCGTTTCGCCATTGTCATAGGAAAGCTGGGTCAGCCGCAGGGTATCGCGCTCGGACGCCAGCGTGGCACGCGTCACCCGGAGCTGCTCGCGATCAGCCAGCCACTGGATGTAGGTCGTCCCGATCTGCGAGACCGTCGTGATGAGAACGTTCCGCGCGTTCTCGACGTTGTTCAGCACCGTTTCCTTCTGCTGACGCGTCAGGTTGCGGATGCGGCCCCACAGATCAATTTCGTAAGACGAAAATCCGATCGACGTCTGATACAGACGCAGGGTCGAGATATGCTCGCCAACGCCAGGCGCAAAGGAGAAACCTGCCGTATCGGATGGCGCCATGAACAGCCCCTGTCCGCCAGCCGAGATGATCGGAAACAGCGAGGCATTCTGGATCTCGTACTGGCCGCGCGCCACGCCCACAGCATCAAGCTGCGCTGCGATGTCGCGGTTGTTTTTCAACGCCAGCGCCACGAGCGCCTTCAGCCGCGGGTCGGTGAAGAAATCCTCCCACCCGAGATTGGACGCGGCCTGAGCCGCAGGCGTGTTCCTCGATGCCGTATCCGCGGGGTAGCTGTTCTGGATGGCCTGCGTGGGCCGGTGGTAAACCGGCGCCATGTTACAGGCCGAAAGCATCAGCATTCCGGCAAATCCGGAAGTCAGTCCGAGACGGGCCTTCATGCTCCGTGCTCCCCTTCGGCGACAGGCGCCGCCTTGTTGTCCAGATGGGCATACGGGTCCTTGCGGTCCCTGACCCGGCTCACACGGAACAGACGCAGCACCACCACGAAGAAGACCGGGACGAAATAGACCGCCAGCAGCGTTGCCGAGAGCATGCCACCCACGACACAGGTTCCGATCGCCACGCGCGCTGCCGAGCCAGCCCCGGTCGCGATCGCCAGCGGAAACACACCACAGACAAAGGCGATCGACGTCATGAGGATCGGACGCAGACGCTCACGCCCGGCTTCCAGAACCGAGTCTTCCAGAGTTTCGCCACTTTCGAAGAAGGCCTTGGCGAATTCCACGATCAGGATCGCGTTCTTCACCGACAGACCCACCGTCGTGAGCAGCCCGACCTGGAAATAGACGTCGTTGGCCAACCCGCGTCCCAGCGTTGCCGCAATGGCACCCAGCACGCCGAGCGGAAGCACGAGCAGCACCGCGAACGGAATGGCCCAGCTCTCATAAAGCGCCGCCAGACAGAACATGATGACCACAACGGCCAGAGCATAAAGCGGTCCGGTCGATCCACCCGAAGCAAGCTGCTCGAACGACAGACCCGTCCACTCATAACCGATGCCGCGCGGCAGCTTGGCCAGAAGCTTCTCCATTTCCGTCATCGCCTGACCCGAGCTTGCGCCCACGGCCGGCTGTCCCTGGATTTCGTAGGAGTTCAGACCGTTATAGTCCTCGACCTTCTGCGGACCGTTAACCCAGACCCCCGAAGCAAAGGCATTGAACGGCACCATCGTTCCCGTCGCATTGCGGACATACCAGCGGTTCAGATCCTCCGGCGTCATGCGCGCCCAGGGCTCGCCCTGGATATAGACCTGCTTGACGCGGTCATTGCGCATGAACTGGTTGACGTAGATGGAGCCAAACGCCCCTTCAATCGTCGTGTTGATATCCGCATTCGTCAGGCCGAAAGCGTTGGCGCGCTCACGGTCGATATCAAGCTTGAACTGCGGCGCATCCTCCATACCCAGCGGGCGAACAGCCATCAGAAGCGGATTTTTCGCTGCTTCGCTCAGGATCTGGTTTCGCGCGGCCAGCAGCGCTTCATGACCCAGATGTCCGGTGTCTTCCAGCTCCAGATCAAAACCGGTCGCATTGCCCAGCTCCATCACAGCAGGCGGATTGACGGCAAAGATCTGCGCTTCCGGATCCATCCAGAAATGCATCATGATCTCGCGCGACACGGTCATGGTGGTGTGCGCAGTGCCCGGACGCTGGTCCCAGGGTTTCATACGGATGAAGAACGCACCCGCACTCTGCCCCTGACCCGCGAAGCTGAAGCCCGTCATGGTGAAGACGGATTCAACATACTGGCCGTAGGTCTTGAGAACGTAGTCGGTAATCTTGCGGTTGACGGCCGCCGTCTGCGCTTCGGTCGCCCCGTTGCGCATTGTGACCTGTCCGAAGATGATTCCCTGATCCTCGTCAGGAAGGAACCCCCCCGGCACGCGCATGAACAGGAACCCGACCAGCGCCGTGAGCAGGACGAACCCGAGCATGCTGACGACCGGCACGCGGATCAGCCATTTTACGCCCCCGATATAACCGTTCGTCATACGATCGAACGTCCGGTTGAACCAGGCTGCGGGTCCACGATCATGCCCCTTGTGGGTCGGCTTGAGCATGGACGCACAGAGAGCCGGCGTCATGACCATCGCCACCAGAACCGACAGCCACATGGCCGCAACGATCGTGATAGAGAACTGGCGATAGATCACACCCGTGGAACCGCCGAACGCTGCCATCGGCAGGAACACCGCCGTCAGCACCAGCACGATGCCCACAAGCGCACCCGAGATCTCGTCCATGGAGACACGGGCCGCTTCTTTCGGTGACAGTCCCTTGTCCGTCATCACACGTTCGACGTTCTCGACCACCACGATCGCGTCATCGACCAGCAGACCGACCGCCAGCACCATGGCCAGCATGGTCAGCGTGTTGATGCTGTAGCCCACAATGGACATCAGCCCGAACGTTCCCAGAAGAACCACCGGCACGGCGATCGTCGGGATCAGCGTGGCGCGGAAGTTCTGCAGGAAGATCAGCATCACGATGAATACGAGGACGATCGCCTCGATCAGCGTCTCGACCACTTCATGAATGGAGAGCGTGATAAATGGCTCGGTATCAAGCGGATAAACGAGCTTCAGGCCTTGGGGAAAATAACGGCTCAGCTCACCCAGACGCGCACGCACGGCAGCCTCGGTCTTGAGCTGGTTCGCGCCTGGCGCCAGCTTGAGCGCCATCGCGGCGGCCGGATGGTTGTTGTAAGACGATCCCAGAGCATAACTCTGCGCCCCCAGCTCGACCCGCGCCACGTCCTTCAGACGCACCTGGCTGCCATCCTGCTGCACCTTGAGCAGGATTTCCTTGAACTGGTCAGGCGTGCTCAGACGGGTCGGACCAATAATCGTGGCATCGAACCCGATGCCCTTTTTGGCCGGAAGACCGCCAAGCTCACCCGAAGAAACCTGGATGTTCTGCGCCTGAATGGCGGACTGGACATCGCCGACCGTCAGGCCGAAATTGTAGAGCTTCGACGGGTCCAGCCACACGCGCATCGCATATTCTGAGCCGAACAGCGTATGATCGCCCACGCCCGAAACGCGTGACAGCGGGTCGGAAATGTTGGACGCGACATAATCCGAGATGTCCTGCCCAGACATGCTGCCATCTTCGGAAATGAAGGCCACGACCATCATGAAGTTCTTGGTCGCCTTCGTGATGCTCAGCCCCTGCGCCGTGACTTCCGCCGGCAGACGCGGCTGGGCCAGCTGGAGCTTGTTCTGGACCTGAACCTGCGCGATGTCAGGGTTCGTACCCTGCTCGAACGTCAGGTCGATCTCCATCTGTCCGCTCGCATAAGACGAAGCCGACAGATACTCGAGATGGTCCAGACCATACATCTGCTGAAGGATCGGGCGGACAACCGTATTGTTCACCGTCTCGGCAGATGCACCCGGATACATGACCGAAATGGCAATCTGGGGCGGTGCAATGTTCGGATACTGCGCAATCGGCATGCGCGTGATCGCAACACCGCCAACGAGCATGATAATCAGACCGATAACCCACGCAAAGATGGGCCGGTCAATGAAGAAGCGGGACAATGACATGCGGGGTTACTCCGCCTTTCCCGCAGGAGCTGCAGGAGGCGCTTCATGCGGCGCCACCTTTGCACCCGGCTGCACTTTCTGCAGACCGCTTACGATCACCTTCTCGCCTTCCTTCAGCCCGTCCGAGACGAGCCAGGACTCGCCGACCGTCCGCAGGACCTGAATGGAACGCTGGCTGACCTTGTTCTCGCCATCCACGACCATGACGTAGGGATTGCCCTTGGCATCCCGCGCAACTGCAACCTGCGGCACCAGCATACCGTGCGGATCAATGCCTTCCTGAATATGGGCATTCACAAACATGCCCGGCAGCAGCAGATGATCCGGGTTCGGGAAAACGGCGCGCATGACAAGCGTTCCGGTCGCCGGATCCACCGTGACTTCGGAAAGCTGGAGCTTGCCACGCACCGGATATTCGGTGTTGTCTTCAAGACGCAGGCCTACCGCCGCCGCATCCGTGCCATTCCGCTCGAGCTGCCCGTCTGCCAGTTCACGCTTCAGGCGCAGCATGTCGGTAGCAGCCAGATTGACGTCCACGTAAATCGGATCAAGCCGTGTCACAACTGCGACCGGCTGGGTCTGCCCCGCCGTCAGAAGCGCACCAGCGGTATAAAGCGTGCGGCCAATACGCCCGCTGATGGGCGCACGAACATGGGTGTAATTCAGGTTGACGGCTGCCGCTTCCAGCGCTGCCTTCGCCTGTGCCACCTGGGCCTCGGCCTCACGCGCCGTTGCCAGCGTATTGTCGAAGTCCTGTGAACTCACGGCATGAGCCGCCACCAGCGGACGATACCGCTTGAGCTGCCCGTTCGCCCGCGCTGCCACGGCCTGTGCGTTCAGAAGCTGTGCTTTCGCCTGATCGTAAGCTGCCTGATACGGCGCGATGTAGATCTGGAAAAGCTGCTGTCCGGCCTTGACGTCCGCACCCTGTTCGAAATCACGCGAGACAATGACACCATTCACCTGCGGACGGATCTGCGCCTGCTCATAGGCATCCGTCCGTCCGGGCAGGGACGTCTCAAGCGTGACCGGCTGCGTCTTCAGCGTCACCACATCAACAGGCTGGGGCGGCATCTGGGGAGGGGGCGTTTTTTTCTGACACCCTGCCACCAGCAGCGGGAGTGCCAGAAGCGGCACCAGAAAACTGCCCCTCCCACCCCACGAACCAACCGGAGACAGGGCAGCAGAACAATTCAACGATATTTTCTGAAAAGAAGGCATGATACGGCCGCTATCCTGTGATACAGAAACCCGCTAGTTTCCCGCGAGGACGGAAACTAGCGGGTTTCTTTGACAGACGTCAATTCGGTCTGTGAAATAATATCGGAGTTCATCTTGCCCAGTCAGTCGAGCAGCCAGTCCGAAGACCGGAAACAGTCCTGCTGTGGCCGCCCAGCGCAGCTCGACGAAGCGGAAAGACGCAACCGGATTCTCGACGCTGCCAGTTCGGTCCTGATCACCCATGGCTATCACGCCACGTCGATGGACAGCATCGCGTCCTGCTCGGGAATGTCCAAGAAAACCCTCTACCAGTTTTTCGACTCCAAACAGGTCCTGTTCGAAACACTGATCCTCGAACGCCTGTTCGCCCCCATAAATTATACGCCGGCCCCCACGGATTCCATGGAAAAACAGCTTCTGGGCCTGATGACCAGTATTGCTGCCTGCATGTTCTGTGATGAACGTTTGAGCCTGCTCCGCTCCGTCATTACGGAAACGAGCCGCAATCCCGCAGTCCGGCAACTGGTCGCAGACCTGTTTCAGCTCTCGGGACGGGTCCTGCCCATCCAGAACTGGATGGCTATCCAGTCCGAAGCAGGCAGACTGGACATTCCCGATATTACGGAGGCGTCGGACCTTCTTTTCGGAATGACGCTCGGCGGCCCGACGCTGGGGCGCCTCACACATTGCAAACCGAGCCGTTCAAAAGAAAAGCTCGAAGAATTCATGGCTTACGGCATCAGGGTTTTTCTGGAAGGGCATCGCCCTGTCACCCCTCCCCTGAACAGACACTAGCCACCAGCAGAAACAGGGGGCGTCACAGCACCGTCTCTGCTCCCCGTCAGCAACCTGAAAACACCCTCCGACGGTGTCCCCGCCATCATCGTCCCAAACCGGTCCTGAAGACTTCTGAGCGTCTGCTGATCCTGCGCCCTGGATGCATCTCCCCCTACCCGGAGAATGAGAGCCTGCTGGTCAGGAGAGAGTGGCGCCTTCGCCGTTTCGCCATTCCCCGTAAGCGCGTCCAGCATGGGGGTCAGTGCCTCCACCGCCCGGGACCACTCTCCCGCCTTTTCCGCCATCTGGGCCCGCAGCGTCCAGGCCCGCGGATCCCGAATGGTGGCAAGTTCTCCCGCGGCCTCATCCGAACGATGATCGGCCAGCGCAATCTGCGCGCGCAGAAGCGCAACCTCCACGGACTGGCTGCTGCTGCCTCCCGGCAGAGCCAGCGCAGCATCAGGAGAGCCTTCGGCAAACGCCGAAAGATCCTGCCGGGCCGCTTTGGCATCTCCCATGTCGAGCTCAAGCCTGGACAGCCGGATGCGGACAGCCATGCCCTGCGCGCCACCCTGAATGTCCACAAGCTTCCTCAGAGCGTCCCGCTCCTGATCCGGCAGCCCCATGGCTTCGTAACGACGCGCCAGACCGTCGAAGATATCCCGCTGTAACGACCCATTCCCTGAAGCTTCGGCCAGCGCGTCCTTCAGAAAGGCCACTTCATTCAGAGCCTGACTCCCATCTGCAGAGACAGTCTCTGCCATCCGCCGTATAATATCCTTCTTCTGCACTTCAACATCGGTCATATCCTCAGGATACAATCGGTTCCATTCCTGAACTGCCGTCGCAGCAGCGGCGAGATTCCCCCCCCTCATCAGTGCCTCGATCTGCAGAAGACGGGCACTTTTTTCCCTGCCTGCAATCCGAAGAGCCGGCAGGATGCCATCAACCTGATCGGCGACAGCCTGCGGGGACAGCGTTTTCTTCTCCAGCGCCTGCCGAAGAAGCGCTTCCCTTGCCACCGGCCAGACCAACGGCGATGTTTCACGTGAGAGCGCTTTCAGCTTCTCTTCTGCATCCGGCGCATCCCGACGAGCCGCCAGAAGCGCTTTTGCCAGAGCCACCTGCGGTCCCTCAGGAAGCTGACCGAGAATTTTCGTCGCGCTTTCATTACCATAACGCGCGACCCACTGGGCTGCAGGCGGCAGAAGACGGTCCCGCAAAGGCGCTGCATACGCCTGAAGAACAGGTAGCCCTGTCGCAATCAGGTCTGCCGTATGATTACGGTCGCTTTCCACAGACCCGGACGCGCTCTGCCCAACCCGGCTGGCGGATGGCATAAGCATACGCATCATTCCACGCCAGAGCTGATCTTCAGGAGTGCTGCCTCCGTCCTCGGTCAGATAGGATGAAACTTCGCGCTGGTTCAGCACGGCCGATATCTGTTGCAGGCGGCGCGTCTCAGGTTTTTCTGCGCCTTCAGGCCAGTCCTCCAAGGCCACCTGCATGACCTCTCCCAGAAGCGGTCCATTCCCGGCGCGTGCCGCCGCCTGCGCAACCCGCATGCGCGCCTCGAACCGATCAGCCGATGGGGCCAGGGCTGCGGCAGCCACACTCCGTCTGAGGGCCTCGCGAAGCTCTTGCGGGGTTCCGCCTCCCAGACTGACACCACTTAGAGACGATCCATAAGGCTGAAGCCGGTTGGAAGCCATCAGGGGGAAACTGTCCGGCCCCATCGTATCCAGAACCAGCCTTCCTGCCGCCTGACGCAGTTCAATATCATCAGAATCGGCCGCCACCACCACCCCCATCAGACTGCTTCGAACCGAAAATCCGGTTCCCTGACGGCGCATGGGCTGCCCGATGCGTCCAGAGCGCGTCATTCCAAGCAGAAGCCTCCGACCCGAGGACGGATCATCCAATGCAACAACCTGAGGCAGTCCTTCCTGCACAGGCGGCATGAACGTCAGTGCGTTTCCGTCCTGCCCCAGAAGCATATCGGCCTGAGGCTTCACATCGGGGGCGACAGATACCGTCCATCCCGCTCCAACCGGACGCAGGACCGGATCACGATCAGTAGACACCCCAATGGTGATAACCGTTACGTCTGGAAGAAGTCTGCTGGACACTGACGTGAAAGGCCCGACCCCGGACAGGCCTGCCGTATCGAGAGCATGCCGTCCGGCCGCTACAAGCACGATATTCTGCCCGTTTCGAAAGGCTGCAACAGGCGTCAGTTCTCCAAGCGGCAGCCAGAGCCCGGTCGCGTCGGGAACCTGCATGGGTGTTGCGGGAGACGCATTGACAACCTGCGGGCGAGGTTCGGACACCGGAGCGGAATTCGCCGAAATCCGTTTCTCCTGCACAGCTTTTTCCGGATGCGGGAAAAGGGGCGCAGGATCGTTCAGAAACAACCATCCAGCAGGCAGCAGCTTGTCGTCTGGTGCCGGTCCGGCATGGGTTTCCCCTCCTCCTCCGGGTTTTACACTGGAGGCCCTGGTCTGTGCGGCCACCGCCGTTCCAAGCGATGACAGCCCCAGAACTGCAGCCAGGATTACCCTTTTCATCCGTTGCCGCCGATCCGGGCAGCGGGTCGCGCGTGGGAGTTCGCAAGAAGCTGGGTCGCCAGGATGGCACGCTGAGGCGACATTGCTTCCATGATGGCCGAAGCCTTTCGCGGGTTCATCCTGTTCAGCAGCGCCACTCCAACACGCAGGTCTAGGATATTAAAGATCGCGGCTGCATCCTCCGGTCGCATCGCCTGATAGATCTTGACGAGGCGATCCGCATCATCGTTCCGGAGCTGATCAGTGTGCTGTTCGGTGCTTTCAAGTGCGGTCCGGGAATTCTCAAGCGCAGTCATGCGACGTTGCAACTCTTCCTCCGCAGCATCAACAAGACGCTGGCGGTCATTCAGCGCTGTATCCCGTCGATCCAGTTCTTTCTCCCGCGAGGCGAGTTGTTCCGCAAGCGCAGGATCGGCAGGCTGAGCCAAGGCAGGCACATTTGCGGGTGCAGGCCCCTTGCATCCCCCTTTGGCACACAAATCGTCAACCTTCGGAGATGCCGCAACCGCAGAAGAGGGGGTGTCAGCAGCTTTGGGAAGTTCAACCGGCGTAGGCGCAGATACCGGTGCGACGGGTTGGGGCTGGGCCATGGCAACAGCCGTCAGAGCAGACGAGGAGCTGTCGGTGTCTCCCATAAGATCGCCCGCAATCGCGTAGACCTTGACCCCGAGAAGAACAATCATCAGGCCGCAGGCCAGATGCAGAAGACGGAAAAACATGTCCGGTTATCCCTGCTTCTGACGTAACGCGCGGAGAAGTTCACGCTCGGCAGCGCTTTTGCTGCCACTGGGCTTCATGGTCCGCACCTCATCCGGCTTCAGGCGAAGCGCCGAGCGGAAGGACGTTTCTTCAGGTATTTCTTCAATCCGAGGCGCTGCCTTTGCTGCAACGCGACCAGCGGGCAGCAGCGATTCCAGCTGCTGGGCGAGGGTCTCCGAGCGGTCACACAGCATGGCCAGATCCCGTTTCAGACTTTTCCCGGATTCGACCGTCTTTCCCAGAGCACGGCCTACGAGTTCCGTCGTCTGGCGCAGATGGTCAATGCCGGACTGAGCCTGGGCACTGCTGGACTGAAGGCTGGAGATCAGGGCATCGAGCTGCCCACGGTCCCGCCGCAGCACGGACAGTGCGCGGCCCAGATACAGGCTGTAAAAAATGGTCACCAGGAGCAGGACTGAAAGGGCAATCTCGATCCCAAGCTGAAATCTATCCATGAAATATGCTCCGGTCAGCTATAGGATGTGGCACGATCCGTGCCGGGTTTCTGGTTGAGGACTTCTTCAATCTTGACGGCCACCTGTCCCTGCTTTCGTCCAACACGTCCCTTGAAAAGGGCATGTTCGCCACAGCGCAGGGTGACGAGAGCATCCGGATTTCGACGCAGGACCAGTTGATCGCCGGGGGCGAGCTTCATGATCTCTTTGAGGTTCACGGTCTGCTCTTCCAGAACGGCATCAAGGGTCAGATCCGTGCGCCAGAGTTCCTGTGCCAGGTGGCTTTCCCACATCCCGTCATGGCCGAATTTCTCACCCATGAACTGCTGAAGCAGAATGTCCCGGACCGGCTCGAGCGTGGCGTGCGGCAGCACAACGTCCACGTCCCCACCCCGACCTTCCATATCGATACCAAAACGTGCGGTAACAACGCCGTTTCCAGCGCGACAGATCATTGCGAAACGCGAGTTCATTTCGAGACGCTCGAAATGAAAATTAACCGCACAGAGCGGGCTGAAGCTTGTTTCCAGATCATCGAGAATGATCCTGACCATAGGCTCGATCAGGGCGCGTTCAATGGCGGTGTGGTGCCGCCCTGTCTGTCGGGCAGCGGTCGGACCGTCGCTGCGGACGTGGCCTCCGAGAAGTGCGTCGACGATGCTGTAGATCAGAGAAGAGCTCAGAACGAGAATACCGTAATTGTCCCATTCTTCCGCCTTGAAGACCGCGAACATGGCCTGGCCCGGAACGTTTTCGAGATAATCTCCAAAGCGCTGGGAACCCAGCCGGTCCATGGACGCTTCAACATTGTCGCTGGTAAAATTGCGCAGGCTCGTCGTCAGAATCCGGGTGAAACGGTCAAAGACCACTTCGAGCATAGGTAGCCGCTCGGACGATATGCCAGACGTACTGACCACGCGCTCGATACCACTGCTGTTCGAAGGACCGCTGACTGCGGAATCCTTGCCAAAAAAGCTGTCGATTTCGGCCTGGCTGAGGACGTGATCATTGTCGGCCCCAAAACCGGCCATACCGTTTCCGGCGAGCGGAAAGGCAGCCTCAGGCATGCCGGTATCCTGATCCGCAAACGTGGTGTCGGCCTGTCGGTCGTCGGTCACTGCACCAGCACCTCTACGAAAAAGAGATCCCTGACCCGGAGGGGCGCCACGATGTTGGTGATCTGCGCCAGCATTGTTTCCCTGAGTCGGTAAATGCCGCTTCCGGAAAGCTCGGAGGGCTGCATACCGTGCAGACAGGTCTGGAAAGCGTCCTGGATCTGAGGCATCAGGGCGGCGACATTCTCGGCGTTTTTGCCGTCTTCAACTTCAAGCCGCGCGCCGATCCGGACATATCGCGTCCGCTCAGACCCCGAATCAAGATTGGAGAGAATGGTCGGGATGGTGATGGTCGTCCATTTCACGGGCTGGGCAGCAGTCTTGGTGGCCGGGGTTGCCGCGTGATGAAAATGCTTCCATGCAAAGGCTCCACCGCCAGCCAGAAGCAGGCATGCCAGCACTGCAAGGATGATGATCTTGCGCTTACCCCCCTTCTCGACCGGGGTTTCGTTTTCCGGAGTCTCCGTCGTCACCGTTCGTCTGCCTTCTCTTTCGGACAGCGCTCATCATCTGCGTAAAAGATTAACAGTGGGTTTATGATGCTCAGGAAAAGGCAAGTCTTCCTTCAGACGGGAACCATGTTTCTGAGCCTCGTGGCCCTTGCAGGCTGTGCGTCCCAGCGTTCTCCCTACAACCGGTATTATTCCTCAAGCGGGGCCTACCGCGCACCCGGCCCGGCCGGAGATCCCTGGCGGCCCTATATCCTGCAGGCCGCCAGCCGGTTTTCGATTCCGCAGGACTGGATCCGGGCTGTCATCCATCAGGAATCGGGCGGTCACCAGTTTCTGGACGGGCGGCCCATCACCTCCCATTCCGGTGCGATGGGGCTGATGCAGCTCATGCCCCAGACCTATGCTGACATGCGCGCGCGGTATGGCTTGCGGGCCGATCCTTACGAGCCGCATGACAACATCATGGCAGGGACCGGCTATATCAGTATCCTTGCCCGGAAATACGGCGCACCGGCCTTTCTGGCGGCTTACAATGCCGGTCCGCAGCGACTGGAAGAGTATCTCTCCGAAGGGCGACAGCTTCCCAACGAAACCGTTAATTACGTTGCGAGCATCACCCCCCATCTGGGTACGCAGATTGCCCTGACAGGCCCTCTGGCCGCCTATGCCAGCGCCGATCAGCTGAATGCATCGCAGTCCGGAGCCTCTTATGCCGGACTGCCCGCAACCCAGACCGCTCCGGCGCCCGTCATGACGGCATCGCGCAGTGTCGGACAGGTCTGGGCCAGCCGACACGTCACGAGTGCTGCCGCCCAGACACCGATTACAGGACCGATCGCCGCCCCCAGCGCCGTGCCCTGCAATCCGGATGACGCCTACGATCCAGACGTGCCCTGCGCCGTCCAGCCCGCGGGCGAATCACAGCTTCCTCCCCCGTCCGCCACAGCCACGTCCCGACCGCTTCCTCCCCCTCCAGTCATGCCGTCACCGCATACATTGCCGGTTCAGCCTACGGAATCGAGAACAGTGGTCGTGGGCTATCACCGGCCGGGAAGCTATGGGTCCTGGGCCGTTCAGGTGGGAGCGTTTGGCAGTATCGGACAGGCCAAATTCGCCGCTACCATGGCACGGCAGGCAGCCTTCACACCGCTTCAGTCTGCCCGAATCGAAGTCCATCCCACACCGAGCCACGGCACCACGGTCTGGCGCGCGCGTCTGACGGGCATCAGCCGGGTGGGAGCCGCGGAAGCCTGTTCAACTCTTTCCGGACAGGGAATGGCCTGCATGGCCGTTCCGCCGGGGCATTGAAGGCACAGTCGGCAGCCAGTTTCGGCCATGCCAGCAATCCGCGTTGGCAATGCGGCGACTTTCGCTTATGTTCCCATGCATGAGACACATAGCTGCCGCGCATGAAGCGTAGGCCCTTCCCGCCGCCGCTCGTCACGCCCCTTCAGCCTCACCGACACCTTTCCCGACGACTTTTCAGGACGCGCAGATGACGACAAGCCCGGCTCCCGATCATACCCCCACCCACCATGCAGGGGCCATCAGCGAGGAAGGCTATCACAAGGATCTCGGCCGCCGTCACGTCCAGATGATCGCCATTGGTGGCGCCATCGGTACGGGACTGTTCCTTGGGGCGGGTTCACGCCTTCAGATGGCTGGTCCCTCTCTTGCGATCATCTATGCGGTCTGCGGCGTCTTTTCGTTCCTGATCCTGCGCGCCCTGGGCGAACTGGTCATGTATCGTCCGACCAGCGGCAGCTTCGTGACCTATGCGCGCGAGTTTCTCGGGGAGCGCGCGGCCTATATGGCAGGCTGGCTGTCCTTCCTGAACTGGGCCATGACCGGCATCGTCGATATCACGGCTGTCGCCCTGTACATGCATTACTGGGCGGTTTTCCTCCCGGTTCCGCAGTGGGCTTTCGCACTCGTGGCGCTGGCGATCGTCGGCACCATGAACATGATCGGCGTGCGCTATTTCGGCGAAATGGAGTTCTGGTTCTCCCTCATCAAGGTAGTGGCTCTGGCGCTGTTCCTCGTCGCAGGCGCTCTCATTCTCGGCATTCGCATGCCAGTCGCCGGGCATACGACCGGCTTTCACCTGATTACCGAAAACGGCGGCATCTTCCCGCACGGGCTGTTTTCGGCGCTCATGCTGCTTCAGGGGGTGGTGTTCGCCTATTCCGGCATCGAACTGCTGGGCACGGCGGCAGGTGAATGCGAGGACGCCCGCGAAATTCTCCCGCGTGCCATTAACAGCGTGATCTGGCGTATCGCCCTGTTCTATGTGGGGTCCGTCATCCTGCTGGTCTGCCTGCTGCCCTGGACCGAATATCACGCGGGCATCAGCCCGTTCGTGACGTTCTTTCAGGCACTCGGCATTCCGGGCATTGGCACCATCATGAACATCGTGGTGCTGACGGCCGCGCTCTCCAGCCTCAATTCGGGCCTGTATTCCACAGGGCGTGTGCTACGCGCCCTCGCCCTTGGCGGCTCCGGCCCGAAGGCTCTGGGCAAGCTGAACAAGAGCTCTGTCCCCTATGTCGGCATTCTCACCACACTGGCCGTGTATCTGGTGGGCGTGATGCTGAACTACCTCATCCCGTCGCGCGTCTTTGAAATTGTTCTGAATTTCTCGGCGCTGGGCATCATCAGCACATGGGGTTTCATCCTGCTGTGTCAGCTCCGCCTGCGGGCCGCGATCAATCGCGGTGACATCATGCCGACGGGCTTCAACATGCCGGGCGCGCCTTATACGACATGGGCGACCCTCGGTTTTCTGGGCTTCGTTCTGGTCATGATGGCTTTCGACTACCCGGACGGCACGATCACAATCGGCGCCATCCCGCTGATCGGCGCCGTGCTGATCGGGGGCTGGTGCCTGCTGGACCGCAGCCGCCGCCACGGCTGACCCCGTTTTTCCGGCTTCCGGCACAAAAAAGGGCGCTCCACGGAGCGCCCTTTTTCATGTCCGCATGATGCGACGTCTTACTTTGTCCGGCCCAGTTCGGACCACAGATAAGCGTAGCTGAGTGCCTGCGTCTGGGCGATTTCCTTCTGGCTGGCCCCGAAACCATGACCGCCCGCGACCTGCTCCCAGTAATAATAGGGGAGTTTAAGCTCGCTCATCCGCCATGCAAAACGCCGCGCATGAACGGGACCGACGCGATCATCCTTCGTCGTCGTCTCGATGAACGGCACGGGATATTTCACATCGGGCCTGAGGTTCTGAAGCGGCGAAATTCCGCGCAGGAATGCCTTCTGCTCAGGGATGGAGACCGTTCCATATTCCCCGACCCACGACGCCCCAGCGGACATGTGTTCATAGTTCATCATGTCCAGAAGCGGCACTTCGATATCGACGGCCTTCCAAAAATCCGGATGCTGCGTGAACTCGACACCCATCAGCAGACCGCCATTGGAACCGCCCTGAATCGCCAGATGCTGAGGCGAGGTTACCTTCCGGTCCATCAGGTCCTTCGCCACGGCTGCAAAGTCGTCATAAATCCGCTGGCGATTGGTCTTGAGACCGGCATCGTGCCAGGCCGGCCCAAATTCGCCGCCGCCGCGGATATTTGCCAGAACATAAACCCCGCCGCGCGACAGCCAGTTATTGCCGATCCCTGCCGAATAGAACGGGAAAAGCGGTACTTCAAACCCGCCATAAGCATAAAGCAGCGTCGGGTTGGTCCCATCCAGTGTCATGTCCCGACGGTGGACGATGAAATACGGGATGCTGGTGCCATCCTTCGAGCGAACCTCCTGCTGCTCCACCGCCATCTTCGAGGCGTCGAACTGCGCTGGCAGCGTATGGAGCTTCTGGACCGATGCCGTATCACTGTTGATCTCCCACAACGTGGTCGGGCTCAGGAAACCGCTGGAGACGGCATAGGCCACCGGGCTGTCCTCGTCGACACTGGCCAGACCCACCGACATGTTCTCCGGCAGAGGCAGATCCCGGTGCGTGAAGGCCGCGCCCGTGGGCGTGTAGATCGAGACCTTGCCCCGCACATTGTCGTACAGCGTGACGATCAGATGGCCATGGCTCGTGGACACTTCCTCAATCATCTGACGGCCCGTCGGCGCAACCAGAAGCTGGGGTGCGACCTTTGCCGCAGCCGGATCGACCAGCACCACGCTCCCCTGCGGGAAGGACTGCGCCCCGACCTTCCAGTCTTCCTTGAGCTGAACCACCAGGCGGCCATTGAACAGCCCGGCGACATCCGCCTTCAGGGGAATGGCGACCTGCGTCACCTGACCGTCCCGATACAGGAACAGCTTCGATGAAAACGCATCCAGACCTTCGCGAATCAGCATGACCTGGTGTCCTGCGCCGTCATGCAGCACTTCCGGCCCGACTTCGACGTCCTTCCGGTTTCCGGTGAAGACCGTCTGCGCCTGATCGAGGGACTGGCCGCGCTTGAGAAGCTTCACGATGTACGGATAGGAGGATTCCGTCACATCTGAAGACGTCCAGGGATAGCTGACCAGAAGCGTGTCACGGTCCAGCCAGCTTGAATCCTGCTTGGCATGCGGAAGGTTGAACCCGCCCTCGACGAATTTTCCAGTCCGCAGATCGAATTCCCGAACGGTCTTGGCATCTTCGCCACCATCGGAAAGATGGAGCAGGCAGAGATTCTGCTGGCTGTGCAGGCAGTCCACTCCGCCATAAACCCAGTTGCGCTTTTCCTTCGCCGCCAGCGCATCCAGATCCAGTGCGACGGTCCATTCCGGATGATCGGTCGCATAGGAATCCGGCGTCGTCCGGCGCAGGACGCCCCGCAGGTGTCGGTCATCACGCCAGAAATTGTAGATCATCCCGTCGATCTGGATGGGGGATGCAAGACGGTCATGCGTCTGAAGCAGTTTCAGAGACGTCGCATACAGACTCTGGTAAAGCGGGCCATGCCCCAGAAGGCGCAGGGTACGGTCGTTCTGATCCTTCACCCAGGCCATCGCCTGCGCGCCATTGATATCGCTCAGCCAGGCGGGAATGGTGTCGGGCACATCCGCCGCATGAAGCGGCGTGAACATGCTGCCAGTCAGCAGAGCGGCCAGACCGGCACGGCGGAAACTGCGGAAAACTGTCACTGTAACAATACCTTCTGATTGTTTCAGAAGGAAACTGTCATTCCACCAGCGAAACCGCAAGTGTCGCCCCCGCAGGCGGCAGCCAGACCAGACAGGTCGTGCCCTTGCCCGGCGCGCTCGCAATCCGCAGACGGCCGCCATGCCGGTCCAGAATATGCCGCACGATGGACAGACCCAAGCCCGTCCCCTGCCCGGCTCCATCAGTCGGCGCACCCACACGATAGAAACGCTCAGTCAGGCGCGGCAGATGATGGGCTTCCATCCCGCAGCCATTGTCCTCGATCCCGAGAATGACGCCCCCATCCGCAGGCCACCGATCATCGGGGATGACGGCGCGCCGGGCCGACAATGTGATGGTCAGGCGCTCATCCTCCCTTGCACCATAGCGCAGGGCATTTTCGATCAGGTTGAGCAGCACCTGCACCATCTCGTCCTCGTCGGCCCGCACCATGAGGTCGTCTTCGACTTCCAGGGTCAACGTACGTCCTTCCTGTTCAAAACGCGGCGCGACCTCCCCAAGCACGACGGCCATCAGATCCGCGACATCCACCAGATCGCGGGGACGCTGATGCTCATGCGCCTGAACGCGCGACAAATACAGAAGGCGGTCGATCAGCCGTTTCAGCCGCTCGGACTGCTGTCGCATAATGTCGAGAAACTGCCGCCGCATGACCGGATTTTCCCCGGCCGCCCCCTGCAACGCGTCGATGAATCCGCTCAGCGATGCCAGCGGCGTGCGCAGCTCGTGGCTTGCATGCGCCACGAAGTCCGTTCGCATCCGGTCCGCAGCCCGGGCCTCGCTATGATCGTTCAGTACGACCAGAACACGCTTGTCCTGGCCTTTGCCGCCCGGAAGACGGCGCAGCATCAGATGAAGCGTCCGCGGAACCGGCACATCGAGCGTGAAGGTCGTGGAGCAGACGGGCGGAAGTTCACTCCGACTACCCCCCTCCGCCGTGCCGGACGGTACCGGAACGCGCAGAGCCGCCGACAGGGCCGAGCGGGCCGCCGGATGACGCAGGATCGCGCCCACCGTCTCCCCGAACTGGGACGCCGCTGCCTCATTGACCTGCACGATGGCCCCGAGCCCGTCCAGCACCACGGCGCAGGCAGGAAGCGGATCGACCGGCAGATCAGCCGGAGACACGGGCTTCAGATAGTCGTCAGGAGGTGAGGTCGGAACGCGCGGCTGTCGCAGCAGGAGCCAGACTGCCAATATCCATCCCGCGAGCGCCACACAGACGAGGACCATGCCGACCTGCAACGGCAGCGTATCTGCTACAGGCGGAAGGCCCCCTCCCGGCAGTGCTCCGGAAAGCGCTCCTGCCGGCACCCGTCAGGCGCCGTCCGTCGTCGGGCCATCATCCAGCGCGTAGCCGGCCGCGCGCACGGTCCGCACCAGATCGACCTCGCCCGGCCCGTTGATGGCCTTGCGCAGACGCCGGATATGGACGTCGATCGTCCGGATCTCGACATGGATGTTCTGCCCCCAGATCCGGCGCAGCAGATCCTCGCGGGAAAACACCTTGCGCGGATTGCGGATCAGCAGGTCCAGCAGGCGATATTCCGTCGGCCCCAGAGACAGCATCCGACCGCCACGCTCCACGCGGTGCGTCTCAGGGTCGAGCGTGATGTCCGCGAAGGACAGACGGTCATAGGAAGACTGGTGCCGCCGCAGCAGGGCGCGCAGACGTGCATCGAGCGTATCGACGCTGCACGGCTTCATCAGATAATCGTCCGCACCCGTGTCCAGCCCACGGATCGCATCCTGCTCGGCCGAACGCGCCGTCAGCAGCAGAACCGGCACGTCGCGCAGGGCAGGATTGGCCCGGATGCGACGGCACACATCCAGTCCGGACAGACCCGGAAGCATCCAGTCCAGAACAACGGCGTCAGGGCGCGATGTCTCAAGCGCCAGAAGCGCCGCTTCTCCATCTTCTGCCGTCTCGACGCGGTAGCCGCGCTGTTCGAGATTATAGCAGGTCATCAGCAGCAGGGCCGGATCATCCTCGACGAGAAGAACAAGTCCCTTGGCGCGCGCGGGGGATGGGGCCTTCACCGGACGTCCGGCTCCTGCATCGTTTCCGCCACTGTCAGAGCCGAGGCCGGCCCACCGCGCGGCCGCAGGGACGGCAGATTGTCGCCCGTCACGGCGTAAAAGACGCGCTCGGCGATATTGGTCGCATGATCGCCGATCCGCTCAAGGTTCTTGGCGATGAACAGCAGTTCCGTGCAGGCGCGGATGTTGCGGGCATCTTCCATCATGTACGTGACGAGTTCACGGAACAGGGCCGTGTAGTATTCGTCTACCGCACGGTCCGAGTGCCAGACTTCCATGGCCCGGTTGGAATCCTGCTGTGTGATCGCATCAATCGAACGGCGCAGGTTTTCCTGCACCAGACGCCCCATGCTGCGCAGCCCCGAGAGCGAAATCTGGTTTTCCGGCATCCGGATTCGCAGCGAACGGCGCGCAATGGAGGAAGCGTAATCGCCGATCCGCTCCAGATCGCCCGTGATTTTCAGGGCCGCCACGATTTCGCGCAGATCGCCCGCCATGGGGCTTCGCAGTGCCAGAAGACGGATCGCGAGGCTCTCGACCTCACGTTCGAGCTGGTCCACTTCCGGGTCCTGACGCGCCGCCGCATCGGCGGCTTCCTCGTTGCGGTCCGCAATGGCGGACAGCGCGAGGGCGACCTGATTTTCCACGATGCCGCCCATCTGCGCCATCATGGAGCGGAGCTGGCCCAGCTCCTGTTCGTAGCTTTTGACGATATGGGATCTGTCAGCCATGACGCGTTATCCAAACCTGCCGGTGATGTAGTCCTGGGTCTGCTGCTGCTTCGGATTGGTGAACATCCGGTCCGCGCTGTCCACTTCGATCAGACGCCCCATGTAAAAGAACGCCACCTGATCCGCACAGCGTGCAGCCTGCTGCATGTTGTGGGTCACGATCGCAATCGTGAATTCTTCCTTGAGTTCGTCAAGCAGTTCTTCGATACGCGCCGTGGAGATCGGGTCCAGAGCCGAGGTCGGTTCGTCGAGCAGCAGGACTTCCGGGCGCGTCGCAATGGAGCGCGCAATGCACAGACGCTGCTGCTGGCCGCCCGAAAGGCCGGAAGCCGGAGCATTCAGACGGTCACGGACTTCGTTCCAAAGCGCCACGCGGGTCAGGACGTCCTGAACGCGCGCATCCATATCCGCCTTGTTCATTTTCTCATGCAGACGCACGCCAAACGCGATGTTGTCATAGATGGACATCGGAAACGGCGTCGGCTTCTGGAACACCATGCCCACGCGTGCGCGCAGGATGTTCAGGTCCAGATCGTGATCCAGAATATTGCGCCCGTCGAACATCACCTCACCGGTCGCGCGCTGGCCGGGGTACAGGTCGTACATGCGGTTAAAAATCCGCAGCAGCGTCGATTTACCACAGCCACTCGGCCCGATCATGGCCGTCACGCGGCGGGCCGGAAAATCCACCGAAATGTCGTGCAGGGCGTGGTTTTCGCCATAATAGAAATTCAGGTTGCGGACAGCCAGCGCCACTTCAGGGCTCTTCGCCACCTGCGGATCAGTCTTGGTCATCATGGAATCCTGTGTCATCCCCTGCAGTGTTCCCGGGGTCATCCGCGTCGCGCCGAGACGCGGACGGCAATATTGATGGCCAGCACACCCATCGTGACCAGCAGCGCACCGGCCCAGGCAAGCTGTACCCAGTCTTCATAGGACGCGCCGGCATACTGGTAGATCGTCACCGGCAGGCTCGCCATCGGGCGGGTGAGGCTGAAAGACCAGTTCTGGTTGCCCAGCGACGTAAACAGCAGCGGCGCCGTCTCGCCACTCACACGGGCCAGCGCCAGCAGGATGCCCGTCAGCACGCCCGTCTTGGCGGAGCGCAGGCACAGCGAAAGCGTGACCCGCCAGCGTGTCGCACCCAGAGCTGCGCCCGCTTCGCGCATGGCGGTCGGGACGAGACGCAGCATGTCTTCGGTCGTGCGGACAATGATCGGCACGGCCAGAATGGCCAGTGCAACGGACCCGGCCAGCGCGGAAAAGTGGCCGAATGGCGCGACCATGACCTGATAGACGAACAGACCGACCAGAATGGACGGCACCGACATCAGCACGTCCGAGACGAACCGGACGCAGGATGCGAATTTGTTGGTGTCCGTGCCATATTCCGAAAGATAGATGCCGCACCCAAGCCCCAGCGGCGTCGCCATCAGCAACGCCATAAACGTCTGGATCAGACTGCCGACAATGGCGTTTGCCAGACCGGACGACGAGCCCGGCGGCCCCATCGGCTTCATGATCGCAGCAGCGGACAGCCCGGCAAGCCCGCGGGACAGGAGGGTCCAGAGAATGGATGCCAGAACCAGCACCAGAATGCCGGCCATGACCATCCCGAAAGCGGTCGCCACATGATCGGCGCTCCGACGGCGGGCGGCACGGGGATTGGGCTTCCAGCCGTTGGTGGAAACGACGGTATCGCTCATTTCGTATTCCCCCGCAGCATCCGAGCCAGCGCCAGACTGGCGAATGACAGCAGCATCAGGATGAAGCCCAGCGCCAGCAGCGCGGAAAGGCGCAGCGAGCCGGCCGGACTTTCCGGAAACTGAAGAGCGATCAGGGACGCAACCGTGCTGCGCGGCGCAAACAGCGACCAGCCGACAGCCGTGACGTTACCGATCACAAAGGTTACGGCCATGGTCTCGCCCAGGGCACGGCCCATGCCGAGCACGATCGCACCGATCATGCCCGAGCGGGACCACGGCACCACGACTTTCCACATCACATCCCAGCGCGTGGCGCCAAGGCCATAGGCGCTTTCACGCAGCATGTTGGGCATAGCGGCAAAAACGTCGCGCATCACAGCCGTCATGAAAGGGGCGATCATCACGGCCAGCACCAGACCTGCCGTCATGAGGCCCGTTCCGAACGGCGCGCCGTGAATGATGAATTTAATGCCCGGAACATGCTTGAAATGATGCGTCAGGAAAGGCTGGACCGTCCGCGCCATGAAGGGGACGATCGTGAAAAAGCCCCACATACCGAAAATGATCGAGGGAACCGCAGCCAGAAGCTGCACGGCCGTTCCAACGATCGCCGCAATCCGGGGCGGCGCCATCGCTGTCAGCCAGAACGCCGTACCAAAGGCCAGTGGCAGCGCAATCGCCACGCCGATCAGCGTGCTGACGATCGTTCCGAACAGCGGCGCCCAAGCGCCATAAAGATCGGCGACCGGATTCCAGACATCGTGAAACGCAAATCCGAGACCAAAGGTCCGAAAGGCCTGGCTGCCCCCAATGCCCATGAGGACCACGAGGCCGCCCAGCACCACCAGGACCAGCAGCGCCGAAGCCGCCACCAGAAAGTGGAAGGCAGTATCAGGCCCGCTGCGGCGGCTTCCACTTCTGGAAGCACCGGCCGTATCGCGGGCCTCTTCGGACGGCGTGGCTGTGGCAAGGGTCATGCGTGAGAAGCTCTGACTTGAAAAACGGGCATTATCCGGCAGCCGCAGCCACCACATCAGTGCATTAGCCCTCCTGTCAGGGAAGAACAACCGGAACAGGAACGACACCGGATGAAAGATTTATGTCATCACCGCCCCAGATACCCGAAACAGGCCTTGCCAAACCTTGGGAAAAGCCGGGGATGAGAGCCTGTCCTAAAACCGAAAACCATCAGGTCAGAAATGGAAAGCCCTTCAAAGGAACCACCCTGCGGATAACACGTTTGAGACACTGACAGCCCCGCATCATAGCGGAGTGCCAAGATATCTCAGCGGTTATGAGGGCTCCCAAAACGGGCCTCAGACCAATGCTCAGGAGTATTCCCATGGTTTCCAGAACAGACCGTCACGTGACGCAGAACAACACTGCGGACAACACCAAGAATGTTTCCATCGAAACGCTCAACGCACGCCTGTCGGACCTGATTGATCTGGCACTGATCACCAAACAGGCACACTGGAACCTCAAAGGACCGCAGTTCATCGGGGTCCATGAAATGCTTGATGGCTTCCGCACCAGCATCGACGGTTATTCGGATACCGTTGCCGAACGTGCCGTACAGCTTGGCGGAACAGCACTCGGAACCGTGCAGGACGTGTCCAAGAACAGCGCCTGCACGCCCTATCCGAACAACATCTACCGCGTCGCCGATCATCTCGCGGCCCTGATCGACCGCTATGCGACCGTTGCGAACAACGTGCGTGAGTCGATCAAGACAACGGACGAAGCGGGCGATGACGATACGGCCGACATCTTCACGGAAGTTTCGCGCGGCCTCGACAAGCATCTCTGGTTCCTTGAAGCCCATGTTCAGGAACCGACCGGCGAGATGCGTGATGGCGACCACAAGGGCAGCCGCGGCTGATCCGAACGGCTTCACCGGAAAACACAGAACGCCCCGCAGGCCTCCTGCGGGGCGTTCTGACGTTCAGAGACAGTGTTCGAGATGTTCCAGAGCGAAGGCCAGATCGGTTTTCGTGTAACCCAGACCGGTCCCCTCTGAACGTAGTTCAGACACGGGAGGCAGGAGCGCTGTCGGATCAGGAACATTCTGGCCCGTTTCCGAAGACAGCAGCTCTGTCATTCTCCTGAAGTCCTGAAGCTGCAATGGCTGCGATGCGGAATTCGGCCCCTGCTGGACGAGCCAGTTTTTCGTCATTTCCCTAAGGTTGCCCCATTCCCTCTCGCCATCGGCAGAGACCGGCGCTGACAGAGCTGCGTGCGTGGCTTGGGCAAGGTTGAGGATATCGGCATTCGTGAGCAGAGCCGGGCGGGAGAAGGCGTCTTTCCTGCACACCCAGCCGCCTAACACCGCCGTCAGGGCTGACGCGGCCTCATGCGCAACCCCGGCCGTTTTCTCCACCCCAGGAATATGTAAATCCTCCCAAACAGACCGCGCGCAGTCGCAGACAGAGCAAGACCCCTGCCAGAATGCAGACCCTGCATCGGTTTAACTCTTAATTATTCCGCGTCTATTAGCAGAACATTGTTAACAAGATAATAATTGGATTCCGCACCGGGTCAGGGTCTGTGTATCTTTATGATCTGACTGACCAGATCATCGTAGCGGTCCAGATACGCAGTCAGGCAGAGTTCAGCTTCGGCATAGCGGCGGGCTTCCTGCCCCAGTCGGCGCGCGCTGCGACGGTCCTCCAGAAGCTGGAGCGTTGTCTCGGCAATTGCGGCTGAGTCCAGAAACGGTACCAGACGGCCTGTAACGTCATGCGTGATGAATTCCCTGACCGGTGCCGTGTCACTTCCGATGATCGGGCATCCTGTCGCCATGGCTTCGCGCAGGGACCAGGACGCAACGAACGGATAGGTCAGATACAGATGGGCGTCGGACCGCCGCAGCAGGGCCCGGAAATCATCGTACTCGACCTTGCCGACAAAATGCACGCGATCAAGGTCCAGCTTGCCTTCCAGTTCGCGGAGCATGAACTCGCGCCAGCTTCCACCTCCGGGAGGGAGCGTGCCGTAGCTAACTTTGTCTCCGCCTACGAGAATGATCTGGGCGTCCCTGCGTTCGGCCAGAATGCGGGGCAGTGCGCGCATGACGACGTGAAAACCGCGATAAGGCTCAAGGTCGCGGGCGACATAGGTGACGAGGGCATCTTTCGGCGTGATCCGTACCCCGTTGATGACAAGATTGCGCCGTCTGGCCTGGGGTTCGGGGGAGCATAGGTCCAGATTGACGCCTTCCCGCAGCAGCGAGATCTTTTCCTGCGCCCATGCCGGATAAGTGCCGAGCTGAAACTGCGTCGGGCTCTGGCCGTATCCGTTTTTCAGACAAAGAGCCTGCAGATTGATCGAATTCTTGACCCTTACCGCGGCCGCCAGTTCCGGCGAAGGCGGGAATTCCGGGTCGAACCCCACGTCATTCTGATCTGCGTGGTAGAAAAACTCGAAATACCCGAGAATCGGGCAGTCGGGAAAAACGTCGCCCAGATTGAGCAGTTCGCCCCAGCCGTGATGTCCAACGATGATATCCGGCTCATAGCCCAGCCCCTTGAGCGTGCGGGCCGCGGTTGCGACGGCTTCGGCACGGAGCAGGCCGTATTCGAACTCCCTCAGATGAGGGTGTGTCTCCATCGAAGGCAGACGCGGCACGCGGTAGATGGCGCGTCTGACGCCGGGAATATGGTTGTTGTTCGCCTCCGAAATGAAGACGATCTCATGATCCTGCGCGAGAAGATGACGGACAAAATGCAGGAACTGTCCCGGGAAATTCTGATGGACGAAGAGATAACGCACGACGTCTCCGGAGCGACTGGAAGCCTCCGTGAAGTCCTGTTCGCGCACGGAGAAGACAGCAGATGGCGGCAGTTTTCAAAGAATCCGGGGAAGAAAATCCTTCTCCCCGGTTACTGTGTCAGACCTGAACGGTTCAGGAGGCCGTGACGGATTTGCGCTTTCTGGGTGCGGCAGGCTTGGCCGGGGCCTGAGCCGCTTTTGCAGCGCGGGCCTTCGGGGCGGCCTTTGCAGGGGCTGCCGGTTTCGGAGCATCTTCTCCTTCAGGCACGATCTCAAGCAGGAAGGCTTCCAGAGGTGCGAGGCTCTCTGCCTCAAGCGCTTCGGAGCCATCCACGGGGCCAAGGCGCGTCCCGTCTATGAAAGACGCCGTAAGACGGATCCTGAGCTTCTTTGCAGACTCGCCCTTCAGGCGGACGCGCAGCCCAAGGATCGGCAGCGCCATGCCACGCGAGCCGCAATACTGCCCCCCTTCCGCCCAGGGAGACAGCCAGCCTTTGCCCAGAACCGCCTGATATTCGATATCCGACGCAGGGATGCCCTTCTCGGGAGCAATGCTGAAACCCTCGATCCAGCCCTGACTGCCCGGGATTCCCATCCAGTGCCCGATACCGCTCGTAACGTCGCCACGACGCTGGATATGCGCGGAAATGTCCTTCGAAGCCGCCTCAGTCACGGGTGCAGCCACGGGTTCAGGGACTTTGACTGCCGGGGGAACGGGAGCAGCATCCGGAACGACCGTCTGCGCCGGAGCTGTAGCCACAGGGCCCGCAAGCTGTGCGACCTGCAGGCGCGGCGCGGCGTGAGCGCTGCCCGGTTCCTGATAGGTCGTCACAAGAACGGCGGCCGGACCACGCATGACCCGGACGAGAGCCGCGCCGTTGGAACCGCCGATCCAGCCATCCTCTTCGAAGGTGCTGACGGTCACAATCCCGGGAGGCGTTCCCGGCGCGCGTGAAATCCTGACGCCCGGCAGCCCGGCGGGGCCGGCAGGGGCCTGACCGGCTGCATGGAAAATGCAGAAAATCCCTGCATCCAGCACCATCATATGTGCACCGGCCTTGAGGTCGATGACCCGGTTCTGTCGTGGTGCTTCGGCGGCGTTAGACATTCCCTACTCCCAATTGCATCCGTTCTTGCGGGCAATAATACTGGTATGTTTCATGAACTGTCACGAATGGTCGTCACAGTTATGAGCGGTATCCCGACGATGTGTTGCAACAGCCTTCGACAAATACCGGTTCCTGTTTGAACAGCATAATGGACTGTTTCGTTAGAAAAGGTAAACCACCCCTCACCGGGCGTCGCTCCATCGTCTGAGCAACAGCATGGCAAGCTGAAATGGGGGTATCCCGAGTGGTACGGCCAGACCGGTCCCGCTGCGATTGACCCGTTCTCCCTGCGCCCCCAGATCAAAACAGACAGCCTCCAGACCGCCGCGCCAGATCTGGCCCAGAGCGTA
Source organism: Gluconobacter albidus (assembly GCF_002723915.1). Lineage (GTDB taxonomy): Bacteria > Pseudomonadota > Alphaproteobacteria > Acetobacterales > Acetobacteraceae > Gluconobacter > Gluconobacter albidus. The sequence continues at coordinate 70,682 of NZ_BEWL01000003.1, forward strand.
ACACCAGGTCTCGGGCGCGATAGAGGGGATCAGCCCGACATCCGGCTGCTGCTGACGGATCAGCTCCTGCACTTCGTCCTCGCGATATTCCCCCGTCACCCGCACCCCGAGCGCCATCAGGGCATCGTCGTCATGCGTATGTCCGACCAGCGAGAGTTCGATCGACAGGTGGTGCATCTGGATTTCCGCCGCCAGTGCGAGCAGCGTGTCATATCCCTTCCACTGGCTGATCCCGCCCACGACGCAAACCCGGAGCGGCTGCCCATAAGCGGCGCGATGGTCTGTCCGGATAGACCTGTAAAGCGCGGTGTCGTCTTCCAGCGCCACAGCCGCGATCGTCAGGCCGGGAAAATGCCGCCGGATCCGGCGCACGGTGTCCTCACAAGGCGCCATGAGGCGACGGGCACTGGACAGTTCCCGCCCTGAACGGGCCACCAGTTCAGAGACCGGAATATCTTCCCCAAGATAGCTACCCCAGCGCGTCACACACTGTTCACATCCCGCGATGTCGGGCTCACCGCAGTAACGGCCTTCTCCATCGCAAAGCGAAATGCGCGGGCAGAACCAGACGTGATCGTGAATGAACACGTCATACGGCACGCCCAGCCTTTCATGCAGCGTCCTGATGCAGGGCGCATGACCGATCAAATGATGCCATTCGATGGCTTCAACACGCACGGCCCGGAGCACGTCCAGCAACAGCGGCAGTTCATCGGGAAGGCGGAATTTAAGGTTGGGGAAACGCCTGTCGTCCAGAGCATCTTCCAGGCGGCACCCCTGTTCATGAGGGCGCAGTGCAAGTGCAAAGCCGCCCCCGGCATCATACATTTCGGACCGCTCACGGACCACGCGCCCCACACCGCCCCCGGCATCATGCTGCACCATCAGGAGGGCGACCCTGTTCCCGGCCAGACGGATCAGACGGGCGATATCCAGCCTGCGTCGTATGTCGTGCAGCGGGTCGGCGTCGATAAAGCGCTGCACCAGCCAGTCATAGCCCGGATGCAGGGCGTTGAGGATTTTCAGGTTGCGGGCGCCGAGAGACTTCCGGGCCGTCCCGAATGACGCCGATCCGACATGGGCGACAAACAGCTCAGGCGCGGCGATATGCCGGAACCCCTTCGCAGAGGCCCGAAGACAGAAATCGTTTTCCTCGCCATAGCCCTGCGCAAACAGATCTTCCCGGAACAGGCCGGCCTCGGCCAGACACTCCGCAGAAATCGCCATACAGAATCCGTGAGCCGTCGGCAGTTCCAGCCCGTCGCGGGATGACGCATCTTCGCGTCTGAACGTCGCCTGACACAGCCGGTCCAGCGCGCGCATCTCCGCAAGCGACGGAACCGGATTGGGACGGTCCACGGCGGGATAGGACAGGATCGTCGCATCATTGGACAGGGGGGTAACTGTCCCGACATCCGTAAAGGCCAGCCTTGCCCGCAGGCGCTCGACCCAGCCTGCGGGAACGAGCGTATCGCTGTTGAGCAGGAGAATATCCCGCCCCTGAGCCGCCCTCATGCCGTCATTGGCGGAAATCGGAAAACCCCGGTTCTGAGCGTGACGGATCAGCGTAATCCGGCCCTGCTCCGCCAGTTGATCGAGCTCCCGCGCCAGAAGGGGTTCGGGAGTGGCATCGTCCACGACGATCACCGACACATCGTCCGGACATGTCGCCAGGACGGTGCGCAGACAGGCCATCGTCCGGCGTAGATCCGCGTAAACCGGGATTACGACCGCGCAGCCTGGGCTGATGCGGGGATGACGCAGGCGCGCCTTCCAGACCCTGACCTTCACGGGGCGCAGCCGGGCCGGAAGAGTGCCGGGGCGCCCTGAAAGCAGTTGCCCCACGCGCGGGTCCACCGGCGCACCCGTCAGAAGACGCCCGTTTTCGTCCCGCAAATCCAGCGGACCAGCATCCTTTTCGGGAAGACGGCTGGCAGGGACGTGAAAGACCCTCGTGCGAGCCAGAGGAATGTCGCTGTCCACGTCCTCCGACAGTGCTTCGGCCCGGGCGGTGGAGCCATCCCAGAGAAGGATCCGAGGGCTGTATTCAGGCTCAGCCGGACTCCAGATCCAGCCATTCAAGCCATCCCCGACAGCCTCGACAAAGGATTCACACCGCGTCAGAGCGGCAATATCCAGCGGACTGCCCAGAACATGCCGGCGACCGGCCCTGATTTCCAGAAAGCGTGCCGAGCGCCAGCCTTCCGGAAGGTCGTATGTACCCCCTCCCGTCCCCTGAAGGCGCTCCCGCCCGTCCAGAAACAGCCTGAACGGTCGGGATGTCCCGACGAAAACAGTGCCCGTATTGGACGCCGTCATCCAGCCCGGACGCCCTGCCTCAGACGCGATCTGTCTGGCCAGAGGATGCGTCTGAGGCGTTGCGTGAAAGCGCGACAGGGCGTCCTGCATCCGAGATGTGGCGTCGTCCATGCGCTGGAGCCGCACAAGGCAGATAACTTCCAGAAACGCCGCTTCCCGCAGACCGAAATCCTGCCGCAGATTTTCCATCCGCACCAGACAGTCCGTAATGCGCCCAGCAGACAGGCAGGCCAGACCCACAGACCACTTCAGATTGGGATTATGCCGCGACATTCGCTCGGCCCGTTCCAGCCAGAACAGCCCGAGGGACGTATTGCCCACCTGAAGGGCGGCCTGCCCTCGTGCGAAAGCATCCTGCGCCCGGCGGCTCATGGCCTCGCGCCACCGGCGCCTGTCTTCCGCGCTGACAGTCCGGCCGAACCCCGCGAAAGAGGCTCCCGGTTTCCGTCCGCTGGACACGGGACGATCAGAAGCCACGCAGATCAGTCATCGTCGTCAGGCTGCGCTTCGTCCAGAAGAGCCAGTTCGGCTTCGGCATCCCTGATGTTCTGCGCTTTCGCGCGTTCCAGCCAGATGCGTCCCTCAACAGGGTCAGTGACGCCTGCCAGTCCGCGGCAGAGGTAACGACCCAGCATCATCTGGGCCAGCCCGTTGCCACGCTGGGCAGCCTTGCGGAACCATATCTGCGCCTGAGGCCGGTTCTCGGGAACATCATGGCCACCGCCATATAGCGCGGCGAGCGAGAACATGGCGTCCACATTGCCGCTTTCCGCAGCGTTTCGATATAGCGTCAGGGCTTTCTCGTGATCCCGGCGTCCATTGATGTTTCCGTCAACGAGCAGCCCGGCAACCGCGACCTGCGCCTCGGCCATGCCGGCGTCGGCAGCCTTTTCCATCCAGTACAGGGCCTGTGTCGGATCGGGCTGAACGTCACGACCTTCGAGCAGCATCCTGCCATACCAGTACTGAGCGTTGACCACACCATCCGCGGCCTTCTGCATCCAGCGCGCGGCCTCACGGCCGCTCTGCTCGCCTGTAACGCCTTCTGCATAACAGACGCCAAGATTGTAAGCTCCGACAAGATCCCCTTTTTCCGCCGCTTTTTCAAAGCGGGCATGCAGGGCCTGCTTCTCGTCAGCTGTAGCAGAGGCGCCTGCAAGGATCAGGTTTCCGAAATCCGCATCCGCATGCGTGTCCCCTGATTCGGAGGCGACTTTGAACCAGTGCGCTGCGACGTCAGGATCCTGATGGACCCCGCTCCCTGTCAGATACAGCAGGCCCAGAGCCCGCGCCGCGCCCGCGTGCTTCTGCTCAGCCGCCAGACGATACCACCTGGCCGCTTCAACAAGATTGGGCGGCAGGTCTCCCCCATTGGCGCACAGATCACCGAGGAGTGCCGCAGACTGCGTGTCACCATTCGTCGCGGCCCGCTTGAGCCAGGTTTCCGCACGTCCGTAATGTCTGCGGATCCCGGTCCCTTCCAGAAGCATCAACCCGTACCGCGCCTGCGCCGTGACGATGTTGCGCTCGGCCGCCTCATGGAAACAGGTGGCGGCTCTGCCGAGATCGCGGGGCACGCCTGAGCCGGACTCGTACATCCGGCCAAGAATATCGAAAGCCGTTCCAAGGCCGCCTTTCGTCGCTTCCGTCAGATGCCGGGCGGCAGCGGCAAGCTGCTCGTCTGTCCGGGCATCCTCAAGAATGGCGAGGGCTACGCCGAGATGCCCCTGCGAACATCCGGCGGCGGCGGAACGGTCATACCAGGAGCGGGCCTGCGCCGGATCGCGCAGATCCTCCGGCCCATTCGTCAGGATATAACCCAGCAGCGCCTGTGCATCGGGCGATCCGGCCTCGGCAGCGATCCGGGCCCAGTGAATGCCAAGATGGAAATCCGGATGTCTGGGACCGGCCGAAGGCACGTGAGAAAGATCGAGCCCCTCATGTGTGGGCCGGATTTCAAATCCTTCCGGCAGCCCAACCGTATAGAGCGTCGCCAGAACAAAAGCCGCTTCGATATGACCTGTCTTGGCGGACTGATAGATCCAGCGGGCGCCTTCTTCCAGACTGGGAGGAACGCCGATCCCATCCAGATAGGCCCGCCCCACACGCAACGCGGCTTCCCCGTCACCCGCAGCAGCAAGACGACTGAGAAGTGCAAACCCCTGAACTGTCTTGCCGCTTTCCGTCAGGCGGATCGCATGGTCCAGCTTCCCTTTCGAAGAAAACAGGGCAGCAAGGCGGGATTTGAACGACATGGGCAGTGCGGATCCTGAGTAACTGTCATGCTGGAACGCCCGGACGGGACCGGGCGTTCCCCTTGAGCGTTTTTAGGAACGCTCCATGTCTTTGTTATGGCTCCCTCATGCCGTTCGTCAGAGCAGGCGTGATCTTGTTGAACAGATACTGCATCACGGTCCGCTTTCCGACATCAATATCAGCCGTCAGGGACATGCCTGGCATCGGATGGAAGAACGAGGGCTGGCCGTGCAGTGTGTAACGATCAATCCGCAGACGGACACGATAGACACTCGAGCCGGTTGAATCTTCGGGAGAAGCGTTTCCACTTGCACCCGCCCCGCCGTTACCGCCCTGCGACGACGGCGTGAAGGCATCGGCACTGATGATACGGACCGTTGCTTCCGCACCGCCATACTGGTCATAGGGGAAAGTCGCGAATTTCAGGAGCGCATGATCTCCGACCTGAACAAAGCCAACGTCCTGCGACCGCATCACGGCTTCCATCTCCAGCCCGTATCCCGTGGGAACAAGGGTGATGAACTGACCCGCTGACTGCAGGACGGAGCCGACCGACCCCTGCCCGATGGTCAGGACGATACCGTCTTCCGGCGCCCGCAGAAGAACCAGGTCCTGACGAAGACGCGCTTTTTCAAACGAACTGCGGTACTCCGCCAGATGGTGCCCGGCTTCCGTCAGTTCCGAATAGATCTTGGCCTGCCAGTTACCGATATAGCCTTCACGCTCGGCCTTCATGGCGGCCAGCTTTTTTTCAGCCGAATTGGCGCTCTGCTGGGCAGCAATTTCCGAACGCTCGGCTTCCATCAGATCGGTCTGGGCCCCGAGGGTCGACAGGCGGGAGCCCACCTGATCGGCCTGTTCGCGCTGACGCATTTGCAGAACTTCGGACGCAACGCGCATCTTGCTGCCATACATGGCCGCATTGGCACGATAACCCTGAATATCGCTCTCAAGACCTGCGATCTGCTGATCGTAGTTGTCGACATGTCCCTGATATTCGGTCTTGCGACGCAGGAATGCGGCTCCCTGCTCCACGGATGCGGGCTCGTTCAGATCGACTTTGTATTCCTGCCCGGCGGCTTCCGCTTTCAGGCGGTCATACTCGGCCTGATAGGCATCACGCTGCACCCGCATGTTCGTGATGTCGGCTTCGGTTACGGTCGGATCGAGATGGGCAAGCACCTGACCCTTCTTCACGAAGTCGCCAACCCGAACGTCAATCGAGCGGATGATCGCCGTTTCCAGCGGCTGCACGACGATGGTCGGCTGCGTGGAGATCAGACGACCAGGCGTCGAGACGACACGATTGATCGGAAAGAGCGCCATGGCTGCCAGAGACGCCATGAACAGGCCTCCGATCAGCAGGATGACGTAACGCGCCGAGGGTGTGGCTGGAAGATTGACCAGCCCTGCCGTCGGCGAGTGGAATTCCAGAAGCGCCAGCGGAATATCGTCAGGTGCAAACGGATCCGTAGCGGTACGCGGAATGTGCTGGTTGAAGTCTTCGTCGGTCTGCCGGGGCGTCCGGTCATCCTTCGGGATCATGTCGGAAGAGCTCATGATTACTCTCCTTCAGTCAGTTGCCCGGCAGAGCCAGGAACGTCGTTGTCTGTCATGTGCCGGTTCTGCTGGAGCCAGAGCATGCGGTAGATCTCGCAGCGTTCGAGCAGAACCCTGTGCGGTGCGATATCGACCAGTTTGCCCTTGTCCATAACGGCGATCTGATGACAGTTCACAAGCGAGGACAGACGATGGGAGACGATCACCATCGTACGACCCTTGCCGATCCGTTGCAGATTGGCGTTCACGAGCGCTTCGGATTCCGGATCCAGAGCCGAAGTCGCCTCGTCGAGAATCATGAGCTTCGGGTCGCTGATGACCGCACGGGCGATGGCAAGCCGCTGCCGCTGTCCGCCCGAGATGTTGGTCGAACCTTCCTCGATCCATGTGTCGTAACCGGCAGGCATGCGTTCGATGAATTCTTCAGCACCCGCAAGACGTGCGGCGCGGATGGCATCGTCGATTGTGAGCCCCGGGCGACCGGCCGTGATGTTATCCCGGATCGTGCCGCGGAACAGGAAGTTGTCCTGAAGCACCACACCGAACGAACGGCGCAGATGGGTCAGGTTGATTTCCCGCAGATCCACACCGTCAAGACGCAGATAACCGGTATAATTGCGGCTCACACCCTGCAACAGACGGGTGATCGTCGACTTGCCGGACCCTGAGCGGCCCACGAGACCGAGCATCGTGCCCGCCGGGATATCGAACGTCACATCGTTCAGGGCTTTGCTGGTCGATCCCGGATAGGTGAAATCGACGTTCATGAAAGACAGGGCCCCCTTAATAGCGGGGCGCATTCCACTGGTCAGAGCCTTGGTTTCGGTGGGCTGGTTCAGCACCATCCCGGCCTCACCCAGAGAAACGCTGACTTCGTTGAAAGCTTCCATCAGTCTGGCGAGATTGACCAGCGGGCTGGCAACTCGGCCGCCCAACATCATGAAGCCCATCAGAGCACCGGCCTGAAGCGAACTTGCATTCGTAAGAATCAGATAAGCACCAATCAGGATGATGCCACGGTTGATAAAGGTTTCAAACGGCATGGCGAGGGTCTGCGGCCAGCTACTCATGCGTCCGGCCGCCAGTTTCCAGCGGACCACTTCAGCCGTCCGGTCGTCCCAGATCTCGCGTCGCGTTGCTTCCAGTGCGAGTGTCTTGACCGTCCGGATACCGGCCACCGTTTCATACAGAACGGAGCCACGCTTCATTTCCGCCAGAACCTGTCGGCCAATGGCACGCGTCACAGGAGGCAGGAACATCACCACGATAAGACCAATGCATCCAGCGGAGGCCAGTGTCATCCAGGCAAGGGTAGGGCTGATGACGAAGAGCACGGGAAGGATCACGACAAGCGTGAAAAGATCCAGCAGGGTCGTCATCAGCTGACCGGTCAGAAAGTCCCGGACCTTGAAGATGGCCATAAACCGGCCAAGGATTTCACCCGTCTGCTCACGTTCGTAGAATTCGAGCGGCAAGGCCAGCAGCCGGTTGAAGGCATGCAGCGAAATCCTGGCATCCAGACGGGTGGAGAGAATCAGGGAGAGCTCGCGCCGGGCGTAAGTCAGCAGAATTTCATAAAACGACAGGATGATGACGAAGCCGCTCAGCGAGATGAGGGTCGCCATGGAATGATAACTCACCACCCGGTCGACAACCTGCATGACAATCAGCGCGGGAAAGACCTGAAGGATGCTCAGCACCATCGAGGCAAAAGCGATGTCCCGCATGATCTGCTTTTCGCGGAGCACCATTTTGACGAACCACAGCAGGTCGAACTTGGCGTCGGCCTCGGATTCATCCCGGCGGCGTTTGACCAGCAGGACATCGCCGGTCCAGACTTGCATGAGCCGCAGTTCATCGACCGGAACCGGCGCATCCCCGTCTCCGCCCATCGGATCACGCAGCCAGACCACGCCCTTTTCGGCATCGGCACGGACCATGAGACCAGCCGACCCGTCCTTGAACATCAGGACGACAGGCGGGACATTGCGGATCTTGACCAGGTAGCGCCACCGAAGACGCATCCCCTTGGCGACGGCACCCTGATCGTTCAGCCATCTCGCCAGAGTGGCGGGGGACGGTGAATCCTCCCCCGGCTCGGCCGCAAAATCGCGGATATCCAGTTCCAGGCCGTGATAACGGGCTGCGGCCAGCACGGCATAAAGCCGGATGACGGTCGGACTGACTCTTCCGCCCGGGCCTGACAAGCTCTGGGTATGCTCCACGAAATGTCCTCTATGCTGTTGTCGCGCCAAGGGCGGACCAAAGGGCGGCACCAAAGGCAGGAACGCCAGTTCGTCTTCTCATGAATAGAGAAGACTCTCTTTTCCGTCACCACCCCTACAGGCCGGAACGGAAAAATACCTGACGCCAGCATAGTCCAGAAGGATCAAAAACTCATTAACAGCTTCAGGAACAGTCCAGTCTTGCGGGCGTGTTTTTCCTGTACCCGCAATGCCGAAAACCCATTACTTCGTCGTATACCCACCATTGACCAGGATAGTCTGTCCGGTCATCCACCAGCCGTCCGACACCAGGCAACGGACGATCGGAACAATGTCTTCAATATCAGTCAGACCCGTGCGGCTCAGCGACGAGAGGGCTGCTGCGCTCTTGTGATAAGCCACGGCTTCCGGCGCTTCCTGACCATAAAAGAACGGCGTGTCCATCGGGCCCGGCCCAATGGCATTGACGGAAATGCCGCGGCTTCCGAACTCCTTCGATGCTGCGCGCGTCACATGCTCGACGGCAGCCTTGGAACCAGCATAGGTTGAATAGAACGGCGTGTAGGCGCCCAGCAGGGACGTGACGATCGTGAGCAGTTTGCCGTTGTCGTTCAGATGACGTCCGGCTTCCTTGATGAAAAAATAGGCTGCCTTCGCATTGACCGCGAACATCTCGTCATATTCTTCCTCGGATGTCTCGAGGATTGGCTTCTTGAGGACTTTTCCGGCCGTGTTGATCGCAATATCCGGCCTTCCAAAGGCTGTGACGACCTCTTCGAACAGTCTGGAATTCGCCCCAGCGGTGGTCAGATCGGCCTGAAACGCTCGTGCCTGAACACCCCGTTCCGTGAGCGCCGCCACCGTTGCGTCCGCATCCGCTTTCGTGGCGGCGCTGTTATAATGGATGGCGATGGCGGCCGCGCCCTGAGCGGCGAGGTCCAGAGCAATCAGTCTGCCGAGATTTTTGGCGCCCCCGTGATGAGAGCGGTTTTTCCCTTGATGCTGTGATCGGCCATGAGAGGGTGTCCTCGCGATGATGGATGATGACAGGGACTATGATTTGTCGGTAAATCCCGAAAAAGTCTGAAATTCTGATATCATCTGTCAGAATTTTCGAACAAAACACGGGAGCAATCATGGACCGGATCGACCTGCTCCGCATTTTCATCCGGGTTGCGGAAAGCGGCAGCTTCACGCATGCGTCCGATACGCTCCAGATGCCCCGCTCCACAGTCTCGACAGCCATTCAGGAGCTGGAAAACCGGCTCGGCACGCAATTGCTGGCCCGCACGACACGCTCGGTCCGCCTCACCGATGACGGGCAGATGTTTCAGCAGACGGCGCTGCGGCTTCTGGGCGATTTCGAAGAGGCCGAAAACCAGTTCCGCCTCCACAGCTCGCAGACCCGCGGCCATGTGCGGGTCAACCTGCCCAGCCGGATCGGGCGGCTGGTGGTCGCCTCCGCCCTGCCCGCGTTTCTGGAGCAGTATCCTGGGCTGGATATTGAGCTCGGAATGACGGATCGCAGCATCAATCTGGCCGAAGACGGAACGGATTGCGTGCTCCGGGTCGGCCCCTTGCAGGATTCGAGTCTGATCGGACGCAGGCTCGGCCTTCTGCCGGTTTTCAACGTCGCAAGCCCGTCCTATCTGGAGCGCTTCGGCATTCCCCGGACGCCGTATGACCTGTCGGCCCATCAGGCCGTTCTCTATGCCTCCCCTTCCACCGGGCGGATCGAGGCTTGGGAATGGGAGCAGGACGGGCGGGAAGAAAGCCGCGCGGTTCAGGGGCGCGTGACGGTGAACAGCGCGGAAGGGGCGGTTGCCTGCTGTCTGGCCGGGCTCGGCCTCGCACAGCTTCCGGCCTATGACGTCCTCCCCCATCTCCGCCGTGGAGAACTCGTGGACGTCCTGCCGCAATGGCGGGCCGCGCCGCTGCCGATGACGCTGCTTTTCCCTCACAGGAAACATCTTTCCCACAGGCTCGAGGTCTTTACGGACTGGCTGACAGGGCTTCTGGAGCAGCACTGCTTTCCGGATGACTTCCGTGGCTGAACCCGGAGGACGGGTCTTTCCTTTTGATCCTGCGTGGGCCATCTAAAGACAGACTTTTCCAGTCCTGATTGGATCTCCGATGCAGCTCTCCCGCATCTATGCGTCCCTGCCCGAACAGTTTTCCGCCCCCCTCACCCCGGCGCCGCTCCGCAATCCGCAGATCGTGGCCCTGAACGAGCCTCTGGCGCGGGAACTGGGGCTGGACCCGGACTGGCTCCGCAGCCCGGCGGGACTGGCGTTTCTGGGTCAGGGAAGCCGCCCCGATGGCGCGCCTCCGGTCGCAATGGCCTATGCGGGGCATCAGTTCGGGCATTTCGTCCCAAGCCTCGGGGACGGACGGGCGATGCTGGTCGGGGAAGTCACGGATCGCGCCCGGCAACTTCGGGACATCCATCTCAAAGGCTCCGGGCCGACGCCGTTTTCACGACGCGGGGACGGACGGGCGGCTCTGGGGCCGGTCCTGCGGGAATATGTGGTGAGCGAGGCCATGCACGCGCTCGGCATTCCGACCACGCGCGCGCTGGCCGCCCTGACAACGGGCGAAAGCGTGATGCGCGAGACGATGCAGCCCGGCGGCGTCATCGTGCGGATCGCGTCCAGCCATGTGCGGGTCGGAACGTTCCAGTATTTTGCGGCACAGGGAGACACACGGAGCGTTCGCATCCTCGCGGATCACGTCATCGGGCGCCTGTATCCGGAGCTGACGGAGGCCGAAAATCCCTATCTGGCGCTGCTGGACGCCGTCACGGCACGTCAGGCGGACCTGGTGGCGCGGTGGATGCTGGTCGGGTTCATTCATGGCGTCATGAACACGGACAACATGTCCATCGCGGGCGAAACCATTGATTTCGGCCCCTGCGCCTTCCTCGATGCCTATGATCCAGCAAAGGTTTTCAGCTTCATCGACCAGAACGGTCGTTATGCCTACGGAAACCAGCCCGACATGGCCCTGTGGAACCTCGGACGGCTGGCGGAGACACTGTTGCCGCTATTGGACTCCAACCATGAAAGGGCAGTTGAACAGGCCAAAAGCGCACTGATGCGCTTTGATGGCGTCTTCAACGAAACCTATCTCAACGGCTGGCGCAAAAAGCTGGGGCTGGCCCTTGAAGAAGACGGGGATGCCCGGCTGGCGGGGCGACTGTTGACGGCCATGCATCGCGGAGAGGCGGATTTCACGCTCACATTCCGCAGACTTGGGGACGCCGTACGAAGCGGACAGACTGAGGACATCGTGTCGCTGTTCGGGCCGGGCTCGAAGATTAAAGAGTGGATCAGGGACTGGCAGGCGCGGCTGGATCGGGAAGAGCGCTCCGCAGAGGCCTGCCATGCCGACATGCAGGCCACGAATCCGCGCATCATTCCGCGCAATCACCGGATCGAGGAGATGATCCGCTCAGCCGTGACGGGCGATTTTGCGCCGTTCCGTCGTCTGACCGAAGCGCTGTCACATCCCTTCAAAGACGGGACGGACGGGTTTGAGACGCCACCGGCGGCTCATGAGCAGGTAAAAAACACCTTCTGCGGCACCTGATGCGCCACAGAACGACAGATCAGGCGGGCTGGGGCGTCAGCAGTCGACTGCGGTTGAACAGGCTTTTGACCTGGGCATAAAGCGCGCCAAAATCCGGCATGCAGGCATTGTGCAGCGCGCGCACGCTTTCATGCGTCGCATAGAACCGCAGGGTGTTCAGGCTTCCACACATGATGGCCGTTCCCAGAAAGACGCCATCAACATGAATGACCTTGGAACTCAGCATTGGTCTTCAACCTCGTCATGGCTCCCGCGTCGGGAGCACAGAATGTTTCCACGTTCCACACGGGCCCGGCTTCTGGGCTCCACCGATCCGGAACGCGTCACTAACGGGGCTCATGCCACATCGTTGCTTAATGGAACGTGACCTTTTTATGATACGGCGTGCCGTCTGCGGAACGATCCTGCCCCTTTCCCGGAGCCTCACAGAAGGCGGGGGATGGACTCACCCCCGGCCATGCGGGAAAACGCAAATCATGTCTCGCAACGCTCCTTCCGCTTCCCACACTGCCGCTGACCTGCCCCATCTGTGGCTGCCCTACACCCAGATGCAGACAGCCCCTTTCCCTGTGAAAGCCGTACGCACCTCTGGCAGCCGGATCACCCTCGCGGACGGTCGCGAACTTGTGGACGGCGTGGCCGCCTGGTGGACGGCGTGTCACGGCTACAGCCACCCGCACATCCATGAAGCACTGGTCCGTCAGGCGGAGCAGATGCCGCATGTGATGTTCGGCGGGATGGTCCATGAACCTGCGATCCGTCTGGCCGCGCGGCTGGCAGCGATGCTGCCGGGGGATCTGGAGCGCGTGTTCTTTACCGATTCCGGATCGGTCGCGATGGAAGTCGCGATCAAGATGGCGGTGCAGTACCACATCAACCGCGGAACCACGGGCCGGACAAAGATCCTGTCTTTCCGCGGCGGCTATCACGGGGACACGCTGGGCATGATGTCCATCTGCGACCCCGAAGAAGGCATGCACAGCCTGTTCGCCGGCGTGCTGCCTGAACAGGTTCTGGCCGATCTGCCCGTGGATGCGGACAGTCTGGCGCGGCTTGAAGCCCTGCTGGCGGAACGCGGCGACAGCATCGCAGCGATGGTCACGGAGCCGCTGGTTCAGGGCGCAGGCGGGATGCTGTTCCATGACCCGAAAGTTCTGCAACGTCTGCGCGAACTGTGCGACCGGCATGGCATCCTGCTGATCCTCGACGAAATCTTCACCGGCTTCGGTCGCACAGGAACAATGTTCGCCTGCGAACAGGCCGGGATCGTGCCGGATATCGTAGCCCTTTCGAAGGCTCTGACGGGCGGCACCATGGCGCTGGCCGCGACCGTAGCCCGGCGGCATGTCTTCGAGGCGTTCCTGTCCGACAGCGCCGGGCACGCCCTGATGCACGGGCCGACCTTCATGGCCAATCCGCTGGGCTGCGCGGTCGCCAACGCCTCGCTGGACCTGTTCGAAACCGAGCCCAGGCTGGAGCAGGTGGCGGCGATCTCTGCCCAGCTTGCGCGGGAACTGGAGCCCTGCCGCGCGCTGCCCGGCGTGAAGGACGTGCGCGTCCTCGGCGCCATCGGCGTGGTGGAGCTTGAAACGCTGGACGATCCCGACGCCCTGCGTCGCGCCTTTGTAGAGCGTGGCGTCTGGATCCGGCCCTTCCGCAACATCGTCTATCTGACGCCCGCTTTCACGATCACACCTGAAGAGCTCACACGCCTGACGACGGCCATCGCGGACGTGTTACGAGAGGGCACATGAGTCTGTTCGATAGCCATTTCACAGCCGCACTGGCCGAACGCGACACCGCCGGAACACGCCGCACCCTGCGCCCGGTGGTCCGGCAGGACGGCATGATCGTCCGGGACGGGCGACGGATGCTGGATGTGTCGTCCAACGACTATCTCGGGCTGGCGGATCACCCCCTGCTGCGTGAACGGGCAGCGGACTGGGCGCTGCGCTTCGGGACAGGCGCGCGCGCCTCCCGGCTGGTCAGCGGAACGCTGGACCTGCACCGGCAGGTCGAGACGAAAATGGCAGCCTTCAAGGGCTGTGAGGACGCGATCCTGTTTGCGTCAGGCTGGCAGGCCAATGCGTCCATCATGCCCGCTCTATGTGCACTCTCCGTCGCCCGAACAGGCGCGTCGATGCTGGTGTTTTCGGACCGCCTGAACCATGCCAGCCTGCATCATGGCTGCGCGGCGGCAGGCGTGCGGCAGATCCGCTTCCGGCATAACGACCTGTCCCATCTGGAAACACTGCTGGCCCGCGAGGCCGAAAAACCCGGCCTGCGGATGATCGTGACGGAGAGCGTGTTCTCCATGGACGGAGACCGGGCAGACGTTCCGGCGCTGCGGGCGCTGGCGGACCAGGCGGGCGCGTTTCTTTATATTGACGAGGCCCATGCGACCGGCGTTCTGGGCCCGAAAGGTCGGGGACTGTCCTGCGGGATGGCCGATCTGACGATGGGCACATGCAGCAAGGCGCTGGGCGGGATGGGCGCCTATATCGCGGGCTCGAAACCGCTCTGCGACTATCTGGCGAACCATGCCTCGGGCTTCATCTACAGCACGGCCCTACCCCCTGCGGTTCTGGGCGCAATTGATGCGGCACTGGATGTCATACCCGGTCTGGACGCAGAACGCGCCCGGCTGCTCGGACAGGCAGAGCGGCTTCGGACCATGCTGCACGGCGCCGGGCTGTCCACGGCGGACTCCACGACCCAGATCGTGCCCGTGCTGATCGGGGTGTCCGAACGCGCCATGACGGTCGCCGCCCGGCTTGAGGACGCCGGGTTCCTGACCGTGGCCATCCGCCCGCCGACGGTCCCCGCAGGAACCGCAAGGCTGCGGCTGGCACTCCACGCCGGGCTGGAGGATGCCGCAATCGAACGCCTCGGACAGGCCGTCATCGCTCTGACAAGAGACGTTGCATGACACGCGCGCTCTATCTCGTTCACGGCTGGGGCTTCGATACGTCCTTCTGGGCACCACTGCTGGCGCATCTGCCGGATGTGAACGCGCAGGTCGTGGATTGTGGGTATTTCGGCTCTGAAGATCGCCCTGCCCTGCCCGACATGCCGTATCTGGCGATCGGTCATTCCGCCGGATCGCTGGCGCTGCTGGGGCAGGATCTGCCGGGATGTGAGGGGCTGGTGTTTTTCAACGGTTTTCCGCGTTTCACCGCCGCCGCCGATTTCCCCGACGGCACCCCCGAACGGGTTCTGACGCGGATGCGCGCACGCCTGAAACGCGATCCGGTCGCCGTATTGCACGATTTTCGGGCCCTTTGCGGAACAGAGGCGCCCCTCCCCGGTGCGCCGGATGTGGACGCGCTGGACCGGGGGTTGGAGGCGCTTCAGCATCAGAACCGTCAAACGCGGGCAGCGGACTGGGGAAACAGGCTGCACTGGATGACGGGCACGGACGATCCATTCGGAGCCGCGCAGGCCGGGTTTACCTCACCGGGAGAACGGGTCGCAGGCGGGCATCTCCTGCCCCTCACCCATCCCGGACTCTGCGCGGACTTCGTGCGACGGAGGCTCGATGACGCGCCCTGACGTTCCCGACGCCACCCTGCGCCGCAACAGCATCGCCGCGCGCTTCGACGCAGCCGAGGGCTATGACGCCGCCGCGCATATCCAGCGCCGCTGCGTCACCGCTCTGATGGAGCGCATCCAGACGGCAACGGCGGAGCAGACACCCGCCTCCATTCTGGAATTCGGCTGCGGAACGGGCTTCCTGACAGCCCGGCTTGCCGACCATTTCCCGCAGGCCTCCGTGCTGGCGAGCGATCTGGCCCCCGGCATGATCGCTCGGGCCAGGCAGCACCTTGCCGAAAAACCCATCCGCTTTCACGTCATGGACGCCGAACATCCAGACGTTTCCGGATCGTTCGACCTGATCGCCTCCAGCCTGTGTCTGCAATGGTTTTCCAACAGGGGCGAGGGGTTACGCCGGCTCTGCGACCTGCTCGCGCCACAAGGGCGGCTGATGGTCGCGACCCTCCTGCAGGGCAGTCTGGACGAATGGAAACAGGCCTGTCTGGCGGAAGGCGCGCCCTGCGGCGTGCCGGACTATCCGTCCGTCCCGACCGTGGAAGCGGAATGGCCCGGCAGCGGTGTGGGGACATGGGAGGTGCTGACCCTGCACGATCCTGTCGGCAGCGCGCGGGCGTTCCTGCGGGGTCTGCGGCAGATCGGGGCGTCCCTGCCCCGCCAGGACAGCACGCCGGCCAGCATCGCAGCCCTGCGCAGGGCCATGCATCATTTTGATCGCACGAGTTCCGACGTGACCTACCGGATCGGCATCGGGACGTTTGTAAAGACGGAAAGGACAGAGCCATGAGGGACATCTCGACGAACTGGCAGCGTGGCGTCTTCGTCACGGGAACGGATACCGGCATCGGCAAGACTCTCGTCAGCGCCATTCTGTGCCGCGCCTGGAACGCCACTTACTGGAAACCGCTCCAGACCGGACTTGCGGACGAGGACGGCGATACGCCGACCGTGCGGGATCTGGCCGGTCTGGCCCCGTCCCGCATCATCCCGCCCGCCTACGCGTTTCAGGCCCCGCTCGCTCCGCTGGCGGCAGGCGATCTGGAAAACATGACGGTCAATCCGGGACGGCTCGTCCTGCCTCAAGTATCGGGACCGCTTGTCGTGGAAGGCGCGGGCGGGCTGATGGTGCCGGTGCGTGAAGACATGATGATCGTAGACCTGATCGGGCGTCTGGATCTGCCGGTCGTTCTGGTCACGCGCAGCGGGCTGGGGACGATCAACCATACCCTTCTGAGCCTTGAAGCCCTGCGCCGGCGCGGTCTTCCGGTTCTGGGGGTGGTTCCGGTTGGGCCGTCCAATCCGGGCAATGAACGCGATATCGCACGCTTTGGCAAAACGCATATCCTGTTCCGGGTTCCGCAGCTTGACGCGATAACGGAAACAGTCATATCCGGATTATCCGGTCACGTTCCGTTACTTGATGTCTTGCAGCAACAGATTTCACAATAATGTGTCATCTCGGACGCATGCCATAAAAAGGCCGCGTCAGCCCTTGTGAAATAGCATCTTCGTCATAGAAGGACTCTTCGCAACGCAAGGCTTCCGGCGTATCGCTGGAACATCGGGCTTCGTTTCGGAGATGCCGACAGAAACTGGGATATTGGGAAAAGTATGAGTATCCTGCGCCGTGATCTGGTCAAGCTTGGGACCGGACTGACCCTTCTGGGAACAGCCTCCCGTATGGCCCATGCCCAGTCCACTGCTCCTCAGGCCGGCACCAAACCCGCTGGCACCCCTGCCCCGCAGGCGACGCCGTTTGACGACGGAACGGTTCGGCTTCTGGCGCAGCGCCTGTCGAAAAAGCCTTATTCCCCGCCGTCGCAGACCCTCCCCAGTGCCATTGCGAACATGGATTTCGACCAGTTCCGCAGCATTGCCTTCAATCCTGACAAGGCTCTGTGGCACGGCCAGAATCTGGCGTTCGACGTGGAATTCTTCCCGCGCGGCTTCCTCTACAAGCCGCGGATCGGCATGAACGAGGTCACCGGCGGGCAGTCCACGCCTATTCCCTACGATCCCGACCTCTTCACCTATGGGAACCCCGTTCTGCGCGTTACGGACGATCTCGGCTTCTCCGGCCTGCGTCTGCGCTACGCCATTAACACGGCGGGCATGATGGAAGAATGCGCGGTTTTCCTCGGCGCATCGTATTTCCGGGCGGTGGCCAAGGGCCAGAATTACGGTCTGTCGGCGCGCGCTTTTGCGAACGGCACCGGCAATCCCAAAGGCGAGGAATTCGCCCTGTTCCGGGAATTCTGGATCGAGAAACCGGAACCGGGCGTGGAGTCCGTCGTCATTCATGCGCTGCTCGACAGCCCCTCTCTGGCAGGCGCGTTCCGCTTCACCATCCGCCCCGGCGATACGACCGTCTTCGACGTCCAGTCCTCGCTGTTCCCACGGCAGGACATTGCGGAATCCGGCATCGCACCGCTGACCGGCATGTTCTATTTCGACGCGAACGAACGCAATCACGTCGATGACTGGCGCCCGGCCGCGCATGACAGTGAAGCCCTCCAGATCTGGACGGGCGCCGGACAGCAGCTCTATCGCCCCCTCATCAACCCGACCGACCTCCAGTTCTCGGCCTTCGCGGACAGCAGCCCGCACGGTTTCGGCCTGATGCAGCGCAAGCGCTCGTTCCACGACTACGAGGATCTGGCGCTCAACTACCAGAAACGCCCTTCGCTCTGGATCGAACCGATCGGCAACTGGGGCGACGGTGCCGTCGATCTGGTGGAGATCCCCACCCCCAACGAGGTCAACGACAACATCGTCTCGTTCTGGCGCCCCAAACAGCCCATGAAGGGCGGTCAGGAATACAGCTACATCTACCGGATGTACTGGGGCTGGGACGCGCCCTGGCCAACACAGATGGCGCGCGTGGCAGCAACGCGGATCGGGAGCGTAACCGACCATCCGGACGCCCGCTTCTTCGCGATCGACTTTACGGGCGCGCCCTTCCAGAACGTCCCGCAGGGCACGAATTTCCATCTGATCTCGCAGGCCACCCCCGGCACGATCCGCAATGTGGTCGTCGAACCGAATCCGGAAATCCAGGGCTGGCGCGCGACCTTCGAATTCGTGCCGGGTGATGCGAAGACATGCGAACTTCAGGCCCAGCTCGCCAATGATCAGGGTCCGGTTTCAGAAAAATGGATGTATCGTTGGACGCCGTGACCGAATTGTCTTCTGCCCCTGCCCCGGAAGCTGCTCCGTTCCTGCCGCCTGAAGCGCCGCTGGCGATGAAGCCGCAGAACCTTCAGCAGCAGCCGGACCGTCATGGCCGCTCCTTCGATCCGCTGCCGACGACGCCATCGTTCCTATGGGCACGCCGTCTGTTCGTCTTTGGTGGCGCAATGCTGCTGACAGGCTATGGAATTTACAGGATCAATCAGGTTTTCAACTCACTGGGCGTCTCGGCGCTCGGTGTCGTTATCCTGATCCTGTTCGCCATCCTCGCCTTCTGGATCGCCCTGTCTTTCATGTCCTGCCTCGGCGGCTTCGTCTCGCTGATCCGGCGGGGCGGTCTTGGGCTTGGCATCCACCGGACCGGGCCGCTGCCGGAACTGAAAAACCGCACGGCCGTCCTGATGCCGACCTACAACGAGGACCCGGCGCGCGTTCTCGCGGGTCTGCGCGCCATCCATGACAGCATACTGGCGACGGGACAGATCGACGCTTTCGATTTCTTCATCCTGTCCGATACGACCAACCCGGACGTCTGGGTGCAGGAAGAGCGCGCCTTCCTTGAATTCCGCAAAGCCACGAACGGCGAAAAGCGCGTCTTCTATCGCCGGCGTCACAAGAATACGGACCGCAAGGCCGGCAATCTGGGCGACTGGGTGACGCGGTTTGGCGCTTCCTACCAGCAGATGCTCACGCTCGATGCAGACAGCGTGATGGATGGCAGTCTGATCGTCCGGATCACCGCGGCCATGGAACAGCATGACGGCGTGGGCCTGATCCAGACGCTCCCCGTCATCGTCGGTGGCCGC
The DNA here is from genome assembly GCF_002723915.1 of Gluconobacter albidus. Lineage (GTDB taxonomy): Bacteria > Pseudomonadota > Alphaproteobacteria > Acetobacterales > Acetobacteraceae > Gluconobacter > Gluconobacter albidus. The sequence continues at coordinate 90,177 of NZ_BEWL01000003.1, forward strand.
ACGCTTTTTGCCCGGATGCAGCAGTTTGCTGGCCGCGTCTACGGGCCTCTGATCGCGCATGGCATTGCCTGGTGGCATGGCTCGGAAGGCAATTACTGGGGCCATAACGCCGTCATCCGCACGCAGGCCTTCGCCGAACAGGCCGGACTGCCGCATCTGAAGGGCCGCCCGCCATTCGGGGGGCATATCCTGAGCCATGACTTCGTGGAAGCCGCGCTCATGCGCCGTGGCGGCTGGGCCATTCACATGGTGCCGGGACTGTTCGGCTCCTATGAAGAAAGCCCGCCATCACTCACGGACGTCGCCATCCGCGACCGCCGCTGGTGTCAGGGCAATCTGCAGCACAGCAAGATCCTCGGTACGAAAGGCATGCACTGGGTCAGCCGCGTTCACATGCTGACGGGGATCGGCTCCTACATCATGTCCCCGCTCTGGCTGCTGTTCCTGCTGTTCGGCATCCTGATTTCGCTCCAGTCGCATTTCTACCACCCCGAATATTTCGGCTCGAAGCCAACGCTCTATCCGCACTGGCCGCGCGTCGATCCCGTGCAGGCCAAGCTCGTTTTCATCGGGACGATGGGCATCCTGCTGGCACCGAAGGCTCTGGCGTTCATTGCCATGATGTTCGATCGCGCGGCCCTGAAAGGTTCGGGCGGCGTCTTCCGGCTCGCGGTCTCCATCGTGCTGGAAACCCTGATCGGTGGCCTGATCGCCCCGATTGCCATGTTGATCCAGACGTCCGGCGTCATTTCGATCCTGCTGGGCCGGGACTCGGGATGGAATGCTCAGAACCGCGACGATGGCCGGGTTTCGCTAAAGGACGTGGCGCACGGCTACTGGATCTACACCGTGTTCGGCCTGCTTCTGGCCGTTGCGGCATGGTCCGTCTCGCAGGCGTTGTTCCTGTGGATGACGCCAGTGCTGCTCGGACTGGTGCTCGCCATCCCGCTGGCCGCGCTGACGGCGAGCCGGGACGTCGGGCTGGGCCTGCGTCGTGCCGGGCTTCTGTTGATTGAGGAGGAAACCGCCCCTCCGCCGATCCTTCAGCTCGCCGCCGCAAACGACGCCGCGCGTGAACGCGCAGCCCACGCCCCCGATGCGCCGCCGGAAGAAGCCTTTGCCGCCCTCCGGCAGAACGCGACCCTTCTCAACGCCCATGAAGGCGCCCTGCCCCCGCCCCGCAGCCCCGGCAGTCCGATTGACGCCCATCTGCTGGTGGGTCTGCTCAAGCTGCGGGAAGCTCCGTCGCTCCAGATCGCCCTGGAGCGCCTCTCCCGTCAGGAAAAGGCCGCAGTTCTGGGAAGCGCCGAAGGTCTGGCCCTCATGGAAAAGCTCGCGGCCTGAATCTTGCAGGACGTCACAACACAAAAAACGCCCCGGCCATCACAGCCGGGGCGTTTTTCATTGCAGACCTGTGGGTCGGATCAATTACTTGAAAGACTGGGCCTTCTTGACAAGGTCATTGCACGTCGTGACGCGCTTGTCCTTGGAGAGGGTGCCGATGTCAAAGACGTTGCCGTCCGTCATCTGAAGCAGGCCCTTGCCACCCAGCGAGTAGAACTCGTCACTGTGGACATCCGGACGCTTGGCGATGTTGCGGGCCGCAACGATCGGCGACGTTCCGAGCACCAGCTTATGGTGCGTACAGTAGTAGGTCAGACCGGCGACATTGCCAGCCTGTGCGCCCTCGATGGAGGGGAGGCCATCAGCACCCAGAACGCCCGGCGACGCAGCGCTCAGGACATTCTTGCCGCCCGCGACGGCCTGAACATGAGCGCCAGGCAGCCGGGCCTGCGTTCCGGCGGGAATGGTCATTGCAGGGCTGCTCTGCGGAACCTGTGGCACTGTCTGGGCGACGGCTGCACCGGAAATGCTCAGGCCAGCGGCAGCAAGAACAGCAAAATACTTGCTTGAAATCATGATACTCTTCTTTCCACATCACAGGATGTCCTGTCTGCACCCCAAAAGGAGAAACAGAATTCATCCGGTCTGGAGCGTCCTGAAGAATGCTCCGTTGCCTTGAATAACACTTGAGACCAGTCGCAGTTTCTTGGGAGGGCTTCTTTTCCAGTCAAAGGCCGATTGAATGCCGGGCGTTTCTGCGTCACAGTTTGGTCATGTCACAGCGCCCCGATGCCCCTTCCGCCGCACCCGTTCCTCCCGTCGCCCGTCGTGAGCCACTGAGCACCACGCAGCTTGGCCGCACGCGCACGGATTCCTATGCCTGGATGAAGGACGAGAACTGGCAGCAGGTCCTGCGGGACCCGTCCGTTCTGCGCGAAGATATCGCCACGCATCTGAAGGCGGAGAACGCCTATGCGGAAGCCGTTCTGGCCGGGATGGAGCCGCTGCGCGAGACGCTGCTTCAGGAAATGATCGGCCGTATTCCACCTGCGGAATCCTCGGTCCCGGTTCCCGATGGGCCGTGGGAATATTCGGTCCGTTTCGAAGACGGCGCCCAGCATCCGCTGCGGGTGCGTTGCCCACGCGGCGGCGGCGCGGAACAGGTTCTGCTCGATGCCGATGCGCTGGCCAAACAGCATGACTATTACGCGCTCTCACAGACGGACCACTCCTCCGATCACCGCTATTTCGTTTATGCCGAAGACGTTCAGGGCTCCGAAGTCTATCGCATTCAGGTCGCAGATCTGGAAACAGACACGCTCTGCGCCGAACCCGTCCCCAGCACCACGGGCAGCTTCGCCATTTCACCAGACAGCCAGTGGCTGTTCTGGATTTACCGCGACGATAATGGCCGCCCTTCAAAAATCTATCGCCGCCCGCTGACGGGGGGCGAGGATGTTCTGGTGTTCGACGAAACCGATCCGGGGTTTTTCCTGAGCATCGGCGTCAGCGCCTCCCGCAAATGGATCGTCATCGAACGCGGCGATCACGATACGAACGAAACGCTGCTCATCCCGGCCTCCAGCCCGACGGCCCTGCCCGTCGTGGCAGCGCCGCTGGTGCGGGGCGAGCGCTATTCCCTGACGCACTGGAACGACCGCTTCATTATCCTGACCAATGCCGGTGGCGCCGTGGACTTCCAGCTCATGCAGACGCCCGACACGGCCACGGGACGCGAGAACTGGACGCCCTTCGTCCCCTACCGTGAGGGCCACTACCTGCTGGGCGCCAGTGCCTCGCGCGGGCACCTCGCCTGGGCCGAACGGCGGGACGGCAACATCCATATCCTCGTCGTACCCGAAGGCATGCAGGGCGATGTCCGGGCGCAGGCAAAAGCCATCGGGATGGACGAAGCGGCTTATGACCTGACGATGCTGGGCACGCTGGAATATGACGCCCCGGTCCTGCGCTACATCTACCAGTCCCCCACCAATCCGGCGCACTGGTACGATTACGACATGGCAAGCGGCGAGCGCGTTCTGCGCAAAATCCGCGAGGTTCCGTCCGGCCATGATGCAAGCCGCTACGAAACGCGCCGCCTGTTCGCAACATCGCCAGACGGCGCGCAGGTTCCCGTCACGGTGCTGATGCGCAAAGGTCAGGTTCTGGACGGCTCAGCACCCCTGCTTCTGTATGGATACGGCTCCTACGGCATTGCCATGGACGCGGATTTTTCCACAACCGTGTTCAGTCTGGTGGACAGGGGCTGGATTCACGCCATCGCCCATGTGCGCGGCGGCTCCGAAAAGGGCTGGAACTGGTTTCTGGATGGCCGCGGGACGAAGAAGCCCAACACCTTCATCGACTTCATTGCCTGCGCCCGACATCTCGTCTCGGAAGGCTACGGCTCAGCCGGACGCATCGTCGCGCAGGGCGGCTCGGCCGGTGGTCTGCTGATGGGAGCGATCACGAACATGGCGCCCGAGCTTTTCGCAGGCATTGCCGCGCAGGTGCCGTTCGTCGACATGCTCAACACCATGTCCGACGTCTCCCTGCCGCTCACGCCGCCGGAATGGCCGGAATGGGGCAACCCGCTGGAAGACCCGGACGCGTATGACCTGATCGCCAGCTATTCGCCCTATGACAACATCGCCGCCAAAACCTACCCGCCGGTTCTGGCAATGGGTGGTCTGTCCGATCCGCGCGTGACGTACTGGGAACCCGCGAAATGGATCGCCAAACTGCGCGAAGTCACGTCCGGCGGCCCGTTCCTGTGCCGCATCAACATGGAAGCCGGCCACGGCGGCTCATCCGGCCGTTTCAAACGTCTGGAAGAAGTCGCCCTCGTTCAGGCCTTCGCCATCTGGGCCATCGACCGGCCCTGAAAAGACCAGACGAATAAAAGTTTTTGGGCTCCGCCTTTTTACAAAAAGGCGGAGAACGCCGAAGCTTTTTGAAAAAAGCTTTACCAAAAACTTTTATTCCAAAATCCTTATCTGTGGCCAAACAGATGCCGGATGTCGTCACCGAAATGCTGGAAGGCGGCGTGGGTGGAGCGGTGACGGCGGTTGCCCTCTTCCGACACGACGGTCACGGTCGCCGTCATGCCGGCGGCCAGCGTCAGGTCATCGGGGATCTTGTCGATCTTCACACGCACCGGAATACGCTGCGCCAGCCGCACCCAGGTATAGACCGGATCCACTTCCGGCAGGCCCTGCTTGTTCACCTGCGCGTTATTGCTGGCGATACCGCGCGTGATGCTTTCGACATGCCCGAACAGCGGATCGTGATACCCCATCAGATCCATGCGGACGAGATCGCCCTCATCAAGATCATGGACCTTGGTTTCCTCGAAATAACCGTCCACCCAGTAGGAGCTGGTGTCGATGATGTGGATGTTGACCACACCGGCGGTAGCGAAATCGCCGGGCCGCATGATGAGATTGGTCACGATGCCGTCGATGGAACTGCGGACCTGCGTTCGCTCAAGGTTGATTTCGGCCTGATGCTCCGCGGCTTCGGCTGCGGCGTACTGAGCCTGCATCTGCTGCGAAAGCGCTTCGTACTGCCGTTTTTCCTCGACTGAAACGGCAGTGCCGGGGATGGCCTTGCGCCACTGGGACTGCACGAGGCGGAATTCCAGATCGGCCTTGCGCTCGGCCACATGGGCCTTGGCCGTCTCCAGCGCTACCTTGAAATCAAACGGGTCGATGACGTAGAGCACCTCCCCCTTGTGGACAAACTGGTTGTCCTTCACCAGAACCTCGATGATCTGTCCCGAAACGCGCGGCGCGATATTGGCGACCTGCGCGCGCACCTGTCCGTTCCGCGTCCAGGGCGAGGCGGTGTAGTAATCCCACAGAATGACGACCACGAGCGCCGCCACTGCAAGGATGCAGAGCGTGATGGTCAGGCGGATCAGGCGATGGGCACTGGAAAGCACGGGACGGTCACCTTGGGTTCGGTTCGAGACAGGAAAAGGTCAGAGGATCAGGGTGTAAAGGCCGATCAGGCAGATCAGGATGCCGAACTGGGCCAGAGGCGGGTCCCAGACGAAACGCCACAGATCGAACCAGGCCAGAATCCAGCGCAGAACAGCCAGTGTCAGCAGAGCCAGCGCCAGATTGATGACGAAGGCCGACACCAGCACGCCATCAAGGTCAACGACCTGTGTCGTCACCATCGCTTGCGTCCTATTCCATAGTGATGCACGGCCGAGCGGTTCAGACGCACCATGGTCCGCACCGATTCCAGACCGCCGATACAGTTGATGATCATGGACTGCTCCTCGCGGATGCCGTCTGAAAGCCGCTCGTAAAACATGGCCTGAAGCTCGGGAATTTCAGCTTCCAGCAGACCAAGCCTGTCATGCGCCAGCAGACGCCGCACATGGCGGACCATGGGCTTGAGGCCGGGAAGATGCGCGGCGTCATCCAGATAATGCCGGACGCGGGCAATGGTGCTGGAAAAATCCTCCAGCGCGACGAAACGGTTGAAAACCCGCCGGGAGCGCAGCCCCGGATCCTTCAACCGGTCCGTCCACATCAGGAACTGGCTCAGGCGTTCGTATTTCCGGCTCAGAAGCGGCGGCCCCATCCGCTCGCCATGCCCGGCAAGCTGCAGTTCCAGATCATGGGCAATGGAGACCGCCAGCCGGAACCGGTGCCGCCGCGCGGTCGGTGGCCAGAGCAGCACCAGCAATACGAAAGAAAGCACGGCCGCCATCGCATAGAATGTATTGCGCGTGATGAAGGCCAGCGGATCGTAGTTGTGATGGTTACCGAGCGCGATGAACACCAGAAAGAACACGCCATAGTTAAAGCCGATGGCATTGGTCTTCGGGTTCATCAGCAGCAGGCAGGAAATCACGGTCTGCGGCAGCAACACCAGCGCAAGGCTCAGCATGCTGCCCACATGCGGCAGGATTATGAAATCCAGCCACGCCGCCACGAGAATACCGGCGGGCATCCCGATGATGGCGCCCTTGCCGAACTCCGCGGTGTCGATCGCGGTGGAGGCCAGCGTCAGAACCAGCGCCGTCTGGGACAGGGATGTCACGGAGGCCGGAATGCTGGAGGCCAGACACAAAGCCGCCGCAACGCTGAAGCCCAGCAGCACGCGCATGGCGTTGATGAAGGCCGTCACGTAATCCGGATTGCTCGCAAGCTGCGCCAGTTTGAGCGCATCGCCCGGCGGGGTGGCGCGCAGGAGCGTGTTCATGCCGGTACGGATATGCAGCCGGTTGCTGAGAAGCGTCGAACACCGCTCCAGAAACCACGCCTCGCGGGCAGAGGGAACAAAATCCGGGTCTTCCGCCCGGATTTTATCCAGAATCGTGTCCATCGTCTCAAGACGGGTCGTGCCGTCCTCGGAGCGCTCGTGCCAGGCCCGGACATGACGGATCAGGAGATCGGAAATGCCGCCGGTCTCCAGCAGCCATGCAATCGCACGGCTGGTGGTCAAAACCGTGAGCATGCCGATAATGCCCAGCCGTGCGCCCGCCATCCGCAGACGCCCGCGCTCGACTTCCGTTCTGGCATAGGAAATCTGGGTCATGAGCGCGAGAATTTCGCCGCTCAGCCCGATCATCTGCTCAGGCGTCGCGATCGGATCGCCCATGATGGCGGATTTGCCGGTCTGCCGCACGCGATGCGACAGCGTCTCCATGGCCTTCGAAAGCCTGCGCCAGGCTTCGGGGGACCCGGAGAGAATGTTCACAACCGCAATGGACGCAACGCCGATGGCGATGTCAGAGGCGCGCGCGATGCTGACAGGATAGATGTTCTGCGGATCATCCATGGTCGGGAGCGCCACCAGTGCGACGGTATATCCCGCCAGCAGCGCGCCGTAGGAGCGGAAATCGCGTTCAAGCGATCCCACAAACGCACAGGCCGCAATCCACAGGGCCGCGCCGCCGAGAAACAGGGCGCGCTCCTGATTGAACATCGCAACGAGAATGATGGAAACACCGACACCAAGCACGGTCCCGGCCAGACGGTAAAACGCCTTGGACAGCGCCTGTCCCCGCAGAGGCTGCGCGAGGATCATGACCGTCACACCCGCACTGGCGGGCGAATCAAGCTGGGACCAGAAGGCCGTTCCCAGCGCCAGCACAAGTGCAGACCATGTTCTGAGACTGAACTGGACCCATCCGGGACGGAAGACTGACTGTAGTGCAGCGGTCAAGAGCGATGCTCCCCACCCGACACAGACTTCATCAGAAACAGTCCCACGGCCCTCGTTACCAGAATCAGACTTCCGACCTTAAGAGCAGCGGACTGGAAAAGTTAGTCCTCGAATCTTCTGGACATGTTTTGACAGACGGTCCCGATCCCTCTGCCAGAGCGCGCCACTCAGTCTTCTTCGGCGGGCAGGGCGTTGCAGGCCGCTGTCAGCTTGGGGTCAGGATGTGTGGTGGCCTTGCGGCAGTAGGTCCGCGCATCGGCACCACACATATTCGTGACATCCTCCATTTCAGAGGACAGGACATCGCGCGCAACGCCGATATCCTGATTGTGTTCGGGATCAATGCCCTCTTCCTTGCCCAGGGCCGTCTGGGCCTGATGCATTTCCTTGAGCGCGTTGATGCAGGAGTCGCCCGCGGCATCCGGGTTGGTCTGGAGCACCCGGAGGATCTTGTTGATGGCGAAACCCTGCTGGTTGATCGTCGGATCGTCGTCGTTGGTCTTGGCCTCTCCGTCATCCGCTCTTGCGGCCACGGGCGCGGCAAGGGCGACGGCGAGAGGAAGAAGAGCCAGCAGCAGGGCCGGGCGGGAATGGCGCTTGATCATGAAACTGACGTTAGGAGAAAATCCCGGCCGGACAAAGACCCTGAACGACGCTGTTGCAGGTTGTTGCAAATCGGCAGCATCAGGGAATTCCGCCACACGGATGGCTTGTCAGCTTGACTCTACAGGGCGGGATGGGTAATCGGAGCCATTCTTTCGCGGGCGTTCCGGCCCGCTGTCCGGTCCGCAAGGGCCTTACCCGTCGAGAGCCTGCAACCATGAAGATCCGCAACAGCCTGAAGTCCGCCAAGGTCCGCGACAAGGACTGCCGCGTTGTCCGCCGCCGCGGACGCGTTTACATCATCAACAAGAAGAACCCGCGCATGAAGGCTCGCCAGGGCTGAACCCCTTGGTCTGCCGGATGACGGACGGGCGGCGCTGGCTGATGGCTGGCGCCGTTCTGCTTTGTAGCCCGGCCCTGACTTTTCTGCCAGTTCACGCCGCACCCGCCGCAAATCCTGCCGCGCCCGGCCCCGCAGCATCCCCGGTTGCCAAAACACCCGCCCCCTCTCCCCGCCCGCCACGCAAGACGCTCCATGACCGCCTCATGGATGCGGAAAAAGCGCTCGCCATGGCCGGGAACGAAAAACAGGCTGGCGAAATTTCCGAACGTGCGGAAGGCCTCCGCAGCCGTGCCCTGACCGGCAGCGTGCAGATGCTCATCAGCGATTCGCATGATGCATTGGAAAAACACGATTTCCAGCAGGCACAGGACGATCTGACCGCCGCCATCACCATCCAGCCCGACCAGCCCATCCTCTACCGTCAGCGTGCGGCCATCCGGCTGGCAGCAGGAGACAATAACGGCGCGATCACCGATCTGGGCGTCGTTCTTCAGGCCGACCCCGGCGACCCCACCGCATGGGGCATGCTCGCGGAAGCCGAACATGACCGGCACGAGCCCGAAGCCGCCCTGAGGGCGTTCCACCAGATGCTGCTTCTGAACCCGAAATCCCCCGATTCCGACACGCAGCTCAAAACACTGGAAAAGGCCCGCGACGGCCAGCAGGACTGACGTCTCTGCGCCATGGCTTGCACGTGCTGCTCTGGCAACCCCTTGTAATGTCGCGTGTTGATCCCCTGATTCCATTTTTCAGGAGATCCCCCATGACCAAGTCATCCCCCGCCCCCGAAACCGTCATCGCAGACACCAGCTCCAAGAAGGGCTGCTGCTCCAAGATGAAGACCTGCTGTCAGAAGGCCACGCGCGCCCGTGAAATCGGCCTCGCCGGCATGACCGCCATGGCGACGTTCGGACCCAAACGTTTCCGCCCGTATTTCCAGCAGATCCTGGCCGTCATCGCGGTCGTCACCGCTTCGGTCGAGTTCTTCCGCAAGCGCAAGGGCTGATTTTTCCAGCCTTAAAGGAAGGAAATAGGGTCGATATCAATATCGACCCTGGCTCCGCCCGTGGGTTTGATATCCCCCAGCCACTGACGCAGGATCGGCTGTACGGCAATGCCCCGCATCGTCCGTAACAACAGCCTGCGCCGGTGTCGTCCACGCAGGACAGCGAGTGGGGCCGGCGCTGGTCCCAGAACCTGCACCCCTTCCCGCTCCGGCGCGGAGAGCGCAATCTCACGCGCCAACACGTCCGCCGCCTCCGCACTCGGCGCGCTCACGATCAGCGCGGCCAGCCGTCCGTAGGGCGGCCAGAACGAGGGCCGTCTCTGCTCGGCTTCCTGCTCCATGAAGGTCTGGAAATCGTTGGAGACCAGCGCCGTCATGACCGGATGTTCGCCCACATAACTCTGAAGCAGCACGCGCCCGCGATGCTCCGCACGGCCCGCACGGCCCGCAACCTGATGCAGAAGCTGCACCGTCCGCTCGGCTGCCCGCAGATCCCCGCCTCCAAGCCCCAGATCCGCATCCACGACGCCCACGAGTGTCAGTTTCGGGAAATGCCAGCCCTTGGCCACGATCTGCGTGCCGATGATGAGATTGACCTCACCGTCCGAAATCTTCCGCACCGCCTCCGCCGTGGCTGCCGGAGAACCAAGCGTATCGGACGACATCACCAGCAGTTTTGCTTCCGGAAACCGTAGCTTAGCCTCTTCTGTAATGCGTTCGATTCCCGGCCCGATGGGCACAAGCGAATTCTCGGCATGACATTCCGGGCAGTCCTTGGGAATCCGCTCGTTATGCCCGCAGTGATGGCAGGTCAGAATACCCCGTGCCCGATGCTCCACCAGCCAGGCTGAACAGTTCGGACACTGCATCCGGTGCCCGCAGGCCCGGCACAGCGTCAGCGGCGCATAGCCGCGCCGGTTGAGGAACAGCATGGCCTGCTCCTCTTTCTCCAGCGTCTCATCAATGGCGGTGCAGAGTTTGGGCGACAGAAACAGGCCGCGTTCCGGCGGGTCGGCCCGCATATCCACCAGTGAAACATCCGGCAGGGTCGCCCCACCATGCCGTGCGGTCAGAAGTTCGTGCCGGTAGCGTCCGCTCTCCACATTCGCAAGTGTTTCGAGCGATGGCGTGGCGGAGACGAGAATGGCCGGTGCATCCGCCAGACGGGCGCGAACAACCGCCATGTCCCGCCCATGATACATGACGCCCTCTTCCTGTTTGAAAGCGCTTTCATGCTCCTCGTCCACCACGACGAGGCCCAGATCGGCAAATGGCAGGAACAGCGCCGAGCGGGCCCCCACCACAACACGGGCACTGCCTTCCGCCACGGCGCGCCAGGTCTCGCGCCGCCGCTTGGCTCCGAGATCGGAATGCCAGACAGCAGGTTCAGCCCCGAAGCGCCGGATGAAGCGGTCCGTCCACTGGGCAGAAAGCGCGATTTCCGGAAGGAGGACCAGCACCTGCTTTCCCTTGGCCAGACAGGCGGCCACGGCCTCGAAATAAACCTCCGTCTTGCCCGATCCGGTCACCCCCTCCAGCAGCGTAACCTGAAACCGCCCGGCCTCGACGGGGCCGCACAATTCCTGCGCGACCTCAGCCTGCTCTTCGGAGAGTTTCGGCGCCCCATGCGATGGGTCCGGCAGACCGAACGGAGCAGCCGGAGCAATGACGGCCTCCCGCAGCAGGCCGGCCGTAGCGAGACCGCGAATGACGGCCGCACTCGCCCCGCTGCGATCCCCCAGTTCGGCAGTGCTCAGGGGTGTGGAAGACGCAAAATTCAGCACGGACCGGCGCGCGGGCGTAATGCGCAGATCGCCTTCCGGCGCTTCCGTCCGCACCCAGCCCAGAGTGGGTTTGGGTGCATCTTTCAGATGAATGCGCGTCGCCATCGCCAGAACCAGCCCCGGCGGCGTGAGCGTATAGGCTGCCACCCAGTCGACAAAACGGCGCAGGCTCTGCGGGAGAGGCCGGACATCAAGCTTCCCGACGACGGGGCGGAGCCGTTCGAGTGGAAGTTCACGCCCCACCGGCAACGCGAAATCGGCAGGCAGCGTGCGATCGGTTTCCCACACGCAACCCACGGTTTCACGACGCCCCAGCGGGACCGTCACGAGGTCTCCCGGCTCAAGCGGCATGGGTGCGAGATAGTCGAGCGGCCCCGGAAACGGCAGCGGCACGAGCACCGAAACGCGCGTTCCGGTGGAAGGTGGCTTTCGCCGGGGATCAGGCTTGGATAGGCTGCTGGATGCCATGACCGTGTCTAACCTCCCCTGCTGCGAAATGCCATGACCGCATCCCTGATGGCGCTCGATGCCCTGCGCGACTGGACCGAATGGCTGACGCATGAAAAGCGCTCCAGCCCGCGCACGGTCGAGGCGTATCGCCACGACATCCTGCTGGCGCTGACGTTTTTCCAGCAGCATCTGGGCGGGGAAGTCACGCTGGCCGATCTGGGAAAGCTGTCCCTTGCCGACCTGCGCGCCTGGCTCGCCCATGAAACAGCCCGCAGCGAAAAGCCAACCCGTCGCGCCACCAGTGCCGACTCGCGCGCACGCTCCCGGGCACGGCATGTCTCGGCCCTGCGCTCGTTCTTCCGCTATCTGGCCCTGCGGCATGATCTGTCCAATCCCGCACCGTCATTGCTCGCCACGCCGCGCATGAAAAAGCGCCTGCCCCGCCCTCTGGGGCAGGAAGCGGCCCTTGCCGCGGCCGATGGCATTTCCGATGACGCCGAAACCAGTCAGGCCGCCCTGCGGGACCGGGCACTGTTCACCCTGCTTTACGGCACAGGACTGCGGATTGGCGAGGCGCTCTCGCTCGACATCCGGGACCTGACGAATGCAGGGCAGAACATGCTTCGCGTGGTTGGCAAAGGTGGCAAGGAACGGCTCGTACCCCTGCTTCCGGCGGTTATCGAGGCGCTGGAAAGCTGGAAAGCGGCCCATCCTTCCCCCGCGCCCGATGCGCCCCTGTTCTGCGGCGTGCGAGGTGGCCGCCTCAATCCCGGCGTCGCCCAGCGCGCCATGCGAAACTGGCGCAAAGGCGAAGGCCTGCCCGATTCCGCAACGCCCCATGCGCTGCGCCATTCCTTCGCAACGCATCTGATGGAAGGCGGGGCAGACCTGCGCACCATTCAGGAACTCATGGGCCACGCCAGCCTCTCAACCACGCAGGCCTATACGCTGGCGGACGAAAAACACCTGCTGGATGTCTGGCGCAAGGCCCATCCCCGCGCGGATCAGGGCTGATGAAACGCCTCCTGTCCGCCATCCTGATTCTGGGCCTTTGCACGGCGAGTTCCCCTGCGGCCCCGGTCTGCGAGATGAGCCGTGCCGTCGTGCTGCCACTGCGTGACGATGGCGGCTATCTGAGCGTTCCGGTGACGGTGAACGGCCACAATGCCTCGATGATCGTCGATACGGGATCCGAAGGCAGCCTCATGACGCCGGGCGGCGGCGCGGCATTTCACCTGCCGCCCGACCCCGAACACCGCACCATGATGCAGGGCCCTAACGGCGCCCCGCGCGTCGTGCCGAACATTCGGATACAGGACCTCCGGCTCGGCACGCCTCATTCGGGAGAACTCGCGCTTGGGGCCGGAACGATGGCCGTCGGCGTTCTGCCAGGTTCTCCCATGATCACGCCGCCCGTTTTCGGGCTGCTCGGTGCGGATGTGCTGGCGGATTACGATCTGGAATTCGACGTCCCCCACCAGCGTCTGACATTATGGCGCGTCCGCCTGGCCTCCCACGCATGCCAGCCTCCGCCCGCATGGACCGGCCACTGGACGACGATGCCCATGCACCGGATCTCAGGCCGCCTGACGGTACCCTTCACGCTGGACGGGCTGAGCGGCACGGCCCTTCTGGACAGCGGCGCGCGCTCGCATATCGTCAGCACGGATTTCGCCCACCGCCTCGGCCTGACAGACGACCAGCTTGCCCTTGATCCGGGCGGCATGACCTCAGGCGTGGATCTGCGCGAGCGCCCGTATCACTGGCACCATTTCAAACGCTTTGAACTCGGAAACACCCTCTGGAACCACCCCGTCCTGACCGTCGCGCCGGTCCACGATCAGGCCGACATACTGCTGGGCTCGGACTGGTTCGCCCACCACGAAATCTGGCTGTCCTACGCCAGCGGGCAGCTTTTCTTTCGATAAGACACAGGGGACTAGGCGATTTTGTCCGGATATTCGCGAATGCTGTGCTCAACATACTTCACAACAGCGAGCCAGAAAGCGCGGGCCGTCGGATAATCCCCCGGTTCTTCCTCACGCCGGAAATCATATAAAATCGCGGCCTCGGTCCAGCGCTCCAGCGTGACATCATCCCATGTCAGCCAGATCCGGGCATTATCAACAAGGGTTTTTCTGTCGGGTCGGTAATGTCTGCAAAATGAGGCGAGGCATTCGACAAGATTATCGCCTTCGATATCCCAGTCCTGACCTAATATACCAACTCCAAGAGCCCATATACCCCGATAAATATCGTACGCTTTATCTTTGATGTCTTCCTGTGCGAGGAAGGCGCCTGATCCAGCCGTTGTCATGCTGCTTTTCAAAGTAAGGGCAGAGCAAAACAGACCAATAAATTTGAATATTGTGAAAACTGGCTCAGAAAAAAGCCCCTTCCCGAAGGAAGGAGCCTTTTCGAAAAAACGGGATTTATTCACCCTTGAGGCGGGAATTGCACTGCGACCAGTAGCCGCCGCCCTTCTGGATCCACTTCAGGGAACCGTTGCCGCCATTTGCCTTGTTGGCGTTGTACTGGGCAACGCAGGTCTTCTGGCGGGCGCGGCCGGCGGAGAGCTTGCTGAATTCCGGGGAAATAGCGGTGGGGAACACGACATTGCCCGATGACGCCGTAGACGTCTTGGGGGCGATCGGGGCTTTCGTACCGGCCGGAGACGAGTCTGCAGGCGCAGCGCTTGCCGGCGCAGCCGGAGCCGTCGTTGTGGGGGCAGCAGCCGTAGGCGTGGTGGCCGATGAAGCAGCCGGGGCGGCGGCCTTGGCCGTATCGCCACAGGAAGCGGCCTTGAACGCCTTGTAGGACTGCCCGTTCAGGGAGCCATTCTGCTTGGCCGTCTTGAACGCGGCGTGGCATTCCTTGGCAGTCAGGGCATGGGCAGGCGCAACGCTCAGACCAGCGGCCAGCAGGGCTGCGAGGGAGAGGCCGGAAAAGGCTTTTGTAAACGTCATGCAGAAAGAACCTTCATTCTGAAATCGGCGGGAGATGACAGCCCCCCGCAGCTTGAACGCCCGACAAGCGCGATCAGTTGATGCGCTCACCGTGCAGAACCATGTCGAGACCTTCACGTTCCTCGTCCGGCGACACCCGCAGGCCCATCGCCAGATCCAGAACCTTCAGGATCACGGTCGTCATGATAACACACCAGACAACCGTCACACCGACAGCCTCGACCTGCGCGATGACCTGATGAACACTGGCAACCGTTCCTTCCGGATTGGAGGCCGTGGCCGAGAGCGGACCATAGGCGAACGCGCCGGTCAGAATGGCGCCGATGATGCCGCCCGTTCCATGAACGCCGAACGCATCGAGGCTGTCATCGTAGCCGAAACGATGCTTGAGCCATGTGGCGCTCCAGAAGCATCCCGCCCCGGCGATCAGGCCGATGACAACCGCGCTTCCCGGCAGCACGAACCCCGCCGCAGGGGTGATGGCGACCAGACCGGCCACCGCGCCCGAAATGATGCCCAGAGCCGTCGGCTTGCCGGTGCGGGCCCATTCCACGACCATCCAGGCCACACCGCCCGCAGCGGCGGCGACCTGCGTCGTCAGCATCGCCATGCCCGCGCGACCATTGGCGCCCAGAGCAGACCCGGCATTGAAGCCGAACCAGCCCACCCAGAGCAGGGACGCGCCGATAATGGCGTAGGTCAGGTTAAAGGGAGAAAAGTCTTCATGGCCCAGCCCCTTGCGACGGCCGAGAATGATGGCACAGACCAGACCGGCCACACCGGAATTGATGTGCACGACCGTCCCGCCCGCAAAATCCACCGCGCCAAGCCCGGCGACCCAGCCCGTCGGGCTCCAGACCCAGTGCGCGACCGGGGCATAGACCAGCAGAAGCCAGGCAATACTGAACAGACACATCGCGGAGAACTTCATGCGATCCGCATAGGCGCCTGTGATGAGGGCCGGGGTGATGACGGCGAACGTCATCTGGAACATCATGAAGACGCTCTCGGGGATCGTCATCGTCACGGCGGCAGGGGTTCCGGCGCCGAGCGTGAAGGCGGAATCGACGCCAGCACGGAAATTGTCCGCCACACCATGCAGCATGACGCGCGACAGATCCCCGATCCACGGCGAGCCGGTCGAGAACGCAAGACTGTAACCTGCGACCATCCAGACGAGGCTGGCAATGCAGCAGATCATGAAGGACTGGATCAGCGTCGCCAGCACGTTCTTCTTGCGGACCATGCCGCCATAGAAAAGCGCAAGACCGGGAATGGTCATCATCAGCACGAAAGCCGTGCTGACGAGCATCCAGGCCGTATCGCCCGTATCAATAGGCGCGCGCATCAGAGCGCGCCCTCGCCGGTTTCTCCCGTGCGGATACGGATGAGCTGGTCGAGGCTGGAGACCATGATCTTGCCGTCACCGATCTTGCCGGTGCGGGCTGCGGTCATGATGGCCTCGATCACGTCCTCGACGATCGCGTTGGAAACGGCGACCTCGATCTTGAGCTTGGGCAGGAAGCTGACGTGATACTCGGCGCCACGATAGATTTCGGTCTGGCCTTTCTGGCGACCGAAACCCTTGACTTCGGTAACTGTCAGACCCTGAACCCCCAGCGGGGTCAGGGCTTCGCGGACGTCATCAAGCTTGAAGGGTTTGATGATGGCAGTAACGAGCTTCACGAACGGCATATCCTCGTTGCGATCGGGTAATCTTTGTCAGAGTATGCCCCAGATCATGCCAGTCTCATAATGATATTGGCAGCCCGATCATGCCGTTTCCGGTGAAACTCCCATGAATAAGAGGCGCTGTTGCCCAAATACTCCGCCTCAGGGGCGTCCGGGCGTTGCAGCAGCAGGAGGGGATGCCGGCATATCCGGGCCGCGATAGGGGCCATCCTGCGGCCGGTTAACGGGCGGGGCGACCAGAGCATCCGGCCAGGCGTTCTGCTCGGGCGCGCCGGGGACGATGGCCGTGCGGCCACGCGGCAGACATTCCGGCATTTCAAGACGCAGCCGGCGCAGCATGCGCTCGCGGATGTCGCAGGCCAGATCCCACATGGAATTCGCATCAGGCGCACCGGCAATCAGACGGATGGACATGACCTGCGCGTTGCTGTCCGCGATCTGACAGCCGATGGAGGTCTTGTCCTGATCCCAGTCCGGGCACTTCGCCAGTTCCTCGAAATACATCTCCCGCAGGCGGTCCACCGGCGTCTGATAATCCAGCCACAGGAACAGCGAGGCAATCAGGGACGGTGAGCTATGCGTCCAGTTCTGGAACGGATTCTCCAGGAAGTACGAGATCGGCACGATATACCGACGACGGTCCCAGGTGCGCAGAACAACATAGGTCGCATTGATTTCCTCAACCCACGCCCAGTCCCCGTTCAGGATCAGCATGTCCTCCATCCGAATAGGCTGCGTGACGGCAATCTGGATGCCCGCGATCAGGTTCGTCAGCGCCGGACGGGCCGACAGACCGACGATCAGCGATGCCGCACCAGCAGACGCAAACAGCGACACACCGAATTTCTGGACCGAGTGAAACACCATCAGCGAGGACGCAACCGTCAGCACACCGAACGAGATCTCGATCAGACGGCGCAGGACGCGGATCTGCGTCTGATGGGACCGAACGGTAATGTCATCCGCATGGTCCCTCGCACTGATCCGCGTCAGGTACTGATCCGTCAGCAGGCGGAACGTCCGGATGATGCCAAAGCCAAGATTGAGAATGAAAAGGCAAATGAAGACCTGTTCCAGAAACGACGTCGTCGCATCCGTAAAGCCGACCGTGGCCTGAAGGGCGGCACTGGCGGCAATGATCATCAAGCCATTGCGGATAGGCGCCCGCAGCCGTGCAATAATTGCATGAATGAACTGGACACGCCGCAGGCCTGGCAGCCGCGGGAGGGCATCCGTAATGATGCGGCTGGACAGCAGCGCGATACCCGCCGCGAACACCAGAATCAGAATCGAGCCCAGCGGAGCCGGAAGCCAGTCCAGCAGATGCCCGATCCTTCTGATGGACCTGACGTAAGAGTTTTCAATCATGCGTTCTGCGGTTCCTTATCTTCTTGCTGTCTGGCGCGGGTCTCCGCAAGACAACATCACCCGCTGCAGATCGTTCCCGAATCGCGTACGCGGATTGAAATCATCCAGGAGCGTGCTGGTCGAATCCCCTTCCATGAAAGCACAGAAGCCTCACACGGAGGACCACAACACCCATTTTTCACATGAAGAAGACAGTTTGACTATGGACCGCAGATCCATTTTCAGTCTGTCTTGAACGTTATAGTTTAGCAATTCAAGGATGCCTCCATGGGGTACGATCTCGAGATTACGCGAAACCCCCTCTGGTCCGGCCGGCCCGGCAAACCCCTGTCGCTGGAAGAGTGGTTCGACGTCATCCAGAAAGATGACGAACTCCAGTTCGCCGTATCGAGCCAACCCGAGAAATATCCAACCTGCGATGCAGAATGGCTGAACCATCCCGATCTTTCCAAAAAGCCGGAAGACACGCTCTTCTGCTGGACCGGAGACGCCATCAGCTGCAAATATCCGGATGAACAGCAGATAGCCAAAATGGTCCGGATCAGCCGTCGCCTCAAAGCCGTTGTCGTTGGCGACAGTGGTGAGCGCTACGATCTGGACCCGAACGGGAAGGTCGTGGTCAATGATGAGGCTGCCCCGGAACTGCCTCTGCCCCTGATTTACGGTGCGGGTGCGCGGTCCTGCGCGGATTTCACTCAGACCGCCACCGACACGGCGTCTCCCGTCAGCGTGATTTTCTACAACTGGTATCTCGGGTTTGTAACGGCCATCAACGCCGCCCGCCACCAGGACGGAAAAAGCGTGATGACGCTTAATCTGACGCCCGAAGTGGTGCGCGAAGATCAGGCCTTTCTCATCCAGTACTGCCGGGAACACCCCGAGTGCAGCTTCCATCAGGCTGCCCTCACGCTGCTTCAGATGCGTCTCGCCCGCTGCCCTCCATAAGAAAAGCGCCCCCTTCCGCTCGATCCATCGCAGGAGTAGGACAGGGGCAGGGAGATGAGTACGATGAAAAAAACCCATTACGACCTCTGCATCAACGGCGCCGGCCCTGTGGGCGCTACGCTGGCGTGTCGTCTGGCGGCAGAGGGCGTGCGCGTCCTGCTCATCGACCGCAACGCCCTGCCCGGCATGGAAGATCCCGCCCTGGACGGGCGGGCCTATGCCATCGCGGAAGGCTCCCGCAGGATGCTCGCAGACGCAGGCATCTGGGACAATCTGCCCAACGTAGCGCAGCCGATCCACGAAATCCGTGTGGCGGACGGACGCCCGCATGAGGCCCCCTCCCCGCTGACGCTGCATTTCGGCCCGGAAGACGCCCCCGAAGGCCAGAGCTTCGGCTGGATGGTCGAGGCACGGGACCTCCGTCTGGCGATCAACCAGACGCTGAAGCAGTATGACAGCCTTGATGTGCATGCGCCGGATCTGGGAACCTTCACGTTCCACCTCGATCATGTCTCCATCCGTCTGGCCTCAGGCAGAACCGTAACGGCGAAACTGGCCGTAGCAGCGGAAGGACGTCGTTCCCCGCTTCGCCGTCAGGCGCGGATCGGCCTGACGAAAATCCCTTATAATGAATACGGCATCGTGGCGACGATCGCGCATGAAAAGCCGCATCATGGCGTGGCGCTCGAACATTTCCTGCCGGAAGGTCCGTTCGCACGCCTGCCGATGCCCGGCACCGCTGAACACCCGCACCGCTCCGCCATCGTCTGGGCCGAAGGCGAAGGCCGCGCCCAGCGCTTCCATGACCTGCCGGACGAGATTTTCGCCCGTGAAATCAAGGCCCGTATGGCGGACGAAGATCTGGGGGAGATTACCCCGACCGGTCGTCGCTGGATCTATCCGCTCTCGGCACAGTACGCCCACAGCTATATCGGCCCCCGCCTTGCTCTGGCCGGTGACGCCGCACACGGCATCCATCCGATCGCAGGGCAAGGCCTGAACATCGGCTTCCGGGACGTGATCTCGCTCGCGGAGCTGCTGATCGAGGCGCATCGCAATCGCAAGGACATGGGAAGCCGCGACCTTCTCGTCCGCTATCAGCGCAACACCCGCCCCGGCAACATGGCAATGCTGGCCGCCACGGACGCACTCGAACGCCTGTTCGGCAACGACAACCCCGTCCTGCGCCGTCTGCGCGATATGGGCATCGCGGGCGTCCAGCGCTTCCCCGCCCTGCGCCGGGCCTTCGTCAGAAAGGCCATGGGCGTATGACGCAGGCCGCTACAGAAACCCCACCCGAGAGAACATCGGACCTCACGGCCTTCTGGCAGGATATGCAGTCCCAGGCGTGCAGTTGCCACGATCCGCTGATCCAGGATGTGTTTTCCACCAATATCGGAGACCATCCGGATTTTGCGTCCGCCCTGGCCTCCCTGCTGGGCACGAAACTTGCGGACCGCTCCATCCCGGCCACGACGATCACCCGTCTCGTCGCCTCGATCCTGAGCGCCGACCCCGACATTGCCGAAGCGGCAGCCGCCGATATTCTCGCGACCTATGACCGCGATCCGGCCTGCCCGGACCTCGTCACGCCCTTCCTGTTCTTCAAGGGATGGCAGGCGCTTCAGGCCTACCGGATCTCGCATCATCTCTGGACGAAGGGCCGTCAGCATCTGGCCCATCATTTCCAGAGCCGGATCAACGAACTTTTCGCCATCGACATTCACCCCGCGGCCCGTCTCGGGCGCCGGCTGAGCATCGACCACGGAACGGGGATCGTCATCGGCGAGACCTGCATCGTCGAAGACGATGTGTCGCTGTTTCAGGATGTCACGCTGGGCGGCACGGGCAAGCTGAGCGGCAACCGTCACCCCATCGTGCGTCGCGGCGCCATGATCGGCGCGGGCGCCAGAATCCTCGGACGCCTCGTCATCGGGGAATATGCCCGGATCGGCGCAGCCTCGGTCGTGCTGGAAGACATCCCGGCCTATTCCACGGCAGTCGGCAACCCGGCGCGGATCGTGGGTACCACCCCGCGGCCCGCCTGAAAGCCGGGCTTAAAGAAAAATCAGGGTCCGGAGCCTGCGTCCCGGACCCTGATGTTTTTTACTTGTTCGAGAACTTGAACGTCGTCGTGTAATCGAACGTCTGGCCCGGCTTGAGTTCAGTCGTCGGGAAAGACGGGTGGTTCGGGCTGTCGGGATAATGCTCGGCCTCGAACGCAATCGCGTCGCCCTGACGATAGGCATGACCGGACACCCCGGCATAACCGCCATCCAGCGAGTTGGACGTATAGACCTGCAGCCCCGGCTGGTTCGTCAGGATTTCCATGCTGCGGCCCGAACGCGGATCATAAACCTTGCCTGCCAGACGCGGCGCCTGGCCAGATGGCCCGTTGACAACCCAGTTCATGTCGTAACCACGCGCATACATCATCTGCTGGTCGTTGCTGCGCAGACGGTCGCCAATGACGGTCGGCTTGCTGAAATCCAGCGGCGTCCCGGCAACAGGCGCGATCTGGCCGGTCGGGATGGATGTCGCGTCGGTCGGCGTGAAGCCATCAGCGTTGATCTGAAGGATTTCCGGCTCGATGGAGCCCGAGCCCTCACCGTTCAGATTCCAGTAGCTGTGGTTCGTCAGGTTCAGAACCGTCGGTGCATCGGTCGTGGCGACATAATGCAGCGACAGGGCGTTGTCGATGCCCAGCGTGTAGGTCACATGCGTCGTCAGCGTACCGGGGAAGCCCTGATCGCCATCGGGGCTGACGAGCTTGAGCGTCACATACGCGCCACTGGAGTTGGTGCCGGTCTTCTCGATCGTCCAGACGTTCTTGTCGAAGCCCTTCTTGCCACCGTGCAGGGCATTCGGAGGCGCCGTCACATCCGTATGATAGATCTTGCCGTCCACGGGAAAGCTGCCGCCAGCGAGACGGTTGGCGTAACGACCGATGATGGCGCCGAAGAACAGACCACCCTTCGCGCTATCGACCGTATAGCCCTTCAGATTGTCGAACCCGAGAACCACGTCCTGAACATGCCCTTCGCGATCCGGCGTCTCGACGGACTGAATGATGCCGCCGTAGGTGATGATGCGGGCCGTCGTGCCGAGACCGTTCTTGAGGGTCACGATCCGCACGGGCTTGCCATCCGGCGTGCTGCCCCAGGGCTGATTGGCCACGGTGGGGTGCGCCTGCGCCACACCGGCACTCAGGGCCAGAGCCCCGACAGTCGCGAGAAACGCACCCTTCGAACCGAAGAATCTGGACATTGAAAACCTCCCGGGTGTTGAGTTGAGGCCACACTGATCCCAAAAATCCCGAAGGGTCAAAGCCCTGAAAGCAGCCACGAAGCATCTGGATCGTTAAAGCATCTGGCCTCTTCAAACGAGCAGCATTTGCAGACATACAGGGATGCACGCTATCGGAGGATACGTTATGACTACGCCCCTCCGCAGTTTTCCGCGACGGATGGCGCGTGGCCGATCGGGGTTCATGGAGTCCTTCAGGGAACGGATTACGAAAATTTCCGTTTTCCGGTGACTTCTTCGTGAGCACTGGGCCGGGAAGGGTATTTTGGGGATGGTTATGGACTTTCGGCAGGACGACAACGCAATCCGGGAGACGCGCTCACGTCGTGTGTCACGTCGCAGCAGGGCTCTCGCAGGTACGCTCGCCCTGCTGGCACTGGGCGCCTGTGGCTCACTGCGCAACCCGCCCCCGACGGATCCGGACGATCTTGCGGATTACAAGGCCGCAAACGACCCCTACGAGCCCCTGAACCGCAAGATGTACAACGTCCAGATGTGGGCCTATCACAAGGTCCTGCGTCCGGTCGGCAAGGCGTGGATCTGGGCCATTCCCAGGCCCGTGCGTCACTCCATCGCGAACATCAACGAGACATGGCGCGAGCCCGCGGTCTTCTTTTCCGACGTTGGTGCAGGCAAGCCGCGCCGCGCGGGCGACGCCTTCATGCGCTTTGCGATCAACATGAGCGCAGGCGTTGGCGGTTTCTTCGACGTCGCAGGACTGGTCGGCTACAACCAGCATGAAACCGATCCGGGCCTGACGATGGGCACCTGGGGCGTGGCGAGCGGGCCCTACCTGTTCATCCCGTTCGTCGGCCCGTCCAATTTCCGCGATGGCGCAGGTTACGGCATCGGCCAGGGCCTGACGCCGATCAACTATGTGCCCCGCGGCTATGATCTGCTAACCTTCAACTGGGCTTACAACGTGGCCGGGACCATGGAGGGCTATGCCAGCTCCATCGACCAGATCGACCATGTCGAACAGGACAGTCTGGACCCGTACTCCTATATCCGGAGTGCATGGCAGCAGAACCGCCAGAGCCAGATCGACACGATCAAGAACGACGACCGCGCAACTACCCCCGACTGGTACAACTGAGGACAACGACATGTTCAACGTATTTTCGCGCCGCACTGTTCTTGGGGCCGTTGTCTCCCTCGCCGTCGCCACCGGAGCCGCCCACGCCAACCCGGCGACGGACTTCGTCAACTCTTTCGGGGGCCGTCTGGCAGGCGTGGTCAACTCCAGCGAACCGCTTAAGCAGAAGAAGAAAGAAGTTCTCCCGCTGCTCAAGGAGAATGTCGACATTGCCGGAATCGGCCGCTACTGCCTCGGCAAATACTGGCGCACCGCGACCCCGGCCCAGCGTGACAAGTACCTCTCCCTGTTCGATCAGGTTCTGGTCAACACCATCACGGACCAGATCGGCAGCTATCAGGGCGTGAGCTTCCGCGTCACATCCACGACAAGCACGCCCGAAGGCGAACGCGTCAATGCGCTGATCGACCGTCCGGGCCAGCCGGAAGTGAACATGCAGCTGATCATCGGCGGCAACCCGCCCAAAGTCATGGACATGTATGGCGAAGGTGCCAGCCTGCGCATGAACCAGCGCGGCGATTACAGCTCCTATCTCGCGCGCCATAACGGCGACGTCGACGCCCTGAACGCCGCCCTCGAACGGCAGCTCTCAGCCCACAAATAAGACATCAGGCAGGACTGTGCCCGACACGGGCCGGTCCTGCCGATGCGGCTCAGCGTACGGGGCGCTGCACCGTGACATGATAACGATAGATCGTATCCCGACCTGTAAACAGGACGTCTGTCCGCCCCTCCCGTCGCCCCATGATCTCCGCGACCTGATGGGAAACGAGGTTGATACTCAGAATATCCGGAAGTGGCGCCGAGGCTGACTGGACATTTGAAGGCAGAGCCACGATCTCGCTCGCACCCGCCTGAAGCGTGATGGTCCGGTCCATGATATGAACGCCATTGACCTCGCTTTCGACAGGCTTTGAGATTTCGGCAAAGGCCTGAGACGCAAAAGTCAGGACGACAAGTCCCAGACCTCGTGTCCAGACACTCATAAATCTCACGACAAAACTCCCGCCCCAATTGTAACAAAATTTTTCGATTTGTTATGGATAGGCAGGAGCCTCTGAAAACACAACGACCACTTTGGCCGTTCGGAAAAATCGGTGCAGGTTTGTCAGTCCGCCATGATTTCGTAGAGAAACATTGTATCGCCATCACGGTCGAAGGTCGCCGTATGGCGCAGTCCCAGACTACCCAGAACCGTGCGGGAGGCCAGATTGTCTTCCCTAGCCACGGCCACGATACGCTTCTCGCCCGTATCCAGCACATAGCGCAGGGCCGCGGCCGCGGCTTCACGGGCAATGCCGCGCCCGGCAGCCCATGGAAAAATGGAAAATCTCAGGCCCAGACCACGCCCGTCAGGGCGCTCGTGAACACCGGTAATGCCGACAAAACGGCCATTTTCGCGGATCGCAAAGATCCCCACACCGCATCGCGCCCAGAAACTGACGTCTTCCGCCATTTCCTGTTCGGTCGTGATCCGGTTGCGCACACCGCCCAGCATTTTGGCAAACGCCCCGGCATTGCCCTTGAGCGCAACCATGTCTTCAAGGTCCGGCCAGTTGACCGGAGTCAGGACAAGCCGGGCGGTTCGGATTTCACGCCCCAGCACGCAGCTCTCCCCAGACCGCAGAATCCCTCAGCGGACAGGACAGTCCCGTCCGCCGAACGCAGAATGCCGGATCAGCGGGCCAGCGGGCGGTACTTGATGCGGCCAGGCTCGGTCGCATCCGGCCCCAGACGACGACGCTTGTCTGCTTCGTAGTCCTGGAAGTTCCCCTCGAACCATTCGACATGGCTGTCTCCCTCGAACGCGAGGATATGCGTGGCCAGACGGTCGAGGAACCAGCGGTCATGGGTGATGATCACGGCGCAGCCGGCGAATTCTGCCAGAGCGTCTTCGAGAGCACGCAGCGTATCAACGTCAAGATCGTTGGTCGGCTCATCGAGCAGAATGACATTGCTGTCTTTCTTGAGCATCTTGGCCAGATGGACGCGGTTGCGCTCACCACCCGACAGGATGCCCACGCGCTTCTGCTGGTCGGAACCCTTGAAGTTGAACGCGCCCACATAAGCGCGGGACGGAACCGTGCGCTTGCCAAGCTGGATGACGTCCGTCCCGCCGGAAATTTCTTCCCAGACGGTCTTGTTGTCATCGAGCGTGTTGCGGGACTGGTCCACATATCCCAGCTTCACCGTCTCGCCGATCTTGAGCGAGCCGCCATCGGGTGTGTCATCACCCGTGATCATCTTGAACAGTGTGGACTTACCAGCGCCGTTCGGCCCGATGACGCCCACGATGCCACCCGGCGGCAGCTTGAAGTTCAGGTTGTCGATCAGCAGGCGATCGCCATAACCCTTGCTGAGGTTCTCGGCTTCAATAACCGTGCCACCCAGACGCGGTCCCGGCGTAATGACGATATCCGCCGTGCCGCCTGCGCGCTCCGCATTGGCGGCCAGCATTTCCTCATACTTCGTGATACGGGCCTTGCTCTTGGCCTGACGCGCCTTGGGCGAGCTGGAGATCCACTCCTGCTCAGCCGCAAGGGCACGCTGGCGCGAGCTTTCTTCCTTCTCTTCCTGGGCCAAGCGCTTGCGCTTCTGGGTCAGCCAGGACGAGTAATTGCCTTCGAACGGATAACCACGGCCACGCTCGATTTCGAGGATCCAGTTGGTGACGTTGTCGAGGAAGTAACGGTCATGGGTGATGACCATGACAGTCCCGGCGTAGTCACGCAGCGTCTTTTCGAGCCAGCTCACACTCTCGGCGTCGAGATGGTTGGTCGGCTCATCGAGCAGCAGGATTTCAGGCTTTTCAAGCAGCAGGCGGCACAGCGCCACACGGCGCTTTTCACCACCCGAGAGGTTCGTCACCGGGCTGTCAGCGGACGGGCAGCGCAGGGCGTCGAGCGCGATTTCGAGCTTGCGATCCAGCTCCCAGCCGTCGCCAGCGTCGATCTTCTCCTGAAGATCGGCCTGCTCGGCCAGAAGGGCCGTCATTTCGTCGTCGGACATCGGCTCGGCGAACTTCATCGAGATCTCGTTGAAGCGGTCAACGGCTTTCTTCAGCTCACCGAAACCCAGAGCCACGTTCTCGCCGACCGTCAGGTTTTCGTCGAGCTTGGGTTCCTGTTCGAGATAGCCGATGCGCGCGCCTTCGGCGGCCCAGGCTTCACCACCGTATTCCTTCTCGATGCCGGCCATGATCTTAAGCAGCGTGGACTTACCCGCGCCGTTCACACCCAGCACACCGATCTTCACACCCGGCAGGAAGGACAGGGTAATGCCCTTGAAGACTTCACGCCCACCCGGATAGGATTTGGTAAGGTCCTTCATGACATAGACGTACTGGTAGGCGGCCATGGGAGGTCTCCTCGATCGGTGGGTGGGCGGGGAAAAAGCGGAACGGCGTTCCGCAGCAATCAGATTGGCACACCGTGCGCCCGGAGGGACTCGAACCCCCAACCAAGCCGTTATGAGCGGCCGGCTCTAACCAATTGAGCTACAGGCGCGCGGGTGCAGTCCGCAATCGCCCAACTCGGGTCTTTTTGCAAGGGCCGACATGGTGGAATGTGTCTTTTTAAGTTAGTGTGTCACGCCTTCCCGTTCCCTAAAGGCCGTTCAGGCGACCTTTGCTGCCGTTGCGAGATGGCCTCACTGGTCCGTATTGCCCGAAGGGATGTCCGATGCCTGCACATACCGCGAAAATACCCAGAAGTACCCATCAGACATGATACAGGCCGGGCCGGTCGCACTCATCCGCAAACTGCGATGGCTCTACGCCCCCGATCCGGTCATGGCCGGGTATGCGCTCCGGACAACCTGCACCTCCCTGCTCGCGCTCGGCATCGCGTTGTGGATGGAGCTCGGCAGCCCGCAATGGGCCGCCCTGACCGTCTGGATGGTCGCGCAGGGCACGCGCGGACGCAGCCTCGCGAAGGCCAAGTGGCACCTTTTCGGCATGGTGGTCGGCGTCATCAGCGGGATCGTACTGGTCGCCTCCTTTCCGCAGGCGCCGCTGATGTTCATTCTCCTGCTGGCGGGCGGGATTGGTGCGTTCTGCATGATCGGCACCTTCATGCCCGGTCCGGCATCCATGACGAACTACCGCATCCACGGCATGCGGGCCTCAGGCTTTACCTACGCCATCGTCTCGCTGGACGGCATCGCGGACCCGCACCATATTTTCTCCATCGCAATGGCGCGCGCCACCTATATTCTGCTGGGGATCGTGCTCGAAGCCTCAATTTCCGGACTGTTCCAGCTTGGCCTGACCAAGCGGACACGCCAACAGCTCGCCAGCACCTTCGAAAACACGCTCAAACCCGCCCTGACCGCCATCGCGGACATCTTGGTCGGCAAGGACGGAGCGATGCAGAACGTGCAGGGCATCTTCACCCAAATCACGACGCTTGGCGATCAGGTGGAGTTTGCGGAAGTCGAGCTTGGCCGCCGCGATCATGCCGGAGACCATGCCCGCGCGGCACTGGCGGATATTGCAGTCCTCCTCGCCCGCGCCCTCGATCTCGCGACCCTCATGCGCCTGCCGCTCAGTCAGGACGACATGTTCCATCAGGAAGCCGAGGCCATCCGGGACGTGTTTCTCAAACTCCCCGCCCGACTGGAAGGGACGGAGAACATGAGCGCCATTCTGGCCGACCTGCTGGCCCTGCGCCGTCAGTGCCGCCAGAAAGTAGTCCTCGATTTCAGCACCGCCCAGCCGGACGACGCCGCGCGCGAGGCCGTCCTGCGCCACGGCATGCTCCAGCAGGCCCTCGTTGAACTGATCGACGCGCTGCGCATGGCGCTGGGCCAGTTCGAAGCCAGCCGCCATCCCGAAGCGCATGACCATTTCCATGCGCCGATCCGCTCCTACCGCGACTGGCAGCAGGCCATCACCAACAGCCTGCGCTCGTCCGTCACGGTCTTCGGCGCGGGCCTCATCTGGATCTGCACCGCCTGGCCCAGCGGTCTGACCTTCATCATGTTCGTCTGCATCGTCTGCAGCCTGTTCTCGACGCTGGAGCGCCCCGCGCTGGCCACACAGGCGTTCCTGCGCGGCGCATGCTGTGCGGTCGTGGCCGCCGGCGTGCTCAATCTCGCGCTGATGGGCAAATCCACGACATTTGAAATGCTGGGCATGTGGTCGGGCCTTGCGATGATGATCGGCGGTCTGGCCTTCGCCTACCCGCCCCTGACCCTTCCGGCCGTGTCGTACAATCTCTTCCTGCCTATCCTGATCGGCCCGTCCAATCAGGCCAAAACCGACGAAATCGTCTATTTCAACACGGCCCTGCCCCTCGTTCTGGGGCTGCTCTACGCCTCGTGGATGTACCGCGTCTTCCTGCCTTACGACCCGGCCCGCCAGCGCTGGACCATGCGCGAACACATTCTGCGTGACCTGCATCGCATCGCGGACGGCAGCGCCCGGGAGACGGTGGACAGCGTGGTCTCGCGCAATGTGGACCGCTTCGTCCGGCTCATGACCAATTCCGGATCCACCCCCTCGCCCGTCATCCAGGCCTATCTGACGGGAATCCTGTCGGGCATGCGCGTCATGCTCAACCTGCTGCGTCTTCAGGCCATCCGTCGCGATAAACGGCTCAACCGGAACGCCGCAAAGGCGCTCGCCCTCGTCATGGGGCGCATGAGCCATTTCAGCGGCCGCTATCACGGGCATTACGGCCGCACCCTGCGGGCAACGAAACTCGCGATCCTGAATCTGCGGACCTGCGAACGCACCGAATCCCGCCCCCGCGAGCGTTTCATCCTGATCGCTGCCCTGACCAGTCTGGACGTCATCGCCACGGAGCTGGACACGAACCGCGTTTTCTTCGATGCAAACAGCCCGTATCTCGACCCCTCCGTCCACTCCGAAGAACTGGAATCGACCGGCTGAACGCTGGCTGCCCCCTGACTGAATCCGGGCTGACACAATCCTCACGAACCGATCACGAAGAAATGTTCTGAAACACACTTCCCTTTTCCGGGAAACGGAGGAATTGTTCGTTTTCAGCCGCGGGATACCGCGGACGACAGGTTTAAGACCTACTGGGTTTCAGAACTAAGGATACCGTGATGTTTCGTCGTATCGTGCCCGTCCTCGGCCTCGCCCTCGGGCTCGGTCTGGCTTCCCAGGCCGCCATGGCACAGGAACAGTCCCCCCCGCCCCCGCCAGCCGTTCAGGGCACGCCAAGCAAGGACTTCACGGGCGTTTCGCCCGCCAATCTCGCCGGCATCATGAACTACTGCGTCGAGCAGCAGTACGTCTCCTATGACGAAGGCAACCCGGTTCTTTACGGGCTGAGCGAGAAGTACAAGGCAACCGAACAGACGGTCGGCAATTTCGACTACGCGCTCGGCACCGCCGGCTATTTCGACAGCAACGGCAAGCGTTTCTACCTCGTGGCCTACACGAACGAAGATGACCGCCGCGCCGCCTGTCACGCCGCCGTCAAGGCCGCGCAGCCGATGCTCTGAGTCCCTTTTTCAGGACCGGATCTTCAAAAAAGCTCCCCTGCCCGACGGCACGGGGAGCTTTTTTATGCCCGCTTCCCCGCACCGGACCGGACTTCTGCCTTTCCGCTCTGGGCAGAGGCCCCGGGCACCGGTAATATCCCCGCCTCTCCAAACAGTTCAGGACATGGACATCATGGACGTTTCCAAGATCTCGCCCGGCAAGGACCTGCCCAACGACATCAATGTCGTTATCGAAATCCCGCAGGGATCGCAGGTGAAGTACGAAGTGGACAAGGACAGCGGCGCCCTCGTCGTCGACCGTTTCCTCTTCACGCCGATGGCCTATCCGGCTGCCTACGGCTTCATTCCGGGCACGCTGGCCGCCGATGGCGATCCGGCCGACGCCCTTGTCCTGACGCCGTCTGCCGTCGTCCCGGGTGCGGTCATCCGCGCACGTCCGATCGGCATGCTGAAGATGGAAGACGAAAGCGGACAGGATGAGAAGATCATCTGCGTCCCGCACGACAAGGTTCATCCGCAGTTCACCAACGTCCATTCCGTGGACGACCTGCCGGAAATCACGAAGAAGGCGATCACGCATTTCTTCGAGCGCTACAAGGATCTGGAACCCAACAAGTGGGTCAAGGTCACGGGCTGGGCTGACAAGGCCGCAGCCGGCGAAGTCATCATGGCTTCGGTCGCCGCCGCCAAGTAAAACTCCGGCTCCGGTCGAAGGAATGCCCTATGGAGCCTCCGACCGGCACCCCGATGCATATGCTTTCAAAACCCCCTGCCTTCCGCCTGAAGGCAGGGGGTTTTTGTTCGATATCACATATATTTGTGAGAAATCATGATACATGTAACATTATATTATGATCTTTACCGGTAAATATATGTTACCTCTGAGACGCTAACCTGCTTTTCCAAGGAATCAGCGGCTTGTCTCGAGTCCATCTCCACGCAGCTTTCTGCCTGGCCACCTTTCTTCCGTCCTGCGTCATGGCCCAGAGTGTTGGGACCCAGAACGCCACAGGGACCTCCTCAACGTCCAGCACGGGATCCGCATCTTCACATCGGGTACGCCCGACCTTCCCGACCTTTAATCCGGCCGGAAAAGTCACCCAGATGAAGGTCACGGCCCCATCGCAGCCCATCCCACCGGTCATCTGGCCCTCCGAAAACTCGGAACTCCCCAGCGAGCGCGTCAATACGCCCCTGAACCAGATCTATTTCGGCAATGAATGGGTTCCGCCCCTTCCCCGGCCGGAAGCCCTTCTGGTCGACCCGTTCGGCTGGAATACCTGGCTGCGCGACCGTGGCATTGCGTTAACGATGGACACCACCAACGAGTTTTCCGGCGCCATCACCAGCCCGACGCCGGGCTATGGTCTGAAACAGGGCAGCAGCAATGCAGGCCAGTACAGCCTTGAGAACGATATCGACTGGGAAAAACTCGCCAATGTCCGCGGCTTCTCGACCCATGCGCTCGTCGTGGGCCGGTACGGCATCCCCGCCAGCCGCATGTTCGGCGACAACCTCAACCCAAGCTCTGAAATCTACGGCGCAGGTGGCAATGTGGTCGTCCATCTCGTCTACGCCTATGCCGAAGAGACAATCGCCAAGGGACGTGTGGACCTTGCAGGCGGCCGGATTCCGTTCCTGAACGATTTCTCGTCCAACCCGCTGTACTGCACCTTCCAGAACAACGCGTTCTGCGGAAACCCGAAAGCCTCATCCGACAACACGACCCATTCGTCCTACCCTGATGCAAGCTGGGCCTTCCGCGTCCGCACGCGTCCGACCATCAGCACCTACATCCAGACGGGCGTGTATTTCGCGCAGGCCGGGATCTACGGCAACACCCAGTTCCGCACGGGCTTCAAGTTCAACGGCGCAGACATCCACGGCGAGGCAATCCCCGTTGAAGCCGGCTGGGAGCCGCTGTTCGGCAAGGACAAGCTTCCCGGCCACTACAAGGTCGGCTACGCCATCGACAACGCACCCCACAAGGACAACTACTACGACGTAAACGGGCAGCCTTATGCCATCAGCGGCCTGCCCGCCCGGACCGTGAACTATTCATGGTCGGCCTGGGTTCTGGCTGACCAGATGGTCCTGCGCCATCACGTCAAGGGCAATGCCGATGCCGGCCTGATCCTGCTGGGTGGCATGTACGCCAACAGCCCGCGCACGCAGCTTCGTGGCCAGCAGTATTTCGCGGGCCTGATTGATACCGGATTCTGGGCCTCACGCCCGCTGGATACGATCGGTATCAACTTCTCCTACGTCCGCGTTGCCAAGAACGCGACCGCGACGGAACGGCTTCAGGCCCTGTACGGCATGCCGCTCATGGCAGGCTCCCTGACGCCCCAGACATTCGGTGAGGTTCTGGAAGCCACATACCGCATCCATGTAATGCGCGGCGTCACCTTCGCGCCTGACTTCCAGTATTACTTCCGTCCGGGCGCACAGAAAGCCCTCAAGGACGCCGCAATGCTTGGCTTCAAGAGCCACATCCAGTTCTTCTGAACAACACTTCATCCGGGAAGCACGACCTCACAGGCGGTTTCCCGGACGAACCGCCTGCCAGGGCAGCATTTTTCCAGACCATCCTGAGCGTCGAACAGTGTTCGAAAACGCAGCAGAAACTCCCCCGCCCGCAACGCGGAAGAGACTGGCCGATCACTTCAATATACTGGATTTTTTCTGGAGCGGGCGATGGGATTCGAACCCACGACCCCAACCTTGGCAAGGTTGTGCTCTACCCCTGAGCTACGCCCGCACTCCGTGGAGGGGCTTATGGCCGAATCAGACAAAGCGCGCAAGAGAGAAGATGCCCTCCCGAGACCACGTCGCGGCAGGATGCAGAAACGAAAAAAGGCACCCGAAGGTGCCTTTTTTTCACTGGAGCGGGTGATGGGATTCGAACCCACGACCCCAACCTTGGCAAGGTTGTGCTCTACCCCTGAGCTACACCCGCACTCCGTGGAGGGGCTTATGGCCGAATCAGAGAAACCGCGCAAGAGGGATTTTTCGATTCTGATGCAATATCCGCTTCCCCGCCCCCTCCGACAGGGTGTGGACTTGCACCAGGGGCAGACACATCCGATCTTTCAGGGAACTTGTCTTCCCAGCGAACGGTCCCCGCCCCCATGAGCAGCACATTCGACGAACACCTGATCGGCCAGTCTCCCAACACAGCCCCGGCAGGGACAGCCCCGACAGGCACAACCGCCACCATTATCGACGCCGATCAGTCCAGCTTCATGGCAGAGGTCGTGGAAGCCAGCCGCACGATTCCGGTTCTGGTCGATTTCTGGGCCCCCTGGTGCGGCCCATGCAGACAACTAACGCCCGTTCTGGAGAAAATCGTCCGCGCAGCCGGAGGGCGGGTCAAACTCGTCAAGGTGGACGTGGAAGCCAACAAGGCCTTGGCAGCACAGCTCGAACAGCTCGGCCTGCCGCTCCAGTCCATTCCCGTCGTCGTGGCTTTCTGGAAAGGACAGGTGCTGGATCTTTTCCAGGGCGCCCAGCCGGAAAGCGAAATTCGCCGCTTCGTGGAGTCCCTGCTCAAACTGGCCGGGGACGTCATGCCCGCCACGGAAATTCTGGCAGCCGCCCGTCAGGCGCTCTCAGACGGACACGCGGATCAGGCAGCCGGTCTGTTCTCGCAGCTTCTGGAAGCAGAGCCGGAAAGCCCGGAAGGCTGGGGCGGCATGGTCCGCGCGCTCCTCGCCCTGAACGAGCCGGAAGCCGCCGAAGATGCCTCCTCGCAGGTCCCGACCAAACTGGATACCCATCCGGAAATTACCGGCGCCCGCGCCGCGCTGGCGCTTTATGTGGAAGGCGCCAAAGCTGCCTCGGGACTCGATGCGCTGCGCCAGCAGAGCGCAGCGGCACCCGATGATTTCGATCTGCGCCTGAGACTGGCCGCCGCTCTCAATGGCGCCGGTCAGCGGGCACAAGCCGCCGATACGCTCCTGGACATTCTCCGCGCCGACCGGAACTGGAACGAGGGTGCGGCAAAAACAGAGCTTCTGCGCTTTTTCGAGGCGTGGGGACATACAGATCCTGATACGCTGGCGGCAAGACGCAAACTCTCTTCCCTCCTTTTTTCGTGAGCCGATGACCGACACGCCCGATCTCCCGCCCGGCAACGCACCGGAAGAGCTTCCTGAGGACTTCCCCCGGCGCGCTCCTCTCCTGACAGAGCTGACGCTTGCGGATATTCCGCCCCGCGTCGGCCTGTTTCCGCTGTCAGGGGCGCTTCTGCTGCCCGGCGGCCATCTGCCGCTGCTGGTCTTCGAAGCGCCTTATGTGGCGCTGCTGGAAGATGCGCTGGCCGGACGCCGGATGATCGGCGTGATCCAGCCCCTCATGGACCCTGATACGGACGAGCACCCCCTGCTCTACCGGACCGGAACGCTGGGCCGCATCACGGAATTTGCCGAACATACGGATGGCACCTTCACCGTCACCCTTCTCGGCATTTCCCGCTTCCGCCTGATCCGCGAAACCCCAACAGAACGCGGCTGGCGCGAAGGCATCATCGACGCGACCCCGTTTGCCGCGGATCTGGTCGAGGAAGACCCGATGCCGATCAATCGCGAACTGCTGCTGGAAGGCCTGAAAACCTATCTCGATTCCCGCGACCTTCAAGCAAGCTGGCCGCTGATCGAGGATATGGACGATGAGACACTGCTGGTTGTCCTGCCGATGCTCGTGCCGTTCACCCCAGTGGAAAAGCAGTCCCTGCTGGAAGCCATGACGCTGGATGAGCGTGCCGGGCTCTTGCTGGATCTGCTGGAGAGGGGCATGGAATAACCATGACGACTGAACTTGATCCCCGCCTCCTTTCCCTGCTGGTCTGCCCTCTCACCAAGGGACCGCTGACCTATGACCGCGAGACACAGGAGCTCATCAGCCCCCGCGCCAAACTCGCCTTCCCGATCCGGGACGGGATTCCGGTCATGCTGGCTGACGAAGCCCGTCCGATCGAGGCCTGATTTCTCCAGACCTGTCTTCCGGGCCTGACCTCAGGACCTGATCGTCAGACTTTTTCCCTGATGCCGTTGTGGGACGGCATTTTCGGGGCAGCGGGCTGCGTTCCCCGCTGCAAGGGGCGGGAATGGGCTTTGCGGACCTTGAAATTCCGCACCACGCGCGTCAGCTCCCCGGCATCGCCCACCAGTTTCTGGCTGGCGCTGCTGGTCTGATGGACAATCGCGGCGTTGCTCTTGGTCACGCCCTCCAGCTGCGTCGTGCTGGCGTTGATGTCCATGATGCGCTGGGCCTGTGCCTCGGCGCCCGAGGCGATCTGCCCTACCGCCGTTCCCAGACGTTCGACCGACGTACTGATGTTGCCAAGGGCCGTACCGGTCTCGTCGACCATCTGCACGCCGCGCTGCACATCCTGCATGCTGCTGGCGATCAGCGACTTGATCTCCTTGGCCGCCGTGGCGGAACGCTGCGCCAGAGCCCGGATTTCCTGTGCGACGACGGCAAAACCACGCCCCGCATCCCCGGCATGCGCGGCTTCCACACCGGCATTGAGCGCCAGAAGATTGGTCTGGAACGCGATTTCGTCGATGACGCCGATGATCTGGACGATCCGGTTGGAGGACGAGGAAATCTTGGCCATCGCCTCGACGGTCTTGCCGACGATTTCACGGCCCTGTTCGGTTTCCTGACAGCAGTCCGCTACAGTCGTATCGGCCTGCCGGGCCTCATCGGCCACGGCCTTCACCGAAGACGTCAGTTCGGCGATATTGCGCGCCACGGCCGCCAGCGCATCGACCTGTTCGGCGATGCGGCCGGTGATGTCTTCCGTGGAACCGCTGATTTCGCGGGCTCTCTGTTCCACAGCGCCCGAAGTTTCGCGAACGGCATGGACGATCCGCCCAAGTCCTTCACAGGCACGATGAAACGCACCGCCCATGCGACTTGAGCCGTTTTCCAGAGACGGGTCGATCTGCTGGACCAGATCGCCACCTGCCATGCGATCCAGCGCATCGGCCAGCGCATCCGACAAAGCGGCGAGGCTCTGGATCCGCTCGTTTTCCGCACGCGAGCGTTCCTGTACATCCAGATTCTGGGTGTAGGTTTCCAGCCCGAGCTCCATATCCAGCAGGCCACACCGGATCAGAAGCCCGATCTGAGCAGCCGCTTCCTCGGCGGACGTGCCCTGAGCCGGGCGACGCAGGAGACGGTCCAGAAAGCTGCGGCGTGGCTCGGGCCAGTGCTGACGGAGCAGCTCTGTCACCATGCCTTCGATCAGCAGGGCATAACCGCCGACATACCACTGGGGCTTGAGGCCGATCCGGGCATGCGTATTGCCGATCGCACGGGTACTGGCGACGTAATCGGCGCCGAACTCGCCTTCAAGAATCTGCTTCCAGTGCTTTTCCTGCTGGCTGCGCGCGCCATTGCGGTGCTGTTCGCTGGAAAAGAACTTGTTCAGGGCCGGGGTCTTGAGGATCCGACCATAGAAATGGTCCAGCGCAGCCCCCAGAACGCTCAGGGCCTGCGGGCGGATTCTGGCCAGATGGGCTTTCTCAGCCGCGCCGATGCCAAGAAAAAGCAGTCGTTCGGCAATGTCTGCCTTGACCTGCTCAGTCATAGTCGGAGTCTCCAGAGCGTGGATTTGGCGCATGTTCAAGCCAAAGCCCCTAACACGCCAAGTGTTACGCAATCATGAAGAAGCCCCGACGGATTTCCCGTCAGTTGGGCGTATTGTTTTTCCCGTAAGAAACTTCGGTATCAGGCGTTGCGGGGTGTGGCGCGATATCGACGCTGCCATTCTGACCGCCGAAGGACATGCTACCGGAGGATGGGCCGCTGCCGGTGTCCCGTGAGGGCGACGCTGGACTTTCCGCACCCGGCGGCATGGGCATGACCGGGGCATCATCAGCGTAGGACACGCCGCTTCCCTGACGGTGACGGGCGCTGGCATGGGAATGCGATCCGTGACCGGGGCCTGCACCCGGCGGCGGAAGGGGAGCCATGTCCGGGGACGGCCCGCTGAGCATGGAGCCGCAGCCTGTCATGGCAAGAAACGACAGCAGGAAGAGGGAAGAAACGAAACGCATGGCAGGTAACGTAGCACTTTTCAGCGGTTGACGCATCCCTTTGCGGGATGGGACACAGCGCGTTCCCGCCGCGACCAGCGGCCTGTCCAGCAAGGATGCACTCTACCATGTTCGAAGGCCGGATCACGACCCCCGCTACACGGCGGCGCGCCTGGTGGGACAGTCTGTTCGTGGACCATTCCATCTTCCGGCTCGGCTGGACCAATCTCGCCCCCGTCGTGCCGGGCAAGGTGTGGCGCTGCAACCACCCCACGCCCTCGCGGCTGCGGAGCCTGAAGCGGCGGCTGCATCTGAAAACGCTCGTAAACCTGCGCGGACATCGCAAATGCGGCTCCGATGCGCTGTCCCGCGGGGCAAGTGCGAAGCTGGGACTGGTGCATCTGGACATGGCATTCGAAAGCCGGGGCGCCCCGCACCGTGACCGCATCCTGCGGTTTTACGACATGTACCAGACGCTGGCTTTTCCCATGCTCATGCACTGCAAATCCGGCGCGGACCGCGCGGGTCTGGCATCCGGACTGGTGCTGATGTTCGAAGGCGGCTCGGCTCAGGACGCTCTGGGGCAACTGCACTGGCGGTTCGGGCATTTCAACCGTTCCCGCACCGGCATTCTGGATGCGTTTTTCCTACGCTACCAGAAAGAAGCCGAGGGACGTCTGCCGTTCATGGACTGGGTACGGAACGAGTATGATGAAGACCGGCTCCGCGCCGATTTCAAGGCCGGAAAGCTGGCCTCCTTCGTCAATGACAGCATCCTCCGCCGGGAGTAACGCTCCGGGAGTGAGGTGCTGGCCGGTCAGTCCGTTTTCGGGTCTGCCGCGCCGAGGGAGCGGATCAGGTCCAGCATCCGCTTGCGGACCGCGGGGTCCGGGATGCGGTAATAGGACCGGACCAGATCAACCGTCTCGCGGCGGCTGAACAAGGCGGCCTCGTCCACCGGCAGATCGAACAGACGCGGCGACGCAGCGCTTCGGGACGGAAGAGCGCCAAATGCGGCCTGTGTTTCGGCGAACCCCGTAACGGGCCCCTTGAAAGGCTTGGGCTGGCCAAAAACCGGGGTGAACGGCCGACCGGTCTCGGGAAAAGGCCGCGACGCAAACTCCCGCGACTCCTGAGCCTCCCGCATATCATCGAAAAAGAAGCCGACCGGGACGTCCAGAATCTGCGCCAGATCGTAAAGACGGCTGGCGCCAACGCGATTGGCGCCACGTTCGTACTTCTGGATCTGCTGGAAGGTCAGGCCCAGCGCCTCGCCAAGCTTTTCCTGCGACAACCCCATGAGGGTACGGCGCAGCCTGATACGGTTGCCGACATGGACGTCTACAGGCCCGGCCGCAGCGGAGCTGCGGGTTTCGGAGCGAGCACGATCCGAGGAAGAGGACTGTTTTTCTGGCACACCATGATGGTTAATAAAACTACAACAGCTTGTCAATGTTAACCTTTTTGTGTCCTATCTGTGTCGGCTCCGAACCGCAGGAAACAGGGCCAGAATCATACACAGGATCGCCAGCGCCAGTGGTGTGGCGCGCCCGAAACGGGAGAAAAATGTCGGGGGAAGCGGCGACGGAATATCGCTGACCAGAACATCGGCCAGCCCCCAGCCCAGACGGGCGGTTTCGTGCCCGGTCGCGTCATAGATGGCGGAAATTCCTGTATTGTTGGCAAAGACAACCGGCAGCCCCTCCTCCACGGCGCGCATCCGCCCGGTGGCGAGATGCTGGCGCGGACCGGCGCTGTTGCCGTACCAGGCATCATTCGAAATCGTGACCAGCCAGTCCGGACGATCGTTGCGGGCCGTAACGGAGCCGGAGAAAATGATCTCGTAACAGACCATCGGCCCCACGCGGCCCAGACCCGGCAGATCCCATGTCTTCAGACCCGGCCCCGGCGTCAGGACACCGGGCAGCACGTTGAACGGCAGGATCCAGGGCTGGTATTCGCCGAACGGCACCAGACGGCTCTTGTCATAGATGCCCGCAATACTGCCATCGGGAGCAACCGCGATCAGACTGTTGAACCAGTCCTTGCCGGACTGCCGGTCCGAGCCAACCAGAGATGGCGCACCGTCTGCGGCCCGGGCGATCATCTGCCGGGCGAGCGTGTCTTCGTCCAGAAGGCCGGGAAAGCCGGATTCCGGCCAGATCACCACGGGCGATCGGCCACCCTGCGCATAGGCTTTCTGCACGCCCTGTGCCGTCAGACTCAGATAGCGGCGAAAATTTCCGACCGCATCCGCATGGCTGATGACTTCAGCTTCCGGCACGTTGCCCTGCACCAGAACGGCACGGGGATTGGTGATGCTCAGAGGCGTTGCAGAGGACAGACGCCACGCGCCCGCACCGATCCAGAGCACGCAGACGGCCAGTACCGCCAGCGTCGCGCGCCTGCCGCGAAACACCGCAAGCGAACCAAGCACGAGGGCCAGAGACAGCCCGTCCACACCCAGAACGGCTGCGGGCTGGATCAGAACATCTCCGGCAAGACCCGGCAGTTCAAGATCGCTCCCCAGCGGATTCCATGGAAACCCCGAGAACATGAAGACGCGCCCCATGTCCATGACGGTCCAGCTTCCCGCGAACATCAGCACCCGCCGCCAGCCTGACGGCACCACGCGGCACAGCACGGCCGGAACGCAGATGAACGGGGCGATCAGCAGCGACACGCCGGGAGACGCAAACGGCACGACCCACCAGAATTCGTGAACGCGCGTCAGGATCGCATTTGTCAGCCAGTAGAGCCCGACTGTGTGAAAAC
Source organism: Gluconobacter albidus (assembly GCF_002723915.1). Classification (GTDB taxonomy): domain Bacteria; phylum Pseudomonadota; class Alphaproteobacteria; order Acetobacterales; family Acetobacteraceae; genus Gluconobacter; species Gluconobacter albidus. The sequence continues at coordinate 129,561 of NZ_BEWL01000003.1, forward strand.
CCATCCCGAACAGAAAGCCGCACCATGCCGCCTGCTTCCACGACCGCGCATCTTCCGACACGCGATACAGGACCATCAGTCCCACGGGCAGCAGAAACAGGAAATGGACCGGAGGCAGGGACAGGGCTGCCAGCGCTCCAGCAAGCAGCATCAGTCCGGCGAGCCGCCAGCCACGGATAGGGAGCGTCGAAATCATGAGAAAACCGTCCGGCTGACGAAGGGGCTGAAACAGAAAACAGCCGGCTTTCTGCAATGTTCTGCGAAAAATCCGGCTGCAAGGCAGGCTGTCAGTCGAGGGCGTCGCGCAGGCGGCGTTCGTAATGGCGGTAATACTTGTCCGCCAGCAGTTCGCTCTTCACCAGAACAGCCACATCCGTTGTGTTGAACTGCTCGTCCACCACGGCGCCATCACCGACATAACCGCCAAGACGCAGATAACCCTTGATCAGCGGCGGAAGCTTGTTGAGGCAGGCGCGATAGTCCAGCACATGCGGATCGGTCCGCTGCATTTCCACATAACGGTCCGGCAGCGCGCGGATACGCAGCGCCGGCGGGGCCAGATGGTTATGATGCATGTAGGTGAGCTGGTCGGCCAGGGCATCCGGATTGGTGCCCGGAAGACTGCCACAGCCAAACAGCACGTCGATCCGGTGCAGGAAGATGTAGGACGCAATGCCACGCCACAGAAGCTGCATGGCGGAGCGGCCGCGATACTCCTTCGCCACGCAGGAGCGCCCGACTTCAAGCAGACGACCGGGAAATTCCGTCAGGGTCGAGATGTCATATTCGGAGGACGTGTAAAAACGCCCCACCTTCTCCGCGGCATCAGAACGCAGCAGACGATAGGTTCCAACGACACCGGCGGCACCGGGGCCCTTGTCGTGGTCAATGACCAGAAGGTGATCAGCCGCCTCATCGAATTCGTCGACGTCCCGCTTGGTACGGAAGGCGCGTTCGTCCGGATGGGCGCCAAGTTCTTCGAAAAAGACACGGTACCGCAGGGCCTGGGCAGCGTCGCGCTCTTCATCCGTCTCGGCGATGCGCACACCCAGCGTACCGCCGCGCAGTTCCTGAAAGCCGCCTTCGCGGTTCAGGGACAGGGAGGAGAGAGTCTCCATCTGACGCAAGGTTTCTTCGCTGCTGACCAGCGTATGTGGAGCGGAAATGGGGGTGCCATCCAGTTTGGTGGTCATGATCCGCTCTTGTTCCTGTTTTCTGGAGGAGATTTTGTCCTGTCCTCGGGCTCGGCACGACGGCCGAACAGCTCGATACGGTGGGAGACAAGGTCAAATCCCAGACGCTGGGCAAGCTGGGCCAGAAGACGGACAGGTTCGTCGTCCTCGAATTCGATGACCCGCCCGCTGTCCACGTCGATCAGGTGATAATGGTTGCCGCTGTCGCTGGCTTCGTAGCGTGCCCGTCCGCCGCCGAAATCGCGACGTTCGAGAATACCTTTCTCCTCAAGGAGACGCACCGTGCGATAGACGGTCGCCACGGAGATGCGGCTGTCGATCTCGGAGGCACGGCGATAGAGTTCTTCGACGTCGGGATGATCGTCAGCAATGGACAGGACATGTGCGATGACACGTCTCTGACCGGTCATTTTCAGACCGCTTTCCACACACAGGCGGGCAATGTGCGAATCATCCGGCACGGGGGAAGAGGAGGCCTTCCGATTCCCGGGGCTGCTGCGTCTCTCAGCGGTTTTCGTATCTGCGACCATATCTGCGGCCTAGCCGAAAAACAGGCGTGTTGTCCACTTTATGGAGCCTGTCGGGATTTTCCCTGTCGCCGGGATGAAGAAACCGGCGACAGGGAAAAGAGGCTCTCAGTCTTCGCGACGACGGCCAAGACCGATCTTGCGGGCCAGCGAGGAACGGTGGTTCGCGTAGTTCGGAGCAACCATCGGGTATTCCGGCGGCAGGCCCCAGCGCTCGCGATATTCCTGCGGCGTCATGTTGTAGGCTGTCTTGAGGTGACGGCGCAGGAGCTTCAGCTTCTTTCCGTCTTCAAGGCAGATGATGTAGTCCGGGAAAACCGACTTGCGCGGCGAAACGGCCGGGACCAGCTTCTCGGCAGGAGCCTCTTCCGGAACGTTCACCGTTGCAAGAGAGTCATGGACGGACCGGATCAGGGCCGGGAGAGCGTCAGCCGGAATATCGTTGTTTGATACATAGGCCGTAACAATCTGCGCGGTCAGCTGATGCAGTTCGGGAGCATTTGTCTCTTGCGACATGATAAATTTAAGTCCTTCATCCTTGAGAGAGTGAGCATGTAGCAGTCATGAATTGCTACGTTCAAGCATAAAAAGAAAGAAACGGGCCCGTGACAGAAAATGAAATATTCTTCATAGATATAACGGAGAAAAAGTGCCCCATGACGACTGTATATGTGCGAGCCAAACTCGATGCCATGACTTCCGGTCAGGAACTTGATGTGTGGCTCTATGGAACAGAAACACGAAAGAACGTCAGGGCATCAGTGCAGGCACTGGGGCATACAATTCTAGCTGATTCCCCTGTTTCAGACAGAGCGGATCTTTACTGTCTGAGTATCAAAAGGCGTTAGAAACAAGGACATGCGCGTCACTTCCGTCCCTGTAATAGCCGCGGCGCAGGCCAGCTTTTACAAAACCGCAAGCTTCATACAGCGCAATGGCCGGATTGTTACAGACTGCTACTTCTAGAAATACTTGTCCTTTGGGCAGAATGGCCTGCACCAAAGACCTTCCGACACATCTGCGGCGAAAATATGGATGAACGGCAAGTGTCAGGATTTCCGTTTCATCCAGAACTGTCCGCGAGAGAATGAAACCGGCAGGAATATTGTCGATCAGTGCAATAACGACTTCCGTTCTCTGCATGGATAGTAAATCAATAAAGGACGCCGCACTCCAGACTTCTCCGCCATGAAATGCGGCTTCATGAAGCTCCGCCAGAAGCGGCGCACATTCGATCCCCATCGTCCGCAGCTCAAACGCCTGTCCCGGACTGCTCACAGGGGCAAGGGTCTCAGACCGGCTGCGGGCGGCTTGGCTTCGGGCGGATCGACATAGAGCGGCATCAGGGGGCCGGGAGAAACGCTCTGTGCGGCTCGAACGATGCCCAGAGCGGTCGGGGCGTCGCAGGACAGCACGGGGCATGGCCAATCTGGTTTTTCGGACACGGCATCGCCCGTCACACAGGCCCAGTCCGCGGGATCGAGATCGACGGTCTGGCTGGCCGTGACGGGACCGTGCGGCGGGTCCACGAACACCCGGCCCCGGCGCGCGATGCTGACGCAGACAGCGTCCGAACGGCAAAGTGTGGCGCGGATCGCCTCACCCAGCGTGACGCCGATCGTGGGACAGTTCCAGCCTGCCGCCAGACCAGCGGCCAGTGACAGGGACGAGCGCAGTCCGGTGAACGATCCCGGACCAAGGACGGCCACGACGCGATCCGGAGCCGTGGTCCAGTCGTTCTGTGTCAGGAGGTCACGGATGGCAGGCGCGAAATGCTCGGAAGCGCCGCGTCCGGCCATCAGCTTTTCCGCGACGACCCGACCGTCCTCGACCAGCGCCACCAGACTGGTCAGGCCGGCCCCTGCTCCGGCCCCGTTAAAAACGACTGTCCTTGAAGACCCCGTCCTTACAGGCACAGACAGGCTTCTCCGAAGTCCAGACGGGGCGCACGCGGCTCGGCATGGTCGGGGGCGGGTTCGTTTTCCGCCAGATAGCCAAGCCCGACGAGGAAGTTCACGCGCCAGCCGGTGGCGTTCAGCAGCGTGTCCTCGACCATGAAACAGTCAAAGCCGGACATCGGCATGGCGGACAGGCCCAGCATCCGGGCGGCCATGATGAGATAGGCGCCTTCGAGCGTACCGTTGCGAAAGGCCGTCTCATCGGACAGTCCCACATCGGCAGCAAACCAGTCGCGCAGGCCCTCCTGCGGGTTCAAACGGGGCAGCGCCTCGAAAAACAGAGGATCATGACAGACAACGGCCAGAACCGGAGCGGCCATGGCGCGGGCCACGTTTCCCGGCGACAGCGCGGGGCGGATGCGCTCACGGGCATCCTGCGTCGTCAGGAAAACGAAACGACCCGGCGAGCAGTTACCGGACGTCGGCCCCAGCTTCACCAGATCGTACAGACGGCGCAGGACATCTTCCCCGACCGGGCGCGGCGAGAAGCTGCGCGGCGTCCGGGCCTGCGTGAACAGGGCTTCCGCGCCCGGAACCGGTGCGCAATCAGGATATGTCTGGCCGTCCATGGTTCAGTCCTCGACCTGTTCGACCGAAACGACTTCGGGAACATAATGCCGCAGCATGTTCTCGACGCCGTGCTTCAGGGTCGCGCGGGAAGACGGGCAGCCGGAGCATGCACCCTGCATGGCCAGATAAACCACGCCGTCCTTGTAGCCGCGGAATGCGATGTCGCCACCGTCACCAGCCACGGCAGGACGCACGCGCGTGTCGAGCAGGTCCTGGATGCGACTGACGACTTCGACGTCTTCCGGGGCAACATCATGTTCCGGCGCGGACTGCGTTCCCGAAAGAACCGGACGGCCGCTTTCGAAGAACGTCGTGATCGTTCCCAGCACGACGGGCTTGAGGTCGCCCCAGCTGATGTCGTCGGACTTCGTGACGGAGACGAAATCGCCGCCAAGGAAGACGCGGCGCACGTTCGGCTGGTCGAACAGCGCGGTCGCCAGTTCGGAGCGTCCGAGGGCAACATCCGCATCGCCGAAATCGACGGGACGGGCATCGCCGGTCACGCTGCGGCCGGGCAGGAATTTCAGGGTAGCGGGATTGGGAGTGTCTTCGGTCTCGATGAACATCGTGGTCATGTCCTTGCGTTCCAGTCCGCCCTGACATGTGCCACTTCGTCGCAAGGTGCAAGTGTCGGGACTGCATTGGTCCGACTTCCCGTGTTTTTAACGGCAGGGCACGTCTTTTCAGACCTGCTCGCCCTGCCCCTCGGTTTTCCTTGACGGAGAAGGGAGTCCCTTCGGCAGGATGATGGTCGCACACAGCCCGCCATAGCCTTTCGAGGCATCTCCGCGCCCTAGCACCAGAGACCCGCCTTCACGCGAGATTTCGCGTTGCACGATCGCAAGCCCCAGCCCGATTCCCCCCGTGGCCCGCGAGCGCGACCCCTCCAGCCGATAGAACGGAGCCAGCACGCGTTCGTATTCGCTCTCGGGGATTCCGGGGCCGCTGTCGCTGATGGCAATTTCCAGCGCGCCGTCCTCGCGGGTGCGGAGGGTCGCCAGAACGTTGCCGCCATAGTTGATGGCGTTTTCGATCAGGTTCGACAGGACGCGTTTCATGGCAAGCGGACGCACATGCACCAGCGCACGGTCCGGCCCTTCGTAATGGGCTTCATGCCCACGATCCACATGGTCATCCACAAGCGTTTCCAACGTGGCGACGATATTGATGGTGCGGGGGACCTCCGGATCATCGGCACCGGCCAGATAGGCGAGAATGCCGTTCACCATGGCTTCCATCTCGTCCAGATCCGCCTCGATGGCGGCCTGTGCCTCACCATCATTGAGGAAGCCGCAGCGCAGCCGCAGCCGCGTCAGCGGCGTCCGAAGATCGTGCGAGACGGCCGCCAGCGCCTGTGTCCGGTCGTTGATGAGGCTCTGGATGCGGTCCTGCATCGCGTTGATGGCATGGGCGAGGCCCCGCACTTCGGGCGGCCCGCGCTCGGCCAGCGGCACCCATTTTTCGCTGGAACCAATACGGTCGGCGACCGAAACCAGCGCACGAAGCGGCATGCTGAGGCCGCGGATCAGCATGGTCGCGGCAATGGCGACTGCTCCGGCCGCAATGGCAGCCGAGGCCAGACCACGCGTAACGCGATGGTGGCCAAGCATCCCCGGCACCCGGAAATGAATGTAACTCCCATCCGGCAGACGCTGTGACCCCAGCACATCCGCACTCCCCGGCCCCAGGGTATAGAGGTCCAGATGCGCCTGTTCGAGAATGGGGTCGTCCGCCGTCAGACGCCGGACGAGCTGGGTGAGCGCGACGGGAGGATGTCCCGGCAGCACGGGCGTGATGGAGGCCGGCTGCCAGGCCACGCTGAGCTCGCTGCCCGACAACATGACGGCCAGAAACGATCTCTGACTGACGGGAGCCGCAGCCAACACGCGCAGATCCGTGCTCAGCGCCTCGCCAAGCTGGGCGATGCGCACGTCATCAACGATATAGGTTTCTGCCTGACCGTAGAAAATGGCGTTCGTCAGAAACACCAGTGTCACTGCAACGGTCAGGACAACGCAGACGCGCCCAACCAGCCCCAGTGGCCACAGCAGAATGCGATTCTGAATGTTCAGACCCGTTCAACCTCTGCGACGAAGATGTATCCGAGACCGCGCACGGTCCGGATGAGCTGGTCGGCGTCCGAACCCAGCTTTCGGCGCAAACGACTGACAAGAACGTCAATACTGCGGTCCGACACGTCGCCCAGACGGGTCCGCGACAGTTCCAGCAGGCGATCGCGGGCGATGACCCGCTGCGGGTTGTCCAGAAAGCTGGTCAGCAGATCATGTTCCGCACCGGAAATATCAACGGTCGCGCCCGACGGGTCCGTCAGCTCCCGGCGGCGCAGATCGAGCGTCCAGCCCGCAAAACGCAGCGTCTCACGGCGGACGCGCTCCTGCGGCGCACCGGTCGTTGCGATGCCGCGACGCAGCACGGCCCGCACGCGCGCCAGAAGCTCGCGCTGCCCGAACGGTTTGGGCACATAATCGTCAGCACCCGATTCGAGGCCGGTGACGCGGTCGCGTTCCTCGCCCCGGGCGGAGACCATGATGATCGGCACCTGAGCCGGGGGCGTCTCGTTTTCATGTAGGGCACCCTGCCCGCTGCGCAGCGCGCGGCACAGTTCGATACCGCTTTTGCCCGGCAGCATGATGTCCATGATGATGAGATCGACGGGTGCCACTTCGAGCGCGGCCCACATCTCCTCACCACAGGCAACACCCCGCGCACGGAAGCCGCCGCCCTGAAGGGCACGGAGAATGAGGGTCCGCATTCCGGCGTCATCTTCGACGACGAGGATACGGGCGGGAAGATCTGGGTCGGAAAGATTTGGCACCATGTTTTTTCCATAGTCTCCACAGGGCTGGCATCACAAGCAACAAATCCTGACAATAAATCTTTCAGCGATTTGAAGGCTCATGACGAAAAGCAATTGGCATCGTACAGTACAACGCAACACGGCCGCACCCGTTTTGCTGGCCTGTTTCATGCGTTCAGTTGGAGCCGCCAATGTCAAGAGTTTCACCCGGCGTCGTCAGTGGCGCCAGTTATACGGCCCTTATCAAGGCCTGCCATGAAGGGGGCTATGCCCTTCCCGCCATCAATGTCGTCGGCACCGACAGCGTCAATGCCGTTCTGGAAGCGGCGGCCCGGAACGGATCGGACGTCGTCATTCAGGTCTCGAATGGTGGCGCGCGTTTTTATGCCGGCGAAGGCCTGCCTGACGCCCATCGCGCCCGCGTGCTCGGCGCGGCCTCGATGGCGCGGCACGTCCATCTTCTGGCGAAGGAATACGGCATCGCCGTCATCCTCCACACCGATCATGCCGACCGCAAGCTGATCCCCTGGCTGGACGATCTCATCACGCTGAGCGAGGACGAGTTCCGGACGACCGGCAAGCCACTGTTTACGTCCCACATGCTCGACCTGTCCGCCGAACCGATCGAGGACAACCTTGCGACTTCAGCCGCGATGCTCAAGCGGCTTGCCCCTCTGGGGATGGGGCTGGAAATCGAACTGGGCGTGACCGGTGGCGAGGAAGATGGCGTGGGCCATGACCTCGAGGACGGTGCGGACAACGCCCATCTCTACACGCAGCCCGAAGATGTTCTGAAGGCCTGGAACCTGCTCTCCCCGATCGGCACCGTGTCGATTGCCGCGTCTTTCGGCAACGTGCATGGCGTCTACAAGCCGGGCAATGTGCAGCTTCGCCCTGAAATCCTGAAGAACTCGCAGGAAGCTGTCGAACAGGCTACGCAGAGCGGCCCCAAGCCGCTGCCGCTGGTGTTCCATGGCGGTTCAGGCTCAACGATTGCGGAAATCGACGCCGCCGTTTCCTACGGCGTGTTCAAGATGAACCTCGATACCGACATCCAGTTCGCGTTCGCACAGGGCGTGGGCCACTATGTTCTGGAGCATCCGGTCGCGTTCCAGCACCAGATCGACCCCAGCACCGACAAGCCGATGAAGTCCCTTTACGATCCGCGCAAATGGTTGCGCGTGGGAGAGAAATCCATTGTCAGCCGACTGGACGAAGCCTTCGAGATTCTAGGCTCCAAGGGCCGGTCCGTCGCGCGCAAAGCCTGATGGAAAGGGCCTGACGGAACCGGCTGCCGGGAGGCCTGCACCTCCCGGCTAAGAACTTCCCGTTCAGGGACCGGGCGTTGCGGAGGCGAGTTGCGCTTTCGCAACGTCCGGGTTGTTGGGAAGAGCGTCTTCCCAGCCCCCGCCAAGCGCATTGTAAAGCCGCGTCAGGTTGGTCGCCAGCGTGGCGTCGCTGCTGACGAGGTCAAGCTGGGTGGACTGAAGCTGTGACTGCGCGTTCAGAACGTTCAGATAGTTCGTCAGGCCGCTGCGATACTGGCTCTGCGCCAGGTTGAGCGCACGGCTGTTGTCATCAACGGCATTCTTCAGCCCCTGACGGTGAAGCTGTTCATCCCGATATGCGATCAGCGCGTTGTCCACGTCATGCCAGGCCTTGATGACCGTCTGCTGATAGGAAATAGCCGCCGCCTTCTGGGCGTATTTCTTCAACTCGAGCTGACCGTACAGGCGTCCACCCTGAAAGATCGGGAGGGAAATGGACGGACCAACATTCCAGGCGCGCGCGTTCCAGAACCCCAGATCGCGGAACGACAGGGTCTGGAACCCGAAATCGGCGTTGATCGTGACCTTCGGATAGAAATCCGCCGTGGCCTCGCCCACTTCGGCCACCGCACCACGCAGATGGGCCTCGGCCTCGCGGATATCCGGACGGCGCTGGGCCAGTTCGGAAGGAATGCCAACGGGCACCACAGGCGGCACGACCGGCACGCCGGCGTTCTTGTCCAGCTCGGCATTCAGGCTGCCCGGAGGGGCCCCCAGAAGCAGCGCAAGCGCGTTTTCTTCCTGAGCAACCGCCTGTTCGAGCTGCGCTTCCTGACCCTGCATGTCATGCAGACGGCCCTGAGCGGAGTCCACGTCCAGCTCCGTCACCAGACCGCCATGATAGCGCTCCTGCGCGATGGAGGTGATCTGCGTGAGAATCCTGAGGTTGTCGCGCAGGATCTTCAGGCGCTGCTGGTCGCCACGCAGGCCCATATAGCCCCGCGCCATGTCGGCCTGCTGGGCGATGAGGATGGAACGGCGCTCCTCGTCCGTCGCCTGAAGATCGGCCTTGGCGGCGTCGTACTGGTGCGCGACACGGCCCCACAGGTCGATTTCATAGGTCGCATCAATCGCGCTGCGCCACTGGTTCAGCAGCGGAACCGTGGCACCATCGGCCGCGCCCTGAAGCAGGGGACCAACCGAAGCTCCAGCGGTGTTCCCCGCGGACTTCGCGATATTGCCGCCCACCCGGCTGATGATCTCCTGCATTTCCTTGGTGCTGTACTGGCTGCGCTGATACGAGCCCGAGGCGCTCAGGGCCGGGAAGCGCTCGGCCCCCGCCATGATGAGCTGTGCGCGGCTCTGCGCCAGATTGGCGGTCGCAAGGCGGAAGGACAGGTTCTGGTTGACCAGACGGGCTTCCAGAGACGTCAGCCCGGGATCGTGAAAAACCTGCCACCAGCGGCTGTCGGCCTTCATCTCGCTGATGATGCTGTCAGGCGCCCCAGCCCGATGAGCATCGGCCATATGGTCGGTGTAATGCGCGGGCGACCAGGGCTTGGGCGTATGATATTCAGGCCCCACCATGAGGCAGCCGGACAGGGTGAACAGGGCGCAGCCGCAAAGCAGCGCGCGGGAAGTGAAGGCTGCGCTCACAAAGAAACTCCTGAAGCGGAAATGATCTTGCAGTGACCGACCGGTTCGGTCAGCATGTTAGAGAGACGACCTGACGGACAGAAGGATTTTTCGCTCACATGACGGGCATCACGGACGACGGCCACGCGGACACTCCCGACGGATCCGGCAACACCGATCCTGCGGGAAGCGCCAAGCGCGAACAGATCCTGAAAGGAGCCGGGGCGATCTTTCTGGCGGACGGCTACGAAGGCGCGTCCATGTCCCGGATCGCGCAGATGGCCGGGGTGTCCAAGGGAACGCTCTACAACCATTTCGATGGCAAGGCGTCCCTGTTTTCCGCGTTCTTCGAAGAACAGGTGCGCTGCCGTCTTTCCCCCATCGAGACGCTTGCGCGCAGCAATGAACAGTCCGTCCGCGTGACGCTGACCCGCTTTGCCGAAATGACGGTTCACCTGCTGATTTCGCCTGTGGCGCTGGGGCTGTATCGCATCATCGTCAGCGAGGTCGACAAGTTTCCCCATCTGGCCGATACGTTCTGGCGCTACGGCTTTGGCCGGACGCTCAGCAATCTGACCGAATATCTGGCGCGCAGCGAGACGCAGGGAGAGCTGGATATCGCCGACCCGAGCCTGTCGGCCGAGCAGTTCCTGCTCATGTGTCAGGCCCGCATCATCCAGCGCCGGCGCTTCGGGCTGCCGGTCGATGACAGCGATGCCGCCATCGCGGAATTCGCCGCCTTTACCGCCGACAGTTTCCTGAAGATCTACGAACCGCGCCATCAGTGACCCCCGCCTGAGGCCTGGGCCGCCTTCTTGCCGTTGGGAGACAGCAGGAAACACAGCGGCACCACAAACAGCGCAATCACGCCGATCCAGTCAAAAACCTCGTTATAGGCCAGCATGGCGACCTGAGAGGTGAACTCCCGGAAGGTCTGGTAGAGGGCGAATTTATGCGCCTGCGCGGCCGGGAACCCGTGCGCCTCAGCGACCTTCTGCGCATTGGCGATATAGGAATTGAGGCCCGGATTGGCCGCCGTCATGTGATCCGTGACATAGGTCTGATGACGCTGCCGGGTCTCGATGATCGCCGCCGTCGCCAGAGAGATGGCGAGGGAGCCGACATAGTTCCGGGCCATCGAGAACAGGGCGGACGCATCGGCATTCAGTTCGCGCGGCAAGGTCGAGTACGCGATCGTCGAAATCGGCACGAACAGGAATGCCAGCGAGGCCGTCTGGCTGATGCGGTAGAGCATCAGATGTCTGAAATCAATCGCGGCATAGAGGTTCGAAGCCTGGAACATCGCCATGCCCATCGCGAAAAACCCGAACGCGATCAGATATCGCATCTGGATGAACTTCATCAGGATGCCCACGATCGGGATCAGACAGATCACCGCAACACCGCCCGGCGCCAGAAGCAGACCCGAGGTGGTCGCGGTATAGTCGAGAACCTGCTGGGCAAACTGCGGCACGACAATCGCCGAGGCATAGAGCGTCGCCCCCACCATCGAGATCAGCAGCGTGCCGACCGCGAAGTTGCGATCCCTGAAAACCGACAGGCGCACAAGCGGGTTCTTCGCATAACACAGCCACAGAATGGCTCCGACAACACCGATCACACCCAGCACGGCCATGGTGGTGATGAAGGGCGAGCCGAACCAGTCGTCATCCTCACCACGATCGCACATGACTTCGAGACAGCCGAGGCCCAGCGTAATCAGACTGATGCCGATCACGTCCACCTTCTCGCGCTTCATGCGCTCCCACGGCGGGTCCTCGACGAAAGCCGTCACCGCCATGACCGTCAGGATGCCGAAGGGCACGTTGACGAAGAAAATCCAGCGCCAGGAGAAATTATCGGTCAGATATCCCCCCAGCATCGGGCCCAGAACCGGGCCAACAATGGTGGCAATGGCAGTCAGGCCGAACGCGGCCCCGCGTTTTTCAGGCGGGAACGTATCCAGGATGATGGACTGCTGGCTGGGTTGCAGACCGCCCCCGAAGAAGCCCTGCATGAGCCGGAACACCACCAGCATCGGCAGCGATGTCGCCAGTCCGCACAGGAAGGACGAGACGGTGAACATCGTGATGCAGATCAGGAAGTAGCGTTTGCGGCCAAAGAACCGCGACAGCCAGCCCGAAATCGTCAGCACGATGCCGTTCGCCACCAGATAGGACGTCAGCGCCCAGGTGGCGTCATCATACGAACTGCCGAGCGATCCCGCGATATGCGGCAGCGCCACGTTGACGATGGTGGTGTCCAGCACCTCCATGAAAGCCGCCAGCGTGACCGTGACGGCCACAAGCCACGGATTGTGACTGGGTTTCCAGTCCTGATGCCCGGCAGTATCGCTCATTTCACATAAACCGTCGGCTCGACAGACAGGCCAAGGGCCAGCGGAAGGTTCGGATCAAGCCCGCTGTCCACCACGATCTTGACCGGGATGCGCTGCACCGTTTTCACGAAGTTTCCGGTCGCGTTTTCAGGAGGGAAGGCGCTGAAGGATTCACCTGAGCCAAGCTGGATGGAATCCACATGGCCATGCAGTTTGAGCTGCGGATAGGCATCGACGTCGATATCCACCTTCTGCCCGGGACGCATGTGGGTGAGCTGCGTTTCCTTGTAGTTCGCCACGATCCAGACTTCCGGCTCGACGATGGAGAACATCTCCTGCCCGACCTGCATGTAATCACCACGCTCGACGTTACGCTGGGAAATCCAGCCGTCATGCGGAGCGCGGACTTCCGTCCATTCGAGGTTCAGGCGGGCCTGCGTCAGCTCTGCATTGGCGGATGCGAGGGATGCCTGTTCCTGCGTGACACGGGCATCGGCACTGGCCACGTTTTCCTTGACCGGCTCGGCCTGCGTCAGCTGACCCTGCGCCTGAAGGACGCGGGCTTTCGCCTGATCCAGCGCGGCGCGGGCATAGTCGATATCCTGCTGCGACGTAGCAGCACGGGCCACCGAACGCTGGCGACGGTAATCGGCTTCGGCCTTGATAAGTTCCGCCTGAACGGCAGCGAGGTTGCCCTGCGCCGTGACGAGCTGTCCGGGGAAGTTCTTGTGCGCCACGGCCAGCATGAGCTGATAGGCGTCAATATTGGCCTTCGCCTGGGACACGGCGGCTTCGGCCTTGTTCAGGGAAGCGGCATAGTCCCGGCTATCGATTCTCACGAGCAGGTCACCGGCGTGGACGAACTGGTTATCGTTCACCAGAAGCTGCGTAACGTACCCGTTGACGTGAGGGGCTATGGCGATCTTGCGACCGGCCGTGTAGGCGTCATCCGTCTCGATATTGTTGCGGGTCAGGAAAAGATAGGCCCCGATACCCACGAGAACCAGAACCACCAGCAGGATCAACGCGATCCGGACAAGGGGATTGCGCTTTTTCTGCGGCTTTCCGTTCTTGTCGGATGTCGTGCCATCCTGCGCGTGATCGGCCTGATCGCCTTGCGCCATAATGTTTTTCTCGCTTTGAAAACAGGTCTGTCAGATCGTGACCGGGTTGACTGTGCAGGGCCTGAAACCCTCGTACTGACCGATCGGTTCGGTCATCCATGACATATCGTCTCGCGGGCTTCAAGCTGGAAAAAACTGATCCGTTTCCAATTGTCCGTTCTTCACGCGTCCGGACGCCCGCAAAAATCCCGCAGCCGCGCGAGACCCTCTTCGAACCGCTCCCGTTCGATCTCTCCCTGCGCGCTGTCCCCCAGCCGCAGCAGCCAGGACGGGTGGGCAAGCGCCAGACGCTGGACGGCATTTTCGCCCTCTCCCGCCGTCCAGAGCGTTCCGCGTCTCTCTGCCATCGCCCTGCCCGGACCATCCAGCGCCTTCAGCGCCGTAGCCCCCAGCGAGACGATGAGTCTGGGCCGGACCAGCGCAATTTCCTGTTCCAGCCAGGGGCGGCAGGCCGCCACATGCGCCTCATCCGGGCTCTGATGAATGCGGCGCCGCCCCTGAAGACGAAAACGGAAATGCTTGACCGCGTTTGTCAGATACAGCGTGCTGCGCTCGACCCCGACCTTTTCCAGCGCCTCCTGCAACACCTGTCCCGCCGGGCCAACGAAGGGCCGCCCCGCCAGATCCTCCTGATCGCCCGGCTGCTCGCCAACGACCATGATCCGCGCCTCAACCGGCCCCTCCCCGACGACAGCCTGCGTGGCCGCACAGTGCAGCGGACACGCGGTGCAGCTCCGAATTTTCGCAGCCAGATCTTCAGGCGTATGCGAAAGCGGCTGGAGTGGAAGACTGTCACGGGAGCGCAGGCGTTCGTGAAAGGCCGGAGCCGGCAGAGGCACCTGTTCGGCCATCATCCGGACGCGCGCCTCGGCCCCGGCCACAAGCTGCGGGATCAGGCGCGTTTCGGGCAGGTTTTTCCAGTAGCGACCCGGCATCTCACGGCGCATGGCTTTCGTGCGGACGCGGGCGGGATTGAACGTGGAGGCATAATAGGTGTTCCACAAATCCCCAAAGCCGTCATCCAGCTCCGGCTGTTCGCAGGGTTCAAAGGAGTAGGCCAGATCCTTCCCGTCCCAGCAGATGGAACCGCGCGGGGTCAGGATCATCCAGTCCATGTCCGTAAAGCGCTTCGAGAAGAAGGGCGCGATGCGTTCGAGAATATGGTGCTGCGGCTCGAACCAGGCGAGGAACCGCCGACGCCCGCTGCCCTCCCCCCCGACCTGTGCGGGCAGTTCGCGAAAGCGGACGAAGGCCGTCATCTTGTGACAGTCCTGCCGGTTCTGCCGGATCATGATCCGCGCTTTTGCGATATCGGCATCCGTCGCCACATCCAGCAGATGCGGATTGCCCTGAACGCGCCATGCGATCCGGTAAGCGAGCGCGAACCGGCCAGGATCGGAATGGCACAGCATGTCCCGCAGCAGCGCGATGCACGACGCGCGCAATGTCACGCTTTTCAGGACCGGCCCCTCCGTCAGCGCTACCATGCCGTCGCTGTCATTGGTCTGTTGCCCGAACAGATCCGTCTCGCCTCCCCTCATCCGCCAGTCGAGGACCTCGGGCGGAATCGCACGCTGCAAAGCCGCGCGCGCCATCTCCCGCCAAGGCTCGAATACGGCGCTGTCCTCAAGAGTCAGGACGTAGCGCGTCACAAAAGATTCATCTGTTGGGGGGCGGGGCTGAACAGGCTGCGCAGGTCGTGCCGGTCGGTCAGACGGGCGGGACTCCAGCCCGGCGTCTGCACGAAGGGCCGGACCTTGCGGATGGACACGTTCAGCCGCGCCAGATCCTCCAGCCGTACGGCCTGATGCCGCCGCGCCCTGAGAATGGCCGCTACGGCCTTCACCCCCAGCCCCGGCACCCGCAGCAGCATCTCCTTCGGCGCCCGGTTCAGATCCAGCGGAAACAACGCCCGGTTATCCAGCGCCCAGGCCAGCTTGGGGTCCAGCTCCAGATCGAGCATCCCGTCCGCACGCCCGGCCGTCAGTTCCCCGAAAGCAAATCCGTAGAACCGGAACAGCCAGTCCGCCTGATAGAGCCTGTGCTCGCGCTGAAGCGGCGGACTTGTCGCCGGCAGGAGGGCGGATGCATCAGGAATAGGACTGAAAGCGGAATAATAGACGCGCCGCAGCCCGTAAGAGCCGTAAAGATTGGCGCTGCTGGCCAGAACATCCTGATCGGATGCCGCATCAGCCCCCACGATCATCTGCGTGCTCTGCCCCCCCGGCGAAAACCGTTCGGCCCGGCGCCCGGTATGGCTGCGGTCCTTGCCCGCGTCGATCTTCAGCCGCATCTCCCCCATGGCCTGCCGGATACCCCCCGCCTTTTTCTGCGGCGCATACTGCTCCAGCCCGGCCACGGTCGGCATTTCCACATTGATCGACAACCGGTCCGCATAGCGCCCCGCCTCTTCCAGCAGACGCGGCGACGCATCTGGGATGGTCTTGAGATGGATATAGCCCCGGAACCCGTGCTTCAGCCGCAGATCCCGCGCCACCTGCACAAGCTGCTCCATCGTGTGGTCAGACGAGCGGATAATGCCCGAAGACAGGAACAGCCCCTCGATGCAGTTCCGCCGGTAGAATTCCAGCGTGAGCCACACGACTTCCTCGGGTGTAAAGCGCGCGCGCTCCACATTCGAGGACGACCGGTTGATGCAATAGGCACAGTCATAGACGCAGAAATTGGTCAGCAGGATCTTGAGCAGCGACACGCACCGCCCGTCCGGCGTATAGGAATGACAGATCCCGTTTCCCGTGGTGGAGCCAAGCCCCCCGCTCTTTGCGGAATCCCGACGCGTCGAGCCGCTCGACGCGCAGGAGGCATCGTATTTCGCCGCATCAGAGAGAATCGCCAGTCTCTGGGAGAGTGTTTTCTTCATGCTGCGTTCTTATTTCGTTCCAGATGACGGAACGCAAGAGAAACCGTGAAATTAACCTCTTGTTTCCCGGTATTCCGTTATTTTTGAAGGGCTTTTTTTAACGGAACCGATTCAGCTTCCGTTAACCACTCCCCCCTATCCTGAGGTCGCAAACCTGCACCGACGGAGAACAGATTCAATGTCATTGTCCATCAATACGAACACTGCGGCAATGGCCGCACTCCAGAGCCTCAATCAGACGACGGCTGACCTGAACAAGACCGAAAACACGGTCTCTACCGGCAAGTCCGTCAACACGGCGTCCGATAATCCCGCACTGTATTCCATTGCCCAGAACATGACCGCCCAGATCTCGACCCTGTCGGGCGTCTCCACGGGCCTCCAGTTCTCCGCTCAGGTGTTGAACACAGCAACGACGGGTCTGTCGAGCATTTCGAGCGCCCTTCAGTCTCTCGCCACCACCATCGGCACGAACACGACAGGCGTCGACAACTCGACCCTGAACGATGCCATCACCAAGACGCTGGCCTCCATCGACTCCGCCGCTACGGGCGCGAAGTTCCAGGGCGTAAACCTGCTCTCAGGCCAGACAGGCAACGGCACGACCTATACGAGCCTGTCGACCGCCATGGACGCACAGGGCTCCACGTTCACGCAGAACGGCTTCAACGTAACCTCCGCCGGCCTGGGCCTGACGAACCTGAGCATGGACACGGCGGGCATGGATATTGCCCTGGGAAGCACAAATTACACCGGCTCCCAGTCTCTTCAACTGAGCAGCGTACCTGCGGTTGCATCGACAGGAACAGGAACGGCTGCGACCGCCGCCATGGGAACTGCAACGGACCCGCTGGTGAGCTACAACTTCGTCATGGATGAAGCCGGCACGAAGGCCGATGCGCTTACGGCACTCAATTCTGCTGTAGGGGGCGGTACCGGCTTCAGTCTCGATACCAACGGCAAGCTGACAAACAGCACAGCTGGAACCACATCAACCACAGCCTCGGATGGCTCAGTGACGTTTTCTCTGGCCAATGGCAAGAGCGTCGTGGCCTCGAAGGACGGCAATGGCAACGCGGTCTACACCGTTACGACAGGAACGGACGCAAACGGCAATGCAACGGCCAAGACCGTAATCTCCGATGTTGATCTCAGCGGCGCAACGGGCAACGCGACTGCCACAACGACCGGCTCCCCGAGCCAGCTCATGGTCAACAAGACCAACCTGCTCACACAGGCCATGCAGTATCAGGGCTTTGCCGTAAGCCGTGATTCTGACAACCACCTGACGGTTGCCGGTAACAACCTCGACACGTCGAGTGCGGCCTTAACTGCGGCCACTACGGCCAATACCCTTAACAAGGATGCAACACCGCCGGCTATCACAGCCGTCACCGGCGCTGCCGTTGTGAGCGCCGTCGTGCAGTCTGCGATCTCAAGCGTGACGCGCACTGCGGCTTCGATTGGTTATTCCAGCACGACGATTTCCAACCTTCAGACCACGACGTCCAGCCTGTCCGACGCCCTGACAACGGGTGTTGGCGCGCTGACGGATGCCGATCTGGCAGCCGAGAGCGCCAAGCTGACCTCGCTTCAGACGAAGCAGCAGCTCGCTGTTCAGTCGCTGTCGATTGCGAACTCGCAGTCGTCCACCCTGCTCAGCCTCTTCCGCGGCTGATCAGGTTTCTGGAGGGGGCCGGTCATCCGGCCCCCTCCAGATCCCCCCCTGCCACGGCAGGACTGCTCCAGAAGCCTGATGCCTTTCCCGCACAGGCTTTCGAAACAGTCTTTCCCGAAAGGAGTTTGCCTCCGTGACCTATGCAGCCTCACAGTACCAGAAACAGTCCGGAAGCTATCTGTCCTCCCGGGAAGTCGAGGTTATGGCGTTCCGGCACGTCAATACGCTGCTGACGCAGGCGAAAGATCATGAAAAGAAGGTCGCGGCGCTGGCAGCCAATCTGAAGCTGTGGAGCATCCTGTCCCTGAGCGTCGAACGGGTCGATTGCCCCCTTCCGCCCGTGCTGCGCGATGACATTCTCAAGGTCGGGTCGTGGTCCATGCGCTATTCCAATGCGGCCTTCAACGCACCGAAAGACCTGCAGCCCCTCGTCGATGTCAACAACGACATGATCGAAGGTCTGTCCACGGAACCCGCGCCTTATGCCATGACGCCGTCTGCGTCTCAGGCCTATGGCGGGTCGGCCACGAAATCCTCTCTGGAACTCGTCGGCTGAGCGTTTCCGGCGACGGAGCATTTCCCAACTGAAAAAAGGGCGCCGGTTCAGCCAGGCGCCCTTTTTCATGCTCCGAAGCAGAACCATGCGAGGCGGTACCGTGCCTCGCATGTCGTCACAATCTCAGGGAGTAATCGCCAGCCGGTTATCCGCACGGTCGATATCCGGAATGACGTGATCGGGATCGAGCGTCACGGCCTTGAGGCCGTCATGAACCGGCAGCGAAACCACAATGTCGCTGCTCTGGCGCCAGGCTTCCGTCGGAATGCGAAGCTCTTCCGATTTCCCGTCCGCATAATCGGCGCGCAGAACCACCGGCAGTGGGAGCCCCCCGTAATTGCGGACCTGCACGGTCGCAGGCTTTCCGGCGTCATGATGGACGTCTCCGAGCGCATAGTCCGGAGCGGCATTGGTGAAATACCAGCCGCGCCAGAACCAGCCCAGGTCCTCGCCCGCTTCGCTGCTCATCAGCCGGAAGAAATCCGACGGAGACGGGTGTTTAAAAGCCCATTCCGCAATATAGCGCCGGAATGCCGCGTCGAACCGGACCGGTCCGAGGATCTGTTCGCGCAGCAGTTTCAATCCATAAGCGCCTTTGAAATACGTCACGCCATGACGGTATTTCTCCGACACGCCATCGGCGGCCGTCATGAGCACCGGTGCATCCGGATCAGTCAGAACCGGAACGATATCCTGCGCGGGGTTGCCGGTTTTGGGCGCAAATTCAGAATCGCGCTTGGGGGCGAACTCGCCATTATTGAAGTGATCGGATGCATACACATCAATGAATGTGTTGAAGCCCTCATCCATGAAGGCATTGCGGCGTTCATCCGTCCCCACAATCATCGGAAACCAGCCATGGCCCAGCTCATGGGTCGTGATCCAGAACAGTTCCGGGTCCCGGTCGCTCATGCCGTCAAAAACAATGCCGGGATATTCCATGCCCGCGCCATGACCACCCAGATTGATGGCGTTCGGCCAGGGGTATTCAAACCACTTCGACGAGAAATATTCGATGGCGTGTTTGACGTAATCCGTCGAGCGGTCCCAGCCATGCGGCCCGATCCCCTCACGCGGATAGACTGACATCGCAAGCCTCGGCACGGCACGATAGTTCGTCCAGGGCACAACCGGCGGCAGATTGATACGCGCGGCATCCCAAACGAATGCCGGTGAAGCGGCAAACGCCACGTCGCGCGTGTTGCGCATCCCATAATGCCAGGTGACTTCGCCGCTCTGCTTCAGATGGCTTTTCGGATCGGTGATGTCATCGAGCGTGCGGATCATCACGCGCGTGTCGCTCTGCGCGGCCTGCGCAAGGCGGTTCCGCTCAACGGAGGTGAGAACCTGTTCAGGATTGAGAAGCGCGCCGGAGCCTACCAGCGTGTAGTTCCACGGCACCGTCACGCTATAGTCGAAACTGCCATATTCCAGAAAGAACTCCTGCCCCAGATAAGGCAGCGTGTTCCAGCCACGACGGTCATCATAAACGCTCAGACGCGGATACCACTGCGCCACTTCATAAATATCGCCTTCGCGGGTCGGCGTGACGGCAGTGCGACCGCCCCAGGGGCCCGGCAGCGTGTAGTGCCAGTCGATCTTCACGAACGCCACGCCATGCGGGTCAATCGTACGGGGAAGCGTGAGCTGCATCCGCGTATCGGAAATCAGCGGCGTCACATCCACGTCCCGACCACCCTGCACGACCGAGACATGCTCGATCACCATGCCGTCGGTGTGGTTGCCCGTCATCATGTGACTGCCCGGAATCGCCCCGACCTCACCCCGTGTATCGGCGCGATAGATGTTCTGGTCGAGCTGGAGCCACAGAACGTCCAGCGCCTCGGGGCTGTTGTTGCTGTAGGTCACGGTTTCGGAGCCGTGCAGGACATGCGCCTGCGTGTCGATCCGCGAATGGATCACGTAATCCGTACGGTTCTGCCAGTATTGCGGGCCCGGAAGCCCCGACCCCGAGCGATAGACGTTCGGAGCGTCGGGAAGGGTCAGGGGTGCGAAGACGGTGGCCGGGTCAGCGAGAGTTTTCGCAAAAGTGGTCGCAGGCAACAGGGCGGCGGGAGCGAGTACGCCTCCCAGCAGGGGAAGCAGAAAAAGGCGCACAGACATCCGGGGCAGGCCCTCCGTTGGGTAAGTTCGATGTTACCCCGTTATAATGTCGCCAAGCGCTCCCAGATAGGATGCCAGTTCAACTTTCAGCGGCATCAGATAGGCATTGTCGTTTTTTGCTGTCACGACAGCCAGCATCCGGCGCGCGAAAGCGATGTTGCCGTCGAGCGTCCCGTCGTAATCGCGCGGGAAGATCACATGGTTCATGCGCTCCCAGTACCGGCGCGACTTGTCGCCCAGAACCGGGGAGATGCCCCAGAACACCGTGTCGTCCCGCAGCCAGTCCATGCAGTATTCGAGCATCGGAATGTCGAAAAGCGGCTGGGTAAAAAAGCCACAGGCCCCGGCATCGCGTTTGCGGGCGATCTCCTCGAGCTCCTGATACGGCGCGCGGCGATAGGGGTCGAACACCGCATAAACCTTCAGATGCGGGGCCTCGCGACGATAACGTTCGATGATCTGCGCAGACGTGTTGGGATAGACCACCCGGTCGCTGCCGGCTGGCGGCGGATCTCCGGCGACGACCAGAATGGAGGTCAGCTCCGGCCGGTCCGCACCCGGCAGCGGCGCATTCGGGGCGATATCGGTCGCACGGACATGCGCGATCACCTCAAACGGCGCCTGTTTCACAATCAGCGATGCGGCGTCATGGCTGCGCAGGTCAAAGCGTATCAGGTCCGGGACGTTCAGCGTGCTGACCTGCGGCAGGATATCCCGCACGGTCTGCACATCCGCCATCAGGGATTCGGGCGTGCGCGGAACCAGTTCAACAGAAACGCGCGTCATGAGGAGGCATCCGCAGAGGTTGCGGAGGATGTAGCGCGGGCGGCCTGAAGCGTATTGTGCAGCAGGCAGGCAATCGTCATCGGCCCAACGCCACCCGGAACCGGCGTGATGTGCCCGGCAACCGGAAGCGCTTCGTCAAACACCACGTCCCCAACCAGGCGCGTCTTGCCGTTTTCCGCTGCAACGCGGGTGATGCCAACGTCAATCACGGTCGCCCCCGGCTTGATCCAGTCCCCGCGAACCAGACCACTCTTACCGGTCGCAACGACCAGAATGTCCGCCTCGCGCGCCAGCTCCTTCGTGTTGCGCGTATGGATATGCGCCACCGTGACCGTGCAGTTCTCCTTGAGCAGAAGCTGCGCCATCGGCTTGCCGACGAGATTGGACGCGCCGATCACCACAGCATGCTTGCCGGTCATGTCCTTGTGGACGGACTGAAGCAGCATCAGACAGCCCAGCGGCGTGCAGGGCACAATCCCATCGATCCCGAGCGACAGACGTCCCGCATTGACTTCGCCCAGACCGTCCACATCCTTGTGCGGCGCAATGGCGTTCGTCACCACAACCGGGTCGATCTGTGCCGGCAGGGGAAGCTGCACCAGAATGCCGTGAATTTTCGGATTGGTGTTGAGCTGCGCAATCAGGTCCAGCAGTTCGTCCTGCGACGTGCTCTGCGGAAGCATGTGCATGAAGGAACGCATCCCCACGCGATGGGTCTGGATCGCCTTGTTCTTCACATAGACTTCCGACGCCGGATCGTTGCCCACCAGCACCACGGCGAGGCCGGGGATCGTATTGCCCTGCTCGACGAACTTCGCCACTTCACGCCCCACCTGATCGGTCAGGGCACGGGCGATGGCCTTGCCGTCGATGATCCTGGAGGCCAGTTCGGACTGCTTCTCGGGGGACAACGTGCTCATGGGCTCTCCGGATGACAACAGGCGGTCGTTTCAGTTACGCTGGCAAACAGGCCGTAACGGCTGCAGGAACTGAGGATGGTCTCGTGACCGACGAAATACGCAAGAACTTCGCCAGTGACAATGTTTCTCCCGCATGTCCCGCCGTTATGGACGCCATGATGCGCGCCAATGCGGGCAACGTCGGCTCTTATGGCGACGATGCGCTGAGCCGGTCCCTGAATGCCCGGTTCGGCGCGGTTTTTGAAACGGACGTCGCGGCCTTCCCGGTCGTGACGGGCACGGCGGCCAACAGTCTGGCGCTGTCCTCGCTGGTAGCACCCTACGGCGCGGTTCTGTGTGACCAGAGCGCGCATATCAGCAACGACGAGGGGGGCGCCCCCGAATTCTTCATGCATGGCGCCAAACTCGTCACGCTCCCCTCCGCCGACGGCCGCATGGACGCCGAAGCCCTGCGCACGGGCCTGCGGGTCAATGCGCAGGGCGGAATTCTCAAACCCCCCATCCACGCCCTGTCGCTGACGCAGGCCACGGAATGGGGCACGGTCTATGCGCTGAAAGACCTCGCGGATCTCTGTGCGATCGCCCATGACCACGACATCCCCGTCCATCTGGACGGCTCGCGACTGAGCAATGCCATTGCCCATCTGGGCTGCACGCCAGCAGAGGCGACATGGAAAGCCGGGGTGGATGTCCTGTCGTTCGGCGGTACGAAATGCGGGGCCATGGCAGCGGAAGCGGTCGTGTTCTTCGTCAATGACCGCACGCGCCCGGTCCTGAAGGATTTCGAGCGTCGCATCAAACGCAGCGGGCATCTGTGGTCCAAGGCCCGCTTCCTGAGCGCGCAGCTTCTGGCGCTGCTGGAAGACGGGCTGTGGCTGAAAAACAGCGCCCATGCCAACGCCATGGCCCAGCGCATCGTCGAAGGTCTGCGCCGTCACGCGGGTGCACAGCTTCCGTTCGAGACGCAGGGCAACGAAGTGTTCGTCATCCTGCCGGACCGGCTGGTCGAGGAGCTTGAGGCGGCGGGATACGGATTTTATCGCTGGCCCACGCCGGAAGGCGTCTCGGGCACGCTCATCCGCCTCGTGCCGAGTTTTCACACACGCATCGAAGACGTCGATGCGCTGCTGGCCGAAATCTCTGCCTGAATGATCAGCCTGTTCGACCTGTTCAAGATCGGCATCGGGCCGTCCTCGTCCCATACCGTCGGCCCCATGCGCGCGGCCACCCGCTTTGCCGAGAGCCTGAACGACACGCCGGACGTGGCGCGACTGCGCGTGACGCTCTATGGCTCGCTCGCCTGGACAGCCCGGGGCCATGCCACGGACCGCGCGGTCATTCTCGGACTGGCGGGAGAAAAGCCCGACACGATGGACCCGGCGCTCGCAGACGGCATCGTGCAGTCCGTGACGCAGGCGCATCTGATCCCGCTCAACGGCCACCCCACGCCGTTCAACCCGGACACGGACATCGTTCTCGACACGAAGACCGTCCCGCCGGTCCATCCCAACACGCTCCAGTTCGAAGCATTCGATTCCACAGACACCCTGCTCGCCTGCGCGCGCTTCTGTTCGGTCGGCGGCGGCTTCATCGTACCGGAACAGGTCACCGAAACCGCGACCTACGCCCAGCCCGACATGCCGTATGACTTCACCAGCGGCACGGAGCTTCTGGAGCGCACGCAAAACACAGGGCTCGATATCGCAGGCGTCGTTCTGGCGAACGAAAGCGTGCTGCGACCCTGCGCCGAGGTCGAAGCCTATCTGGACCGGATCGTCTCCGTGATGATGGACTGCGTGGACGCCGGGCTGCACCGCTCCGGCACGCTGCCGGGACGGCTGAACGTCCGCCGACGGGCCGCCGCACTCTACGAACGGCTCAAGGACCAGAGCCGCAGCAACCAGCCCTCCGCGCACGGCATCATGGACTGGATCAGCCTGTTCGCCATTGCGGTGAACGAGGAAAATGCTGCCGGAGGGCGCGTCGTCACAGCCCCCACCAATGGCGCCTCGGGCGTGATCCCGGCCGTGCTGCGCTATTACCGGGAGTTCTGCCCCGAATACTCGCTCGACGGACAGCGCCGGTTTCTGCTGACGGCCGCGGCTATCGGCGGACTGTTCAAGCTCAATGCGTCGATTTCAGGCGCGGAAGTCGGCTGTCAGGGAGAAGTCGGCGTCGCGTCTTCGATGGCGGCGGCCGGGCTGGCGGCGGCTCTGGGCGCCACGCCACTTCAGGTGGAAAATGCCGCAGAAATCGGCATGGAACATCACCTTGGCATGACCTGCGACCCGGTGGCCGGGCTGGTGCAGATCCCGTGCATCGAGCGCAATGCGTTCGGCGCGATCAAGGCCATCAATGCGGCCTCCCTCGCCATGCACGGCGACGGTGCGCATCACGTCTCGCTCGATCAGGTCATCCGCACGATGGCCGAGACGGGACGCGACATGAACCACCGCTACAAGGAAACGTCGCTCGGCGGTCTGGCCGTCAATTTCCCCGAATGCTGAAAAGCCTCACGCTGCGGCCATGAACTCCGCAATGGCGTCCGCGGCGCGTTGCGATCCCCCCAGAAGCGGGGTGCCGAAGGTTTCCTGAAACAGACTTTCCTGCGCCGGACGATACGCCGCATGACGCTCCCGCGCGCGGGCAATGGCAGGCATGAGATCGTCCAGATCCTCCACCACTTCGCCCAGCGTCCAGTGCAGAAAATACGGATCATCCCGCCAGGGCAGTTTGCGCGGATTGAGGAAAACGCAGGGGCGCGGAATGCCGAGGAACTCGTAAACCTGACTGCTGACATCGCCAATATAGAGCGCGGCCTGAGACGTGTAGGTCATGTCCAGCATGGCGGACGACCCGGTATCGACCATCACTTCGGGGCTACGCTGCCGCTTGAGCTGACGCTCGCGAATACCAAACCCCTTGTGGAAGGTCTTGATATGCGGCGCCACAACCAGATTGTAATCGCTCTCCCCGGTCTCGCTCTGGGCCTTGAACCCCCGGATCAGCGGCATCATCCAGCCTGACGCCGATGTCAGCTTGCGCTGGTAATGCGGATTATACAGTGCAAAAGGGCGACCATTGCCAAACGAGATCGTCTTCTCGCGCTGTACGGCCTCGAACACATCGAATTTCGGATACCCCACAACCCGCGTGGTTTCCTGTTTCAGAAGGCCCTTGTCCTGAAAATAGCTCTCGACCTTGGGGCCGGGAACGAGCGTCAGATCAAAATCCCGCACGAGATGTTCGTCATTGACGTAGCGGTCCCCGGCACCATGCATCAGCAGGATGAGTTTCGGGCCGCAAAGCCCCATCTCCCTGAGCACACCGGCCGTATATTCCGTCGCCACCACCGCATCATACTGGTTCAGCTCGGCGATGTTCTCCCGCAGCACCACCAGCCGCTCCTGATCGAGGCGTCTTGCGCGCTTCAGTAGACGGGCTTTCAGCGATTTCGGAAAAGCCTTCAGCGGCAGGTCAGGCACGTCCAGCGCACGGCGGATGCGGGCGAGATGCTTCACCGTCTCGGGAAAACTGTAATATTCCACCACATCATGACCGGGGATCGCAGCCAGTGCACTGGCGACGGACGCCGTATGATAGCACTGGTAGGGCTCGGCAATATAAATGAAGGCGATTTTCATGACTGATCAGATGCGTCCTGCCTGAAAAACAGGCCGGAAACCTGCGCTTTTCGGGATGGGGCCTTCAGGAGAAGACGGGTCGCCGCAAGATCCCGTCCGCAGAAATCCTGACACCGAAATACGTAACATTTTCTTCATAATCCCTGACCTTTTCGTGTCAAGAAACCTTCTCAAAATGCTACAATTCGTTACTGGCATAGACACTCTGGCGGCTTTGTGGTCAGTAAGGCCCGCATGTCCGGCGAACGCTCCGTTTTCAAATCCATTTTCAAAAATGTCAGTGTTCTCACCCTCGGTCGCATCGCCAATGCGCTGTGCAGCTTCATCTATATCGCCGTGGCCGTCCGTGCTCTGGGACTGTCCGATTTCGGACTGCTGATCCTGATCCATTCTCTGGCCTCGACCGGCTCCGTCCTGTCGCGGATGCAGTCCTGGCAGACGCTGATCCGCTTCGGCAGCGACAGCTTCAGCAGCAATGATACGGACCTCCTGCACCGGGTCGTCCATTTCTGCATCCGTCTCGACACGCTTTCGGCGGCCTTCGCCATCGCTTTCGGCCTCGTGGGCGTGCAGATCTACGGCCACACCGCAAACTGGTCCGCGCATGTGCGGTTTCTGGCCGATCTGTATGTCTGCGTCAGCCCGCTGATGTATTCAGGCTGGGCGAACGGAATCCTGCGGATGGCAGGGAAATTCCATCTCGTCCCGATCATCGACAGCTGTGCCGCCATCGCCAAGACATTCGGCGTGCTGCTGGGCTATATCCTGCATCTGAAGCTCGGATATTTCCTGTTCGTCTGGGCCATGACGATCGTCATCGACTACGGCTTTTACATTTATTATGCGCTGGACATCCTGCACCGGAAATTCCGCTTCCGGTATTTCCGGGCGTTCCGGCACTGGCGCTGGCAGATCCCGGGCATGTGGCAGTTCACACGCGCGGCCAGCATCAACCAGACGCTGGGCAACATCTCGGGCCATGTGGCAACGCTGGTTGTCGGAACGGGCCTCGGACCGGCGGAAGCGGCCGTTTTCCGCGTCTGCCGCCAGATCGCGGACGGGATCGTCACCCCGGCGCAGCTCATCTCCCCCGTCCTCTATCCCGAACTGGTCCGGATGCGGGACCGGCAGGACTGGCGCGGCCTCAAGCGTGTGACCTGGAAAATGTTCGGCGTTCTGGGCGGCCTTTCAATCGTCCTTCTGCTGCTGTCCGCCTTCTTCGGATCGACGATCTTCCGCTTCCTGCTGCATGTCCATGTGCATCACACGTCGCTCTATATTTCCATCATGCTGCTGGCGGCGGTGTTCAGCCTGCTGGTCATCCCGCTTGAGCCGCTGCTGATCGTCGTGGGGCATGTGAAGTTCCTCATGAAGAACCGCACCGCCGTCATGGCGATCTATTTCCCGGCGCTCTATGTTCTGACGCGGCATTTTGGTCTCGCAGGAGCCTGCCTGTCGACGGCGGCGTGCAATGCGACGATCCTGCTGTCGCAGATGCTGGGTGTCTGGTTCTTTTACGATCGGATCGGCAAGGCGGAGCGCTGACCCCGCATCAGTGCAGAAGATGTGTGGCGTAGGAAGAATGATGGAACACGGCATACCCTGTCACCGCCATTTCCACAAAGACCAGCTCCAGAACGAGCAGGACCTTTTTGCGAGTTGAAAGCCCTCTGAAACGGGTCTTGATCTTCGCATCGTCTCCAGTCGCGGCCCATGCAATGGCGGCAAACCAGCCTGCAAACGTGAAGGCAAACGCCAGATTTACCACAAACGCCTCGCGCCAATGAACCTTGCGGGTACAGAGGGCAATGATCGTTGGGAGAAAAGTCAGCGCCAGCAAAGCCAGCGCTCCACCGACAAACTTCATGACAGTAATCAGGTGCACGACAACACGGTCCCGAACGGGTGAAAGCCCGACAGTATTTCGGATCCGATACGAAAACAAACATAAAAAAGGCGGGAAGGTCTGACCCTTCCCGCCTTTTCTGGTTTTGGCGTGCCCCTTACTGGGCGTCGTCGGAGCTGTCGTCATCCGAACCGGTCGGGGAGACGGCCACGAAAAGCTGCTGCCCGTCGCGCAGGATCCGCAGAAGCGGCGGCTGCTTGCGACCCAGAGCATCATGCACCTGCGCCACGACAGCCTTGGGCGACGGCGTGACGTGATTGCCAACCGCCACGACAATATCGCCCGGACGGATCCCGGCCTGATCGGCAGGCGAGCCCTGCACCACATCAGCCACGACCGCACCCTGCACACTGTCATCCAGACCCAGTTCCTGACGCGCGCGCGGCGTCAGGGAGGCCAGCGACACGCCCAGCTTGCCCGCACCCGCCTGTGCGCTGTCGGCGGCATCGCCGGAAGCATGATCCTGCGCGGACAGGTTACCGACCGTGAAGTTCACCGTCATCGGCTTGCTGTCACGCAGCAGGCCCAGCGTCGCGGCGGTACCCGGCGCGATGGACACAACCTTCACCGCCAGATCATGGCCATTCTTGATCGGTTTGCCGTTCAGCGTGGTGACGACATCGCCGCTCTTGATGCCGGCCTTCTCGGCGGGGCTGCCCTTGGAGACGGACGCCACCAGAGTTCCGCGCGGCGGGGCACCCGGCTCGGGGGACTGGAGGTTCAGCGCCTGCGCCATCGTGGGCGAGATGTCCTGCCCCTCGATGCCGAGATAGCCGCGCGTGACATGGCCGGTCTTTTCAAGCTGGCTCACGACGGATCTGACGGTGTCGGACGGGATGGCGAAACCAATACCGATCGAACCGCCCCCATTGGGCGAGATGATCATGGAATTGATGCCCACGACCTTGCCGTCCTGCGTGAACAGCGGACCACCGGAGTTGCCATGATTGATCGGCGCATCGACCTGGATAAAGTCGTTATAGGCGCCCGAATGCAGGTCACGCCCCAGTGCCGAGACGATACCCGCTGTCACCGTACCCCCCAGACCATAGGGATTGCCCACGGCAATGACCCATTCACCCGGCTGGACCTCGTCGGAATCCCCCAGTTCGATGAACGGCAGCTTGCCGGTCGGCTTGACGCGCAGAAGGGCAACGTCCGTCTTCGGGTCGCGTCCGATGATCTTGGCCGGCAGCGTCGTGCCGTCATCGAGCGTGACCGTTACCTTGGTCGCGCCGTTCACGACGTGGTTGTTCGTCACGACATAGCCGTCAGACGAGATGATGAACCCCGAGCCGCGGGCTTCGACCGTGCGGTTGGGCTGCTGCTGCTGCGGCATCATCTGGAACGGGAAGGGAAACGGGAACGGCGAACCCTGGCCCATGCCACCGCCACCGCCGCCCGGACCATTTTCTTCTTCTTCCGCCACGTCCGCCTTGATGTGGGACGTGATGGACACGACAGCCGGCTTCACCTGCTTGACGAGCGTGACGAAATTGGGGAGCGCCTGAACGCCCGTCTGGGGCTTGATGGCGCCACTGGGTGCGACGGCTGCGGGTGCCGTGTCCGCGAAAGCGAACGGGGCCGCGACCAGCATGGTGGTTGCAGCGAGAGCGGACAGGGACGTGCGAAAGCGTGTGGTCATATCAATCCCGACTTGTTGCAAAAACATCGTGGCTTATAGCGTTGAACTATGAACCCCGTTCCCGTTCCACAAGCTGGCCGCAGGGTGAAACATCCGTAAGTTCGTGACGGACTGTGAATTCAGCCTTCCACCGCATCATTCTGCGATGGGTTTGCGGAGTTTGCGGAAAAAGTCTTTCAGAAGCCCGGACGCCTCGCGTTCACACACGCCGCCGATGACCTCGGGGCGGTGCAGACAGGACGGGCGCTCGAAAATGCGCGGCCCATGCTCCACGCCCCCGCCTTTGGGATCATAGGCCCCGAACACGACCCGCCCGATCCGGAAATGCACGATCGCCGCCGCACACATCGGACACGGCTCCAGCGTCACAACCAGCGTGCAATCCGTCAGACGCGGATTTTGCAGACACGCGGCCGCCTCGCGCATCGCCAGAAGCTCGGCATGGGCAGACGCATCATGCGCGCCCTCCACATGATTGCGCGCCACCGCCAGAACACGTCCGTCAGGTGCCAGCACAACCGCACCCACCGGCACTTCCCCGCACGACGACGCCTCCCGCGCAGCCTGCAACGCGGTCTGCATCGCCGGGCCGATATCCGTCTGAATCCTTGTCTGATCCTGAATCATGATGCGATGATGCGGCGCATGACCCTCCCCCGTCCATCCCCTTCGCATCGCGCGCCGCTGATCGGTCTGACGCTGGATCATGAACCCGGCGGCCTAGGGCAGTTCTCGCGCTACCCCTTCCATGCCTTGCGGGAAAACTACCTGACAGCCGTCAGCGATGCGGGTGGGATTCCGGTCTGTCTGGGTTACGGCTGCGACGCCGAAGCCCTGATGGCGCGGCTGGACGGCCTGATCGTCACGGGCGGCGCATTCGACGTCGATCCCGCGCTGTATGGCGAGGCGCCCCATCCGCTGACCAGCCCGCGCCCCTCCCGCACCGCCGCCGAACTGGCCCTGCTGCGGGCCGCACTGGCACAGGGCAAGCCGGTTCTGGGCATCTGCGGCGGAATGCAGCTTCTGGCCGTGGAAGCCGGCGGCACGCTGATCCAGCACCTGCCCGAAAGCCTGCAACACGAACAGCCCAACCCCCGCCACGAACCCGGCCATGCGATCGACATCGTCTCTGGCACGAAACTCGCGCAGATCGTGGGGGTGAACCGCATGAGCGTGAACTCCTCGCATCATCAGGCCGTGCGCGACCCCGGACGGGCCAAAATCTGCGCTTATGCGCCGGATGGCACCATCGAGGCGATCGAGCTTGATGGCCCCGGTTTCGCCCTTGGCGTACAGTGGCACCCCGAATTCTCCCTCGACCCCGGCGACCGTCGCCTGTATGCGGCGCTTGTGGAGACTGCACGATGACCGACGACAACACCGAAAACACCGCCCCCGAGATGCCCGAGACCGAGATGCACGAGATCACCGGCTCCGAACCGGAAACGGCCGCCCCGAAAGGCGAACGCATCGCCAAGGCGCTGGCCCGCGCCGGCGTGGCGAGCCGCCGCGATATCGAGCGCATGATCGAAGACGGACGCATCAAGCTGGGCGGGCAGATCGTCACGCATCCGGCGACTTTCGTGCAGCCGGGCGACATCATGCTGGTGGACGGCAAACCCGTGGACTCCCCCGAGCGCACGCGCCTGTGGCGGTATCACAAGCCCGACGGCCTGATGACGACCCACAAGGATCCGGAAGGCCGCAAAACCGTGTTCGACACGCTGCCCGAAGGCCTGCCGCGCGTCATCAGTGTCGGGCGCCTCGACATCAATTCCGAAGGTCTGCTGCTGCTGACCAATGACGGCGAACTGGCCCGCCGCCTCGAACTTCCGGGCAATGCCTGGGTCCGCCGCTACCGCGTGCGCGTGTTCGGCGTCGTGGACGAAAAGCGTCTGGCCTCGCTGGTCAACGGTTTCGAGTATGAGGGCGTCCGCTACGGCTCCATCGAAGCGGCGCTGGACTCGAAAAAAGGCGACAACGCCTGGCTCACGGTCAGTCTGCGCGAAGGCAAGAACCGCGAAATCCGGCGCGTCATGGAAGGTCTGAACCTGCATGTCAGCCGCCTGATCCGCCTGTCCTACGGCCCGTTCCAGCTCGGCTCACTCAAGGCGCGCGAACTGGAAGAAGTCCCCGGCAAGACCCTGCGCGAACAGATGCCGGACCTCCCCGCCCCGAAGCGTCAGCGGACACGCTGATTCATGCGGATCGTTGGAGGAGACAACAAGGGCCGCGCCCTGACCGCGCCGTCTGGAACCAGCACACGCCCCACATCGGACCGCACGCGGCAGGCGATTTTCGACATGCTCGCCCATGCGCCGTGGTACGGGCAGGAGGAGCTGGAAAAGGCCCTCGTGCTGGACTGCTACGCCGGAACGGGCGCACTGGGGCTCGAAGCCCTCTCCCGCGGCGCGGAAAAAGCCGCGTTCATCGAACGCGACCGCAGCGCACTCGCGGCCCTGCGGATCAATCTGGACATCTGCAAAGCCCGGGACCGTTCCCGTGTGCTGAGTTGCAGCGTCACGCATCCGCCCAAGGCGCAGGAACCCTACACGCTGGTTTTCCTTGACCCGCCCTATGGCAAGGGACTTGTCGAATCGGGTCTGCGGGCGCTTGCGCGGAACGGCTGGCTGGCGCAGGGCGCGCTGATCGTGGCCGAAACGGGCGCCACGGAAGAATTTACGCCCATCATGCCACCTTCCGAACACTTTATGCCCACACTCACGCCAGAAATCCTCTGTGAACGCCGTTTTGGCGCGGCAAAGGTGACGATCTGGAAGCATTCCTCCACTTTTCCTTAATTTTCCCTCTGTATTCAGTACCCTGTCGGCTATAGTTCAGAGTGAATTTTACAAGCCGCAATCCAGAAAACCGACGGGGTGACGAGACTTGGCCGCGTTCAGCCGATCGACCAGTACAGTGCGCAACATCGTCCGCGACGCGCATGACCGGCACATGACACCAAAACTGCGTAGCGCCCTGCGCGCCCGCTGCATGGAGCTTCTCGGGCTGGTCCTGCTGATCTTCGCCGTAGCGGTCGGGATCGCGCTGTGGAGCTTCAATCCGCACGATCCGTCCTTCAACACCTCGACAGGAACGCAGCCGACGAACCTTCTGGGGCGCACGGGCGCGACCATTTCGGATGGTCTGATCCAGTGGCTCGGCCTCGGCAGCGGCATGCCGATCGTCATCCTGCTGGCCTGGGCCTGGCGCATGGTCCGCCATCACGGCATGAGCCTTCCGATCCTGCGGATCGTGGCCGCCCTCGCCCTGCTGCCCGCCGCCGCGACCTTCATCGGCACGCTCCAGCTTCTCATCCCCGGCCTGCAGGTCGGCTGGCCGACCGCCAGCGGTCTGGGCGGGGAAATGGGCGTCTCCTTTGCCCATCGCCTGCTTGATGCCGCCCATGCCGAAGCCGGGGCCGCAGGAAATGCGATTGCCGTTCTTCTCGTCCTGCTGCTGATGGGCCTGCTTCTGCCGCTGGCAATGGGTCTCGAAGCCCGCGAATGGCGCGCTCTGGGCAAGACGGCCATGGTTCTGGGCCGCCAGCCTTTTGCAATCGCAAAACGCATGAACGGCCCGCAGACATCCGATCGCCCCGCGCCCGACCCGCGCCTGTACGAATTCCAGCCAGGCCCCGCCGGTGGCGCTCCCGCCGCGGATGCAGCGCCCCTGTCCTTCCTGCGCCGCAGCTTCGGCAAAAGCGATCCGCAGTCGCGTCCGGCGCCATTCGTGCCGCAGAACACCGGCTGGATGCAGCCCCCCATGGACACGCAGGACGATCCCTATAGCCAGCCCGCCGCGGAGACGCGCCCGGTCAGCCGGACGGAAGCCGCAGCCGCCCGCGCCCGCCAGATCACGCCTGCGGAAGAAGAAGACGCGCCGTCCAATCCCTATGCCGAACGTCTGGCCCAGATCGCCCGCCAGCGCGACACGCCGCTGCCAGCCGTGCGCCGTCAGATCGACGACGAAATGGACGAGGAACTGCCCCAGAGCAGCATCGACACGCCGCCCGAACCCGAACCGCAGAAGCGCGGCCTGTTCGGAATGCGCCGTCCGGAACGTCCGCCCGAACCTGTTGCCCCCCGCCCCGCCGCGCCGCGCAATGCCGTGGCGACGGGCTGGGAACTACCCCCGCTCGCCCTGCTGAACCCGCCGCCACCGCATGCCGTGACGGGCCCTTCGCAGGAAACGCTGCAATCCAACGCCCGCCTGCTGGAGAGCGTTCTGGCCGATTACGGCGTGCAGGGCACGATTGGCGACATCCATGCCGGTCCGGTCGTCACGCTGTATGAACTCGAACCCGCACCAGGCATCCGCTCGTCCCGCGTGATCGGGCTCGCCGATGACGTGGCACGTTCGCTTTCGGTTCTGAGCGTGCGTATCGCCACCGTGCCGGGACGCAACGTCATCGGCATCGAGGTGCCCAACGCCAAGCGCGAGACGGTCTATTTCTCCGAACTGCTCCGCACGCCGGAATGGCAGAACGGAAACGGCCGCCTGCAGATCGCGCTCGGCAAGGACATCGCCGGCGTTCCCGTCTATACCGACCTTGCGAAAATGCCGCATCTGCTCGTCGCAGGTACGACGGGTTCGGGTAAGTCGGTCGGCGTGAATGCCATGATCCTGTCGCTTCTCTACCGGCTCAGCCCGGAAGAGTGCCGCCTGATCATGATCGACCCCAAAATCCTCGAACTGTCGATCTATGACGGAATTCCGCATCTCCTGACCCCCGTCGTGACGGAACCGACCAAAGCCGTCAGCGCGCTCAAATGGACCGTGCAGGAAATGGACCGCCGCTACCGCCTGATGGCGCAGCTTCAGGTCCGCAACATCAACGGCTACAACGAACGCGTGAACCAGCTCCGCTCTTCGGGCGAGATGGTCACCAAGCGCGTCCAGACCGGCTTTGACCCTGAAACGGGCCGCCCGGTGTTCGACGAACAGCAGGTCGCCACAGAAAACCTGCCCTATATCGTCGTCGTCATCGACGAAATGGCCGACCTGATGATGGTCGCGGGCAAGGAAATCGAAACGGCCGTGCAGCGTCTGGCCCAGAAGGCCCGTGCCGCCGGCATCCACGTCATCATGGCCACGCAGCGCCCGTCCGTTGACGTCATCACCGGCACCATCAAGGCGAACTTCCCGACCCGCATTTCCTTTCAGGTCATCAGCAAGTTCGACAGCCGCACAATCCTTCAGGAACAGGGCGCCGAACAGCTTCTGGGCCAGGGTGACATGCTGTTCATGCAGGGCGGTGGCCGCATCACGCGTGTCCACGGCCCGTTTGTGGCCGATGATGAAGTCGAAGCCGTCGTGGCCGATCTGCGCTCCAAGGGCGACCCGATCTACAACGACGACGTGGTGTCCGGACAGGACGACGACAGCGCGGGCGGCCTGACGGCAGGAAGTGGCTCGGGCGGTGACGGTGAAGGCACCCTCTTCGACCAGGCCGTGGACATCGTCATGCGCGAAGGCCGCGCGTCCACAAGCTTCATCCAGCGCCACCTCTCCATCGGATATAACCGCGCGGCCAAGCTGATCGACCAGATGGAAAAGGAAGGCATCATCGGTGCCGCAAACCATGTGGGCAAACGCGAAATCCTTGTCCGCCGCAAGGAAGACCATGAAGACTGACCGGAAAGACCGGATCCGACGCGCAAAAGCCGCGCGCAACTCACACAAACCCCGCCGTCTGCCGGAACAGACCGCCCCCGACGCTCCGGAAGGCCCGCGCACCCCGTTTCATCCGGGAGCAGACCTCCCCATCCTGCTGGAAACCCCGCGCTTCCTGATCCTGGACAAACCCGCCGGTCTGGCCGTCCACCCCGGCCCCTCCACGCAGGATTCTGTTGAAACGCGGCTGCTCCCACATCCGCGTGGAGGACCGTGGCTGGCGCACCGGCTGGACACGGACACGTCCGGCTGCCTGCTGGTTGCACGACGCAAGACAGCGCTGATCGAGGCGCAGGCGGCGTTTCAGCAACGGCAGGTTCGCAAGCTCTACTGGGCGGTTGTGGTAGGAAATCTGTCGCAGGACAGCGGCGAGATCGACGCGCCGCTTCTGCGTAAGTCCGGTCCCTCGGGCTGGCGCATGGTTGTGGACGCGAAGGGCGATGAGGCCCGAACGCGCTGGCGTGTGCTGGGACGTGGCAAAAATCTGTGCTGGGTGGAGCTGGAGCTGCTGACGGGGCGGACCCATCAGGCGCGCATCCATTGCGCGGAACTGGGAACGCCGATCCTTGGCGATGCGGTTTACGGTGCTCGGGCAGGATCTTCTTCACCGGGGCTGCATCTTCTTGCCCGTAGTCTGGAACTGAACCTGCCGTCCGACACGCTCGCTGCGGAAGCATCCCCGCCGGATTTCATGGCGGAGACGCTGCGACGGATGGGCTGCGAGGGAGCGGCTCAGTCCTGAACGAGCTTGAGGGTTCCGAGCACGCTGTGGATAATGACGTGATCGCGGCCATCCCCGACCTTGCCAGTGGCCGTGATCGTACGGACCTCTTCTGACCTGCCAGATTCCTTTTCCCAGTTCCCTGTCTGCACCGTCAAACCGAGCGACTGCTCAAGCGGCAGCGTCTTGTCCGAGCGGCGCTGTCTCAGGTGGATGTCAAAGGTCCCGCCAAAGCCATGAGGCAGGTTGAGCGTCATGTCGCCGCTGACCGTGCCGATATCAATCGTGCGCATCTGCGGCGCGGCATCAAGCGTGAGGGTCGTATCCCCACTGACGCTGCGGAGCATGACATCACGGGTGGCATGGTTGAGCGTGCTGTCACCGTTCATGGTGCGGATCGAAGTCGCGCCGTCAGAGTGATCAAGCGTGACATCGCCGCTGGCGCTGCGAATTTCGACGGCAGTCGTCGCATGATCCACATCAAGCGTACCGTTGACCGTATGAACGTCGAGCGGCCCTCTGGACTGCCTGATATGGATGTCGCCGCTGACGGTCCTCACGGACAGTGCGCCATCTGACGTCCCGATGCTGACATCTCCGCTGATGCTGGAAATTTTTCCGCCCTCTGGCAGGGCAGACAGGGAAATGTCGTCCGAAGTCGAGGACTGGCTCAGAGGCGCGGCGCAGACCGGAAAGGCCAGTGCGGTGCCAAGCGCGAGGACAGGGAGGGAAAGCGCAAAGCGGTTCATGGTCAGGACCTTTCGGACTTCAGCAGCCTGCAACAGAGCGGTTCAGCAGGGCGGCGTGCACACCACGGGCAATCGCCCAGGCCGTCAGAATGCCCCAGGCCAGCGTCAGCCCCCAGGGCACCACCATGAACACCAGTCCAAGGCCGCCCGTGATGGCGCCCAGACCCGCGACCATGAAATGGATGGTCCCGATCACAGTCAGGGCGAGCAAACCGTACCAGAACATCCGCACCTGCCAGTCGAGCTGCGTGCGCGTCAGGCCCGTGGCGGAACGACGGCTTTTATGCGCGATCATCACGCCAATCAGGGCCGTCACGCCCGTGAAAAATCCGGCGACATACAGCGCGTAGATCAGCAGGACCAGATCGCGGCCACTCCGGGCGTCATCGCCGCGGCCATAGCGGCCTGCGGGTTCGTAAGGGGCGTAGGATGCGTACATGAGGGAGATATTCCTCTGAGAAAAACTCGACAGCAACCCTGATGCAGGAACCGTGCCAGATCCGGATTCCAGCCATTCTGACAAATGGAGTCCGTCTGGCCGTTTTGGAAAATGGCGGATTACGCCAGTTCCCGGCAGACCTATTCCGCCAATCCCCGGAAACGTTCGGGAAGCGGCCCGCTTCCTGCGAGAATCCCCCGTACGCCCACAACCAGCGAGACCAGCAGAACAATGTTCCAGATCGCGAAAATGCCGATCGGCAGCAGGAACAGAAGCTGGCCGGGACCGGAACTTCCGGGCGGTTCCGTCAGGAAGCACGCCAGAAACAGGGCGGCGGAACCAATGATGAAAGCGACGTCATACCAGAACAGGCGTACCAGCCAGTTCAGATGCATCCGCTCAACCCCGACGCTTGATCTGCGCAAAAGATAGGCCACAATCACACCCGCCAGAAGGCTGATCCCCGTGAAGAAACGGGCGATGTACAGCGCATAGACGAGCAGGACGCCACTTCTGCCGATGACCGGGCTGGAGCCTTGGGAGGATCTGGAAAATTCGCTCAAGCGCGTCTCCTGATGGAAGGTTCAAATGAAAACGCCCGACCAGAGAGGCCGGGCGCAAGATCACGCGATGGTGATGACCCGCAGATGTCAGCGGCCCAGTTTGCGGAGTTTCACGCCCGACATGAGCCGCTTTTCAATGACGGCAAGGGACATCCCCCGCGTCTCTGGGACGAACAGGATTGTCAGCAGCAGGAACAGGGCATTCAGTCCGGCAAACAGCCAGAACGTGCCGGCCGTACCGAGGGTCTGCATGAGGGTAAGGAAGCTCACCCCGACCAGAAGATTGGTCATCCAGTTGGTGAAGGTCGAAATGGCGATCCCGAAGTCACGACCGCCGAGCGGCTGGATTTCGGAACACAGCACCCACATCAGCGGTCCGGCCGACATGGCGAACCCTGCACAGAAAATCATCAGCAGGAACACGGCCGCGATCTGGGAGGACTGCGTGGTCATGCCGGTCTGGAGCAGGAGCGCCAGAATGCCCATGCCAAACGCCATGACGGTAAAACCCGCATACAGGATCGGCTTGCGACCCCAGCGATCGACCAGCCCTACGGCCACGAAGGTCGCCAGCATGTTCACCAGACCGATGATGGCCGTGCACCACATCTGGGACTGCGGATCGAAATGCGCCGCCGCGAGAATGTTAGGCGCGTAATACATGACGATGTTGATGCCCGCGAGCTGCTGCATCATCTGGAGCATCACGCCCAGCGCTACGGAGCGGCGGAAGTTGGGATTGGTGCGGAAGAGCTTGAAACCCTCCTGCTTCGTCTCGAGTTGCTCGCGGATGGCGCGGATTTCCTTCGCGGCCGTCAGCGGGTCATCCCGCAGGTCGAGCAGGATCTGCCGCGCTTCCTTGTGACGTCCCTGCGCCATCAGCCAGCGCGGGCTGTAGGGCAGGAACAGCACGCCGATCAGGAACAGAATGGCCGGAATGCCCGCCACGCCAAACATCCAGCGCCAGTTGCCGCTATAGGAAAAATACGTGTCGGACAGGAAGGCGATGAAAATGCCGACCGTCACCATGAGCTGATAGGTCGAGACCATCGCCCCGCGCGTATCCTCGCTGGCAATTTCGGACAGGTACAGCGGGGCGGTGAAAGCGGAAATCCCGACCGCGATGCCCATGACAACCCGAAAGGAAATCATGGACGCGACCGACCAGCTCATGGCGCAGCCGATCGTGCCGATCACGAAAATCGTGCCGCCCACAATCAGTGAGTGTTTGCGTCCGAGCGTCTTGGACATCCAGCCCGCACTCAGAGCCCCTGCCGCCGCCCCGGCCATCATGGAACTGACAACCCATTCCAGTGCGATGGTGGAGGCGTTGTATTCCTTGCCGAACAGGTCCAGCGCCCCTGCCACCACACCGATATCAAGCCCGGACATGAGACCCGCCAGCGCGGCGATCACACCGATGGCAATGATCTTGAAGCGCGTTGCGTCGAAAATGGATGTACTGTTGTCATCCTGCGGCGAAATGGTCTCTGTCATTCCGGGCTGATCGTTCATAGGGCAGTGCGTTCCTCTTGTTCAGTCATAAAATGACATCAATCTTTCAGGCGGATGTCATATCCGTAACCTATAACACAAAACCGTTTACAGCGTGAGCGCACTGCGGAGTTCGCCGACGGTGAACCCGTTCCAGTTCCGCATGGTCTGCACAGCAGTTGCGTCCAGAATGTCGCGGTCTGCGGCGTCCCGGCACAGCGTCTCGCCGCCGAAGCGACGCAGCAGGGCAGACAGGGCGACTTCCGCCGCGCGGTTGGCGCCATCATCGGTCTTGATGGCCAGACCCAGTCCCAGCTCCGGCAGGGACGCGATCATCACGCCTTCCGCGCCCATCTTCACAAAAGCCCGCGTGCCGAACCGGTCCATGATTTTCGTGTCATAACGCCCCGTCCCGGCGACCATGAACGGATGGGCCGCCACGGCCTCACGAAGACGTGTGGCCGCACGGAAACGCCCTTCGGACAATCCGGTTCCCGCGCCAAATCTTGCAAAACCTTTCGCAAGCGCTTTCAGCGGAACAGCATAGGTCGGCATGGAACAGCCATCCATGCCCCGGTTGGCGTCATCATGCGGCGTGTCCATCATGGCGGCCAGCACATCCGTCACGCGGCGCTGGATCTCGTGGGACGGGTCGATATAGCCGGTCGGATCGACGCCCTGATCGCAGGAGAGGCACACCATGCCCGCATGTTTGCCCGAACAGTTGTTATGCAGCGGACAGACCTCCTGATGCGCGGCCGCCAGCGCTCGGCCAGCCGGTTCATAGGTCGGCCAGTGCGTTCCACATTCCAGAGACCCGACATCGCGGCCGACCGACGCCAGCATCGTGGCAGCCATTTCGGCATGGGCTTTCTCGCCACCATGCGAGGCGCAGGCAAGCGCCAGGGCATCGCTGCTCAGACCAAGACGGTCCGCCGCACCGCTTTCCACCAGTTCGATCGCCAGCAGGGATTTGACGGTCGACCGCGGAAACACCGCTGCGTCCACATCCCCACACGACCAGACCACGCCACCATCGGCATCCACGACGACCGCCCGGCCCAGATGATGG
This sequence comes from Gluconobacter albidus, assembly GCF_002723915.1. Lineage (GTDB taxonomy): Bacteria > Pseudomonadota > Alphaproteobacteria > Acetobacterales > Acetobacteraceae > Gluconobacter > Gluconobacter albidus. Next base: position 169,846 of record NZ_BEWL01000003.1, read on the forward strand.
GATTCGACGCGTCCGCCGCGCGTAACCTCGGCCAGAAGGCCCGACTGTGCTGCCATATGATACTCTCCCTGCCTCTCATGATGTTTCCGGACCGAGCACATAGCACGGACGGCCGTCCTGACGATCCGCCGTCAGCCAGGGCTGGATCAGACGCCGCCGGACACGCACGATGCCCAGATCTTCCGCAACCGGAGCATCCGCAAGATCCTGCGCCAGATGCGCGGCCGTGCGGAACATGAGGCTTTCCGTCAGAGGCAGGCCATTTTCCGCGAACCTCCTGGCGCTGACGATATCCGTCAGATGATACACAAACGCCTCCCCCGACGGAGCACGGAACCCGACAGGGTTCAGCAGACAGGCCTCGACCTCATTTGCGTCCAGATGCGTCAGCGGTGGCGTCCAGCCCAGAAGATCCGGCTGGTCGGTCGGGGTGGAAGAAACGCGAGGCGGCGTGTTCTGCGCGCGCGGGCGGCGGGACTGGGGCAGCGTTTCAAACAGTGGCGCCGACGACGGGGAACGACGGCGGCCCATGCGTCTCAGCCTGCAGCGGTTTTCGGGCGGCGTACCGGCTGGATACCGGCTTTCTGGCAGGCCACGCACAGGCCTTCAATCTCGACGGTCGCCGCCTCGGCCCTGAAGCCCATGCTTTGCGCCGCACGGGTCAGGACCGGAGCAATGGATTCCTGCTCCAGCTCCCACGCCCGGTCACAGCCCCGGCAGATCAGAAACTGCGCCCGGTGCATTCCGCCTTCGTCGTGGTGGTTGCAGCCATGCGGACACTCCACGGCATGCGAACAGCCCACGAAGGCGCTCAACCGCTCCAGACGGTGGATCAGGCTGTTTTCCAGCAGGAAATCCAGCGCCCGGTACACGGTGGGCGGGGCGGCTTTCGGGTGGGCGGGGCGCAGTCTGGCCAGAAGATCATAAGCCCCGGACGGCTTCTCGCTGGACAGGATCAGCCCCAGCACCTGACGACGCGTCTCGGTCAGGCGCTGCCCGTTGCGCTGGCACCACTCGGCCGTGAGGTCGAGGCGCTGTGTGACCTCGGGCGAAAAGACGAGCGTATCAGCAGTGGCAGAAGAATCCGGCATAAACGTCAATATGGCATCCCCGCCCCGCTTTGCCGAGAGACCCACGCACAAACAGTGTCAGGTTGCGAACTGCCGCACCAGATCCTGGATCACCGCCGGATCGCTTTCCAGCATGACCTGGCGGCGAAGCTGGTCGCAGCCTTCGAGCGTCAGGGTCCGGATCAGGCGCTTCACACGCGGCAGGGAGGCGGAGTTCATGGAAAAGGAGCGCAGACCCAGACCGATCAGCAGCGCCACCACGCGCGGATCAGACGCCATTTCCCCGCAGACCGAAATCGGACGGCGCGCTTTCAGGGCCGAATCCGCCGCCGCCTCGATCAGCCGCAGCACACCCGGATGAAGCGGGCTGTAGCGGTCCGCCACCATGGAATCCGAACGGTCCACGGCAAGCGTGTACATCGTCAGGTCATTGGTGCCGAGCGCCATGAAATCGGCATGCCGGGCCAGTGTATCCACCGTGAGTGCCGCGGCGGGGGTTTCGATCATGATTCCCAGCGGCGGCAGCGGATCGGGCAGGGTATGGCCCTTGCGCCTGAGCCGCCGTACGACACGGTCATAAATCTCCCGCGCTGCCACGATTTCGTCGGCGGACGTCACCATGGGCAACAGAATCCGCACCGGCCCGATGGCCACACCCGCTTCGGGTTCGGCAGCCCGCAGGATCGCGGCGAACTGCGTCTCCAGCACGTCCGGCACCCGCAGAAGCAGACGTACGCCCCTCAGGCCCAGCGCAGGATTTCCACCATCCGCGACCTGCTCCGCCAGACCCAGCCTGCGCATGCAGGCCCGGCCTTTCTCGCCCCCCCAGTCCAGCACGCGTATCGTTACCGGGCGGCCGTCCATGGCCTGCACGATGGCACGATAGGCGTCGGTCTGGCCGTCTTCGTCCGGCAGGTCCTCGCGTTCGCCGAACAGGAACTCGCTACGCAGCAGGCCAATGCCCTTCGCGCCGTTGCGCAGGAGCATCGGCATTTCCGCCGGCAGTTCCAGATTGGCCGCAAGCTCGATGTCCTCGCCGCTCTGAAGCTGGGCTGGCAGGCGCTTGAGCCGCCCGAACGCCCGCTTTTCCCTGACTTCGCGCTGCGCGGCTTCCGCCGCCAGACGCAGTTCGGTGTCGTTGGGCGACAGCGTGACGGTCCCCAGATGCCCGTCCACGACCAGCATCTCGCCTTCCTGAACCTGCGCCATGAGGTTCGGCACGGCGAGGATGGCAGGAATATCAAGCGCGCGCAGCAGGATCGCAGTGTGGTCCGCCCCGCCCCCGCCCTGCGTGACGACCGCCGCGATGCGCGCGGGGTCGATCATGGCGACATCGGCCGGCCGAAGCTGCTCCGCCACCAGGACGGAGCCGGGAGGCAGGCTGGAAAAAGCGCGGTAGGAAATTCCGGTCAGGTTCCGCATCAGGCGACGCCCGACTTCCTCGAACTCACCCGCGAGACGCAGATTGGCGTCGGCGTCCTGTGCGCTGTTCTCCCGCGCCACGGCCTCCGCCATGCGCGAGACCTGCGCCGCCAGCTCCTCCGTGACGTCCGAAACGGCCGCCTCCGCACAGAGCCCCTCACCCGCAATCCGCTCCCGCACCTGACGCACCAGCCGCGATGGGCCGAGCATGCGTTCATAGACCGTCAGAAGGGAGGCAATTTCCGCCCGGCCCTCTTCCGGCAGGCCGACCAGCCGGTCACGCATCTTCTCGATCTGGTGGAACGCCCGGGCGATGGCTTCGTCCAGACGGACGTTCTCCGCCTCCGGCCCGATGGCGCTGTAGCGTTCGGTGATGTCGGGAAGGGGAAGTTCCTCAACACGTCCGGCGGGACCGAGCGCCATACCGGGCGTGATGGCCTTGCCCTGAAGGAACGTACTGGACGATGCGCTGCGGCGGGACGGCCGGGAAGAGCGGCGCCGGGGTGGAGCTTCAGTCACGCTCACCAAATCCATCCGCGATCAGGGCTTGCAGAGCGTCGAGCGCCTCGACCGCCTGAGGCCCGTGCGCACGGAGCGTAACGCTCTGTCCTTCCCCAGCCCCCAGCATCATCAGACCCATGATTGACAGGGCGGAGACGACATTGGAGCCATGGGCAATCGTGGTCTCGGCATCGAAACGCTCGGCAGTGGTCACGATCTTGGCGGCAGGTCGGGCATGAAGGCCCAGATGGTTGACGATGCTGACAGTGCGCGGCGGAACGGACAGGGTCGTATCACTCATTCAGCGAACTCGATTCAATGAACCGGCAGCGTACAGGCACGCGGCCCTCCATGGAGGCAGGGAGCGGGAAGCTGTGACGCCACGGCGATATACTTCCGCCCCGCCATTGTGGCCTTTTCCACGCAGCCTGCAAGATCCAGATCGCGGCGCGTTTTCGCCAGCTTGACCAGCATCGGCACATTCACGCCCGACACGACCTCGACATGCCCCGGCTCCCGCAGCGACAGCGCCAGATTGGAGGGCGAACTTCCGAAAATATCGGTCAGCACCAAGACGCCATCGCCAGTATCGAGGCGCTGGAGCAGGCGCTCGGCCGCCGGGCGCAGCATGGCGGGATCATCGTCATCCGCGACGCCGACAACACCGACCTGCGTCTGCGGACCCACGACATGGACCAGCGTTTCCAGCAGGACATCGCCAAGACGCCCATGCGTTATCAGCATCAGTCCGATCATACCGTTCTGTCCTGTAAAGAAAGATCCTGTGACGGGTCCTGCGGGGGGACGGCCCAGCGCCGGGGGGCCAAGCCTTTGCGGGCGAGTTCGCGGTGCAGCACCATCATCGGCCCGACCGGCATGGCTTTGGGGAGAATACGGGCCAGTTCTTCCACGATCGTCACCGAACGGTGGCGCCCGCCGCTGCATCCGATGGCGATGGTGGCATATTTCTTGCCTTCCGCGACGAAACGGGGAAGCACGAGCTCCAGCAGGCTCTGGATATGTCCGAAAAACGCGGGATAGGCCGGGTCTGACTTCACGTACTGCACCACTGCCTCATCCAGTCCGGTCATGGGCTGGAGGAGCGGATCATAATGCGGATTACGCAGGAAACGCGCATCGAAAACCATGTCCGCTTCGCGCGGCAGACCCGACGGATAGGCAAAGGACATCAGTGCAACCGTCAGCCCGTCTCCGTGCGCGCTGCCAAAGCGCGTCTCGATCAGCTGGCGCAGCTCCGGCGAGGGCAGGTCGGACGTGTCGATGACCAGATCCGCATTGGCGCGCAGGGGGGCCAGAAGGGCGGTTTCCTGTTCGATTCCGGGAAGGATAGTGCCGCTGGTGACCAGCGGATGGCGGCGACGCGTGGCGGTAAAGCGGCGCAGGAGGATTTCAGGCTCGGCGGTGGCGTAGAGAAGCTGCACCACACAGTCGGGCAGGAGGCGAAGGCGCTCCAGTTCTTCGAGAACGCGGGAGGCTTCGAACCCGCGGCTGCGGACATCGATCCCGATGGCCAGATTCTGTCCGGCGCGTGAGGCGAGCGCCTGGATCAGGTTCAGGGGTGGGTTATCCACGACCTCGTGACCCAGATCTTCCAGAACCCGCAATATGGATGATTTTCCCGCCCCGGACAGACCCGTCACGATCAGGATCCGACGGGACCCGTGACCATAGCCGGATAAGGAGCCAGACTCGGGATGGTTCGCCGATGCCATGCCACACTCTAGCCTTTTTTCTTTCGGTACGGAACTATTTCACATCTTCACATTTCTTCAACATTTTCTCCAGCCCCTGCGACCCACTCGTAAGAGCCGCAACAGGCCTTGAGAGCCGCCCTGATCCGCGCCACCGTTCCCGGAAAACCGGGCTCCAGAGACAGCATCACCGCCCCCGTCCAGGGATCCCGACACGCCTCGGGAAGACGCGGCTGTCCCTGCCCCAGACACACCCGCAAACTCACTGGCACCTTCGTGACAAAAGGTGTCCGTAAAATTCCCACGCCCCGGACTTCGATCAGTCCCGCAAGCCGCGCCGGGGCCGAGGCGACCGCGCCATCGAGCAGCACGCGGTCATCCGCCACGAGGTCAAAACCCGCGTCCATCAGCCGCAGGGCCAGTTCCGATTTCCCCGAGCCAGATGGCCCTGAAATCAGGACACCCGCCCCGCTCCACGCCACACAACTTGCATGGACCGAACCTTCAGACAGGGATGGCGGGACGGACATGACGGATTGCGACCTCCTCGGGAGCAGACTAAGACCTTGAGCCGGACAGGGGCATGACGGACCTCTGACATGGATCAGGAGTCCGAACCACCATGGGCGCATCCTCCCCTTCCCCGACCGTCACCGTACATGGAGACGAGGTCACCTGCACCGATTTCAGCGGCTTCAGCCCGGAAGGGGATCGCCCCGGACGGCTGGCGGATGAATGTCAGGCGGCACTCTCGGCCATTTCTCTGGCGCTGGCCGATCATGGCCTCACGCTGAACCACACCCGGCATGTCGCGGCGATGATCCGCGAGGGGCAAACCTTCAGCCAGTGCCAGGCAGCCCTGAATGAGGCTTTGGGTGCGGCAAAACCCGCACTGACTCTGCGGATCGTACAGCGTTTTCCCCTTCCCGAACAACGCATCGCCCTCAGCCTGACTGCTACGCCACACGAATAATGGGATAATACGCCACTCCATGGCGTATTTTGTAATTTTATCGAAATAATTCGTTTTCAATCCTTATGAAATCGAATTTTTCTGAGCGAAAATAAAAACTGGCACGCTTCCTGCATTGAAGATTTCCAGACGCAATCAGCGTCGGAACTGACTTCAGGAACGTCGTGCCATGATCCGTTTTTCCACTCTGCTGCTCTGCGCGCTCTCCACAGCCAGCGTTGCCCTGCCGCTTCAGGCCGCTGATGCCGCTCCCACCGGGATCGGTACGACCAGCACGGAAATCGACCTCTCGTCGCTGGACCTCACGACCACGCGGGACTGGACAATCGCCAACAAGAAGATTGCCCGGGCCTCCCATGCCGTCTGCCAGAAGCTCATTCAGGACAACTGGCTGGTGGACAGCGATGGCGCCGACTGCGAGCAGGACGCGTTCTCCCGCGCCCACGAGGATCTCTACGCCCTCCGGGACCAGCAGCGCACCCTTCATCAGAGCGGCCATCAGAACGGCCATGTGCTCCTCGCCCTTTCCGCCGGGAAGTGAGACCCGTGTCCCGGCCCGCCTTTGCGGCCCTGGTTCTGGCGCTGCCTTTTGCGGCGGCCCTTGTTCCGGGCGCGATTGCGGGCCTGTCCCCGGAGCCAGCGATCAGCGTCCAGAGCGCTGCACGGCTGGCAGCATCAGGACGCGCGGGGGAGCCGCACCACGAAACAGGCACCCCGGATCGCACCGGACGGATCCATCCGGTTCTCGGCGAACAGATTGCCGCGCAGGGCGTGAATGATCTGCCGGCTGATCGCGAGCCCGAGGCCGGAATGCTGGCCGAAGTTCTCGGTCTGGGGCCGCTCTGAATAGAAACGGTCGAAAATGCTGTCGAGCTTTCCGGGCGGAATGCCAGGGCCCTGATCGGTAATGGTGATTTCCACCACGCTCCCCGTCCCGGGCCCGCTCCCGGCAATATCGCGCGCACTGGCATGCAAGGCGATGATGCCCTTCGGCGGTGAGAACGAGACCGCATTGCCAATCAGGTTGCGCAACACCTGAACCAGACGGTCCTCCACGGCCAGCGCCTTGAGCGGCGGGTCCTGATCGCGGACGTCCAGCCGAAGCACAGGGTCGTTTTCCCGGCGGGTGGTCTGGTGCATTTCCGCGAGGATGGACAGGAGCGCCACGACCGAAACGGGCTCGGGGCGCACGCGGGACAGCTCTGCATCAATCCGGCTGGCGTCGGAAATGTCGGTAATCAGGCGGTCAAGCCGTTTGACGTCACTGTTTATGATTCCCATCAGCCGTTCGCGACGCTCGGCGATCTGGATACGCGGCAACGTCTCGATAGCGGAGCGGATGGAGGACAGCGGGTTCTTGATTTCGTGACTCACATCAGCGGCGAAGCGTTCGATGTCATCCATCCGCGCCCAGAGCGCCAGCGCACTGCCCCGGAGCGAGCGGGCCAGAACGCCAATCTCGTCCCGACGGATCAACAGCCGCTCGGGCACCAGGTCCTTGCGGCCATCCGTTTCGCGCATGTCGTTGGACGCCCGCGCCAGCGTCAGGAGCGGGCGGGCGATCGTGAGCGACAGATACCACGACAGCAGCACTGTCACGACAAGCGCCGCCAGAACCAGCGACAGGATCGAGGACCGGACAGCGAACAGCGTGCGGTCCACTTCTGGCGCATGGCGCGTCAGCTGGATTTCCCCGACCGTCACGCCATCACGCACGACCGGCTCCACCACCGTCACGACAAGCTGATGGTCTTTTGTCCGTCGGATAAAGGGCGGCAGCTCGGCCTGTGACTGGAGCGGCCGGGCATCATGCGGGCCGTCCATGGCGGTATCGTTGGTGTCGAGCGTGACTTCCTCGCTGGAGGTCAGCGGCAGGAGCGACAGCAGCCAGTCGTAGAAACTTTCCAGAATATTGTTGCGCGGCGGCTGCCACGGCGTGCCATCGACGGGGTCGGGGAGCGCATGGTCCTGTTTGCGGCGAGAGGCCGTACGGCTGTCCACGACAAGCTTGCCATCCGGATCGAACAGCAGGGCGTGAGCATTCGGACTCGGCTCGGTCAGGCTGGCCAGAAGCGGCCGGGCCTGCGCGACATCCAGCTCCAGATTACCCCCGGGCGCGGGATGGCCCGGCCCGTGCGCGTTCACCCGCACAGCGGACTGGCCAAGGGCACCTGCATAGATATGCGCCTGTTCACGCAGGGCGTTGACGTCGGTTTCCAAAAGCCCATTCTGGAACTGGTCCAGAAACAGCAGCGTGACGGCCAGAAGAGCGAGCGGCAGGGCGTTCAGCAGCAGGATCCGCACCAGAAGCGGGGACGCCAGACGCCGCCGCGATAGCGAGATTTCCGAAGCCCGCCGCGGGCGCAGGCGCTTCAAGATCTTTGCGCCGACCTTCCGCAGGGACTCGCCCAGCCCCGCCCGCAGAGCAGCCCGGGCCGATTCGGCACGCCGCCGGTCCCGGCCCTGTTCCAGCCGGTCGGCATCGAGAATATGGCCTGTCGGAAAAGCCCCCGAATCATCATCCACGCGCGCTTACTCGTCCCGGTAGCGGTAGCCGATGCCGTACAGCGTCTCGATCTGGTTGAACTCGTCGTCCACCTGACGGAACTTCTTGCGGACGCGCTTGATGTGGCTGTCGATCGTGCGGTCATCGACATAGATATTGTCGCCATAGGCGGCATCAATGAGCTGGTCGCGCGACTTCACCATCCCCGGACGCAGGGCCAGAGCCTTGACCAGCAGGAATTCCGTGACCGTGAGCGCAATGTCCTGTCCGTCCCACAGGCACTGATGGCGCGTTTCGTCCAGCGAGAGCTTGCCCCGCACGATGGCGGAGCCGACGGCTGCCACACCCGTGGCCTCGGCCCGGCTGGCATCCTGACGGCGCAGCAGGGCGCGGATGCGCTCGATCAGCAGACGCTGGGAGAAGGGCTTGGTGATGTAGTCGTCAGCCCCCAGACGCAGGCCCATGAGCTGATCCAGCTCCTCGTCCTTGGACGTCAGGAAAATGACCGGCAGGTTCGAGCGCGACCGCAGGCGCTGGAGCAGCTCCATGCCATCCATGCGCGGCATTTTCACATCCAGCACCGCAAGGCTGACCGGGCGCGAGGTGATGCCCTGTAGCGCGCTTTCGCCATCGGTATAGGTGTGGACGGTAAATCCTTCGGCTTCGAGCGTCATCTGAACGGACGCGAGAATGTTCCGGTCATCGTCCACCAGCGCGATGATCGGCGCGGCGGAAGCTCCGGGCGGCGTCTGCGAGGCAGGCGCGGGCGGCGCGTAGGGGGTTCGGGGCGTCTCCATGAGGGGTCCGTCTGCTGAGAACTGTTGCGGCTTTTTACCTATAACCCATGATCCATGATGGCGGAAAATAGGCTTTTCAATGACATGATGCGTCGTTATGCGACGGCGCAACCCTTGTCTTTAGGACAATCAGCGTTATCTCCTGAAGAAGAACGGGGCCGCATGATGGCCCGTCCCACCAAAGAAGGTCGTGACATGACAGACCACAACGCCTCGCCGGAAACGGCCCACGACGTGCCTGAACAGGGCGTCGAGACCTCCGGCCACGAAACGCCGGGCATGAACGAAACTGGCGGAGAAAAGCTGGAAGAGACGACTCCCGAAGCCCGGATCGAGGCTCTTGAAGCCCAGGTTGCGGAACTCAAGGACCGCTGGGTCCGTTCCGAGGCCGAAAGCCAGAACATCCGCGCCCGCGCCAAGCGCGACATCGAGGATGCGCGCCAGTACGCCATCCAGAAATTCGCCCGCGACGTGGTGGAAGCCGCCGACAATCTCGAGCGCGGTCTGGCCTCCCTGCCCGCGAAGACGGAAGGTGAGGACATCCTCATCACGAAGCTGCGCGAGGGAATCGAGGGCACACAGCGTTCGTTCCTCGGCATTCTCGAACGCAACGGCATCACCTGCGAAGACCCTACCGGCAAGCCGTTCGACGCCAACCTGCATCAGGCGATGGCGGAACAGCCGTCCGACCAGCATCCGTCAGGCCATGTCATGCAGGCCTGGACGCCGGCATGGCTGCTCAAGGGCCGCCTGCTGAAGCCCGCCATGGTCGTGGTCGCCAAGGGCGAACCGGCTGCAGCACCGCAGGGCGTCGACACCACGGCCTGATTGGCCACAGGGTCGATTTTCTTTGCGGAACGCCAGCCGGGAACGGTTGGCGTTCCGCAACACCCTGCTAAAGTTGGCTCATGAGTCGCATACTTGTCATAAAGCTCGGCGCGCTGGGCGATTTCGTTCAGGCTTTCAGCGCTTTCGCGTCCATCCGGGCTGCCTTCCCCCACGCCACGCTGAACCTTCTGACGACCGCGCCTTTCGTGGATCTGGCCCGCGCCGCGCCATGGTTCGACGAAGTCCTCACGGATGACCGCCCGTCGATGGGCAATCTGCCGGGGCTGTGGCGCCTGTCGCGCAAGCTGCGCGGCTATGACCGGGTCTTCGATCTTCAGACTTCGGGACGGTCCAAAACCTATTTCCGCCTCGCAGGACAGCCCGCGAACTGGTCTGGCATTTCCGACGGCTGCTGCCATCCGCACGGCAATCCGTCGCGCAACGCCATGCACACGCTGGCCCGGCTCGACGACCAACTGCATGACGCCGGGGTTACCCCCCTGCCGCGCAGTGTTCCGCGCTGGCTTCAGGGCTATGGGCCGGACATTGCTGCCCCCTATGCCGTTCTGGTACCGGGCGCAGCCCCTCACCGCCCCCAGAAAAGATGGCCCAGCGCCCGCTTTGCCGAAATTGCAAAATCCCTTGCCGCGAAGGGCATCCGTCCGGTCATCGCAGGAACCCGGACCGAAGCGCATTTGGCCCAGGACATCCTGCGCGTCTGCCCAGCGGCCCTCGACCTGACGGGCCAGACCACGATGGTCGAACTCGCGGGCGTACTCGACCGCGCCTGCCTCGTGATCGGCAACGACACCGGCCCGATGCATCTGGCCGCCGCGATGGACACACCCTGCCTCACGCTTTTCGGCCCGGACAGCGATCCGCGCCTGACGGCACCCCTCACCCCTACGGCAGGCCGGACGGAGCTGATCGTGGTGCCTGATCTGGCGATGCTGCCCGTAGAACGGGTCGAGACCTGCATGGACGCCCTGCTGTCCCGATGACCCGAATCCGCTGCGTCATGATGCAGAAGAACGAGGCGACCCTGCTGGAGCCGTGGATTCTGTGGCACGCGGCAATTTTCGGTTTTCCCAGCCTGACCGTGATCGACAATGGTTCGACTGACCCCGCCGTTCTGGAGATCCAGAGCCGGTATGAGGAAAAGGGCGTGCGGATCATCCGCGATCACGCATCGCACAGCGATTTCCTGCACAAAGGCGAGGTCATCGCCAACATCATCCGTCAGTGGGATGCAGAAGAGTCCTACGATTTTGCCGTCCCGCTGGACTGCGACGAGTTCCTGACGGTTTTTCTGGACCAGCTTTCGCTCGACCCGGACGTTATTCGACGGCAGTTCGACTATCTGAAGCAGGAAAACGCGACCTTCATCACCGAACGCCTGCTGCTGAACGTGCCGGAAGCACCGGATTACTACCGGCCCCAGATTGTCCGGCGCGGTCTGTTCCGGGCGCATACGATCGTCAGTCTGGACCGCGGCTTTCACAACCCGCAGAGCATTTATCCCAACCGTTATGTCCGCACGCCTTTCGTGTATCTGCATCTGCACAACCGGCCGGACTACGAAGACATCCGTCGTTTCGCCCGCCAGAAACTGACCGCCACGGACACCGGCGCACAGCCTGAACATCCCAAAGACGGTACGCATCTGCATTATTATTTCAACGCCAGCTATCAGGACTTTCTCGCCAGTTACAGCCTGACGCCGGATCTGTATGCGCCCATGATCGCGCAGCGCTTTCGGGATCTGGGTGTCGATCCGGACATCCTGCTCGGCATGGGAGAGAGCGTTCCGCACCCTCCCCTCAGCATCCCGTCCGGCTTTGTGGCCCATCGGGCACGCGATGACGGGCAACAGCACGAGTATCGGGTTTTCGATCCGCTGTATTATGCCCAAAGCAACCCGGATGTGACGCAGGACGACTATTACGGGATCTGGCCCCTCATCCATTATGTCACGCTCGGATGGGACGAAGGGCGGCAGCCCGATCCCCATGATGGGCCTGCGCTCGTGCTGCGGATGGACAAAGCGACCTGAAAACGGTCCGACTGTCCGTCTGGGGGTTGCGGCGGGACGGGGATTGAGGCCATTTACCCGTTCATTTTTCGGCAGAGCGATCTGCCGTTCCCACTCGCACAGGAGCGATCTCCATGCCCGCCATCACACTCCCCGACGGAAGCGTCCGCACATTCGACGGGACGGTGACGGGCACGACGATCGCCGCCTCCATCGGACCGGGCCTCGCCAAGGCCGCCATGGCGATGGAAGTGGACGGCAAGCCCGTCGATATCAGCACCAAAATCAGCAGTGATGCGTCCGTAAAGTTCGTCACCCGCAAGGATGAGGACGCGCTGGAAATGATCCGCCATGACGCGGCGCATGTTCTGGCCGAAGCCGTGCAGTCCCTGTGGCCTGAAACGCAGGTCACGATCGGGCCGAGCATCAAGGACGGGTTCTATTACGATTTCTCTCGCGAGAAGCCGTTCACCCCGGAAGACTTCCCGGCCATCGAAGAAAAGATGCGCGAGATTGTGGCGGCCAACACGCCGTTCGTCCGCGAGGTCTGGGACCGTGACGAAGCCATCCGCTTCTTCGAAGAGAAGGGCGAGGACTTCAAGGCGCAGCTCATTCAGGACCTGCCGGAAGACGAGCAGATCTCGATCTACCGTCAGGGCGAATGGCTCGACCTGTGCCGTGGCCCGCATCTGCGCACCACCGGCGATGTCGGCACGGCGTTCAAGCTGATGCGCGTGGCTGGCGCTTACTGGCGCGGCGACCATCGCAACCCCATGCTGACCCGCATTTACGGCACTGCCTGGCGCGACAAGAAGGAGCTGGACGCCCATCTCCTGCGCCTTGAGGAAGCCGAGAAGCGCGATCATCGCCGCATCGGGCGCGAAATGGACCTCTTCCACATTCAGGAAGAAGCCGTCGGACAGATCTTCTGGCACCGCAAGGGCTGGCGCCTCTACACGGTCCTTCAGGACTACATGCGCCGTGCGCAGGAGCGGAACAACTACGAGGAAGTCCGCACCCCGCAGCTCGTGGACCGCGCGCTCTGGGAGGCTTCGGGCCACTGGGACAAGTATCGCGAGAACATGTTCATCGCGACCGTCGAGGACGAAGACAAGACCCTCGCACTCAAGCCCATGAACTGCCCGTGCCACGTGCAGATCTTCCGTCACGGCCTGCGCTCCTATCGTGAGCTGCCGCTGCGGATGGCGGAATTCGGCGCCTGTCACCGTTATGAACCGTCGGGCGCGCTGCACGGCATCATGCGCGTGCGCGGCTTCACGCAGGACGACGCCCATATTTTCTGCACGGACGACCAGATCGCGGACGAAACCGCGAAATTCGTGAAGATGCTGGCCGAAGTTTACACGGATCTCGGATTCGAGAGCTTCCGCGTGAAGTTCTCCGACCGTCCGGAAACGCGTGCGGGTTCGGACGAGGTCTGGGATCGTGCGGAAGGCTCGCTCAAGAAAGCCTGCGAGATCGCGGGCGTCGAGTACGAATACAATCCGGGCGAAGGCGCGTTCTACGGTCCGAAGCTCGAATTCGTGCTGACGGATGCCATCGGTCGTGACTGGCAGTGCGGCACGCTTCAGGTGGATTACGTTCTGCCGGAGCGTCTGGACGCCTCTTACATCGGCGAGGACAGCAACCGTCATCGTCCGGTCATGCTGCATCGCGCGATTCTCGGCAGTTTTGAGCGCTTCATCGGTATCCTGATCGAGCAGTATGCCGGCAAGTTCCCGCTCTGGCTGGCACCCACGCAGGTTGTTGTGGCGTCCATCGTCTCCGACGCTGGCGATTATGCCAACGAAGTCGCCGCGACCCTCAAGGCCGCGGGACTCCAGGTCGAGACCGACATCCGCAGCGACAAGATCAACGCCAAGATCCGCGAACACAGCCTGGCGCGCGTTCCGGTCATCCTTGTGGTGGGTCGTCGCGAAGCCGAGGAACGCAAGGTCGCCATGCGGCGTCTGGGCGGCGCGACGCAGGAAATTCTCTCGCTCGACGAGGCCGTTGCGGCTCTTGCGAAAGAGGCGCAGGCCCCCGACATCGCACGCGCGACAAAGGATTGAACGTAATCCCCTTGCACCGGGCGTAAGGCAGGACTATGTGCAGAAGGAACGGGATCGGAACTGGCCGTATCCCGCCTTTCTTCGTGAAGGCGGATGCAGGCTACCGGACCCGACCGAAACTGATGACAGGAGCTGACCATAGCTAGACCGCCGATGCAGGCCGCGCCAACCCGTGAAGGACCGCGCGTCAACGAGGAAATCCGTGTTCCGCAGGTTCGTCTGATTGACGAAGAAGGCGAAATGCAGGGCGTCATGACGACCCGGGATGCCCTGATGCGCGCTTTTTCGGTGGGTCTCGACCTTCTGGAAATCAGCCCGACCGCTGTTCCTCCTGTCGTGAAGATTCTCGACTACGGCAAGTTCAAGTATGAGCAGCAGAAGAAGAAGAACGAAGCCCGCAAAAAGCAGAAGGTCATTGAGATCAAGGAAGTGAAGGTTCGTCCCGGTACGGGCGAGCATGACTTCCAGACCAAGCTCAAGGCTATTCACAGCTTTCTTGACGAAGGCGACAAGGTCAAGATTTCCCTGCGCTTCAAGGGCCGCGAAATGGCCCATCAGGAGCTGGGTATCAAGATGCTTGAGCGTATCCGGCAGGAAGTCGAAGAAAAGGCGAAGGTGGAGCAGATGCCCCGCCTTGAAAACCGCCAGATGCTGATGGTGATTGCGCCCCGCTAAAGGGGGCTTTCATCCTGCGAATGGAAAACCGGCCGCCTCCTTTTCGGGAAGCGGCCGGTTTTTTTTATGGCCTGTGCTTCAGGCCGCCTCGGCCGCAAGGTTCGTGCGGTACAGTGCAACGAACTGCCGCAGCATGCCCGCAATCTCGACCGCCGGCGTCTCCCAGTCTCCCGAACGCGGCTGACGGAAAATCCGCATGCTGGGATACCACGGCGTTGTCGAACCGGTTTCGCCCCAGCGCCAGCACGCATCGCTGCGTGAAATCATCCAGACCGGCAGGCCGAGTCCGCCAGCCAGATGCACCATGGATGTATCTACGCTGATCAGCAGGTCCACGCCATAAAGCCGGGCCGCCGTGTCCGCGAAATCCACAATCCCGTCCGTGACGTCGATCACGGGCAGGCCGGTTTCGACAATCTGGTTTTTCGCGGCACCAAGCTGAAAACTGACGAACCGGATTCCCTCCACATCCATCAGGGGAGCGAGTTTCTCCAGCGGGACACTCCGGCGCCGGTCCACCTGCGTGGCGACGAAATCATGAGGTCGGGGGTCACCGTTCCAGACCAGCCCGACAATCAGTTCGGGCTGCCGGGGGGTCTGCACCACGCTCTGCCGCAAAGCACCGCCCACACGCTCCTGTTCCTCGACGGGCACGGACAGATACGGACATTCCGGCGCCGTGTCCGGTGTCAGACCCAGGCGCATCGGCAGGCCGACAAGCGGGCAGTGCAGATCCAGAGGCAATGACGGATCAAGCGTCGTGATCACCCTGTCAATGCCGTCCATCCGCTCCAGAAGTCTGACAAGCGAGGGCGGAACCTGCACCACGGTCGTCGCCCCCAGCGCCTTGAGCAGGGGCACAAAACGGATGAACTGGAGCGTATCGCCATAGCCCTGTTCGTGATGGATCAGAATGGTCCGGCCCGTCAGGTCCTCCCCGTCCCATAGCGGGACGGAAAGATCCGTGCGCGGCATCTGGCAGCACCGCCAGCGCCATTCATACTCCCGCCATCCGGCCTCGAAATTTCCGATCTTCAGAAGACTGACGGCCCGTCCGAAACGACAGACGCCGTTTTCCGGCGCAAGAGCAATGGCCCGGTCATAATAGGGAAGCGATTCTTCGCTCCGCCCAAGGCACTGAAGCGCATGGGCAATATTATTGATGGCCGGAACATGGTCCGGACAGAGGGAATCGCCGGTTATGGCGTTCTCAAGGGCCGCATCGAACGCGCCCTTGCGGGCCTGAACCAGGCTCAGATCGACGTAATACGGCGCCTCGGACGGTTTTTGCTGGATGGCGACCTTCAGCGCCCGCTCCGCTCCGTCCAGATCGCCTGCTTCCAGACAAACAATTCCCAGACGATGCCAGATCCTCGGGGCGTTGACGTCCAGATGCAGGCTCTGGAGGTAAAAGCGCCGTGCCTGTTGCCAGTCCCTGAGGCGCTCATACAGACATCCCGCCAGAAATGCGGAATGCGGTTCTTCAGGAAGCGTCTGGACACCTTCGTTCAGCTTTTCGAATGCAGCGGATACGTCGCCCGCATCTGCCAGAGCGATAATGTCCTGTGCCAGCAAACGGAAAGAATTGGGCATGAGGGCTCCTTTTTTTTCGTGGTAGCGAAAGCTCCCTAAGAAACCCTTAAAATCCTTCTCTTTTACACCCTGACAGAGGCCGCTCCCGCGGCAGAAACATTACTGCGACAGTTCCGCCTGTACGAAGACATTCACGCGAAGGGTCTGTTCATCCGGGCTGCGTTGCGGTGGTGCGGAATCGGCCATACGGGCAGCCATGAGCATGACGGGACGCGGGCCCGGCTCCTGAGATGAAATGCGAACCTCCTTCAGGCGCACGAGGCGCAGACCCAGCGTCTGTGCGCTCTGCTCCGCCTGCTGGCGGACCTGTTTGAGGGCCGTCGTCCGGGCATCTTTCAGAAGCTGTTCACGGGTGGCGTCATCCAGAGACCAGTCCATCCCTTCCAGCATCAGGGACTGCGACTGGAGTTGCCCGGCCAGCGCGAGAAGCTGCACGGAGTCCTTGCCGCTGAGCTCAAGCTCCTGCCGGGCCGTCCAGCTTTTGGGCGCGTGCTCAGGCGTGTTCTCGTAAATGGAGTATCCCCCCGCCTTCGCTTCGATTCCCGCCTGACCTCCCGCCAGTTTCAGGGCAGCGGCCATGCGGGTGTTTACGTCCTTCTGGGCCGTCGCGGCGGACGGACTGTCAGAGCGGACGGACAGGCGGACCGTCAGTTCCGTTGGCGCGGCATGGGCATTGCCGGTCACACTGAAATCAAGCTGGGTCGTTGTCTGTGGCGTTGTCTGGGGCATGTCAGCGGCCTGTGCTGTGGAGAACGTCCCGGAAAGGGCGAGCGGAGACACGGCCAGAGCAGCCACCAGAAACGGGGCTGGCCGGATCAGGGAGGAAAGACGGATCATCGGATCTCCTGAAAGCAGGTATCGTATGGAATGCCCCGAAAACTATCAGCAAAGCGCGTCAGCGCGGCTCCGGGGCGTGTTTCAGCAGGACCAACGCCCGACGCAGGCGTTCGATCCCCGCCCGGACATGCCCCTGTGCACAAAGAAGGCTTCCCTGCGCGCGCAGATGACGCGCGTCTTCCATCATCCCCAGCGCAATGGCGGCGGGAGGAGCGGCCAGTTCGCCATCCACGCTTTTGCGAAGCCGCGCACAGTATTCCGCCGTCTCGGACGTCACCGAAATCGCATCATCTGACCGCCCGGACGGCTGGTGCTGCACCGGATGCAGGACCGGCGACGCGGCCAGACAGCCGAGCAGACAGAAGGCCGGGAGCAGCACCGGCGAAGGGAGGAAAAAGCGCATTACGGACTGTCTAGCCCATTCCAGCTAAGCGCAGGGTGGGGCTGGCATGAAACTTCCGTCATGCAGCCTTTGCGACGGGTGGCACGACCGGCAGGAGCAGGGTCGCGGACAGGCCCTGATCCCCGTTTTTCAGTTCAAGCGCACCCCCATGCAGACTCATGACAGCCTGTACGAGCGACAGACCAAGCCCGGCTCCCGGCGTGTTACGAGCCGTTTCGGCCCGGAAGAACCGCTCGGAAGCTCGCCCCAGATCGTCCTCGCTCATCCCCGGCCCCTGATCCGCAACAGTAATGGCCAGACGATCGCCACGCATGTCCACCGACAGGGTAATGGCCGTGTCGGGCGGTGCGAACTTGATGGCATTGTCCAGCAGATTGGCCACGGCCTGTTGCAGCAGATGCGGATCGCCATTCACAGGCGGCACGGTCCCGGCCCTGAAGACCAGTCGCAGCCCGGCGTCCTCAACAGACGCCTCATAGAGTTCGCTCAGTCCATCGAGCAGGGAGCGGACATCCAGAAGCGTGAAAGCCGCCCGCCTCGCGCCCGCCTCAAGCTGCGCAATCCGCAGCAGGGCCTCGAAAATCGACGTCACCCGGTCGAGATCCGTAACCGCACGGTCGATCGCGGCATGAAGTTCCCCGGCGGAGGTCGCGGTACGATTGGCGTCCTCGAGCCGGGCGCGGGCACGGGCAATCGGTGTGCGCAAGTCGTGTGCAATGGCGTTGGAGACCTGTTTGACGCCATCCATCAGGCGGTTGATCCGCTCGAGCATGGTGTTGACGGTCTGCGCCACCAGATCGGTTTCATTGCCCGTGAGGGGGATACGCTGACTCAGATCGCCCTGCGCCACCGCCGCCGTCGTGCGCGCGATGGAGCGGACGACCTGCCGGAAAATCCTGCGGATCGCCAGCGCCCCGCCTGCCGCCAGTAAAGAGACCATGACCCAGGCCCAGATCAGCGTATCGGTCAGAACGTGCCGGACGAGCTGACGCCCGCGGACATCGCGCCCCACGATCATCCGAAACCCCTGCGTCAGGGCATAGGCGTGCATCTTGGCATTGGTGCGAAAGCCGTCGCGCTTGATGGCCAGCTCATAAAACTGGTCCATCTGGCTGATGACGACCGGCCAGCCCGGCAGGTTTCCGGCAAATTTGCGACCGTCGGGGCCGACCAAGAGATACAGCTCGTCATCATCGACATTCTGGTCCAGCCGGTCCTGAATGGCGAGGCTGAGCGCGGGCGGGCCGCCCTGCGCCCAGCGATGGGAGAGATCGGCGGCATCGACCTGCACCGCAAGCTCCACCTGACGGTCGAGCTGTCCGGTCGTGTTCCACCAGATGAAGGACAGGAATGCCCCGGCCGAAATCACGAACACCAGCCCGTAGGCCAGCGCGAAGTTCAGCCCGGCCGAACGGACCGGCCAGCGCAGGCGCCGTTTCAGGAGCAGCCAGAAACAGCGGACCTTGCGCAGCAGCATTCCCAATCAGTCCGCCCGCAGGATATAGCCCGCATTGCGGATCGTGTGGATCATGGGCTTGTCGAACGGCTTGTCCACCTTCTGCCGCAGGCGCGAGACATGCACGTCGATCACGTTGGTCTGCGGGTCGAAATGATAGTCCCACACGCGCTCGAGCAGCATGGTGCGGGTCACGACCTGCCCGGCATGACGGATCAGGAATTCCAGAAGGCGAAACTCACGGGGCTGAAGGTCGATCTTCTCGCCGCCACGTTTGACGGTGCGGGACAGCAGATCCATTTCCAGATCGCCCACCACAAGCCGCGTCTGTGGCGCGCTTTCCGGACGGCCACGACGGCCCAGCGCCTCGACACGCGCCAGAAGCTCGGAGAAGGCGAAGGGCTTGGTCATGTAGTCATCGCCGCCGGCCTTGAGACCCGCAACGCGCTCGTCCACATCCGCCAGCGCCGAGAGCAGCAGGACGGGCGTTGCATTCTTCTGACCGCGCAGGGTTTCGAGAATCCGCAGACCGTCGATGCCGCCTGGCAGCATCCGGTCCAGGATCACGACGTCATAGTTCTCGCTGACGGCCAGAAACAGGCCGTCCTTGCCGTTATCCGCTTCATCAACGACATGCCCGGCTTCCCGCAACCCCTTGAGCACGAAAGCACGGACCGTCGGATCATCCTCGACCAGCAGGATACGCATCGTTGTCTCTCTTCCTTCCGAACGCAGTCTTGCCGTTCCCTTTAGGAAAGAATACCGGCTTGAAGGGCGCCGTCAAACGCCGTTGTTACAGAACGGGCTGCCTAGCGGGGAATTGCGTTGTCAAACGCATCCTGCTGCGCGTCGCGCAGGGACGAGGCGCTGATCGGCCCCCATGAGAACGGGGAGGCCTCGGAAAGCCCGTCGCGATAACCGCTCTGCCCCCGTGACGGCGGCACGGGACTGCATCCGGCAAGCCCGGCCAGCAGGACCAGACCGCACAGGCAGACTGACCTGCGAAGTGGCTCAGTCATCCGCATCCTGCGGACGCGGACCGATATGGATGGGCAGCGTCAGAGACTGTTTGCCGCGCTGGATCCGAAAACTCAGAACCACGCCCGGACGCGCCGCCGCGATACTCCGCAGAAGCATCCGCGCGCTGGTGACGGGAACATTGTCCACCTGAGTCACGATATCGCCGCGCCGCAGACCGCCCTTCTGGGCCGGGCCCCCATTGTCGACACCCGCAATCCCAATGGCCGTATCGCCATCATCGAGCGTAATGCCGAGCCAGCCATGTTCGGCATGGCCCGTCGCCTCTATTTCCGCGACGATCGGCGCCACGATTTCGGACGGGATACCAAAGCCAATCCCCACAGACCCGCCTGCAGGCGTTACGATGGCAGCATTCACGGCCACGACCTGTCCGCGCATGTTGAAGGCCGGACCGCCCGAATTTCCCGGATTGATCGGGGCATCAAGCTGGATGAAGTCGTCAAGCGACCCGATCCCCAGATCGCGCCCGACCGCCGAGACAATTCCCGCCGTGACGGACGATCCGAACCCGAACGGATTGCCCGCGACGAGAATCCAGTCCCCGATATCGGTCTGCTGGCTGTCGCCCCAGGTGACATGCGGAAGCGGCTCGGGACTATCGACCTTGATGACGGCAATATCCGTCAGCGGATCGGCCCCGAGCAGACGCGCCGGCATTTCATGCCCGTTGGACAGCGAGACCACAACCTTGTCCGCCCCGCCCACGACATGGCGGTTGGTCACGATGATCCCGGACGGATCGACTATGAAGCCCGATCCCGCGCCGACCATTTCTTCCTGCTGGCGTTTCATCCGGTCCCGGTAGCGCTTTTCCAGTGGCGTGCCGCGGATCTGGGGCGGGATATGGTCGTGGCCGTCGGGGCTGTTCTGGGTGATGGCGATGTTGACGACGGCCGGGATCACCTGCCGCACCAGGGGGGCGAAACTCAGCGGTCCGTATTTGACCAGAAGCGGCGGCAAAGCGGGGGCCGGAGCCGGGACGACGGCGGGTTGTGTAGGGATGCCATGCGCGTCCGTGTTCTCGCCCGCGACGGTGCGGTCGGGGATGATGGTCGGAAGCAGTTTCGGCGCGGGGACCGGCATGGCCGCGGGTTTCTGCGGCTGTTCCACGGGATGTGCAACGCTCTGCGGGCTGTTGCCATGACCGCGCAGGGCCAGCATCAGCCCCACCGTCACCACAGTGGCCGTTCCGGCACCGATTGCAGCAGCCTGCAGGGTGCGGTTCATGGGAAACAGGACAGGAACATCGTCATATCAAAGCTGCTAACACAGAATTGTTCCACATCCCAAGATCCTGACGATTCAGCGCCCCTGCTGAGATTTCGAACGCGGTTTCGGCGGCTCTGCCGTTGCGGGGTCCTCAGGCCAGTCATGGCGGGGATAACGGCCGCGCATGTCCCGGCGCATATCGGCCCAGCTCCCTTTCCAGAAGCCTTCCAGATCCGCCGTGATCGCCTGCGGACGTCCGGCTGGGGACAGCAGCGCGCATTGCAGGGCAAGCTGTCCATCCGCAAGTTCCGGCGTCCGGGCCGTCCCGTAAAAGGCCTGCGCGCGGGCGGAAACCGTAGGAACCGCGCCGGTATAGTCGATATCGTGCGTGCTGGCCTTCAGCGTCAGACGCGGCGGCAGCTTGCGGTCCAGCGCGGACAGATCAGCATAGTCCAGCCGCGCGCGCAGGATGGACAGCAGGTCCAGCGCCCTGACCTGCGCGAGCCGGTCACATCCCGCAAGATACGGCTCCAGCCATTCCAGAGACGCCGCCAGCCCCCCATCGGACAGGTCCGGCAGATGCGGCGCATAGGTCGCGCGGGCATGGGCCACGCGGGCCTGAAACTGACGCCCGGCCTCCGTCCAGGTCAGGGCCTGCGCCGGAGTCGCGGCGATCTGCTGCATCAGCAGGGTCTGCGCTTCCTCGGGGCTGATCTCGCCATTGCGGTCCCGCAGGACCAGCGCCCCCAGACGGAGCCTGCGACGGGCGATGATGCGGCCGGATGTCCCGTCCAGCGTCGTCTCGACCTGCTCGCGGGTCCGGTCCAGAAGGGTCCGGGGCAGGTTTTCGGCATCCAGCGGGGCGGCGAGCGTGATTTCCGTTGAAGTGCGCGTATGGAACGCCGCCCCGGCCAGCAGTTTCTCGCGCGCCAGCGGATCATTGGCCGAGACGCGGGCACTGCCCCCGCCCGCCAGACGAAAACGCCCGAGCTCACCCGCCGCCTGCGCCACACGATCCGGAAAACCGGCGGCCAGCAGCGCGCCCGCATGATCCGGCAGCGGGATGAGCGGCACGTCCCGCTCTCCCATCCGGCGCAGGAAGCGCTTTGCGGACTGACGCATATGGAACAGGCTGGCCCGGTCCGCGCGCGGGTCATCGCGCTCGAACAGGGCGAAGCGTACGCGGATATCGGCCCCTGACGTATTTCCTTGGGCAGGACCGGACGGGCGGTTCGGGCGTGGACGAAGCGGATCGCGCTCTTCCAACAGAGCCGCCAGACAGGCCGCCGTCACGCGCTCCGGCAGGGTCCGGGCCGCGCACAGCATCGCGGCCAGACGCGGATGCGTGCCGAGGGACGCCATGCGTTTGCCAAGCGCCGTAATGCGGTTGGCATCATCCAGCGCACCGAGTTCACGCAGCAGTTCGCGCCCGCCGGCCAGAACGCCGGCAGGCGGCGTGTCCAGCAGCGGCAGGCTGTCGGGAGCCGTTCCCATGACCTCCTGCCAGGCGGCGGTGACAAGCGCGAAATCCGTCAGATCGGCCACGAGAATTTCCGGCGCGTCCTGCGGGCGCAGACTACGCTGCGTCATCTCCGACCACAGGCGGATGGCAATGCCCGGAGACTGCCGCCCCGCACGGCCTGCGCGCTGGGTGGCGGTGGCGCGGGAAATCTTCAGCGTTTCCAGCCGCGACAGGCCCGTATTCGGATCAAGCCGCGGGGCACGACGCAGACCACCATCCACAACAATCCGCACGCCCGAAACCGTGACGGACGTCTCGGCAATGGACGTCGCGAGCACGACGCGGCGCGTGTCAGACGGCGCGATGGCGCGGTCCTGATCTTCGGTCGTCTGTTCGCCGTGCAGCGGGAAAACGGGGACTGTGCCGTCCAGCAGCGCCTGAGTGCGGCGGATTTCGCCAACGCCGGGCAGGAACGCGAGAATATCGCCGTCTTCTTCTACCAGCGCCTGACGGATCGCGCGGGCGCAGGCTTCCGGCAGGTCCCGCATGTGGGGAATATCGCGGGTATGGCGGATGTCGATGGGGAACTGGCGGCCTTCGCTCTCGATCAGCGGGGCGTTCATCAGCGTCGTGAACGCCCGGCCATCGGGCGTGGCCGACATGGCCAGAATCCGCAGATCCGGCCTCATTTCGCGTTGCATGTCCAGACAGAACGCCAGCGCCGCATCCAGATCGAGCGAGCGTTCATGCACTTCATCGAACAGCACCGCACCCACACCATCCAGCAGCGGATCGGTCAGCAGACGGCGCAGAAGCAGACCCTCGGTCACGACCTCGATGCGCGTTCTGGCGGACATTGTGGAATCAGTACGCGTGCGGAATCCCACGATGCCGCCCGGCTTTTCACCCAGCGACGACGCCATGCGCGAGGCCGCCCCACGCACCGCCACGCGGCGCGGCTCCACGAGAATCAGACGCTGCGCTCCCAGCCATGGCGCGTCCAGAAGCGCAAGCGGCGTCAGCGTCGTCTTGCCCGCACCCGGAGGCGCGACGAGAACGGCGTTAGGCTGCGTCTGCAACGTCGCCCGAAGCTCCGGCAGGATCGCCGTGACGGGAAGTTCGGGAGGAAGAATGAAGGTCAGAACACAGCCCCCGCACTGACAACGATAGCCAGCAATTTGAAAGTTTTTGGTGAAGCTTTTTGAAAAAAGCTTCGACGTTCTCCGCCTTTTTGAAAAACGGCGGAACCCAAAAACTTTCCTCTGTATCTTCTTACCGCAACGAAAAACCGAGTTTGTGCAGCACCGTGCGCATGACGTGACGGCCGCTCAGGCCCTTGAAGCTGTCGACACGACTGGCCACCGTTTCCGACCAGGCGCGCGACGACAGGCCCTGTTCCTTCTGGTAGTCGTCCGCCACCCGGTCATAGACCGCGATGCCTTCAGCCTCGGTCTCCGTGCTGTAGCGCTCGCGGTGCAGAACCACGTCCTGCCCCAGACGTGGTTTGTGGCCGTTCTGGGCTGCGGGATCGGGCTGGCCCACACAGAGCCCCACCACCGCCACCGAACGCGGCGGCAGGGACAGGAGGCGTGCCACCTCTTCGGGATGGTTGCGCAGGCCGCCGATATAGACCGTGCCCAGCCCGAGGGACTCGAAGGCCGTGACGGCGTTCTGGGCCGCAATGCCGGTATCGAGCGTCGCCATGAGGAAGATTTCCTCATAGTCGAGCGCCTCGTGCCCCGTCCCTGCCAGATTGGCGATCCGCTCCAGCCGGGACAGATCCACGATCCATGCGAGGAACAGCGGGGCGACTTCGATATGCTTCTGGCCACCGCACAGTTCGGCGAGTCTGGCCCGCGTCTCCGGGTTCTCGACGGCCACGACGGACCAGACCTGAAGATTGCTGGAGGTCGCAGCCGAGGACGCCGCCGCAATTCCGGCCTCCAGCGTTCCTTCGGGCAGGGCATCCGGCAGATAGGCCCGGACCGAATGATGCGACAGCAGCAGGTCGAGCACCGCATTGTCCGGCAGGGTTTCCGGCGCCGGCGTGCGGTACCGTGTCTGCCACAGTGCGGAAATCCTTTCGGAAGAGGTGCCCGACATATCGTGATCCCTTATTCGTCGCCTTACTCGTCGTACGTCATCAGAGCGTTCAGCGGAACGTCCAGTTTGTCACGGCCCTTCAGATCCGCAAGCTCGATCAGCACGGACGCACCTACGACCTCAGCGCCCACCTTGCGCAGAAGATCAACGGATGCCGCCAGCGTGCCACCCGTCGCCAGAAGATCGTCCAGCACCACGACGCGCTGGCCCGGTTTGATGGCGTCTGCCTGGATGTGCAGCTCGTCCTCGCCATATTCGAGGCCGTATTTCAGGGAAATGGTCTTGCCCGGCAGCTTGCCCGGCTTGCGCAGCATCGTAAAACCACAGCCCAGACGCAGCGCGAGCGGAGCGGCGGTCAGGAAGCCGCGGCTCTCGATTCCGGCCAGCATATCGGGCTGCCAGGCGGCGATCGCACGGGCCAGACGCGCGGTGGCGACCTGCCAGGCGTCCGGAGAGCGGATCAGGGTCGAGATATCGTAGAACAGGATGCCCGGCTTCGGAAAATCCGGAATTTCGCGGATGTAACTCTTGAGATCGAGCGGCTGGGGATCCTGAAACGACATGGTGGCACGGCTTTCATCTGATCATGGCAAACAGCGCGGCATGTAGGGGAGTCTCCCCCCCAACTCAACCCCCGGGTTCAGGTCCGGCCTCAGGTGCGGATTGCGTCCGTCGCCTGTGCGATGGCTGCCAGAAGCCCGGCCCTGCGGAACGGTTTGGGCAGCACGGCCATGCCGTGCGGGGCCGTGTCGCGGTCTTCATAATCTCCGGACATGAGTACGACGGCCATCTGCGGGCTGCGCTCCCGCAGCAGATGCGCGATTTCCAGCCCGTTTCTGGCGCCAGGCAGGTTGAGGTCCGTCACCAGAAGATCCGGCGCCCCGTCCCCTTCCAGAGCCGCAAGACCGTCCAGAACATGCCGGACCGTCCAGCCTTCCCGCTGGAGAACCGTCTCGACCACTAGCGCGATGGCGGCGTCATCTTCGACAAGCAGAGCTTTCATGACGGATGTTTCCTCAGGAATGGCGCGGAGGTTCCGCAGTGACCGGCAGGCGGGGCCGCAGCAGGGCAAATCCCATGGCGGCAACGAAGGCAAACGTCATGAAGATCGCCATCGGAACGGCCGTCCCGGACGGCATCAGTCCGAACAGTGCGCTCGCCACGGCGCCGAAAAGATACTGCATCGTGCCAGCCAGCGCCGAGGCCGAACCGGCACGGTCGGACTGTTCGGACAGCGCGCCGACCATGGCATTCGGCCCGATGACGCCCGTGGGCGCCATGGTGATGACAAGGGCTACGATGAGCGGCCACAGGAACATCGCCTTGATATGCCCCTGCGGATCGAGATCGTAGTTCGAGACCAGCGCCAGCAGAAGCAGAACCGCACACCCGGCCAGACTGATCCCCAGCGCGGAAAACAGCATCCTGCCCGTACTGACACGCCCCACAAGCTGCCCGTTGATGGCGGACGCCCCGATCATGCAGATCGCGAATAACCCGAACAGCATGCCGTAATGGAACGGCGACATTCCGAACACGTCCTCGAACAGCATGGGCGCCGCCGTGAGGTAGGTAAAGGTCACGAATCCCAGAAAGCTCCAGACCAGACCATTCGTGATGAAGCTGCGGGTCCGCAGGATATAGGTGTAGCGTTCGATGATGGAAATCGGACGCAGATCCCGGCGGTCCTGCGGGTCCAGTGTTTCGGGAAAGACCGTCATCAGCAGGAGGGTGCAGAGCCCGCCATAGACGGCCGTGGCCCAGAAGATCATGCGCCAGTCCACGAATTTCAGCGCAAAACCGCCCAGCATGGGGGCAAGGATCGGCACGGTGCCCTGAATGACGATCAGCCGGGACATCATTTTTGACGATTCGTCCCCTTCCGTCAGATCCCGGATGCACGCATTCGGCACCACAAGTCCGGCGGAAGCCATGATGGCGGAAAAAACACGGCACAGGCACAGGAACGTCATGCTGGGCGCCATCGCACAGCCGATTTCGCCGAGCGTATAACCCAGCATGCCGATCAGCAGCGGCCAGCGACGGCCGAAGCGGTCCGAGATCGGGCCGATGCTGATCTGCCCGATGGCCAGCCCGATCACCCAGGCCGCCATGGTCGCACTGCCCGAACCCGCCGCCGTGTGAAGCTGGCGCTCCATTTCGGGGAGAGCCGGAAGATAGACATCCGTCGAGACCGGCCCGACAGCCGTAAAAATTCCCAGCAGAACCGGAAGCCATGCGGGCAGGGAATCTCCCCGTCTGAATCTCATGGTCTGGTCTGTCATGCGCGTCTGCCTGTTCACTTCAGGTTGCGGATTGATGGTCTGATGGTGTGGTCAGGGTGCGTCCTGTTCCCGTGCATCCTGTTCCCGGCCATGCTGACGCAGCAGAACAGCGCCCAGCACACCCGACACGACGAACAGGATTCCCGCAAGCCCCAACTGAAGGACATGCCCGATCCGCGTCCCGGACCCGACCAGAACGAAAATCAGCGTCTGCGGCAGTCCGCCCAGAAAGGTCGCGACCGAGAACGGCAGCAACGGCAGTTCAAACAGCCCCGCCGCCGTCGAAACCAGCAGGGCCGACCCCACAGGCATCAGCCGCAGCGTCAGCACCGCCCGGAAGGGCTTTGCATGGAGCGTGCGGGCCAGGGCGGCATAATCCGCTTCCAGCCTGTCATGCAACCGCGCCCGGAACGCCGCCGGGGCCAGAAGCCGCGCCCAGCCATACGCCAGAGCCGCCCCCAGCATATAGGCCAGCGAACACAGGACAAGCCCGCCCCATAATCCAAAGGCCAGCCCCGCCGCCACGCACAGTGCCTGACGCGGCAGGCCGCACGCGCTGTAGGGCACGGCCAGCAGCAGGAACCACAGCGGCGCGCCCGGCGTCTCACGCCAGTGCGGAGCATTTTCCAGAAGATGATGGATGAACGGCAGCCGCTGGAGTGCTGCCACCAGCACCAGCATCGCGCCGATCGTCAGCGCGGCACGCCACGGAACGATCTGCCGCAATGTGCGGCGCAGGTCCGGATCGGGGGGGAGAGACATCGGGCTACCCATTCCTGCCCGATACCAGCCGCAGGCCGCCGCGGCTATGGCCCGGACCGTAAACACGCGTTCATGCCTGCGCGGTTGCTGCCGAAGGAGCGGCATCCGGAAAAATCATCCGGCTGCATTTTCCCCTTGCAGATATATCTTAAGATACTATATCGTTCGATATATCGAATAGGAGAACATAATGTTCAGACGTAAGACAGATTTTTTCAGCACGGACCGTCATGGCGGCAATCATCGTGGAGGCTTCTTCGGCAGGGGGCGACCCGTCGCGGAAGGCGACGACCGGAAAGACCGCGGCGAACGGCCCAATGAGAAACGGGGTGGTCGTCACCGGGGCATGGACCGCGGCGAAGGCGGCTTCGGACACCGACATGGCGGACGTGGCGGCGGCATGGGAGGCGGACGTTTTGGCGGGCGCTTCGGAAGAGGCTTTGGCGGCGATCTCGGCGGCGAAGACTTCACACGCGGCCGCAAGCTGACGGCGGATGAGCTTCAGCTCGTCATCCTCGCTTTGCTCGCGGAAGCCCCTGCCCACGGCTATGAGCTGATCCGGCGCCTCGAAGAGCGTTCGGGCGGATTCTACAAGCCCAGCCCCGGCGTGATCTATCCCTCCCTCACCTATCTTGAGGAAACCGGCCTTGCCGCCGTCACGCAGGACGGCAACCGCAAGCTCTACAGCCTGACGGACGAGGGAAAAGCCCATCACGAGGCCCACAGTGAGGAAGCAGCCCGCATCCTCGACGTCCTGAGCCGCATCGGCGCCCGCATGGCGGATGTCCGCGAGGCTTTCACCGGCGTCAACGACCTCGACCCCACCTTGGGGCAGGCCTTTCATGATGCGCGTTTTGCCTTGAAATCCGCCCTGAAGTCCCGCCGTGGCGCGGATGCGGACGAACTGCGGCGGATCGTGGCGATCCTCAACCGTGCGGCAGCGGAGATCGCAAACCCTGCCTCCGACAAGGCTCCAAGCAACGAGGCCTCGGGCGAATAAGGCGCGGCGCACCTCTCCCAACGCCTGCACCGATGCCGTAAAGGATGGTCCATGATCGTTCAGGACCATCCCAATTTCTGCAACATGCCCGAGGACATGCGCTATTACCGGCCGGCGCAGTTCGGGGCGGGATTCATCGAAAAGTCGATGGTGTTCCTTCTGCCGGAACGGCTGAGGAAATTCCGTCGCAACCTCTGGCATGTCCGGCGCAATCCCGGCGATGATGCGGTTTATATGCCGCTGTTCCGCGTCACCTGCGTCCTGCCGTCGGAGCCTGCTCCTGCCGGGCTTCAGGGGCCGTTCGACGTCTATCCCTTCTATACCCGCACCACGAAAACCCGCAGCCGCGAGCTGGATTATTACGTCCTGTTCGTCTTCCGGGACCGCATGTCGTGGATGCGCTGCAAGACGCTGCTGGAAAAGCCCTGATCCTCACAGAGCTTTGCCTTTGCGGACCGGGCTTCGGGGGGGCAAGGTGCGACATCATCAACCACCACAAGGCTCTCCGCCATGCCCAAGACCCTCTACGCCACGCTCAAGGCCCTTCCCGGACAGCGCGAAACCCTGCGCGGCCTGCTGACGGCGCTGGCAAAAGACGTCCGCGCCGAACCCGGCTGCGAGCGTTTCAAGGTCTATACGCTCGCCTCAGACCCCGACCTGTTCCATGTGGAAGAAACCTACCGGGACGATGCGGCCTTTGCCGCCCATATGGCCACCGAGCACGGCAAGGTCTTCAACCAGACAATCACCCCGCTGGTTGAAGGCGGCGGATCGGAGGTCGTTTTTCTGGACGAAGTCGTCTGACCGCTATTTCAGATACAGATAGAACGGGATGAACCCGAAAATCGCCCAGGCGATCATGAAAATGAACGGGGCCTGATGGGCGAACAGGGCCCCGCGCTGTGCGCGACGCATCATGTCGCGGGTTTCGTCCTCGTTCGGGGCCAGGGTAAAATCGGTCAGGTCCGGGCTGCGGATGTGCAGATGGCGCTGTTTGCCCTCCCATTTCCCGATCGCGGCATAAGCCGCACGGATGCCCGGCAGCGCCATCAGCGCCAGCACGAACCCCAGTAGCGAAAACAGGGGCGGCAGCAGAAGCACCATGCTGTCGCCCCACCGTTTCGTAGAGCCGGTCATGGCCGTCGCATAGGCAATGACCAGAAAGGCCTGCGACCCCAGAAGGGCCTGAAGACGTCCATTCACGACCTCGGTCTCAAACCGGATTTCCGAGCGATAAAAAGCAAGAAGCTCGTTATCGGTCGGATGCCCGCGTGCGATGATCTGGCTGGTATCAGGGGACGGCGATGCGGTGTCGACCATCGGGACCTTCATGATGTTCTCGGCCTCT
Source organism: Gluconobacter albidus (assembly GCF_002723915.1). Classification (GTDB taxonomy): domain Bacteria; phylum Pseudomonadota; class Alphaproteobacteria; order Acetobacterales; family Acetobacteraceae; genus Gluconobacter; species Gluconobacter albidus. Next base: position 199,933 of record NZ_BEWL01000003.1, read on the forward strand.
GATAGCGCCCCAGAGAGGCCCCGGGTTCCGCAATTTCCGGGCAGGTTGCCTCAGATCAGGCCTTTTGCCCGGATCAGGGCGAACGCGGCCAGCGAGACCATGCATTTCAGTTCACCATCGCGGATCATGCTCTCGAACGCCTCAAGAGTCATGTCGTGGCAGGTGATGTCCTCTTCCGTCGCCTCAAGCTCCGTCTCGCCACGCGTCAGATTGCGGGCAAGAAAGACGTGCCCCTTCTGATTCGAGTATCCGGCGCCCTGATACATGGTGCCGACATGGATCATCTCGCCGGCGCGCAGTCCGGTTTCCTCGCGCAGCTCGCCCAGGGCGAGTTCGACCGGATCGACGTTCTCTTTCGTCTCCCACATGCCCATCGGAAGCTCCAGCAGCCGTTCCCCCACCGGGTAGCGGAACTGCTGGATCAGCGTAACCTTCCCGTCGGAATGCAGCGGCAGGATCACGACGAACTCGCCCCGCTCCACGATGCCATAAAGGCCCTGCTTTCCGTTGGGATGGACGATGATGTCCTCACGCAGCGCGGTCCAGGGATTGCTGTAGGCCAGCCGGGTCGAAAGCGTCTGGAAACCGGCGTCCCTGCGGGCCTCTTCGAGAGTTTTCCCGGGGCTGTTATCGGAGCTCATGGACGGATCCTGATCTTGTTTCGTTCTTCCGAATCGGCGACACTCGCATCATGGAGCAACGCCGGATCGTGCATATCGACATGGACGCATTTTACGCGTCTGTCGAACAGCGGGACGCCCCCTCCCTGCGTGGCCGTCCGCTCGCAGTCGGGCGGGGCGAGGCGCGGGGCGTGGTGGCCGCCGCAAGCTACGAGGCCCGGCGGTTCGGAGTCCGCTCGGCCATGCCGTCAGTCACGGCCAAACGTCTGTGCCCGGAGCTTGTGTTCGTCCCCGGACGCTTTGACGTCTATCGGGCTGTTTCGGCCCAGATTCATGACATTTTCTCCCGCTACACACCGCTGATCCAGCCGTTGTCGCTCGATGAGGCCTATCTGGACCTGACGGACCATCTGGGCGCCTATGGCTCCGCCACGCTGGTCGCGGACCGCATCCGCGCGGATATCCACGCCGAAACCGGCCTGACCGCCTCGGCTGGCGTGTCCTACAACCGCTTTCTGGCCAAGTTGGCTTCGGATTACCGCAAGCCCGACGGGCTGTTCGTCATCACGCCCGCCATGGGGCCGGATTTCGTCGCAGCGCTGCCCGTGGACGCCTTTCACGGCATCGGCCCCGCCACCGCCCGAAAAATGCGCGCGCTCGGGATCGAGACAGGCGCGGATCTGCGGACACACGACATCGAGACCCTGACCCGGCATTTCGGCAAGGCGGCGGCCTTCTATTACGGCATCTCACGCGGCATTGATCATCGTCCCGTCGTTGTGAACCGGGAGCGCAAATCCCTCGGAACCGAACAGACCTATCTTCAGGATCTGACCTCCGAAACCGACGCACACATGGCCCTGACGCAGATCGCCGCCAAGCTGTGGGGCAGTCTGCAACGCCGCGACCTTCAGGCCCGGACCGTAACGCTGAAGGTCAAATACGCCGATTTCCGCCAGATTACCCGCGCCCGCACCCTGCCCGCTCCAGTTCCGTCCGAAGAGGTCCTGCTGCAAACGGGGCAGACTCTCATGGCGCCGCTGTTTCCTTTTGTGCCGGGTGTGCGTCTGCTGGGCCTGACGCTTTCGGGTTTTCATGCCCCCGCAACCACGCAGTGCGACCAGATGGAACTCCTGTTCCGCGACGCGCCTGACCCTTCATAAGCGCTCTCCACGCGGAATTTATGACGCAAAGACAGGGGCGCCCTCGTGACGGCACCTGTCATCTGGCCTATGCCATGAGAGATCTTTTCACAGACAAGCCTCAGGAGAGCAGAGCCATGACCGCGCAGGAAACGTCGGCGGCCTCACCGACGAAACGCGTTCTTGCCGTCGTCCTGTTCAATCTGCTGGTCTATATCGTGATCGGCCTGCCCAATGCCGTCCTGACGATTTTCGTCCATCAGGCCCTGGGTTACAGCACCACCGTGGCGGGCCTCACCTTCTCTCTCCAGTATTTCGCGACCTTCGCGGCGCGCCCCTCCGCCGGACGACTGGTGGACCGGATCGGCCCCAAACCCGTCGTCATCGGTGGACTCGTAACCTGCGTTCTGTCGGGGCTGCTGCTGGCGGGGTCTGGGCTTCTCGCCGCAACGCCGCTGCTGTCCCTGGGGGTTCTGCTGTCCAGCCGCCTGCTGCTGGGCTGGGCGGAAAGCTGGGCCGCGACCGGGGTAATCGTCTGGAACATCCGTCGCGCCGGGGCAGAAAACACGGCCATCGCCATTTCGTGGAACGGCATCTGCTCCTATGGCGGAATCGCGCTGGGCGCGCCGGTCGGGGCAAAACTTTCCCTGTTGGCCGCACCTTATGGCGGGCTCGTCTCGGTCGGCATCCTTTCGGTCGTCCTACCCCTGTTCGGCCTTGCGATCATCGGATTTTATCCTGCGGTCCAACCCCTCCCGGCGACCAGCAAACCCATTGCCTTCGCACGCGCCCTCAGACTCGTCCTGCCGCATGGATCGGCACTGGCGGCAGGGTCCATTGGATTTGGCGCCATTTCGTCGTTCCTGGCCCTGTACTATTCCGTCCTGCACTGGGAGGGCGCCGCCACCGCGCTGGCAGTTTTCGGATTCATTTTCGTCGTCATCCGCTTTTTCTTCGCCTCGCAGATCGCCCTGCGTGGAGGCGTGTTCGTAGCGATCGTCTCGCTGCTGGTGGAGGCGTTGGGACTCGCCACGCTCGGCCTGTTCCAGACGCCGTTCGCAGCCCTCGTCGGGGCCGCGCTGACGGGAGCGGGCTTCTCTCTGCTCTTCCCCGCACTCGGCGTTCTGGCCGTCAACAGCGCGGGTCCAGAGAACCGTGGAGCCGCTCTGGGCGCCTATTCCATCTTCATTGATCTTGCCATCGCCTTCTCGGGGCTGTTTCTTGGACAGGTCATCGAGTTCGCGGGCTACAGAACAATGTTCGCCACCACCGCAGTCTGCTGTCTGGGCGGTGTGCTGATCAGCCGTTCGCTGGGCCGCCGGATTTCGTGACAGATCTTCGTTTCAACATACACGGACCCGACATGACCATTCGTTCCTGCGCCGTCTTCTGTGGCTCCCGCTTCGGCAACTCCCCCGTTTACGCCGAAGGGGCAAAAGAAATCGGAACGGCTTTGGCGCGACACGGAATCACACTGGTCTATGGCGGCGGCCATGTCGGGCTGATGGGCACAGTCGCCGATGCAGCCCTTCAGGCCGGCGGCCGGGTCATCGGCGTCATTCCCGAATTCCTCCACGCCCGCGAAGTCATGCACAAGGGCGTCACGCAGCTTGAAGTCACACCCGACATGCACACCCGCAAGGCCCGCATGTTCGAACTCTCCGACGCCTACGCCATCATTCCCGGTGGCCTCGGCACGTTCGACGAACTGATGGAAATCATGACCTGGAAGCAGCTCGGCCTGCATCAGGAGCCGATCTATATCGTCAATATCGGCGGCTGGGCCACATCACTGGTCGACACGCTGAATGCGGCCGTCGATCAGGGTTTTGCGGACCCGTCCGCCCGCCGTCTGTTCACGGTTGTGCAGGACGTGCCGGAACTGATGGAACACCTCTCCGTCAACGTCCCGGCCTGAGTTCTGGCCTGAGTTCCGAAGCGGGGCCCGTCCCCGCTCACCCCTCCAGCGTCGCCACCAGCAGACTGACAATCTCTTCCAGCCGCACACGGTCCGCGTCCGTAAACCGGTCTTTCACCGGGCTGTCGATGTCCAGCACGCCTACGAGGGCGCCACCCGCCACGACCGGCAGCACGATTTCCGACTCCGATGCCGCATCACAGGCGATATGGCCCGGAAACGCGTGGACGTCCGGCACCACGAGTGTCTCGCGGCTCTGCGCGACCGCCCCGCACACACCCCGGCCCAGCGGAATGCGCGTGCACGCCAGCCGCCCCTGAAACGGCCCCAGCACAAGCTGCTTTTCAGCCTCTTTCCAGAGATAGAACCCGGCCCAGTTGATCTGCGGCAGGGCCTCGAACAGCAGGGCCGCGATATTGGCCATGTTGGCGATCATGTCCGTCTCGGTCGACACGACGGACCGCACCATCGGAACAAGCTCGTCAACGCTCAGGCGATGGATGGGAGCACTCATGAAAAGACAGTCCTGCAAAAACGAAAGATTAGGGCTGCAGTTATAGGTCAGATCAGAAAAAACGCGAAAGGACGCCATTTTTAATGGAAAGTGTTCATTTCCCGTAATGCTCTCGGGTCCGGGAGAATTATTAGAAATAATTCACACAATACAAAAACAGTTTCCTCCAATGAAGAGACTTCTAAAAGAAGCCGGTCCTTTCGTCTGAAAGATCCTTTCCATGATCCTGACATCCCAGACCCTCCCGACTCTGCCGGACTCCATCCTGACCTCGCCCTACGATCGGGAGGCGGTGACACCTGGCATTGTCCATCTCAGTGTCGGCAACTTCCACCGCGCCCATCAGGCCGTCTATACGGACCGCGCGCTGGCCCTTCCGGGGCAGTCCGACTGGGGCATCGTGGGCATGGGCCTGATGGACCTTCCCGGCGAAGTGGCAAAGGCTGAAGCCCTGCACGCACAGGACGGCCTCTACACCCTGCGCGCCTGCCCGCCGAACCGTCCCGATACGGTCCGCGTCGTCAAGTCGCTGGTCGAATACATCCATGCCCCCGCCGACCGCGAAGCCGCTCTGAAGCGCCTGACGGACCCCGCCATCCGCATCGTCAGCCTGACCATCACCGAAGGCGGCTATTACATGGACGAGGCGGGCCGGTTCATGACCGAGCACCCTACCATCGCCGAAGACCTGCACCGCCCGGTCCCGCAGACGGCCTTCGGTATGATGACCGAAGCCCTGCGCCAGCGCCGTGACGCCGGGATCGCGCCCTTCACCATTCTGTCCTGCGACAACGTGCCCGCGAATGGCGATGTTGCCCGCAATGCCGTGCTGGCCTTCGCCCGTCTGCGGGATGCGGAACTGGCGGCGTGGATCGAAGCCGAAGTGGCCTTCCCGTCCTGCATGGTCGATCGCATCACCCCGGCTGTTCATCCTGCCGACGTGGCGCGGCTGAACGCCCAGAGCGGCATTGAAGACCGCGTTCCGGTTTTCTGCGAAGACTTCATCCAGTGGGTCGTGGAAGACAATTTCCCCACCGGACGCCCAGCGTGGGAGCAGGTCGGCGTCCTGTTCACGGACGATGTCGAGCCTTACGAACAGGTCAAGCTGCGGATGCTGAACGCATCCCATTCCATGCTGGCCCTGCCCGGCGTGCTGATGGGATACCGGCTGGTCGATGAAGCGATGGGCGACGAACATCTCGCTGCCCTGCTGGAGCAGTTCCTGCGCCACGACGTCTCACCACAACTGACGGCCCCTCCGGGCATCAGCCTGTCGGACTATGCCGCCCTGCTTCTGGAGCGGTTCCGCAACCATGCCGTCAGCGACCAGCTTCTTCGCATCACGTCGGACAGCACATCCAAGCTGCCGGTCTTCCTGCGCGCCACGGCGGAAGACGTTCTGAAAAACGCTCAGGACCCGCGCCGGATCGCCTTCGTTCTCGCCTGTTACTGTGCCTATCTGGTGGGCCGCGACGACGTGCAGGCCAGTTTCGCCGTCACCGAACCCCGCCTGAGCGCCGAAGACCGCGCACTTGCGCTGGATCCGAACCCGGCCAGAGCGCTGGACATGACCGTATTCGCCGGATGGGGCCTTGGAGACTCCGCCGAGTTCCTCACGCGCTTCATCCAGACACGCGAAGACCTGAAAACACACGGCACCGCAGCCGTCCTGAAGGATCTGGTCGCAAACGGATAAAAGTTTTTGGTGAAGCTTTTTTCAAAAAGCTTCAAAGACCTCCGCCTTTTTTCAAAAAGGCGGAACCCAAAAACTTTCAGACCTGTCAGTCCGAGACGCGGGCGATATCGGCACCGCAGGCTGCAAGCTTGCGGTCCACGCCTTCATAACCCCGGTCCAGATGATAGATGCGGCTGAGCTGCGTCTCGCCTTCTGCTGCCAGACCCGCGAGGATCAGCGAGAAGGACGCCCGCAGATCGGTTGCCATGACCGGCGCACCCGACAGCTTCGACACGCCACGGATAATGGCCGAGCGGCCATGCACGTTCACGCGCGCGCCCATCCGGTTGAGTTCCGGAACATGCATGAAGCGGTTCTCGAAGATCGTCTCTGTGATCATGGAGGCCCCTTCCGCCACGGACAGCATCGCCATGAACTGCGCCTGCATGTCCGTCGGGAAACCGGGATACGGCTCGGTCATGATGTCCACGCCCTGCAGCGTCCCGCTGCGACGGACCCGCAGGCCGCGCGCCTCTTCCACAACCTCGACGCCCGTTTCTTCAAGCGTACGGATTACGGAGCCCAGATCATCGGCCCGTCCGCCCACGAGCAGCAGATCGCCGCCCGTGATACCAGCCGCGCAGGCATAGGTGCCGCACTCGATGCGGTCCGGCATGACGGCGTAATGCGCGCCGTGCAGCTTCTCCACACCGTCAATGACCAGCGTGCCCGAGCCTTCGCCCGTGATCTGCGCGCCCATCGCGTTGAGGCAATGCACCAGATCGCTGATTTCCGGCTCACGCGCGGCGTTAACGATATGGGTGCGCCCCTTCGCGAGCGTCGCGGCCATCAGCAGGTTCTCGGTCGCGCCCACACTGGCAAACGGCAGGATGATCCGGTCACCCTTCAGCCCGTCCGGAGCAGTCGCATTGATATAGCCGTTTTCCAGCCGGATCACGGCGCCGAGCGTCTCAAGCCCCTTGAGATGCATGTCGACCGGGCGCGTTCCAATGGCGCAGCCACCGGGCAGCGAGACCTTCGCCTCACGGGCCCGCGCCAGAAGCGGGCCGAGAACCAGAATGGAGGCGCGCATCTTGGAGACGATGTCATAGGGCGCCTCGACGGAGCCGATTTCGCCGCCGATGGACAGCGTGCGCGGCCCGGCATCCTCGACAGTGATGCCCAGCCCCAGCAGCAGATCGCGCATCGTCTTGATGTCGGCGATGCCCGGCACATTGGACAGCACCAGCCGCTCGGACGTCAGAAGCCCGGCGACCATGAGCTTGAGGCCGGAGTTCTTGGCCCCCCCGATCTCGATTTCGCCTGTCAGGCGGCGGCCACCGCGAATGATGAAACGGTCCATGGTGCGATCCTTGAGAAACAGGCCTTGAGAAGCGGGGCTCGAATGGGGCGTTAGAGGCGGGGCGTGGTGACGCCGGACTGGCGCATGTATTTTCCGGCACGGTCGGCGTAGCTGACCTCGCAGGGGCTGGCGCCCTGAAAGAACAGGAACTGGCAGATGCCCTCGTTCGCGTAGATTCGCGCGGGCAGCGGCGTGGTGTTGCTGATCTCGATCGTGACCTGCCCTTCCCATTCTGGCTCCAGCGGCGTGACATTCACGATGATGCCGCAGCGCGCATAAGTGGACTTGCCGAGGCACACCACCAGCGTGTCACGCGGGATGCGGAAATACTCGACCGTATGCGCCAGTGCGAAGCTGTTGGGCGGGATGGTGATGTCACCCGTGCGGGTCACGAAACTGTTGGACGCGAAATTCTTCGGATCGACGATGGCGCTGTCCACATCCGTGAAGATTTTGAATTCATCGGCCACGCGCGCGTCATAGCCATAGGACGACAGGCCGAAGGAAATGACGCCCTCGCGCTTCTGGGCCTCCACGAACGGCTCGATCATGCCTTTTTCACGGGCCATCTGGCGGATCCATGTGTCGGGCATGATGGGCATGAAGGCACTCCTGGGCGGGGGCGACAGAAATCGCCGTGCGTCTAACCCACCTGCTCTAGCGAGCGACGCCCGATCACGCAATGTGTCAGATCGGTCATTTTTCGTGAGCGTCTGTTTTGGTGAGTGCTTGTGACGAGCGGCCCAGCAGCGCTTCCAGCCATTGCGGGCGCAGTTCGCTGGTCAGCACGCCCCCCACGATCAGAACGGCCCCCAGCAGCGTTGCGGGAGGCAGACTGTCTCCCGCCAGCCAGCCGACCAGCCCACCCCAGACCGGCTCTCCGGCATAGATCACCGCCGCCTTGGTCGGGGAGACGGATTTCTGCGCCCAGTTCATCACAACCTGCACCAGCGCACTCAGCCCTCCCAGAGCCAGCGCGCAGGCGATCCAGACCCATGAAAAGGCCGGAAGCGCTTCCCCCGAGACCGGAACCATCAGCCCCGCGAACAGACTGCCCGCAAAAAGCTGCATGACCGTTACGCGCAGGCTGTCCACACCCCGCGCATAAAGGCTGATGAGGACGATCTCGACCGCAATGGCGATGGCCGCAAACAGCGTCAGCAGATCTCCGTGCCCGAAAGACAGCGATAGCGCCGCCGGACCCGCCAGACAGACCAGCCCCGCAAAAGCCAGCCCGATTCCAAGCCAGCTCATCAGATGCGGCGCCTTGCGCAGAAACGCCCACTGAAAGATCGGCACCAGCGGAACGTAAAGCGCCGTGATAAAGGCGGAGCGGCTGCTGGTGATGTCGTGCAGACCCGCGCTCTGCAACATATAGCCGGTCGCCAGGGCAATTCCGATCAAGGCCCCGGCCCGGATCTCCCGCCGGTTGAAATCCAGCAGCTTCCGTCCGGCCAGAAGCCCGACGAACACCGCCGCCATCATGAAACGGACGAAAACGAAAAAGCGCGGTCCGCAATGCTGCATGGCGATATGCAGCACGAGGAACGTCCCGCCCCACAGCACCGTCACACCCGTCAGCGCCAGTTCCTGCGGGGACGGCATGGGAAAACTGCGTTTCACCGGCGCTCAGCGATCATCAGAAGCGGATGAGGCAGACTCGTCCTGAGGCCGCGCGCGCTGCTGCTGTTTGCGACGCATCAGATTGGCGCGGAGCGCTTTGGCCTCGCGGCTTTCGCGTTCTTCCTTTGCGGCGGCAGCCCGATCGCGGATGATCTGCTCCGCGGGTTTTGCGTCCTTACCGGTCATGGTCCTGTTCCTCGAATACCGTCCGCAGACGGGTGCCCAGAAGTTCGTCATAAACGCCCAGCGTCCGGGCCTGCATCAGCGCCGTCGTATAGTTGGCAATGGCATGGGCACGGGCCTTTTCCGCCAGCCAGTCCAGCGCGTCTTCGCCTGTTTCCAGCACGCTTTTCAAGGCGTCGGCCAGAGCGTCCGCATCATCGGGTGGCACCACCAGACCCGTCTCGCCGGGCAGGATTGTCTCCATCATCGCGCCCTGTGCCGTGCCGATCACCGGGCAGCCCATCATCTGCGCTTCCACCAGAGTGCGTCCGAACGGCTCGGGCCGGAGCGATGGCGCCACGACAACGCTTGCCAGCTCGCAGGCCGCAGGCATGTCGGTGCAGGTTCCGGCGAACCGGACATGGTCTTCAAGCCCGAGTTCCCGCACCTGCTGTTGCAGCCTGCGGGAGAACTTCCGGTCGTTCTCCGGGCCTGCCAGAACGCAGATCCATCCCGTGCCCATCTTCGAGCGTAGCAGGCCCAGCGCCTCAAGCAGAACGCCCTGACCTTTCCATGCCGTCAGCCGCGCGGGCATGAGAATGATTTTTGCTTCCGCAGGCACGCGCCAGGCATCAGCCAGTTTCTGCACGCGCTCACCGGAGATTGCGCCGGGTGTAAACTCCCGCAGATCCGCGCCGCGCGGAATGACGCGCAGGCGATTCTCCGGCACGGCGTATTCGCTGCGCAGACGGCGGGCGATGAACTCGGAAATGGCAATGACCCGCGCGCCGCGCGCCAACACGGAATTATAGAGCTTTTTGCCCAGCCATTTCGCCTCATGCACGCCGTGCCATGTCGTCACGAGCGGGATGTTTTCGCGACGGCAGGCAATCCATGCTGCCCAGGCTGGAATCCGGGAGCGCGCATGGACCAGATCCACACCTTCGCTGCGGATGAGCGCCTGAAGATCCCGCGCCCGGCGCAGCACGGCGACAGGCGATTTTTTCTTCAGGTCCAGCTCGATATGCCGACCGCCCGCATGACGCAGTTGCACCAGAAGCCGACCGGGACGCGAGGCTATGAGTGCCGTGCCGCCGCCTTGCGTGATTGCCGCCGCGATCTCGACAGCCCCGCGCTCCAGACCGCCGGTGCCCAGCGCCGGAAGAACCTGAAGGATGACGGGGGAGCGGTCGGTCATGACGGTTCTGCGGGGCCTGTTCCGGGAAGAATATTTTCAGACGAAAACAGCCTGTAGCCGGGTCTGCATCCCCTTCCCACCCGAAAAATGGAAAAACCGCCCCTCGAAACGACAAAGGGGTGGCTCCCGTGCCATTTCCGGCACGAAAACCACCCCTGCGTCTTGCATCGGGAGCCTCAGCCCCCGGTTTTGTCAGCCCTTGTGATCGGGCAGGGCGTAAACGACCAGCTGATCGCTGACCGGCGTCATCATGAAGTGGTGACCACCTGCCATGATGGCGACGTACTGGTGACCATTGGCTTCATAAGTCATCGGGTTGGCCTGTCCGCCGCCCGGCAGGACCGCGCTCCAGACCACCTTGCCCGTGTGTTCGTCGATGGCGCGGATCTGGTTATCCGTAGCCGCCGCGATGAACACCAGACCACCAGCCGTCACAACCGAACCACCATTGTTCGGTGTGCCGATTTCCCAAGGCAGACCTGTCGGCAGACCCCACGGACCATTGGCACGGGCCGTTCCCAGCGGATGCTGCCACAGCACCTTCTGACCGTGCTTCATGTCGATGGCCGTGATCATGCCGTAGGGCGGACGGTTGCACATCATGCCCGTATACTGGTTCCAGAACGGGGTCACGACGATGCCGTAAGGCGTGCCGTCCATGGCGCCGTTACCTTCGGCTCCACCGCCACCCGGCTTGTAGTTCGGGTCGTCGATCGGCATCAGGCCAAGCTGGTCGGCCTTCTTGCGGGTTACGAGCTGGTCATACATCGGGGTGATGTTCCAGTTCGCAATCAGGATGCCACTTTGCGGATCATAGGACATGGAGCCCCAGTCGCTGCCGCCGTTATAGCCAGGATATTCGATCCACGGCTTGTCGACGCTCGGCACGGTGAACTCACCCGTATAGTTCGCGCGGCGGAACTTGATACGGCAGAAGAGCTGGTCAAGCGGAGACATGCCCCACATGTCCGTCTCTTTCAGGTCCGGCACGCGCAGGGCCGGCATTCCCGTAGACCAGGGCTGCGTCGGCGAACGCGGATCACCCGGGATCACGCCCGGCGACGGAGCAGGACGCTCCTCGACCGGCAGAATGGGCTTGCCGTCACGACGATCCAGCACGAAGGTCTGGCCGCGCTTGGTCGGCATGATCAGCGCAGGAACGGTCTGACCGTCGGCACCAGGCATGTCCATCAGCGTCGCCTGCGAGCCGATGTCATAGTCCCAGACGTCTTTGTGAGCCGTCTGGAAGACCCAGCGCGGCGCGCCCGTCTTTACGTCGATGGCGACAACTGCGGAAGACACCTTGTTTTCTTCAGGGCTACGCAGCGCACTGTAATAGTCCGAAGCCGAGTTTCCGGTCGGAACGTAAACGAGGCCGAGCGCATTGTCGCCCGTCATCGCAGCCCAGGAGTTCGGCGTACCACGGCTGTAATGGTTGTTGCCGGTCGGCTGGCTGTGATCGTTGGGATTGTTCACATCCCAGGCCCACAGGAACTTGCCGCTTTCGGCGTCATAACCACGGATCACGCCCGACGGCGCCCAGCGGCGCTGACCGTCGAGGACTTCGTGGTTGACCACGACCACACCGTTCACGATCGGCGGCGGCGTCGTCATGGACACGAAACCGGGGACAGACTCGCCCATGCCCTGCATCAGGTTGACCTGACCGCCATGCCCGAAGCCCTCGCACAGATTGCCGGTCGCGGCATCAACCGCGATCAGACGCATATCAAGCGTGCCTTCGAGAATACGGTTGTGGCAGGGCTGGCCTTCCGGCACCTGCGACGACGTGAAATACGTCACGCCCTTACACGCGGCGGTGTAGGGAATGGCTTCGTATTTCTCGTTGATGTTGTGGCGCCAGATCTCTTTGCCCGTCGCCGGGTCGAGCTTCATGATGTCGTTCTGTGCCGAACACATATAGAGCCCGTCACCCACCTTGATCGGTGTGGTTTCGGCAGCCCATTTGTTCGTCTGTCCCGGACGCGGATAGCTGCCGGTGTGATAGACGAAAGCCACCTTGAGCTGGTCGGCATTCTGCGGCGTGATTTCCGACAGCGGCGAATAACGCGTCTGACTGTCATCGCGACCATAGGCGGACCAGTCCCCCTGCGCGGGAGCAGCACTCTGCTGCGGCGCCATCTGCGGAACGTCGTTCGGATCCATGGACCCGATATCCGGCAGGTTAGCGGCATTCACGCCCGGAGCTTGAGGCGCATAGGGAGACGGGCCGGAGAAACGGCTCGTACCGGCGGGAGTCGTTGCCGTCGGTTCGTCGGCATTGCCGGGGCCGGGAACGGTCGCGGTCGGCGAACCGCCACTCCCTGCGGGAGCGAACTGAGCATTGGCGGCCAGCGGCGCGCAGGCCAGCGTCACGCAGGCTGCGGTGGCGAGAAGATGGGATCTGCGCATCAGACGGCTCCCCTCAGGGTGCGACGGGTTTCCAGTCGACGGAGAACCGGAAGGGTGAGAACGACAAGGATACCCAGGAGCGTCGGGCCGAAATCACGCGGCAGAAGATCAACCGGGCTGAAGCCCACTTCCCACAGCGACCAGACCCAGGTGTAGGCAAGAGCGCCCAGATAGAGGAATGCGCCGAGGGTGCGCCCCAGAACCATAAACACGCCGCTGGCAACCAGCAGAACGCCGCAGATCAGATAATAGACGGAGCCGCCCAGCATCGCGAGTTGAGCCCCGCCGATAACAAAGAACAGCCCCACCAGAACGATAACAACCCCGAGCACGAGCGTGAGCCACTCGGTCAGGGTCCTGTTGCCATAAGTATTTGGCATCGGTGAAAGCCTCCTGCACTGATACCCCGGACGGTAATTGCAGACTTTCAGGAAAGCTACGGCTCTTTTTCAATATTCCCGTATTCCACTCTAACAAAACCGTGTTCGAATACAGTTCCATTTCGGTGAATTCAAATAAACGTTATTCCTATTACCCAGCCGGAATCGTGACAACCGCTCCGCCCGTATGGTTGGTCGCCGCAAGAGCCGCCAGAACCTGCACCATCGTAAAGGCCAGTTTGCTCTGGAAATCCCGGTCGCTGATCCAGAACCATGCGTTGTGATAACTGACGGCAGCATAGGAACCGTCAGGCTCTTCCTTGCCCGAATGGATCACGACTTCCGGCCGGTTCTCGATTCCGACCTGACCGATCGTCGGCGGTGTGCGACCAGCCTTGATGTCGTCTTCCGGAACCTCGACCTCATAAGCGAGCTGCGTCAACATCGCGAGCATCGAGCGCGTCAGGATCGCAATCTGGCCTGGATGTTTGGGATAAGGCCCGTAAACGATCTCGGCTTCTTCCGCCGTCGGATCGAGATGCAGCAGACGGCGCACTTCCGCCTGAATGGCGAGCAGATTGCTTTCAGAGGTGGATGTCAGGACAAGATAGGAGCGTTCGGAACCGGGCCCACCGCCGTTGCCTCCGCCATTACCGTCTGATTTTCCACCGGTCTTCTTGCTGTCCGGCGGTGTCGGAGGATCGGTCGTGATCCGGATGGTCATGGCCCCCGCGACCTGAAGCTGCCTCAGGTCATGCAGCAGCAGATAGAACCGCACGGACCCGCCACCAAACGGCCCCGCACCAAGGCCGCGCACATTGGAGAGGCCGTCAATGGACTGCGCCGTCAGACGCAGCAGCGTGTCGATCGGCAGACCGCCAAGGCTGAGAGGCATGATGACGGTTGGCGAGATCGGCCGGACCACGTTCTCGGCGTATTGCTGGCCCGTCACGGGCTGATAGGTGAAAGTCGGGCTTTCCCCCATCGACATCGTGCCTGTCCCGAACAGGTAGTTTCCCACGGCCGTCGCCGGATAGGCATAGAAACCGCCGCTGACGCTCTTGGAAACGCTGTAACCCGCAATCACCTGTGTCGTATCGAGGAAGGTCGGCGGATCGGCATACCGCAGCCGCACGATGTTGAGCAGCATCTCGTGCTTCTGGGTATCCCCCAGCGCACGGGAATATTCGAGCTGGTCATTGCGCAGCTTTCCCGGCCCCATCGGGCCACAGGCAGACAGCCCGGTTACGGAAAAACAGGTCAGGACAGCCAGCAGCGTGGCACGAAAGTAGGAATGATTCGGCATGGCTGTGTGAAGACTGTCCCATTGGCAGGCAAAGCGGAAGGCCCGACCTTACTAAAGGGCGATGCGCATATCTGAAACCGCCATCTTTCCTTTCAGGACCCGGCGGGACAAGATTCTCGACGAAATGTGTCGTCGAAGTGCTTGAAACACCTTCCAGCCTTGCCTAGATCAGTAGTCGAAACACAGGCCCGTGAGGGTCTGGGGACGTCAATAGGGTTCGATCCGGTGCCTCACAGGGCCGGGACGGACCGCTGAGAGGACTGATTTTACATGAGCAAAGTCATTGGCATTGACCTTGGTACCACCAACTCCTGCGTTGCCGTACGCGAGGGTGATGAAACCAAGGTGATCGAAAACAGCGAAGGCGCCCGCACGACGCCGTCCATGGTCGCTTTCACCGACAAGGGTGAGCGTCTCGTCGGACAGGCCGCGAAGCGTCAGGCTGTGACCAACCCCGCCAACACCCTCTACGCCGTCAAGCGTCTGATCGGCCGTCGTTACGACGACCCGACCGTCCAGAAGGACAAGGAAATGGTGCCGTACGGCATCGTCCGTGGCGATAACGGCGACGCATGGGTCGAAGCCCGCGGCGAGAAGTATGCTCCGTCGCAGATCGCAGCCTATGTTCTGGGCAAGATGAAGGAAACCGCCGAAAGCTATCTCGGCGAGACCGTCTCCCAGGCCGTCATCACGGTTCCGGCCTACTTCAACGACGCCCAGCGTCAGGCCACGCGTGACGCTGGCAAGATCGCCGGCCTCGAAGTTCTGCGTATCATCAACGAGCCGACCGCAGCAGCCCTCGCCTATGGCCTTGGCAAGCGCGACTCCGGCACGGTGGCCGTGTATGACCTTGGTGGTGGCACGTTCGACGTCTCCATCCTCGAGATCTCCGACGGCGTGATCGAAGTGAAGTCCACGAACGGTGATACGTTCCTGGGCGGTGAAGACTTCGACAACCGCATCATCGGCTTCCTGGCTGACGAGTTCAAGAAAGAGCAGGGCATCGACCTGCGTGGCGACAAACTCGCCCTGCAGCGCCTCAAGGAAGCCGCCGAGAAGGCCAAGATCGAGCTGTCCTCCTCCAAGGAGACCGAGATCAACCTGCCGTTCATCACGGCTGATGCCTCCGGTCCGAAGCACCTCGTCGTCAAGCTGTCCCGCGCCAAGCTGGAAAGCCTCGTCGATGATCTGGTGCAGCGTACGCTCGGCCCGTGCCGTGCAGCCATCAAGGATGCGTCCGTCTCCCCGAGCGAGATCGACGAAGTCATTCTCGTTGGCGGCATGACGCGTATGCCGAAGGTCATCGAAACGGTTAAGGAATTCTTTGGCAAGGAACCGGCCCGTAACGTCAATCCGGACGAAGTGGTTGCCATCGGTGCTGCCGTTCAGGGCGCTGTTCTGAAGGGTGACGTCAAGGACGTCCTGCTCCTCGACGTGACGCCGCTGTCGCTGGGTATCGAAACGCTGGGTGGCGTGTTCACCCGTCTGATCGACCGCAACACGACGATCCCGACCAAGAAGAGCCAGACCTTCTCCACGGCCGAAGACAACCAGAACGCCGTGACCATCAAGGTCTATCAGGGCGAGCGTGAGATGGCGGCTGATAACAAGCTGCTGGGCAACTTCGACCTTCAGGGCATTGCCCCGGCGCCACGCGGCATGCCGCAGATCGAAGTCACCTTCGACATCGACGCCAACGGCATCGTGAACGTGTCCGCCAAGGACAAGGCCACGAACAAGGAACAGCAGATCAAGATCCAGGCCTCTGGCGGTCTGTCTGACTCCGACATCGACCGCATGGTCAAGGACGCGGAAGCCAATGCGACCGCCGACAAGGCCAAGCGTGAGCTGGTCGAGCTGCGCAACAGCACGGAAGGCCTCATCCACCAGACCGAGAAGTCCATCACCGAAGGTGGCGACAAGGTTCCGGCGGCTGACAAGTCCGAAGCGGAAGCCGCTATTGCCGAAGCCCGCGAAGCTCTGGGTGGCGACAACCTCGAGGCCCTGAAGGCTGCCAGCGACAAGCTGACGCAGGCTGCCATGAAGGTTGGTCAGGCTGTCTATCAGGCCGGTCAGGGTGCTGAAGGCGCTGCTGCTCCGGAAGCCGAAAAGAAGGACGACAACGTCGTCGATGCCGACTTCGAAGACCTCGAAGACGACCACAAGAAGAACTGATCGGGTGACTTTCCCGGATGGAGCCGAACGCTCCGTCCGGCCCTGTTTTCCGAGGGCGCCCGTTCCCGCAAGGGGGTGGGCGCCATTCTTGTTTTTCCGGCCCATAACAGGGACCGCCTTCCGGAACGCCCCCTAAGGACCGAACATGGCCACCAGAATCGACTATTACGAATCCCTCGAAGTCTCCCGCACGGCCTCGCCGGACGAGCTGAAAAAAGCCTTCCGCAAACAGGCCATGCGCTTTCACCCCGACCGTAATCCGGGGGATGATGCCGCCGAGCAGAAGTTCAAGGAAATCAACGAAGCCTATGATGTCCTGAAGGACGCGCAGAAGCGCGCCGCCTATGACCAGTACGGCCATGATGCCTTCGAAGGTGGCATGGGCGGAATGGGCGGCGGCTTCGGCGGTGGTTTTGCCGGTGCAGGCGGTCTGGGCGACATCTTCGACCAGATGTTCGGAGACATGATGGGCGGCCGTCGGGGTGGTGGACGCCGGACCGGGGCGGATGTCCAGGTTCAGGTCGAAATCACACTGATGGAAGCCTTCACGGGCGTGAAGAAGGATGTCGAGGTCCGCACCCGCGTGGCCTGCGAATCCTGCCACGGTTCGGGTTCGGCCGATCCCAAGGCGGGCAGCACCACATGTCCGACCTGTCACGGCGCGGGGAAGGTCCGGGCGCAGCAGGGCTTTTTCCTCGTCGAGCGCCCCTGCCCGACCTGTCATGGTTCGGGACGGACTGTCGCCAATCCGTGCAAGGTCTGTCACGGCACGGGAACGCAGGCGAAGACCGAGACCATCAGCATCGACATCCCCGCCGGCGTCGAGGATGGCACCCGCATCCGCATGGCGGGCAAGGGCGAAGCTGGCGGTGAAGGCGTGCAGCCGGGCGATCTGTATGTCCACATTTCCGTCCTGTCGCATGACATTTTCCAGCGCGACGGCGCGAACATCTACTGCCGCGTTCCGCTGCGCATGACGCAGGCGGCTCTGGGCACGGAAGTGGAAGTACCGGTTGTGGATGGTGGCCGCAGCAAGGTCCGTATCCCTGCCGGAACCCAGACGGGCGAGACGTTCCGTCTTCGCGGCAAGGGTTTCTCGGTCCTGCGCTCCTCGGCCCGTGGGGACATGTATATTCAGGTCTCGGTCGAAACGCCGAGCCATCTGACGAAGCGCCAGCGCGAGCTTCTTGAAGAATTCGAGAAGGAAGCCGGGGACGACCACGCCAAGGGCAGCCCCGAAAGCAGTGGTTTCTTCGCCAAGGTCCGCGACTTCTTCGACGGCCGCTGATCTTTTCAGGCTCACGAAAAACCCCGGTGCCCTCCCTGAAGGCACCGGGGTTTTTTATGTCAGGCCGCGCCGAAAATATCCTTCAGGGTCTTTTCCATCACCCCGGCATCCAGCGTCTTGCCCAGCCAGTGCTCCACGCCGATCACGCCCTGATTAACCAGCATCCCGAGCCCGTCCAGCACGGTGCAGCCCTTGCCTTCCGCTTCGCGCAGCAGGCGCGTTCTGGGCGGGTTCGGGATCACATCAGCGACGATCAACCCCTTGCGCAGGGTCTCGACCTTCAGCGGGGGCATAGTTTCGGAATCCCCCAGACCGATGGACGTCGCGTTGATCAGGATGTCCACGTCCTCCGGCACACTGGCGTCACCCTCCCAGGCCTGAACGTCCGCCTTGGCCGACGTGTTGTCCCGAACGAGGACAGCGATGGTTTCGGCTTTCTTCGGGTCGCGGTTCATGACGGTGATATGGGCGGCGGAGGCCAGACCCAGTTCCACGGCGATGGCGCGCGCGGCACCACCTGCCCCCAGAAGCAGGACCTTCTTGCCGGATGGGTCCGTGACCTTTTTGAGAGAGGCCAGAAAGCCCTTGCCGTCCGTATTGTCGCCGATCAGACGGCCATCACGGATGGAGACGCAGTTCACGGCTCCGATGATCCGGGCAGATTCGGCAACTTCGTCCAGATGCTCGATCACCGCGACCTTGTGCGGCAGGGAACAGTTGAACCCGACCCATTCCATGGCCCGCGCACCCGCCACAGCGTCCTTCAGACCCTCGGCCTTGACGTCGCAGTTAATGTAGCGGGCATCAATATCGTGGTGCCGGTAGGCCGCCTCGATCATGGCAACGGTGGGGTTGTCATCGCAGGGTGTCGAGAACGATCCCGTCAGGATGCTGCGGAAATTCTGCTGGCTCATGAAAGGCTCCTCGGATCTGTGCAGTCTTGCGTTCACACGACATGACGCACGGACGCGCAAAAGGTCCATTCACTTTCCGGAAATCTTGATTTTCCGGACGCCTCCGGGCCATGCCCGATACTGAAACTCCGACCCTAAACTCCGGCCGATCGCCTTGTAAAAAAAACGACCGGCCGGAGAGCCAGAAGACCTTAGAGCGCGCTGGCTTTCTGTTCCGCGTCCGACAGAATACGGGCACGGTCGGCACCGCCATTCGTGGCGAGACCCTCGGCTTCAATCACGGTGATGTCCGTAATGCCGATCATGGTGAAGACAGATTTCAGATAGCTGAGCTGATGCTCGAAGGACGCTGCGGGCGAGCCTTCGCCATACAGGCCGCCACGCGCCACGGCGAGCACAACTGCCTTGCCCTTGGCCAGACCCTCGATCCCACCCGCGCCATAGCGGAAGGTCTGACCCGCCACCATAATGCGGTCGATCCAGGATTTGAGCTGGCTGGGAATCGACAGGTTGTACATCGGCACGCCGATGACGACGACATCCGCCGCCTTGAAATCATTCAGAGCCTTTGCGCTGGCGACCAGTTCGGGACGGGCCGACACATCCGGCGTCAGCTCTTTGCCCAGCCAGGACAGCGCTTCGACATCCAGATGCGGCAGCGGATCGCTGGCGAGATCGAGGGAAATGACCTCGACGGACGGGTCTTTCTTGCGGAACTGGGCGACAGCGGCGGCGCTGACCTGACGGCTGGCAGAGCTGTCACCGAGAATGCTGGAATCGATGTGAAGAAGTTTCATTTTGATCTTTCCGGTTCCTGATCGTAACCAGCACCAGATAAGGAACCTTTGAACCCCGCCGCAAGAAGGCACATTCCGGAGCCATAGGCACATGGATGTTCGCGTCAGTGATACCGTTTCTCCCCCCAAGCCATCCGCAGGGCCGAATACGGCCGCTCTGGACTGCTCGCAGAACGGGGATGCCTGCGCCGTCATCCGCTCCATTCTTGCGCGCACGACGGACAAGTGGAGCATCCTGATCGTCAAATCGCTCGGACGCGGGCCGCACCGTTTCAGCGAACTGCGCCGTACGATCGACGGGATTTCGCAGCGGATGCTGACGCTCACCCTGCGTAATCTGGAGCGCGACGGCCTCGTCCTGCGGACCGTCACCCCGACGACTCCGCCGCGCGTGGATTATGAACTCACGACGCTCGGAGAATCGCTGTGGACGCTGACGGAGGCCTTCGGTCAGTGGGCGCTGTCCAACCGACCCGAAATCGAGGCCGCCCGCAGCCGTTTTGACGCCCGGCTAGACGCCAACATCTGATTTTTCCGTTCTGATGGACCGACCATGACCCTGATTTCCGCTCCCCGCATTGGTATCGCCGGCATTACGGGCCGGCTTGGAACACTCTGCGCCGAAGAGGCCGGAACTGCCCTCACAGGCGGCCTGTCCCGCACGGCAGATGCTTCGCGCAACATCACGACCGACCCTGCCACGCTCGCGAAGAACTGCGATGTGGTGATTGATGTCAGCCACGCCACGACGGTCCCGGCCCATGCGGCGGCCTTCGCGCAGACCGGATGTGCATGGGTTCTGGGAACCACCGGGCTCGACCAGGGCGCGCAGGACGCCGTGAACGCGGCGGCGCAGCATATTCCCGTCCTTCAGGCCGCCAATTTCTCACCCGCACTGACGCTGTTTCTGGAACTGGCCCGGCAGCTTGGCGCGGGACTGCCGGATTATGATGCGGAAATTCTGGAGGTCCATCACCGCCAGAAACTGGACGCGCCATCCGGCACGGCACTGGCGATCGGAAAGGCCGTAGCGGAAGGGCGTGGAGTCGCGCTCGAAGACGTGGCCCGGACCGACCAGAACGGTCTGCGCCCGAATGGGGCGATCGGATTTGCCTCCCTGCGGGGCGGGCAGATCGTGGGCGAACATGACCTGGTCCTGATGGCGGCGGACGAACAGATTACCCTGTCCCACCGCGCACTGGACCGGAGGGTCTTCGCCAGAGGCGCCCTGCTCGCCGCAAAATGGCTCGCCGGACGCCCTGCAGGCCTCTACACAATGGCAGACGCCTTAAAACCCTGAACCTAAAACAGGGTGCAGGGATCAAGATCCCCGCCGGGTCCGGGCAGAGCCCGGACTCCCCCAATCAACCGCCAGTAATCAACCTCCGGCAATCGGCAGGTTCACACCCGTCATGAAGCTGGAATCGTCCCCCAGCAGAAACGCCACCACGCCAGGGATTTCGTTGATGTCGCCATAACGGCGCATCGGCACGCTGCCGATCATCTGCTCGGACACCACCTTGGGGTCGGTGGAGAAATACTGGCTTCCGACCTTGGCCTGAAGCTCGACCTGACGCTCCCACATGAAGCCGGGACCCATATAGCCGGGGCTGATGGCGTTCACGCGGATATTGTAGGGCGCGAGATCCAGCGCGGCGGTTTCGGTCAGGGCGATGATGGCACCCTTGGAGGCACCGTAGGCGGCCATGTTCGGCGGCCCCTTCACACCAGCCATGCTGGCCGTGTTGACGACACGACCGTAGTTTTGCGCGATCATCTGGCGCGTGACGGCCTTGAGGACATGGAAGGCGCCGGTGACGTTGATCGTCAGCACGCGCGCAAAATCCTCGGACGGATAATCCTGAACAGGGGCGAACGCACCCTGATACCCGGCATTGTTGAACAGGAAGTCGATCTTCCCGAAATCCCGGACCACGGCGTCCACAGTCTCGGTCACGGCCTCTTCGGACGTCACGTTACAGACATAGGAGCGGGCTTCGACGCCCTTTTCACGGACGGCGGCTTCCGCCTTTTCCAGAGCTTCCCGGTTCATGTCCAGCAGGGCGATGGCCGTCCCTTCCCCAGCCAGACGGAGGGCGGTCGCAAGACCGATATTGCCACCGGCACCGGTGACGAGACAAACTTTACCGCTAAACTGATTCGACATTCCAAACGCCTCAAATTCCCTGTTTGCCCACAACCGTACCCTGACAGGCAATGCCGGTTACGGAGCTGTAAACGCAGCATGAACGGTGTCGTTGAAAAATGAAACGGGGGCCTGCGCTCTCTTTTTCGTAATTTCTGTCCGGTTTTTTTGTAATTTCAGGCTGATTTTCGGGACTTTTCCGCAGAAAACCGCGTTCAGACCTCACACGGCCCCTTGACCCTTGCGTCCAATTCCGCCAAGCCGTCCCCTCCCTGAATGCCACAGTCCGCCTGCCAAGGCACGCTGTGGCCCTTCTCACCACTCATTCCCTGCGAGGTCCCTGAGTGCGCAATCACGGCGATTTCCTTTTCACATCCGAGTCCGTTTCCGAAGGCCATCCCGACAAGGTGGCGGACCGCATTTCCGATACCGTTCTGGACGCCTATCTGCAGGCCGATCCGGAAGCGCGTGTTGCCTGTGAGACGCTGGTCACCACCAACCGCGTCGTCCTGGCCGGTGAAGTCCGCGGCCCCAAAGAGGTCGAGGACACGCTGATCGACCGCGCCCGTGAAGCCATCAAGGACATCGGCTACGACCAGGAAGGTTTCTCCTGGAAGAAGGCCGAAATCACCTCCTATCTGCACGCACAGTCCGCTGACATCGCCCAGGGCGTTGACAGCGCCGGTGACAAGGATGAGGGCGCTGGCGATCAGGGCATCATGTTCGGCTACGCCACGCGCGAAACCGAACACCTGATGCCTGCACCGCTGTTCTATGCGCAGACGATCCTCGAGCGCATCCGCGACTACCGCAAGAGCGGCGACGCCCGTGGCGTCGGCCTTCTGCCGGATGCCAAGAGTCAGGTCACGCTGCGTTATGTCGACGGCAAGCCCGTTGGCGTCACGTCCGTCGTGATCTCCACGCAGCATGTCGAAGGCATGAGCCAGAACACGATCCGCGAGACGCTTCGCGACGTGGTCAACGGCATCCTGCCCGAAGGCTGGAACTGCCCGGAAGACGAGTTCTACGTGAACCCGACCGGCAACTTCGTCATCGGCGGACCGGACGGCGACGCAGGTCTCACGGGCCGCAAGATCATCGTCGACACCTATGGTGGCGCAGCCCCGCATGGTGGTGGCGCATTCTCCGGCAAGGACCCCACGAAGGTGGACCGTTCGGCAGCCTATGCCGCACGTTACCTTGCCAAGAACGTCGTGGCTGCCGGCCTTGCCGACCGCTGCACGATCCAGCTCAGCTACGCCATCGGCGTGTCCAAGCCGCTCTCGGTCTATGTTGACCTCGACGGCACGGGCAAGGACGTGGACGAAGCCCGTCTGGGTGCGATCCTCAACGAGGTTGTGGACCTGTCCCCGCGCGGCATCCGCAAGCATCTGCGCCTGAACCGTCCGATCTATGTTCCGACCTCCGCTTACGGCCATTTCGGTCGTGCGCCGGATCCGGTTCTGGACAACTTCACCTGGGAGCAGACGGATCTGGTCACCACGCTGCGTGGCGCCCTCAACCGGTAATCTGGCAGAAAACCCCTGGTCGAGTCTCTCAAACCCCAGCCGGAGCGGCTTTACGGCCGTCAACGCGGCCATCCGCTCCGGGCCCGGCAGCAGCACCTTCTTGAGAAGGCGCTGCCCCGGCTCTCCTTCACCTCACCGGAGAATCCCGCTGCGGGATTCTCCGATGCGGTCTCGCGCGTTTTTCTCGAAATCGGTTTTGGCGGTGGCGAACATGCCGTCGGTCAGGCCGAACTGAATCCGGATGTCGGCTATATCGCCTCCGAGGTCTTCGAGAACGGCCTGTGCTCCCTGCTGTCGCGCCTCGTGCCCGAAGGCGAGGAAGACACGGCCACGCCGCCTCCCCATTTCCGCATCTGGGCCGAAGATGCCCGCCTGCTGCTCAAGGACATGCCCGATGCGTGTCTGGACCGGGCGTATCTGATGTTCCCGGACCCGTGGCCCAAGGCCCGGCACGCCAAGCGCCGCTTCGTGCATCCGGAAAACATCAAGCAGATGCACCGCGTTCTGAAACCCGGCGCCATCTGGCGCGTCGCCAGTGACCATCCCGTCTATCAGGAATGGGTCACGGAGGTGATGGGCAGGCAGGACCTGTTCGATGCGCCGCCCCCGGCCAAGGAACGTCCCGAAGGCTGGTCGCCCACACGCTATGAAGCCAAGGCCTTCCGCGAAGGGCGCGTGCCGTTCTACTGGACTTTCACGCGCCGTCCCTGAAACCCACGCCAAACCCTTATCCCAGTTATTCAGCGAGTTTCCTGACATCATGACCCAGATCGAACGCGAAGAAATGGAATTCGATGTCGTGGTGGTCGGTGGCGGTCCCGCCGGTCTGTCCGCCGCGATCCGCCTGAAACAGCTGATGCCGGATGCGGGCGTCTGCCTGATCGAAAAAGGCAGCGAGATCGGCGCCCATATCGTTTCGGGCGCCGTTATCGAGCCCCGCACGCTCGATGAACTTCTGCCGAACTGGCGCGATCTGGACGCCCCCCTGCGGACGCAGGTGACGGAAGAGCGGATGCTGTTCCTCACCGAAACGCGCTCCTTCGCCGTTCCGTATCTGGACCGCGTGATGCCGCAGATGGCCAATCACGGGAACTATATTGTCTCGCTTGGCGAAGTCTGCCGCTGGCTCGGCGAGCAGGCCGAGGCTCTGGGCGTGGAAATCTATCCGGGCTTCTCGGGCGCGGAACTGTTTATCGAAAATGACCACGTCGCTGGCGTCATCACGGGCGATATGGGTATCGAACGCAATGGCGAACACGGGCCGAACTTCACGCCCGGCATGATCCTGCGCGCAAAGCAGACCATCCTGACCGAAGGCGCCCGCGGTTCCCTCACCGGCCACGCCATGAAGCGTTTCGGCCTCCGCAAGGGCGTGGAGCCGCAGACCTATGGCCTCGGCGTCAAGGAAGTCTGGGAAATCCCGGCGGAAAAGCATCGTCCGGGCCTCGTGCAGCACAGTTTCGGCTGGCCGCTCGACGATCACACCTATGGCGGGGCCTGGCTCTATCATTTCGGGGAAAATCTGGTCAGCTTTGGCTTCGTGACCGGCCTCGATTACGCCAACACCTATCTGTCCCCGTTCGAAGAAATGCAGCGGACCAAGCTGCACCCGGCCTTCCGGGAGCATTTCGAAGGCGGCAAGCGCCTGATCTACGGCGCACGAGCCCTGTCGGAAGGCGGCTTCCAGTCCATTCCGCGCCTGACTTTCCCCGGCGGCGTTCTGGCTGGCGATTCGGCAGGCTTCCTGAACGTGCCCAAGATCAAGGGCACGCATACGGCCATGAAATCCGGTATGATCGCGGCTGAGGCCGTGGCCGAGGCTCTGGAAAAGGACAGGAAGGAAGCCGCCAGCATGACGGCGCGCGTCCAGCAGTCCTGGCTATGGTCCGAACTGCGCGACGTCCGCAACATCCGCCCGGCCTTCGCGAAATGGGGCATGAAGCTCGGCGCGCTCTATGCCGGCATCGACAGCATGATCCTGCGCGGCCGTGCCCCCTGGACGCTGCATCACCCACATGCCGATAACGAGACGCTGCGTCCCGCTTCGGTGTGCACGAAAATCGACTATCCCAAGCCCGACGGGAAGATCACCTTCGATCGCGTCAGTTCGGTCTTCCTGAGCAGCACGAATCACGAGGAGAACCAGCCGGTTCACCTCAAACTCCGCAACGAGTCCGTCTGGCAGACCGTCAATCACGACGTGTTCGATTCGCCCGAAAGCCGTTATTGCCCGGCCGGTGTATATGAACAGGAACAGACGGGCGAAAATGCCTGGCAGCTCCGGATCAACGCCCAGAACTGCGTGCACTGCAAGACCTGCGACATCAAGGACCCGACGCAGAACATCGACTGGTGCACGCCCGAAGGCGGCGGCGGTCCGAACTATCCGGTCGGGATGTAATTTTCTTCCCGCAAAAGGGCACGGCCAGAGCGGAATGTGACTTTTCCGGTCAGTCCCGCTACGGTGGCGCCCGTTTTTGTGGCGGCGACAGCAGCGAAAGATGACGATGAAAGTTCTGGTCCCAGTCAAACGGGTGGTCGATTACAACGTCAAGGTACGTGTAGCGGCCGATGGCAGCGGTGTCGAAACGCAGGGCGTGAAAATGTCCATGAATCCGTTCGACGAAATCGCAGTCGAAGAAGCAGTGCGCCTTCGTGAAAAAGGCGCGGCCAAGGAAGTCGTGGTCGTGACCGTCGGCGCACAGGCCGCTCAGGACGTGCTGCGTACGGCCATGGCGATGGGTGCAGACCGCGCCATCCTCGTCCGCACCGACGACACGCTTGAGCCGCGCGCCGTGGCCAACGTGCTCAAGGCGATCGCCACGCGCGAAGAGGCTGGCCTGATCTGCATGGGCAAGCAGGCGATCGACGACGACATGAACGCCACGGGCCAGATCCTGGCCGCAAAGCTCGGCTGGCCGCAGGGCACGTTCGCGAGTGCGGTGACGGTTGCCGATGGCCGTATCGAAGTCGCCCGCGAGATCGACGGCGGCACGGAAGTCGTGTCCCTCACGCTCCCGGCCGTGGTGACGGCGGATCTGCGCCTCAACGAGCCGCGCTATGCGTCCCTTCCGAACATCATGAAGGCCCGCAAGAAGCCGCTTGAGACGGTCGAAATCGACAGCCTCGGCGTCGATACGGCGTCGCGCCTGACGGTGGTCTCGGTGGCCGAACCCGCCGAGCGCAAGGAAGGCGTGAAAGTGAACAGCGCGGCCGAACTGGTCGAGAAGCTCAAGACAGAAGCGAAGGTGATCTGATGACCGCTCTTGTTCTGGTTGAAGTCGAAAACGGCGCGGTCCGTCAGGCTTCCCGTTCGGCTGTTGCCGCTGCCTCCCGCTTCGGTGCCGTCGATGCCATCGTGTTCGGAGACGGCGCACAGGCCGCTGCCGCCCTGCCGGGTGTGACGCGCGTCCTCAGCGTTCCGGGTCTGGTCAACGATCTGGCCGAGCCCGCCGCCGATCTGCTGGCTGCCCGCGCGAAAGACTACAGCCATATTCTGGCTGCAGCCTCCGCCACCGGCAAAAACATCCTGCCGCGTCTGGCGGGCCTGCTGGACGTGCAGCCCATCCCCGATGTGGTCGAGATCAAGGACGCCGACACCTTCGTGCGCCCGATCTATGCCGGCAACGCACTGGCGACGGTCCGCTCTTCCGACAGCATCAAGGTGCTGACGGTCCGCGGCTCCAATTTCGATCCGGTTGCTGCCGAAGGTGGGTCCGCCACGGTTGAGACAATCGAAGCTCCGGCCAGCGAGAAGTCCGTTTTCGTGAAGGTCGAACTTTCGGCATCCGATCGTCCGGAGCTGGAATCTGCCCGCGTGGTGATTTCCGGTGGCAAGGGCCTGAAAGACGCTGCGAACTTCAAGCTGCTCGAACCCATCGCCGACAAGTTGAACGCCGCCATCGGCGCGTCCCGTGCGGCCGTGGATTCCGGTTTTGCCCCCAACGAAATGCAGGTCGGCCAGACCGGCAAGATCGTGGCGCCGGAACTCTACATCGCCGTCGGTCTGTCGGGTGCGATCCAGCATCTGGCTGGCATGAAGGACAGCCGCGTCATCGTGGCCATCAACACCGATCCGGAAGCGCCGATTTTCAAGGTCGCCGATTACGGCATCGTGGGTGATCTGTTCGAGGTCCTCCCGACGCTCGAAAAAGCGCTGTAAGGCACCGTTCGCCTGAAACGACAAAAAAGGGGCGCCCCATGACGGGACGCCCCTTTTTTCATGACAGGATCTGACGCAGGTTTAACTGGCACTCCGGCCCCCATGCGGCACTCTGTCGGGCACGGAGACCCTCATCATGACCCGCATCCCAACCCTGCGCCAGCTTGCCCGCGACATCCTGTCCTGCCTGCCCGTCCTTCTGGGCTTCCTGACCATTCACAGCGCTCTTGCCGCCGCTTACATCGTGCCTTCGGCCTCCATGGAGCCGACACTGCGGATCGGCGACCAGATCGGCGTCATCGTCCCGTCCTACGGCCTCAGCACGGCCAATCTGCCGTTCGGGACGTTGCTGAAGCCCTCTGCCGAAACGGACAGCCGCCTGTTCGGACGCCTGCCCCATCGCGGCGACGTGGTCGTGTTCCGCGCACCCGCCAACCTGCACCAGACATGGGTCAAACGCGTCATCGGACTACCGGGCGACACGGTGGCTCTGGTGCATGGCCGGGTCATCCTGAACGGAACGGTGCTTCCATGGAAAGACATGGGACCAACCCGCGAGGAAAGCCGAAAGAACGTCTGGCGTGCGGCAGAACGCTATGAAGAAACCCTGCCGGGAAACATCCGCCACAACATTCTCAAAATGTCGCAGGACGGAGACCTGGACAACATTGCCCCCTTCACCATTCCGCCCAACCATCTGTTCGTTATGGGCGACAACCGTGACAACTCCGCCGACTCGCGCGTCAGCGTAGCGGACGGGGGCGTCGGGCTCCTTCCCGTCTGGAACCTTCAGGGGCAGGCCCGCGCCGTCCTGTGGTCATGGCGGGATATCGGCAGAACGGCGCTCGTTCTCTGATTTTTCGTCCGTGCCCTCTTGCAGGAAAGCGTTAACCCCTGTAGGAGAAGCGCCGTCGGCCGGAGTGTAGCTCAGCCTGGTAGAGCACTGTGTTCGGGACGCAGGGGCCGGAGGTTCGAATCCTCTCACTCCGACCAGCCGATAATTTTTTCAGAAATCGCCAAAACTGTTTCAGGCCCACAGGCCAGCGCGTTTCTGCGTCTGAAATTCAGAACCTGAAACGCAAAAAAATGCCCTCCCCCTTTCGGGAGAGGGCAAAACGGCCTCAGGAACGCTTGTCAAAGGCCGAAGAGGTCGGCCAGACGCCCTGGGCATAAACCTGCCCGTAAGCGTGGACTTCCGTCAGATAGGTCCGCTCACCTTCGAGGACGATCTTCACGGTCGGTGCGAGTGTGCCACCGATGCGATAGGTCGCCGGGTCCTGCGGGTCAGCCGAACCGGGCTGCGGCAGGGTATCAATGAAGGACTGCACGTAACCGGCAGGATCGACGAAGTGCGAGTAGGTCTCGTACGGAGCAGCAGACGGGTTACCCAGTACAAGGCCCGAACCGTTCAGCGGTGCATACGGACCGAAAATACCGTTCCGGGACACGAAACCATACACACCATCCGGACCCGTGCTGTTGCCGGTGAAGGTGGAGTGATGGGAGATCGTGAACAGATAGGTCAGACCGTCCTGGAAGACGACATGCGGGCGTTCCGTCTGGTCATTGACGCCAAGCGCCGTAACGAGGGCCGGCAGCATTTCCCATTTGGAGAAATCACCCCGCGTGGAGTCGGATGTCAGGCGGGCAATGCCGATGGCAGCCGCGCCATACTGCGCACCAGCCGGAACGGTCGTGGCAGGCGGAACCGGACCCATCTCGTCGGAACCGATGGTGAAGTTCCCGCGCATACCCGGAACATTGCCTTCAAACAGGGCATAGATCTGGTTGTCGTCAGGATTGCGGAAGATATGCGGATCGCGGAAATCCCAGTAGGCGTCTTCGACAATGTTGGCGTAGTTCACGCCGTCTGCCTGGAACATGTCCGTGCAGACATCGAAGCCCTCGAACCAGACGCCCGTGGCATCTGCCAGAATGCGGCCCGTCGTGTAGGACGGAACAGACTCGGACGGCGTATCGTTGACGGAGGTATAGAACAGATCGACCGTATTGGCGCTGTTCTCGCGCATAACGGCACAACCGGACCATTCCCAACTGCGGGAGTTGGCGCCTTCCTTAATGACACGGCCACCGAACTTCCAGTCCGCGCCATTGCCGGTGCGGCTGTAGTAGTAGCCGATATAGGAATAGTTGTTGCGGCTGTGCCAGCCCTCGGTCGTATCGCCCGTGGCGGCACGATCGGCAACGAGGGCGAACATGACGTACCAGCCCTTGAAGGTCACGGTCTTGCCGTGAATGTCGCGCAGCAGCCAGGTGTCCCACTGCCACACATCGGAATCGATGACGGGAAATGCGTAGTCGATGACCGGCATGGTCGTCGTCGGATCATCGGCACGGATCTTCATCGCATCAGCGATCGTCCAGCGCGAACCCGACTGGACTGCGCTTTGCGTGCTGGAAACAGCGTTCATGAGTTTTCCTGTAGCTGAAAAAGAAAAGAACCAGACGCACGCCAGCATCCGAAACCCTGTTTCAGGTCCGGATGCTGGAGAGCCGTATGAAAAGAAGAATTAAACTCTGCACTGAGCCAAAATTTCTACGCAGAAAAACATGTCTTGTTTCTGAAATGCGCAACAAAAAAGGCTGCTTCTTGCGAAAGCAGCCTTTTCAAAATTCTTTAACCTGAAATTGAGTTTTTAACGAGCAATCAATTACGTTTCATGGCTCAGTGCCACAGTTATAGGAAAAAGCTGCGCGCAATGCAAGCAGAAAATTTCCATCTGCCTTTGCAGGCTCCGATTCATAAAAAAACCCACCTGCTATCAGGTGGGTTTTTTAAAGGAACCTGAAGGCCGCAGAACTCAGCCGCGCTGAAAACCGGCCAGCGCGGATCGCGAAAGCTCTTCCAGAAGATCAATCGCGCCTTTCGAGTCGTTCAGACAGGGCACGAGCGCAAACTCCTCTCCCCCTGCTTCCATGAATTCTTCCCGGAGCTCGTTCCCGATTTCATCCAGCGTTTCGATGCAGTCCGTCATGAAACCAGGCATGATAACGGCAATCTTCGTAATTCCCTGTGACGGAAGGGCTTTGACGAAAGGCGCCGTATAGGGCTGGATCCATTCAAGCGGCCCGAAGCGGGACTGGAACGTCAGGGGCATCTGCGCCTCACTCAGTCCCAGAGCCGTCCGCAGTCCGGCGATCGTCCGCTCACATTCGTCCCGATACGTATCGCCCTTTTCGATGCAGGTTTTGGGAAGACCATGAAACGACGCAACGATCTGCTGCGGCTTGAAGGTCAGTCCCGCCAGCGTATCCTGAACGGACGTCTCAAGCGCGCGGATGAAAGCAGGATGATCCGGAAAAGACGGAACCGTCAGAACGGCGGGCTGGCGTCGCAGACGCATGAGCGCACGGAAAAGCTGGTCGTTGGCCGTGGCGGTCGTGGTTGCGGAATACTGCGGATAAAGCGCAATGCTAACGATCCGGTCACAACCCTGATCCATCAGGCTTTCCAGCGCTTTTGCAACGGAAGGGCGGCCATAACGCATTCCCCATTCCACTGGCACGCCATCGGCTTTAAGGCGCGCAGCAAGCCCTTCAGCCTGCCGACGGGTATAGACCCGCAAGGGGGATGCATTCTCGTCCCGGTCCCAGATCCGCGCATAATTGGCGCCGCTGGCAAAAGGACGTTTTGTCAGGATGATGCCCTGAAGAATGGGCTGCCAGATCAGGGGAGGACTCTCGATGACGCGACGGTCAGAGAGAAACTCGCTCAGATATCTTCTGACTGAGAAATAGCCTGTATCGTCAGGCGTACCCAGATTGATCAGAAGAACACCCGTCCTGCCTTCCGGCGGAGGAGTAATGCGGGGGGTTTTATGTAAGAAAGCCATGGTGCCCTCACTGTGGAACCGGGCACGCATTCAGGTAAAGAGGGAAAACGTCCGGGGATACGCGTCCCTTGCGGGACGCTATCGTCGGTGCCTTACTTTCGCATAGGAAACATCCGGTTTCCGGGTCCCTTGCAGCAAAGTATAGGCGAACACCGCAACAACGGCAGCCATCGGACCAACATACGGCAGAAGAGTATTCGTCAGAGCCATACTTGCCTCCTTTGAGCCTTTGGAAAAGATTTTCCGGTAAGCTCAATTCAGAGATTGGGCACATCTCTTCCGCATTTCAAGAAAAAAATCGGAATTCTTCAAAAAACATTCAAAAAAATGAAAATATTCTCCTTTTTTCAATAACTTGATCGAATACGACTCTGCACCACCTTGGCAGACACAGGCAACCATCCCACCTCAGAACTGTTACAGACGCATCGTCCGATTTTGATTAAGGATTTCCAGAGATGGCTACACAGGACCCCGTCATTTACGTTGTCGCTGACGGCGAAAAAGCCCGTTTCCTGCGGCTTGAAGGGTCGCAGCTCCGCACCATCGAAACCTTTGACCTGCACAAGGGGTCCAGCGCGGAAAAAGACGTCTCCTCCATCAAGGCACCGCACGAAAACCCGCACGAACAGCTCAAGGTGCACTTCACCCGCGATCTGGCCGGCCATATCAACAAGGCCGCACAGAGCCGCGACGTCGAAGGCATCCTGCTTGTCGCTCCGGCGCAGGCTTCGCATGAAATCCGCGAGCATCTCG
This sequence comes from Gluconobacter albidus, assembly GCF_002723915.1. Taxonomy (GTDB): domain Bacteria; phylum Pseudomonadota; class Alphaproteobacteria; order Acetobacterales; family Acetobacteraceae; genus Gluconobacter; species Gluconobacter albidus. The sequence continues at coordinate 231,867 of NZ_BEWL01000003.1, forward strand.
ACAAGCCGACCAGCAAGAAGCTCTTCAAAACGCTGGTCAAGGATCTAGTCAATACGCCGGATCACGACCTGCTGAAGCATCTCGACCGCCCGGAAACAGGCTGGGCCGAACTCGCTTCCGTCTGATTCCGATCAGATCACGTGAGAGGCCCTCGAATGGCCTCTCACGTGATACGGGGCCTTCTCATCCCGATTGCGCCGCCCTTAGAGTCCGGCGAGCGCAAGATGCAGATGCCCCTGACACCGCTCCAGAAGCGGTTCAATTTCCGCCAGAGCCACACCGTGCCGCAGCAGAACGGCCCGTTTCGTATTTCCCTGCACAAGCCTCAGGGCGTCCCGTGCCTCTTCGGCCGTTCCTCCGGCCAGTTCCATGACCATCCGTTCCGCGCGGGCCTGAAGCTTCTCGTTGCTGATGCGCATGTCCACCATGCGCCCACGATAGACATGCCCCAGACGCGTCATCAGCGCGGTGGAAAACAGGTTCAGCGTGACTTTCTGCGCCGTCCCGGCGGCCATACGCGTCGAACCCGCCAGAACCTCGGCTCCCGTCGGAATGCAGATCCCCAACTCCGCTTCCCGCAACAGGCGCGACTCCGGATTGCCACTTACGCCGATCGTCAGGGCTCCGACTTCCCGTCCAAGCTGAACAACGGCGCATGTATAAGGCGTGTTGCCGCTCGCCGCGACGCCGATCACCACGTCCTGCGCAGCCGGGTAATAGTCCAGCAGATCAAGCCGTGCCTGATCTTCCCGGTCTTCCGCACCTTCCGCCGCCTGTGTCGTCGCCCCTGCCCCACCGGCCAGCAGCAGAACCAGCTTCTCCGGCGCCACACCAAAGGTCGGCGTCAGTTCCACGCCATCCTGCAATCCGATCCGCCCTGACGTCCCGGCCCCCGCATAGACCAGCCGCCCCCCGGCCTGAAGCCTAGGGACAGCCGCCTCAACAGCGAGCTCGATGGACGGCAAGGCTTCACCCACCCGATCCAGAGCCGCCTTCTGCGACGTCAGAAGCCGGTCCAGCAGGGCATCGAGCGGCAGGCGCTCGATATCTTCATTGGCCGCGAGAACCGTCTCCGTGCGCGACGCCGTCATTCGGACTCGTCTTCATCCGGAATTTCATTGCGACGGAAAAGCTGGCCGTCCTTCAGAAGTCCCTGCGCGACAATGCTTTCCGCAATCTGGACCGCATTGAGGGCCGCACCCTTGCGCAGATTGTCGGACACACACCACAGCGCCAGACCATTCTCGACAGACGGATCAATCCGCAGGCGGGACACATAAGTCGCATCCTCGCCCACACATTCGATCGGCGTGACGTAACCACCATCCTCGCGCTCGTCCCGCAGAATCACACCCGGCGCCTTGCGCAGCGCCTCGCGGGCCTTCTTCAGATCAACCGGCTTCTCGCATTCAATGCTGATGGCCTCGGAGTGACCGATGAACACCGGGACGCGCACACAGGTCGCCAGAACCTTGATGTCCGGGTCCATGATCTTGCGGGTTTCGACGGCCATCTTCCATTCTTCCTTGGTCGCACCGTCGTCCATGAAACGGTCGATATGAGGAATGACGTTGAAGGCAATCTGCTTGGTGAACTGCGCGACCGTCGGCGGATCGTTGACGAAGGTGCCCTTGGTCTGGGCGAACAGCTCGTCCATCCCGTCCTTGCCCGCGCCTGAAACGGCCTGATAGGTCGAGACCACGATGCGCTTGATGCGGAACAGGTCATGCAGCGGCTTGAGCGCCACGAGCATCTGTGCGGTTGAGCAGTTCGGGTTGGCGATGATGCCCCGGCTCGCCTTGCCAATCGCCGCCGCGTTCACTTCCGGCACGATCAGGGGCACGCCCGGCTCCATGCGGAAATGGGACGTGTTGTCGATCACGACGCATCCGGCAGCCGCAGCCTTGGGTGCATAAACGGCCGAAACCGCCCCGCCCGGCGAGAACAGCGCAATATCCCAGCCCTTGAAGTCGAACGTCTCGAGGTTCTGAACCTTCAGGACGGTCTTGTCCCCAAAGGAAATCTCGCGCCCTGCCGAACGCGGCGAGGCCAGCGCCACAACCTCATCGACCGGAAATTCCCGCTCCGCCAGAATTCGCAGCAGTTCACGCCCCACCGCACCCGTGGCGCCAACAACCGCAACCCGATAACCCATGATCTTTTCCCGTTCCCTGAAAATCAGCCCGAAAAGGGCAGACGCTTTAAAAGCGCCGACAGACGGTGCCGCCGCAGTTCGTAGCGGGCCTTGCGCCCCGTCGCCATATAGTTGAGCTGGATCGCATAGCGCGTTCCGACAAACTGCCGGTGCCCGTGCCAGGTGGCCGGACCGTTCGGAAACACCAGAAGCGTCCCTTCGGCGGGCGTCACCTCAACATCGAAATCCTCGACATCATCCGGCCCGTTCAGCAGCCGCAGACAGCCATCGCGCGAGGCCCAGTCCTCCCCGCGCGGATTGAGATACAGCAGGATCGTGACGAGCTTGGCCTCGGAATCCCGATGGATGCGCCCGTCTTTTTCCCGCGTGCGGCCGCGGACCGTCAGCATGGTCGGCGCATCCGCCAGATCCAGCCTGAATTTCTCCGCCACCAGCGCCTTGAGCTTCGGCCCCTGCAATTCCGCAATCATGCCCGCAACACGTGGCGTCAGCTTCAGGGCTTCCGGCGGGAACGAACCACCGGATTTCATTTCCGGCAGATCGGAGACAACCGCCTTCAGATCATCGTTGCCAATGAAATGCGGCACCACCAGATGCGGAAACGGTTTTTCCGCAACCGGCGCGCTCTCGAACGCATCATAATCAAGAGAAATCCTGCTCATGGCGCGGAAGGCTAGACGCGGCCCACGCCGGCGACAAGGCCTATTCCACACATGTGAGACCTGCCTTTTACGAAAGAATATTACCCCCGCAGCGGCTTATGCGCCCGGACCATCCGGCTCGTCGCCAGATAACGGACATATCCTGCCCCCAGGCGGTTCGCACCGCCCATGCAGACATGCGGCCCTGGCAGGGACGAGATCCGTCCATCCCACACGGTATGAAGCAGGCGCGGATCCGTCCGGCATTCCAGCGTCCGGTGATCCACTCCCGACTGCCCCGCATCCTTCGCCAGAACGGAATGTGCGGACAGGTTGTCCCGACGCGGCTCCTGCGCTCCCGCCGACAAACCTGTCAACGCAAGACCACTTCCCGTCAGAACTGCAAGAAACAGCAGAGCACGCATCAGCGAAACTCCCATCCAACAAGGCCGGCTCAGGACCGGTCGGTTAACAAGACGACTCTCGGGCATTAAAAGTTGCGGCAACTTTGTGGCGGGACGAACAGATTTTTGCCTTCAAGCCGTCCGACCACTGGGCGTACAGATGGTTTTCCTGCCTCCCCAGTGCAAGGTGACACTCATGAACACCCGGCCCCTCGTCCTCCCTGAACTCCTCCCGCTCCTTGAAGAGATCCCCACCGTCGATCTCTCGCCCGACTCCCTCCCCGCCTTCCGCGACGGGCTGGAACAGGCCGCCGGACAGTCTTTCCTTCAGGCTGAAGACTATCCCGTCATCCTTGAACGGCTGACCATTCCCGCCACGGACACCGCGCCCGCCATCCGCCTCCTGAGCGTCCGCCCTCGCAAGGACGCCGCAGCGCCACGCCCGGTCCTCCTGCACCTGCATGGCGGCGGTTATTTCGCTGGCCAGCCCGAGCTCACCGCCACCCAGCTCTGCCAGTTCGCTCAGGATCTGGACTGCGTGGTCCTCTCCCCGGATTACCGCCTCACCCCCGAACATCCCTTTCCGGCGGCCATCGAGGATGCCTACACGACGCTGTGCTGGATCACGCGCAACGCCAACACACTGGGGATTGATCCCGCCCGCATTGGCCTGACCGGTGAAAGCGCAGGCGGCGGCCTCGCTGCGGGGCTGGCCCTCCTGACGCGTGACCGCGAAGGCCCGACCCTCCTGTTCCAGAATCTCGTCTACCCCGTGCTCGACGACCGCACGACGACAGGTCAGCCCGACGCCTCCCCGGTCGGGGGCGAGTTCCTGTGGACCCGCACCAGCAACACCTTCATGTGGGCGGCCCTCCTCAATCCCGTAGCGCCCGGCGCGGCGGACGTCTCGCCCTACGCCGCACCCGCCCGCGCCACGGACCTGTCCGGTCTTCCCCCCGTCTATCTGTCCGTCGGCGCCCTAGACCTGTTTCTGGACGAAGACCTCGCCTACGCGCAGCGCCTGATCCATCAGGGCGTTTCGGTAGAACTGGAAATCGTGCCCGGCGCCTGCCATATCTTCGACCAGACAGACACCCCGGTCGCCACCCGCTCCATCGCACGCCGTATCGACGCCATGAAACGCGGCTTCGGTCTCTGAACAGGCAGAACGCGAAACAAACGGAAATTGGCCCTGTTCGGCCAATCCGCTAGAGTGCACGACCAAAAGACACGTCCCCCTGCTCCCTGGTACAGGTCACAGGAGCCGGGGACACAGGAGAACGAGTTCATGGGCGACCATCGCGATGACCGGGACGCCATCAACGGCGAAAACACCGTCTATCTGGCGGAACTGCACGCACGCTGGCAGCATGACCCGGCCTCCGTGGACACGGCCTTCGCCTCCCTGTTCGAAACCCTTGGCTCCGACCGCCTGCCCGCGGAAACAACAGAGCAGACCGACGCCAGCGCCGAAAGCCTGAAATTCGCCTATCGCCTGCGCGGACATGCCATCGCAAAGCTGGACCCGCTCGGCCTGGCACCCGTTCCCGACATTGCCGAACTGAACCCGCCCGGAGCCGACCGGGACCTGATTGCCCGCCTGCGCCGTGCCTATTGCGGCACCACGGCCGCCGAGTTCATGCATCTTCAGGACCCCGCCCAGCGCCAGTGGTGGATCGACCGTCTGGAGACGCCGGTTCCCGGCCCGTCGCTGGACCAGAAGCGCCTCCTCCTCGCCCTGACCCGCGCCGAAGCCTTCGAGCAGTTCTGCCAGAAGCGCTTCATGGGCATGCGTCGTTTTGGCCTTGAAGGCGGCGAAAGCGTCATCGTCGCTCTGCGCACCCTGATTGATGCCGCCGCACAGGACGACGTGCGCTCCGTCTCGCTCGGCATGCCCCATCGCGGCCGTCTGAACGTGATGGCCAACATCCTGCGCAAGCCGTTTGCCGCCATTTTCAGCGAATTCGCCGGCGCGTCCTTCAAGCCCGACACCATTCAGGGCTCGGGCGATGTGAAATACCATCTCGGCACCGCCACGACGCTCGAACATGCGGGCCATACCGTCCGCATCTCGCTTCTGCCCAACCCGTCACATCTGGAAGCGGTGGACCCCGTCGTGCTCGGCCGCGTCCGCGCCGACCAGGATCGCGAAAAGGACCACGACCGCCAGCACCATCTGGGCATTCTCGTCCACGGCGACGCCGCCTTCGCCGGTCAGGGCGTCGTGTACGAAACCCTCAGCCTCTCGAAGCTGGAAGGCTACCGGACTGGCGGCACGGTCCACGTCATCATCAACAACCAGATCGGCTTCACCACCGTCCAGTCCGACGCCCATTCCGGCATCCACAACACCGACATCGCCAAATCCGTTCAGGCCCCGATCCTGCACGTCAATGGCGACGATCCCGAAGCTGTCTCCCGCTGTGCCTTTCTGGCGCATGAATGGCGCCGCACCTTCCAGTCCGACATCGTGCTGGACGTGGTCTGCTATCGCCGTCACGGCCATAATGAAGCCGACGAACCCGCCTTCACGCAGCCCGCGATGGTCCACGCCATCCAGTCCCGCCCCACGACGCGCAGTCTTTACGCCCGGCATCTGGTTCGCACTGGCGTCATGACCGAAGCCGAGGTCGAGGAGATGTGGAACCACTTCCAGAACCGTCTGGAAGAGCAGTTCGAAACCTCCAAGACCTATCACCCCAACAGCACGGACTGGCTCGACGGCCCCGAAGACCCGACACGCCTGCAGGACGAGCAGGACCGCATCCAGCCCATGACCGGCGTACCGCTCCGGCGTCTACGCGACGTCGGGGACGCCATCGGCACGATTCCGGAAGGCTTGGCCGTTCATCCGCGTCTGGCCCGCCAGATCACGGCGCGCGGTAAGGCGGTGGCTGATGGCGGCCCGCTCGACTGGGCGACCGCCGAGGCTCTCGCTTTCGGCACCCTGTCCATGGACGGCCATCCCGTCCGCCTGTCCGGACAGGACAGCCGCCGCGGCACGTTCAGCCAGCGTCACGCCGTGCTGTTCGATCAGGACACAGGCCGCGAAGACACGCCCCTGACCCATATCGCGCCCCATCAGGCCCCGCTGAACATCTGGAACTCACCACTCTCGGAATATGCCGTTCTCGGCTTCGAATACGGCTATTCCCTTGGAAATCCCGAAGCTCTGGTTCTGTGGGAAGCGCAGTTCGGCGATTTCACCAACGGCGCACAGATCATCCTCGACCAGTTCATCGCCTCGGGCGAAACCAAGTGGCTGCGGACGTCCGGCCTGACCCTGCTTCTGCCGCACGGCTATGAAGGTGGGGGCCCGGAACATTCCTCAGCCCGCCCCGAGCGCATTCTTCAGCTCTGCGCTGAAAACAACATGCGCGTGTGCAACATCACCACACCCGCAAACTACTTCCACGCCCTGCGCCGCCAGATCGCGCGCCGCTGCCGCAAGCCGCTGGTCGTTTTCACGCCCAAATCCCTGCTCCGGAACAAGGATGCGGTGTCCATGCTGGACGAGATGGGGCCACACACCCGTTTCCAGCCCGTCATCGCAGACCCGGCCAAGGAAGAGGGCGCACGCCGCATCATCCTGTGCACCGGCAAGGTCTATTACGATCTGATCGCCGAACGCGCGCGCCAGAACCGTGACGACGTCGCCATCATCCGCCTGGAACAGCTCTATCCGTTCCCACACCATGCTCTGATGGAGCAGCTCGCCCGCCATCCGGACGCAGAACAGGTCCTGTGGTGCCAGGAAGAGCCTCTCAACAACGGAGCCTGGATTTTCGTGGACCGTCGCATCGAACGCGCCCTGCGCGCCTGCGGACATCGGGTCCAGCGCCCGGACTATGCAGGCCGCGACAGCGCCGCTTCTCCCGCAACCGGACTACCGGGCGTCCATGCCGCCCAGCAGGAAAAACTGGTTCAGGACGCCCTGTCCTGAACCGCCCCGAAAAGGGGAAACCTCAGGTCGGGCCGCCCTGATAGCCATAGCTGCTGCGGCCCGCGCCTACATTGCCATAACCGTCACCACGGAACTGCCGCGACCCCTGCCCGCCATAATCCGGCCCACACGCCGCCAGCGCCGCCAGAAGTCCAAGCGCTATCCCAATCCGAACCCGCGTCATCAGCATTTTCCTTGCATGTCAGCCTGTTACGACATCATAAGCCGCAAAATCCCGACAGACCACCAGTGGATCGCCACCGGTCGCAACTACATCTGCTCTTTTCAGGAAAAATGGTGAACCGGCTGGGACTCGAACCCAGGACCATTCGATTAAAAGTCGAATGCTCTACCAACTGAGCTACCGGTTCATCCGCACGCTGGCTACCCCACAACCCATAAGGGCGTCAACCTCACAGCCGCGAAAAACAGGTCCAACATTTCTCCAGACATGGCTTCTCCCCGCAAAAGAGGCTATGGGCGCCCCACGTTCTACCTCCACATCCCAGACGCCGCTTCTCAGCCCGGAAAGGAAGAAACAGATGCCAATCCAGATTCTTCCCGGTCTCGCACTCGAAGACGACGAACTGAAGGTGACCTATATTCTGGCGTCAGGTCCCGGCGGGCAGAACGTCAACAAGGTGGCGACGGCCGCCCAGCTCCGCTTCGACGCCGCACGATCTCCCGCCCTGCCAGACCGGATCAGAACCCGCCTGATCGAACTGGCTGGCAGCCGGGCCACGCAGAATGGTGAAATCATCATCACCGCCCGTCGCTTCCGGACACAGCAGCGTAACCGCGAAGACGCCATCGAACGTCTGGCGGAACTGATCCGGAAAGCCGCCCATCGTCCGGCGTTCCGCGTCGCCACACGCCCCGGAAAAGCCGCCAGACAGCGGCGTCTGGATGGGAAGTCCCACCGGGCAGGCATCAAACGCAACCGGACAGTGCGTCTGGACGACTGATCTGAATGATCGACAGCGCCCGTTACCGAACAGGAACGGCCGCAGCTTTCTTATGCCCGCCAACCATATCCGATACGATCAAATAACATAAAACAGAGCTAGCAAACTGCCCTTCTCACACACAGTGAAACAAACAAAACTATATTTCTCCGAAAAGCACCTGCCAGAAATTTCATTCCCCTAATCCGGACCGTAAAACCTCTTTGTTGCCAACCTGCAACAGGAAGAAAAACTGTTTCAGAAATCGTTTTTGCTACTTTCATGTAACGAGTTTTTATCATTACTCTCCTGAACCCCCCTCTGAACCCAAGGGCGGTGTCTTATGGAGGTACAAAGAGTAATAATGAAATCCCGGCACCGCATCTCCCTGCTTGTAACAACAGCCGTTTCCGTCATGCCGTGTATGTCCGCTCTTGCCGCGACAACAACCACTCACCCTGTCCGTCATCACACTGCCCGGACCGGCAGCAGCACTCACGCAACCGCACACCCCGCCAGCGCTCCAGTCGCGAAGACGGCGACTGCCGCACCGCGCAAGAAAAAGACCGAAGTTAACTTCGCGGGTGAAGCCGAGACGATCAACGTCACCACAGGCACCCACGCGACGAACCGCAAGGCCCGCGAAAGCACGTCCCCCGTCACCGTGGTCTCTGCCGCGACGCTCCGCCGTTCCGGCATGCTGAACCTCTCGGACGCCCTGACCCGGACCTATGCTTCCATCAACGTGGTGGCGATGGGCGCGGATTCTGCGGCCTTGACATCTTCCATCCAGATGCGCGGTCTCGGCCCGAACGAAGTGCTGGTTCTGGTGGACGGCAAGCGCCGCCACAACACCGCAAACATCACAGCCGACGCGGGTCCGCAGTTCGGCTCCACCGGCGCCGATCTGAACACGATCCCCGCAAATGCCATCGACCACATCGAAGTGCTTGAAGACGGCGCGGCCGCGATGTACGGCTCGGACGCGATTGCCGGTGTGGTGAACATCATCACCAAAAAGCAGGCCCACGGCATGCAGACCACCGTGCAGACCGGCGCAAACGCCTATAATGGCGACGGCTGGCAGTACAAGGTCGGCGCTGATGGCGGCGTGAAATGGGGCAGTGACGGCTACCTGCACCTCAGCGGCGAAGTCTATCACACGGATCACATGGTCGTCGGCGCAAAGGATCACCGCCTGATCGGAAGCTGGCCCACCAACGCCACCACAACGGGCTACTATAACGGTATCGTTCCGAATGCGATGAACGTGCCGACCAATTCCAACAAGATCATGAGCACGCCGGAAGAAACCCGCGAAAGCCTCGCCATCGACTTTGGCAAGACCATCACCGAAGGCGTGAATTTCTACGGCCTCATCACCTATATGCACCGCCACGGCGAAGCATATGAAAACTACCGCACGCCCGTCATCGCGCCCAGCATGTATCCGGCGGGCTTCTCCCCGCTCGAAACGTCGGAAGAAAACGACTACGCCGCCACGCTGGGCCTCAAGGGAGACAACTTCCTGGGCTTTGACTGGGATCTGAGCACCACATACGGCGCCGATGGCAACAAGATTGGCAACAAGAACACCGCCAATACCGGCATGCTCGCCAGCACGTGCTCAACCGACCCGAGCTCGTCCTATTATTCGACCGATGGCTGCGGCTGGTCCCCCAATACGACGCGTGCCGAAACCTATCGCATGGCACAGTGGACCAACAATCTGGACTTCCGCCGTCACTTCAATATCGCCAACGTCGTGCCCATGACGCTGGCCTTCGGCGGCGAACACCGCCTCGAAACCTATGAAATCAAGGCAGGCACCCCGCCCTCCTATGAACTGGGTGGCACGCAGGGCTATGCCGGTCTTGGCCCCAACAGCGCCGGCAACTGGAGCCGTGATATCTGGGCCGCCTATGTCGATGGCGACTTCCACCCGCTCCCGCACTGGGATCTCGATTTCGCAGGACGATTCGAGCACTACACGGATGTCGGCAACACGGAAAACGGCAAGGTCTCGACCCGCTATGACGTGAGCAAGCGCATTGCGATCCGTGGCACGATCAGCACCGGCTTCCGCGCGCCCACACTGGCCGAACAGCACTACAGCGCCATGAACGTGGACCCGACCGGCGCCTCCGGTCTTCTGCCCGTCAACTCAACGGCCGCCCGCATTCTCGGCGCCAGCGCCCTGAAGCCGGAACGCTCCGTCAGCGCCAGCGGTGGCATCGTCCTGGAGCCCGTGAAGAACTTCCACGTCGAAGCAGACGTGTATCAGATCAATCTGCGTGACCGGATCGTAGGCGGTGGTACCGTCAATGGTCAGCCCGCCGTCGATGCCATCGAAGCCATGGGATACTCCCTGCCTCTGAACAGCATCACGCTCGACAACGTCTCCGCCTATTACATGACCAACGGCGCCAGCACCCGCACGCAGGGTCTCGACATCAAGGCGGACTACATGTTCCGCTTCCACAATGCTGGCAACCTCAACCTCAGCATGGCGCTGGACCTGAACCGGACGCGTCTGCACCACAACGGAACGGACACCAACGGCAATCCACTGCTGAACGCGCAGAACATCGGCTACATCACGACCGCCTATCCGCGCAGCAAGATCATCCTGAACGCGTTTTATACGATCGGGAAATGGGACCTCAACGTGCGTCAGACCCGCTACGGCGAGACCACGGACATGCTGACCTACTCTGACTGGACGGACAAGACGCTCACCTGCCCGAGCGGCGGCAAGCTGGCCTATTCCAACAGCTGTTTTGCGCAGTTCAAGAATACGCCGCGCTGGCTGACTGATATCGAAGTCGGCTACCGCTTCAACAGCCACTGGCATCTGGCGCTCGGTGCGAACAACGTCTTCAACGTCCGCCCCCGTCGCGTTCCGCAGATCAACAACTCCCGCGGCGCCCAGATCTACGACCAGTTCTCGCTGCAGGTCCCCATCACCGGCGGTTACTATTACGGCCGGATCAACGCCAGCTTCTGAAACCCTCCCTCAGATCCCTCCACAGGAAAGGCGTCCCGTTACAGGGCGCCTTTTTCTTTATGAAACGGGGCTGACGCTGTCAGGAAAACCCAACAAAAAAAGCCGGCGCATCACTGCACCGGCCTTTCTGAATTCCGCTTTCAGGCAGGATTCAGGCTTCGACATACGCCTTGACGATGGTGTCGGGGTCCTTGACCACCCCACCCGCGCCGGAACCGCGCTTGAGCTGGTCCACATATTCCATGCCTTCCGTGACCTGACCGACGATCGTGTACTGACCGTTCAGATGCGGGCTGGCGGCGAACATGATGAAGAACTGGCTGTTGGCGGAGTTCGGGGCCATCGTGCGGGCCATGCCGACCGTGCCACGCTCGAACTTGGCGGCATTCGTGAACTCGGCCTTGAGATCCGGATAGGAGCTGCCGCTCGTGCCGGTTCCCGTCGGATCGCCGCCCTGCGCCATGAAGCCTTCGATCACACGATGGAACTTCACGCCATCATAAAACCCCTCGCTGGCCAGCAGCTTGAGGCGCTCGGCAGCCAGAGGCGCCAGATCGGGGCGCAGCTCGATGACCACCTTGCCAGTCTTGAGCTCGAAAACCAGCTTGTTGCCGTCGGGCACTGCAGTATCGGACATCTTGGAACCTTCCAGAAATCGTTGAAGGTTCCTATGTCGGCCCTCGGCCCAGTTTCGACAAGACGATATGTGCAACATCTTCGCTGACGAAGGGTGAAATATCTCCCCCCAACCGCGCGATTTCCTTCACGATACGGCTGGCCGTGCTGCGATGTTCTTCGGAAGAGAGCAGGAAAACCGTCTCGATTTCCGGGGCCAGACGACGCAATGCGCCAGAAAGCTGACTCTCATAATCGAAGTCGCCCCCGGACCGAAGGCCGCGCACAACCGTGCCCGCGCCCGCCTGACGCACGGCATCCACCAGAAGCGTATCGAAGCCAACAACCTCGATCCGCTCCCCATGCGGCAGTTTGTCCACCTCATGCCGCAGAGCCGAGAGCCGCGCCTCCAGATCCAGAAGCGGCTGCTTGCCTTCATTGACCGCCACCCCGACCAGCAGCCGGTCGAACAGCGCAGAGGCCCGATGGATGATGTCCAGATGCCCGAACGTGACCGGATCGAACGTGCCGGGATAAAACCCGACACGCGGATCCGTCCGCGCCTCAGGCGTCAGGTGCAGCATCGTCACCTGCGGCGGGAGCTTCAGAGACCACAGTCTCGTCGGCATCGCCCTCTTCCGTGTCATCTTCCAGAACCGGGAAGACACAGATAACGGTTTCGCTGTCATTCAGGCGGAACAGCGTCACACCGCTGGCCTGACGCGCCATGACGCGGACCTGCGAGACCGGCAGACGGATCAGACGCCCGGTATCCGTAACCAGCATGACGTCCGTGCCATCAAGCGTCGGCAGCGTGCCCACCACTTCCTTGCCGCGACGGTTCGCGGAGAAGGTCATATTGGTGATGCCCTGACCGCCACGGCCAGAAACGCGGTAATCATAGGCCGAGGAACGACGGCCATAGCCGCCATCGGTAACGGTCAGGAGGATTTCTTCCTGCTGTTCCAGTTCCTCGAAACGCTCCTGCGTCAGATCGCCGGTGATTTCGACGGTTTCCTCGTCACCAGACACCGTCTCGTCTTCGGCACTGTCGTCCAGGGCCGCATTTTCGGCACGACGCTTGGCATTGGCCATCCGCAGATAGGCCGAACGCTCTTCGACGCTGGCATCCACATGGTTGAGGATGCACAGCGAAATCACCGCATCCCCGTCACCCAGACGGATGCCACGCACGCCCGTGCTACCACGGCCGGCAAACACGCGCAGCGTCTCGTCCGTGATCTGGAAGCGGATGCAGCGCGCGTTCTTCGTCGCCAGGAACACATCCTGACCTTCCCGACACGTGGCCACACCGATGAGGGAATCCCCCTCGTCGAGCTTCATGGCGATCAGGCCAGAGGCACGGATATTGCGGAAATCGCTCAGACGGTTCCGGCGCACATTGCCGCTGGCCGTTGCGAAGGCGAGGTGCAGGTCGTCCCACAGCTCCTCATCCTGCGGCAGCGGCAGAACGGCCGTGATGGAATCCGTTCCCAGTTCCGGCAGCAGGTTGACCAGCGCACGGCCCTTGGCGGTCGGCGCGGCTTCCGGCAGATGCCAGACCTTCATCCGGTAGGCCTTGCCGCCGGAGGAGAAGAACATCACCCACTGATGCGTATGCGCGTTGAAGCTGCGGATGATCACGTCATCGCCGCGACGCCCCGAGGCCGTCCGACCACGACCACCCCGGTTCTGCGACCGGAAAACTTCCAGCGGGGTCCGCTTGATGAAGCCGTCGCGCGTGATGGTCACAACCATCTGCCCCGGCTCGATCAGGCTTTCATCCGTCTGGTCGCCGAGCGCATCGGAAATTTCCGTCGCACGCGGGGTCGCAACTTCCGCACGGGCCGCCAGAAGCTCCTCGCGCATGACTTCCATGCGGCGCGGGCGGCTCTCGATGATCTGGAGCAGTTCGCCGATCTTGACGGCGACGTCCCCCAGCTCTCCCTGGATCTTCTCGCGCTCCAGACCCGTCAGGCGCTGCAGGCGCAACTCAAGAATACCGCGTGCCTGCGCTTCCGTCAGACGAACCTTGCCATTGATGATGACATTGCCTTCGTCGTGGATCAGCTCGAGCAGCGGAATGACTTCAGACGCATCCCACTCGCGCGCCATCAGCGATTCACGCGCCGTTGCAGCATCCGGGGCCGCACGGATCAGCGCAATGACCTCGTCGATATTCGCAACAGCCAGAACGAGACCGACCAGCAGATGCCCGCGGTCGCGCGCCTTGTTCAGATCGAACCGGGCGCGGCGCAGGATGACTTCCTCACGGAAGCGCAGGAAGGCTTCCAGAATGTCCTTCAACCCCATCGTCCGCGGCTTGCCATCGTCCAGCGCCAGCATGTTGGCACTGAAGGACGTCTGAAGCTGCGTGAAACGGTAGAGCTGGTTCAGAACCACATCCGGCGTCGCATCGCGCTTGAGCTCGATGACGACACGCATTCCCGACCGGTCGGACTCGTCGCGGATGTCGGAAATGCCTTCGATTTCCTTGGCCCGGACCAGATCGGCGATCTTTTCCTGCAACGTGGCCTTGTTCACCTGATACGGGATCTCGGTGATGATGATGGCCTGACGGTCCTTGCGGATTTCCTCGATCTCGGCACGTGCCCGCACCGGAATGGACCCGCGGCCCGTCTCATAGGCACGGCGGATGCCGCTGCGCCCCATGATGATGCTGCCCGTCGGAAAATCCGGCCCCGGGATGATCTGCATCAGCTCGTCGAGTTCGATGTCCGGGTTGGCAATCATCGCCAGCGTGGCGTCAATCACCTCACCCGGATTATGCGGCGGAATATTGGTCGCCATGCCCACGGCAATACCGGCCGCGCCATTGACAAGCAGGTTCGGGAAGACCGCCGGCAGAACCTTCGGCTCGTTCTCGCTCTCGTCATAGTTCGGCTGGAAATCGACAGTGTCGCGGTCGATATCGTCCAGCAGGAAGGACGACGCCTTGGCCAGACGGGCCTCGGTGTAACGCATGGCGGCCGGGCTATCGCCATCGACCGATCCGAAATTGCCCTGGCCGTCGATCAGCTTGACGCGCATCGACCAGTGCTGCGCCATCCGGACCATGGCGTCATAAATCGAGCTGTCACCATGCGGATGGTATTTACCCATCACGTCACCAACCGCACGCGCGGACTTGCGATAGGGCTTGTCGGCCGTGAAGCCGCTTTCGCGCATGGCATAGAGAATACGGCGATGAACCGGCTTCAGACCATCCCGCACATCCGGCAGTGCACGCGATACGATCACGGACATCGCATAAGCCAGATAGGAGGAGCGCATTTCCTCCTCGATCGTCACAGGAAGACGGCCGGAAGGGGTCAGATCAGTCGGCTCGGTCAGCTCGGTCAAGACAGGTCACCACACTAGAATTCGGTTTTCCCAGCATACCGCATGCGTCGCCATCACGCCACACCCGGCACTCAGGGGCGGCACTCCAGAACGCATTGACGTCGTTCCGGGTCTGCTTTGCACAGGTCTTGCAAAAAAAATCATTCACACAAAAAAATGACAAAATCGTTCGAAAGTGCGACAGCTATTTACACCTTATTAACTTGCGAACAGTAATCGAATCCGTTAGCAATTCTCAAACACACTCCGGCGAGTCCGTGCCGGAAATTTTTCGGAAAGATCTGATCATGGCCGATACGACCACCGACGACATCACGCCCGCCGGCAGTGACAACGCCAGCTACAACACTGGCGAAACCAGCTACCACCAGCACGATTATTCCTGGCACTGGGTTGGTCCCGCAACGGGCGGCGACTGGACCGATCCCGGCAACTGGGTCCTGACGGATGCCGGTCAGCCGGTTGATACGTCTTCCGCCTCCTTCAGCGGCATTCCCCTTCCCCAGAGCGAACAGAACGCTGACGTCAACGTCGGTTATTATGGCAACACCACGCCGAACGTCGTCGTGTCCAATGCCGTTCTCTACAACCAGATCCGCAGCCTCAGCATTTGGCAGAACAGTACCCTGAAGATCACCGCTCAGGGCGGAAACGGTAATGTTTTCGCAACGGCTGGCTTTGAGAATTACGGCACCCTTATCATTGATACCCCGTCTCAGGTCGAGCTCGGCGGCGTGACATCCGGTAACGGAACCCTGACGATCCTGAACAACGACGGCAATGTGACGCTTGATGACGCGCAGCTGAACAACGGCACGCTCAACCTCGTCAACTCGACGCTTGGCACCCTTGCAACGCCCATCAGCGTTTCCGGCGGCACGATCAACCTTCAGCAGAACAGCACGCTCATTGCGAACCTGTACGGCGAAGGTTCCACGATCAACGTCGACCCGGCAACCGTCAACACACTGTATGTCAACGACCGTTTCTCCAACAGCAGTGGCTCCGTCCAGAACACCGTCATCAACGGCGTTTCCGAGAACACTCATTTCGGCATCCTGAGCGGCTCCTCCAAGCCGGTCTCCGCCACGTATGAAGCCAACACCGACGGCTCCTACACGCTGACGATCACCCTCGATAACGGCCACGCCATCACCTACCCGACGGTCAACGTCGCAGACGGCTATACGCCTGCTGCACAGGCCACGATCGTCCAGGACGGCTCGAACGGCTGGCTCATCGAAGACGCTGGCACTGCAACGGCTCCGGCCTCCTATGTCACCAGCGACCTGCACGAGCAGCTTGCCGCAACGGCAGCCGCAGCGGCCGCAGCCGGTGGCGACACGTCGCAGTACAGCAGCAACGCCGTCAGCTATCATACCCATGACAACATATGGCGCTGGACCGGTTCCGCGACGGGTGGCGACTGGTACGATCCGAAGAACTGGACGCTGTATGACGGTGTCGGCAATGTCGTTGATACGTCCGGCAATTCCTTCAGCGGCAACGCCGTTCCGCAGAGCGAGCAGAATGCTGACGTCAACGTCGGCTATGTCGGCAACACCACGCCAAACATCGTCGTCGCCAACGCGCCGTCCTATAACCAGATCCGCAGCCTTAGCGTCTGGGAAAACAGTACGCTGGAAATCACTGCACAGGCCGACAGCACTTATAGCGGCTACGTCTTCGCGACGTCCGGTTTCGAGAACAGTGGCACAATCGTAATTAATACTGAAGCCAAGGTTGAACTTGGCGGCGTCACTGCAAATCGTGACGGCGGCGTTATTACGATCATGAACAATAACAACAACGTCGTGTTCGACACAAACAACGTCAACAATGCTGGCACGATCAACCTGATCAACGCCACGCTGGGCGCTGCCACTAACCCGATCTCCGTTTCCGGCGGTACGCTCAACCTCTCGCAGGACAGCAGCCTGTTCCTGTCCCCGGGCGAAAACATCAACACCATCAATGTTGATCCGAACACGGTCAACACGGTGTATGTTCAGGCCAACGGCCTGCTGCACACCGACTCGCCGAATGCCCAGGGCGTCGTGATCAATGGCGTGTCCTCCAACACGCATTTCGGCATCTCCGGTGTGTCTTCCGCTCCAACGGCTGCCACCTACACGCCGAACGCTGATGGCTCCTATACGCTTCAGATCACGCTGGCTGACGGTCGCCTGCTGACATTCGGCGACCTTCATATGTCAAACGGCTTTGTTCCCAGAACCAACGCCACAATCGTCCAAGACGGCAGCACTGGCTTTCTTGCGGAAGATTCAGAGGCAGGCTTTTTTATTATCGAAGCCATAGCTGAAGGCCCTTGCTTCCTCGCAGGCAGCATGATCCGCACGCCGGAAGGCGATGTAGCTGTCGAAACCCTACGCCTCGGCAGCACGGTTCTGGCATTCGTGAACGGCGAAACCGTCGAGCGCACCGTCACCTGGGCCGGCCGCTCCCACATGATCGCCAAGGCCGGTCTGGCCGATGCGGAAGCCGGTTACCCGGTCCGCATCATGCAGGGCGCACTCGCTGAAGGCGTGCCTTACAAGGACATGCTGGTCACGCCGGAACACTGCCTGTTCATCAATGGCGGTTTCATTCCGGCCCGTATGCTCGTGAATGGCCGCTCGGTGGTCTATGACCGCACCATCGCCGTCTATGACTACTTCCATGTAGAAACGGCCGAACACTCGGTCATCATGGCAGACGGCATGCTGACGGAAAGCTACCTCGACACCGGCAACCGCCAGTCCTTCCGTCAGGACGGCAGCGTCGTTTCGCTGGGTGGCCGCGAGCGCAACTGGAATGACGACGCAGCAGCCCCGCTGTCCGTCAGCCGGGACGTGGTCGAGCCGATCTTCCGCGAAATCGAAGCCCGCGCCATCGCAGCAGGCCTTGAGAACACGGTCGTCGCTCCGACCCTGACTGAAGACGCCGGCCTGTACCTCGTCGCCAGCACTGGCCAGACCATCCATCAGGTCCGCAGCGCCAACGGCCGCACAATGTTCATGATCCCGTCCGACGTGACAGGCGTTCGCATCGTGTCCCGCACGTCCAGCCCGAGCGAAACGGTCGGACCGTTCGTCGACGACCGTCGCCAGCTCGGCGTTCTGGTGGGTGAAGTCACGCTGTTCGACTCGGGCAAAACGATCCGCATCGACCAGCACCTGACGGACGCAGACCTCAGCGGCTGGGATGTTCAGGAAAACACCCCTGTCCGCTGGACGAACGGCAACGCCATGCTGCCCCTGACGGCCCGTCAGCCGAACAGCCTCGGCATGCTCGCCATCCAGATCCTGGCCGCAGGCCCCTATCTGGTGACGACGTCTGCAGAAGAAACAGCTCTGACGGCCTGAAGCCAGTTAATCTGAAACGGCAAAAAGCCTCATCCTTCCGAGGATGGGGCTTTTTTCTTGTCTGCATCACATAAAAAAGCCCCCGAATGCCTGGGCATCCGGGGGCTTTTTACATCCGCGAACCGAAATCCGCCCTGAACTCAGAACGGGATTTCATCGTCCAGGTCGTTGTCCGGCGGGGCGTCCCAGCCACCGTTGCTGCCACCCGAACGACCGCCGCCGGAAGCCCCGCCGGCATTTCCACGGGAACCGCCGCCAAAGCCGCCGCCCGAACCGCCAGCAGAACCGCCACGGCTTCCTCCCCCGAAGCCACCACCATTGCCGCCGCCGTTGCCACCGCCATAGCCGCCACCGTTGTCAAAACCGCCATCATCGCCGCCACCGCTGCGATTGCTGTCGATCAGCACCAGATCACCCCGGAAGCGGTCGATCACGACTTCGGTCGTATATTTTTCCTGGCCGGACTGGTCGGTCCATTTGCGGGTGCGAAGTTCGCCCTCGATATAGACCTTGCGCCCCTTGCGCAGGAACCGCTCGGCAACATCAGCCGTCCGCTCGTTGAAGATCACCACGCGATGCCACTCGGTGCGCTCCTTGCGCTCGCCCGACTGACGATCGTTCCAGGTGTCTGACGTCGCAACGGTCAGGTTGACGATCTTAGACCCCGACTGCGTGTTGCGGACTTCCGGGTCCTTGCCCAGATTCCCGACCAGAATCACCTTGTTGACGCTGCCTGCCATTCCCGTCCCAACCAATTTTCTCGAATTGTTCTTTTCATACGTGCGTAAGTTCCCATCTAATGGGGAACAATCCAACGCCATTCAAGCGCGTTTGATCTCACAACTGCCTTTTCTCCACATTCCGGGGTCTCCGTGAGCTTTCCAGACAATCATTCGATCCGCGTCCGTGGGGCCCGCGCCCATAATCTCAAGAACATCGACGCCACGATCCCGCGGGATTCCCTGACGATCATCACGGGCCTCTCAGGCTCCGGAAAATCCTCACTGGCTTTCGACACGATCTATGCCGAAGGCCAGCGACGCTATGTGGAGAGCCTGTCCGCCTATGCCCGCCAGTTCCTTGAACTGATGGGCAAGCCGGATGTGGACTCCATCGAAGGCCTCTCCCCGGCCATCTCGATCGAACAGAAAACCACGTCCAAGAACCCGCGCTCGACCGTGGGCACGATCACGGAAATTCACGACTACATGCGCCTGCTCTGGGCGCGCGTGGGCATCCCCTATTCCCCCGCGACCGGCCTGCCGATCGAGGCGCAGACCGTCAGCCAGATGGTGGACCGCATCATGGGGATGCCGGACGGCATGCGCCTGATGCTGCTCGCACCCGTCGTGCGGGACCGCAAGGGCGACTGCAAGCGCGAACTCGCCGAACTGACCCGCAAGGGCTTCACCCGCGTGAAGATCGACGGCGAACTCTACGAAATCGCCGAGGCCCCGGAGCTGAACCGCAAGACGCGCCACACCGTTGAGGTCGTCGTGGACCGGATCGTCGTCAAGGACGGTCTCGAATCGCGCCTCGCCGACAGCTTCGAAACCGCCCTCGAACTCTCGGACGGCCTGGCCTATGCCGAGGAAGTCAAACGTGCAGGCGAGAAGGAAGCCCCGGCGCATGTCGTCTTCTCGTCTCGCTTCGCCTGCCCCGTCTCCGGCTTCACAATCGAGGAGATCGAGCCGCGCCTGTTCTCCTTCAACGCCCCGATGGGCGCCTGCCCGGTTTGTGACGGTATCGGCACCGAAACCCATTTCGACGAAAACCTGATTGTCCCGGATGACAGCCTGACGCTGGCCGAAGGCGCCATCGCCCCCTGGAAGGGTGCGAGCACGGACTGGTATGACCAGACGCTCGCCGCCCTCGCCCGCCATTGCGGCGATGACATGAACACGCCCTGGTCCGACCTCCAGCCCGCTACGCGTGACCTCATCATCAACGGTTCGAAAGAGCCGATCGACATTCCCTATACCGATGGCGGGAAGGTCCATATCGTCACCAAACCGTTCGAAGGCGTGCTAAAGAACCTGCGCCGCCGCATGGCCCAGACGGACAGCATGTGGGTGCGCGAAGAACTGTCGCGCTATCAGTCCGAAAAACCCTGCCATGCCTGCCACGGCGCACGCCTCAAACCCGAGGCGCTGTGCGTGAAGGTCAAGGACCTCAACATCGCCGAAGCCTCGGACATGCCGATCCGCAAGGCGCTCGACTGGTTCTCCACCGTGGAAGCGACCCTCACGCCCCAGCGCGCCGAAATCGCCCGTCGTATCCTGCGCGAAATCACCGACCGTCTGCACTTCCTCGACGATGTCGGGCTGGACTACCTCACCCTCTCGCGCGGCTCCGCAACCCTGTCGGGTGGTGAAAGCCAGCGCATCCGTCTGGCATCGCAGATCGGTTCGGGCCTGACGGGCGTTCTGTATGTGCTGGACGAACCTTCCATCGGCCTGCACCAGCGCGACAACGAACGCCTGCTCGGCACGCTCGAACGCCTCAAGCGCCTCGGCAACACCGTCATCGTCGTCGAACATGACGAAGACGCCATCCGCGCCGCCGACTACCTGATCGACATGGGACCGGGTGCAGGCAAACTCGGCGGCGAAGTCATTGCCGTCGGCACCCCGGCCGAGGTCGCCAAAAACCCCAACAGCATCACCGGCGCCTATCTGTCAGGCCGCAAGGTCATTCCCGTCCCGACCGAACGCCGCAAGCCCAGCGGCATGCTCACCCTGCACGGCGCACGCGGCAACAACCTCAAGGATCTGACCGTCGATTTCCCACTCGGCACCTTCATCGCCGTCACGGGTGTTTCCGGTGGCGGCAAATCCACGCTGGTCATCGACACGCTGTATAAGGCGCTGTCCCGCCAGCTCATGAAATCGAGCCAGACGCCGCTGCCCTATGACCGTCTGGAAGGCGTGGACAATCTCGACAAGATCATCGAGATCGACCAGTCCCCGATCGGCCGCACCCCGCGCTCCAACCCCGCGACCTATACGGACCTGTTCGCCCCGATCCGCGACTGGTTCGCCGAACTGCCCGAGTCCAAGGCGCGTGGTTACAAGCCGGGCCGCTTCTCCTTCAACGTGAAGGGCGGCCGCTGCGAAGCCTGTCAGGGCGATGGTGTTCTCAAGATCGAGATGCACTTCCTGCCGGACGTGTACGTGACCTGCGACACCTGCAAGGGCGCGCGCTACAACCGCGAAACGCTGGATGTGAAGTTCCGCGGCAAATCCATTGCGGACGTGCTGGCCATGACCGTGGACGAGGCCCTGCCGTATTTCCAGGCTGCTCCGAAAATCCGCGACCGCCTCGCCATCCTGCAACAGGTCGGGCTGGGCTATGTCGCCCTCGGCCAGCAGGCCACAACGCTTTCGGGCGGTGAGGCCCAGCGCGTCAAGCTTTCAAAGGAACTGGCCAAGCGCGCCACGGGCCGCACGGTCTATATCCTCGACGAACCCACAACCGGCCTGCACACGGAAGACGTCCGCAAGCTGCTCGAAGTGCTCCACACCCTCGTCGATCAGGGCAATACGGTGCTGGTGATCGAGCATAATCTGGAAGTCATCAAGACGGCCGACTGGCTGATTGATATCGGCCCCGAAGGCGGTGACGGCGGCGGTCAGGTCGTCGCGGCCGGAACACCGGAAGACATCGCGGCCTGCAAGGCCAGCCATACCGGCCGCTTCCTGGCGCCGCTGCTGAACGCACCGGGCGCAAGACAGCCGCGCAAAGTCACGGCCACCAAGGTCACACAGGCCATGCTCGCCGCCAGCCTGCCGCCACCAAAAGCCGAACGCACAGCCGCAAAAAAGGCAAAAGCCGCCAAGGACAAGGCGGCCGAAAAAGCTCCCGAAAAGAAAACCAGAGGCCGCCCCGCGGGGTCCCGCAACAAGACCGAAGCCTGAACCCGGTCGGATCGCCGGACCCAGGCATCGTCACTGGCGATGATGAGGCCTGGGTTGGCACGACAGGAGGTTGATAGTTGCCGTATCGTCAAAACGGTCCGGATGTTCTGTCAGAGGTAAGGAGATGACATCGCTGATCCGATGATCGGCATAGACGAACTTCCAATAATGAAACCGGGCATCAATCCAAGGATTGTCATTGAACATCTTGTCCCACTCCAGCAGGTCACGCCGCAATGGCGATCCGACGCCGTTGCTCTGTGTCCAGACCGCCGACTTGCAGATCGAGGCACGCTCGACGCGCACGATCAGCCGTCCGTTGAGCGATGCCTTTCCATCAAGCTCCTCGTTGAGCACAATGTTGAGGTTATGGGTCAACTCCTCCAACGTTTCCGGCCTGGCGCCCGCGAATGCAGTGCCACCGATAAAGACAGCAAAAAGCAGGCTGAGAACAACGCGGATCATTGAAATTGACCTTTCGGAAATAGCATGGCCTCGGCTTGCCGTTGCTTGAACAGGCCACCCCGCCGGATCACATAACAAGACCAAAGCCTGAACCGGGCCGTGTCTTTCAAAGTACACTGAAAAGACGACAGATCATGATGCATGGCCTTCCATTACTGGAGGACCATGCATCATGATCCGGGCTTTGGACACCAACCGACATCGTCGCTAGATATGGTGCCCGTACGGTGGGGGCTTGAGT
The DNA here is from genome assembly GCF_002723915.1 of Gluconobacter albidus. Lineage (GTDB taxonomy): Bacteria > Pseudomonadota > Alphaproteobacteria > Acetobacterales > Acetobacteraceae > Gluconobacter > Gluconobacter albidus. The sequence continues at coordinate 254,927 of NZ_BEWL01000003.1, forward strand.
GTGACGATCGAACGCAAACAGACAGATAAATCACGCGCCCGGAAAAGAGCGGATGCGATACGAGACTTCCGGTGCAAAAACCTTATCGTTGTCATCGAAGACCCGGAAAACCCACGAAATATAGGAACCGTCATCCGGAACGTGAACGCTTTCGGCGCAGAAAAAGTGTACGTCATTGACCCTCGTGGGGTTCTCTCGGACGACTGGAATGAGTTGCGTACCGAACCAAAACTCTCGAAGCTATCGGTTTCCGCCGTCAAATGGACATTCGTAAAACGCTTCGGCAGCACAGAAGAGTGTCTTGCACATTTGGAAAAAAACCACTTCGTCTCGATTGTCACATCACCCCATCGACAAGGCATGTCCAATATTTTGTTGGACGAAGGCGATTTTACCGAACATGCCAAGCTGGCAGTCTGGTTCGGAAGTGAAACAAAAGGGATTAGCGACCTCGCCGCCCAACGAAGCCGACAATGCGTCTCCATTCCCATGTTTGGAATGATCGAAAGTCTCAATCTGGGCACGAGTTCCGGGATTGTTTTGTACGAGATAACAAAACAGCGTCGACAATATCAATCCCGCAACAGGCTTCGCACTTCTCGGGAAAATCCTACTCCCGCTTTGCTCGTCGGGGAAAGCTAGAAGCCCTTTCAGCGAGAGTATCTTCGCTCCCCCGCCCATCCACACTTACTTCTGGCGAACACCCAGATGCCCGGCCCGCCGCGCCTGAGCCAGCGCTTCCTGCCGCTCACGCTCGGCATAACGGTGGCGCTGCTCTTCCGTGCGTTCGTTATGGCAATGCGGGCACGACACACCTTGCACGAACAGAGGCGAGGCTTTGTCATGCGCATTCAGTGGCCGACGGCAGGCATGGCAGACATCATGTGTCCCGATCTCCAGCCCATGCTTCACCGACACACGCTGGTCAAACACGAAGCACTCGCCTTCCCACAGGCTCTCTTCCTCAGGCACGGTCTCCAGATATTTCAGAATACCGCCCTTGAGATGATAGACCTCGTCCACACCCTCCGCCCGCGCAAAGGACGTTGATTTTTCGCAGCGGATACCGCCCGTACAGAACATGGCAATCTTCGGCAGACGGCCTTCCGCTTCCAGTTCCTGCCGCCGTTTACGAAACCATTCCGGAAATTCGCGGAAGGATTTCGTTTTGGGGTCTTCCGCGCCTTTGAACGTCCCGATCGCCACTTCATAATCGTTGCGCGTATCAATCAGGATCGTATCGGGATCGGAAATCAGCGCGTTCCAGTCTTCCGGCGCCACATACCGCCCCACACCCTGAAGCGGGTCGATATCCGGCTCGCCCATCGTGACGATTTCCTTTTTCGGCCGCACCTTCATGCGGCGGAACGGCAGTTCAGGCGCGCGGGAATCCTTGCTTTCCAGGTCCGCACAGCCCGGAAGCGCGCGGATATGCGCCATCACGCGCTCCATACCCTCGTCCGTCCCGGCAATCGTGCCGTTGATCCCTTCGCGCGCCAAAAGCAGAATCCCCCTGATCCCCTCACGCTCGCACAATTCCAGCAACGGCTCCCGCAATGCGGCGGGGTCGGCGAACGGCGTGAAATGATACAGCGCGACAATACGGATCGGCTCGAGACTATCGGACATGGGGCAGGGATCCGGCGACCGGGACCGCAGACACAGCCGCGATCGGATGAAAGAGACAGCCCCGGAAATATCAGGGCCAAAGCCGGGATGCCAGCCCGAAAGGCCGCATGGACAGGCTGCTGCCCGGATGGCAGACAGAGAACCTCCCGAACGGCCAGAGCAGACCAATGAAGATACCCGATGCCCTGCATCAGAGCCTCGTGCGTCTGAAGACCCATGCCTTTGTGCTCGGGATAAGCCTCTCACTTCTTCTGACGCTGGCCATCTGCCACGCCTGGACGGCACACAGAACCTTCAGTCCGGACAGTTTCACCTCCGCAGACGCCTCCTCCATGAAAGCCCGCGTGGAGACCTGTCACATCACCCCGAAATTCATCTCCGTTTCCGGCTGGGTCCTGTCAGATCTCTGGCCCGGCCCCAAATCATCTTTCCTCCTCACGGCTGGAGACGGAGCACAGGAAGTGTCCATTCCCTACAGGCTTCAGGAGCGACCCGATATCGCACACGCCACCCATACGGACGGCAATGCGTTTCACAACCGGTACGGCTTCACCGCCATCGCCCGCATTCCGGCCGGGATAACGCCACATATCCATCTGAACATCATCGCAGGACACACGCTCTACAGGATGTCGCATGTCTGCCGCTCTTAAAACGACGCTCCTGCGCAACGGCGCCTTCATCGCCTTCCTCCTGATCGCGACTTTCTGGATCGACGCCCACATCAACCGGTCGATTTTCATCGACAACGACATGTTCCGCCATGCCCTTGATCACCGGAGCCTGCTGTCCTTCCTGCACATGCGCTACATGACATGGTCCGGCCGGGTCGTCATCGAGGCCGCACTGGCTGAAACCATCCGCTATGCGCTCTTCTGGAAACTCCTCATCCCGTTCTGCGCGGTTCTTCTGGCCTATGCCATCTGGTCCTGCACCCTGCGCTCATCCCTGAAACCCGCTTTCGGAATCCCGCTCGTCATGGGGCTCTTCCTGCTCCTCCCGCACGAGGTCACGGAAGAGTCCGTTTACTGGCTCTCAGGCTTCTACAATTACCTGCTCCCGGTCTCCTTCGCCTTTTTCTCGATCAGCGTGTTTCTGCGGCAGAACGAGGCTGGAAACACGATGCGTCTCCTGTCGCTTGCAGCCCTGCCCATCGGCTGCTCGATCGAACAGTCCTCCCTGCTCCTGCTGTTCTGCACAGTTATTTCCACAGCTCTGTCCGCCCTGGGCCGCCGAACGGTTTCTCTTTACAGCGCCCTCTACCTGACGCTCGCCGCCATCCTCTCGGCCATCGTCCTCGCCGCCCCCGGAAACGGACGCCGCTATATTGCGGAAATCGGCAACTGGCTGCCGGAATTCCCCCAATACGACACCCTTCAAAAACTCTCCCTCGCCCTTGACCGCATCCACCGCACCAGCATTGGCCCGGACAACCACATCCTTCTCGCAGCCCTCGTGCTGTCCCTCTGCTTTCTGGCGGTCGTCAAACAGAACCGGGGCTTTCAGGATATGGCCGCCATGGGCGTGATGCTGCTGGGTCTCCTGCTCATGCTTCCCACACACCTGCTCGGGCCCCTGCGCTGCGACCGGTTCCTCTATGATCTGAACTGGGTCTCTCTCAACACCTATGTCGCGTTTTTCCTCACGCTGTGCCTGTTCGTCTCAATCCTGTGGTGCGCCCTGTCCCTGAAAAACGCCGCCACCCTCCTGTCCTTCCTGACCGGAGGGTTCATCATCACGATCCTGACGGGCCTGTCCCCCACAATCTACGCTTCCAGCCATCGCATCCTCCTCGTGCTGGACCTGACGCTGCTCCTCTATACCTGCGGCCTGATCCACACCCTCCTGACGCAGACACAGGCGCGTTTCCTGCGATAAAGTATTTTCCATGACCCAGCGCAGCACTCCCCACGCCAGTTCCCACACCATTTCCCACCGGGCCATCCGCGGCCCCTTTCTGACCTTCCATGCCGATCCCTTCACCACCGATCCCATGGACGCCCTGCATCACGAGCCCGATGGCCTGATCCTGACTGAAAACGGCCGCATCACCGCCGCCGGCCCCTGGGACATCCTGCGCGACACCATCCCCGCCGGAACGCCTCTCGACCACTACCCCAACATGCTGATTTCCGCCGGCATGATCGACACCCATGTCCATTACCCGCAGCTCCCGGTCATCGCCTCCTATGGCGAACAGCTTCTGCAATGGCTGGAAAACTACGTCTTCCCCGCCGAAGCCCGCTACGCCGACATCACCTATGCCCGCACTGTTGCCCGGCAGTTCCTGAACGAGCTTCTGCGCGTCGGCACCACGACGGCCGCCGTGTACTGCACGGTCCACCCCCAGTCCGTGGATGCCTTCTTCGAGGAATCCGAGCGCCTCAATACCTGCATGATCGCAGGCAAGGTCTTGATGGACCGCAACGCCCCGGAAAATCTGCGCGACACCGCCCAGAGCGGCTACGACCAGTCCGCGGATCTCATCGCGCGGTGGCACAATCGCGGACGCCAGCTCTACGCCGTCACCCCCCGCTTCGCCCCCACCAGCACCCCCGAACAGCTCGATCTCGCAGGCGCCCTTCTCACCACAAAGCCCGACCTGTTCATGCAGACGCATCTGCTCGAAAACCGCTCCGAAATCGCCTGGGTCCGCGAACTTTTCCCCGATCGCAGCTCCTATCTGGACGTGTACGACAAGGCCGGTCTCCTGCGCCCCCGCGCCATCCTCGCCCACGCCGTCCATGCCGAAGAAGCCGATTTCCAGCGCTGTCACGACACCGGCTGCTCCATCGCGCACTGTCCCGGCTCAAACCAGTTTCTCGGCAGCGGCTCCTTTCCGCTTTTTGAAGCCCTCAAACCCGAACGCCGCGTGCGCGTCGGCATCGGCAGCGACATCGGCGCCGGGCCGTCCCTGTCGCTGCTTCAGGTCCTGTCCGACGCCTACAAGGTCGCGCAGGGGCTCCAGACGAAACTCCATCCCGCGCAGGGGCTCTGGCTCGCCACGGCGGGAGGCGCACAGTCCCTCGGCCTTCAGGACAAAATCGGCAGCATCCGGCCCGGTCTCTACGCCGATCTCTGCGTCTTCGATCCCGCCGCCACGCCTCTGGGCCGGATCCGCGCGCAGACAGCCGAAACCCTCGCCGACCGCCTGTTCGCCCTCACCATGCTGGGCGACGACCGCAGCATCGCCGCCACCTATGTCGCGGGGGAACTCCGTCACCAGCGCAGCGCACCGTAACACCAGGGGCGCACACAGCGCGAAAACAGCCATGCCATCTTTTGACACTGAATTTTTTCAAAATTGCGGGGCCATCTTAATTATTTGTCAGTATTTCCACAGTCATACTGACGGCAGTATTTAACCTGCGAGAATACTCCTGGCTCACCCTCGGGCTCGCGACCTAAAAGCAGGACCCATGCACCGTTCTTCTTCCTCCGCGCAGGCTTTCCGTTCCCTGATGTCCCTGACCGCGGTCCTGTCCCTCACCCCCCTCATCCCCGCGCACAAAGCACATGCCGCAGACGACACTGCCAATGCCCCGCAGGTCACCCTGGGCAATGACGGCAACAGCAAGTCCATGTTCCGCACGCTCTTCGACGGACAGCGCGCCATCGGCACTGGCGGCATGACGTCTCTTGAAGGCTCAAGCGGCGGCGGCCTCGCAAGCTGGGCCACCATCAGCGGCTATGGCAGCAACAAGAGCGCAGGCATGGCCTTTCACTACAGCTATGTGAACCTCACCAATTACTGGGACCAGAACGTCGGTGCCTCGATCGGTCTTTTCGACCGCGTCGAGCTTTCCTACACCCATAATTTCTTCCAGACCCGTGCCACAGGCGCCAAACTCGGCATCGGCAACGGCTACCAGTTCGACCTCGACGTCGCAGGCGCAAAAGTCCGTCTTTTCGGCCATGTCGCTGACAATACCCTGATCCCGCAGGTCGCCATCGGCGCCATGTACAAGCATGACAGCGACGGCCGCATCATCCACATGGTCGGCTCAAAACACACCGATGGCGCAGACGCCTATCTCGCCGTCACCAAGCTGTTTCCCAAAGTGGGTATCCTGATCGACACCACCGTCCGCTTCACCAAGGGCAACCAGTGGGGCATCATCGGCTTCGGCGGCGACCTCGACAACAGCTACCACCCGCAGTTCGAAGGCTCTCTCGGCTATCTGCCGCCCTTCCTGCCCGGCCTCATCGTCGGCGTGGAATACCGCACCAAGCCCCGTAACCAGCGCTTCACCGACGAAAGCAACTGGTTTGACGTCTACACCAGCTATTTCATCAACAAGCACCTGAACATCACGCTCGCCTATGTGTCACTTGGCACGATCGCAACGTTCAAAAACCAGACGGGCTTTTATTTTTCTGCCCAGACCGGTTTCTGACTGGGCGTTCCGGGCGCTGCCCGGACCCGGCAGGGATCTCGATCCCTGCACCCTGATTACATGAATCGGTGTCCAGAGGTCCCCGGCCTTTGGCGGGTTTCAGGGCAGAGCCCTGAGCCTCACCCTTCCCTAATACGCTCGTCAATCAGCGCTTCACGCGGAACATCCGTCGCATGCGTTGCCTCATGAATCGTCCGCTTCACATTGAAAATCAGATGCAGTGAAATCGCCGACAGCGATCCAAGCGTAATCCCGCTTCCAAACACGATCTTCGCCCACATCGGAAACGTATCGGAGATATGCGGCTGCGCCGTCGCAAGCATACTCAGCCCGATGCTGGTCCCCACAATAATGACATTGCTCTGCCGGTTGAAATCCACCCGCGAGAGCGTCTGCACACCCACCACAGCCACGGTTGCGAACATCGCCAGCGCAGCACCACCCAAAACCGGAAGCGGCACCGCAGCCACCAGCGCACCCAGACGCGGCAGACAGCCCAGCAGCATCATGATGACCGCCGCCGCCGCCACGACCCAGCGGCTCTTCACCGCCGTCATCCGCACCAGCCCGACATTTTCGGCAAAGCACGTATAGGGAAACGAGTTGAGCACGCCGCCCAGCATGGTCGCGATTCCATCAGCCCGAAGCGTGCGGGCGATGTCTTCGGACGTGATCGGCTTGTCCACGATTTCACCGGTCGCATAGACGTTGCCGATCGTCTCGATCATGGAAATCGTCATGACGATCACCATCGACAGGATCGAGACCGGATGAAACGTCGGCATCCCGAAATAGAAGGGATGCGTGATGGACAGAAGCGGCGCGGACGACACCTCCCCGAAATTCGCATCGCCCAGTATCCAGGCCACCACCGTCCCGAGCACAAGCCCGATCAGTACGGCAATCGTGGCAATAAACCCGCGAAACAGCCGCTGGATCACCAGAATGGACGCCAGCGTCCCCAGCCCATACCAGATGCTCCGCAACGGAACATGGTCCTGCATCACGGACGGACTGGCCCCCGAGACAATATCATTCGCCGCCACCGGCAACAGCGCCAGACCGATGATGAGAATGATGGACCCCGTCACGACGGGCGGGAAAAACCGCACCAGCCCGGCGAAATGCCGCGCCATCAGCAACGTCACGAACCCCGCCACGATGACCGACCCGTAAATGGACAACAGCCCCGGCGTCCCGCCGCCCACGGCAGAGCCAATGGCAATCATCGGCCCCACGGCGGTGAACGTCACACCCTGCAACAGCGGCAGCCGAACCCCAACCGGCCCGAACCCTACTGCCTGAAGCAGCGAGGCAATACCGCAGGTGAACAGATCCGCATCAATCAGATGGATCAGCGTCTCGCGCGGCAGATGCAGCGCCCCCGCCACAAGGATCGGGACAATGACCGCCGCCGAATAGAACGCCAGCACATGCTGCAACCCATAGGCCCCAAGCCGCCAGACCGGCAGTTTCTCGTCAACGGGATGCAGACCGGTCATCGCGGCATTCTCGGCAGTCATGAAAAGCCCTCAGCTTCCGCGATAGGTGGAATATCCGAACGGCGCCGCCAGCAGCGGCACATGTGCATGTGTTTCCGCCGCCAGCCCGAACACGATCGGCACCACATCCAGAAACGGCGGATCAGACAGAACCTGCCCGCCTTTGCGGAAGTAATCGCCAATCCGGAATTCCAGACAATACGTCCCTTTCGAAACTGCAACATCCCGCAGCTCCGGGCAACGCCCGTCCGCATTCGTCTGACCTTCAAACAGAACCCGATCCTCCTGTAACAGACGCAGGCTCACACCCGCGGCAGGCTTGCCGGACACCGTATCGAGAACATGCGTGGACAGAGAACTCATGCCGTCACCAGATCCTTCAGACGAAGCCCTGCAATCGCATCAATCTGCGTCAGCGCCTCGGTCAGTTCCTGTTCGGGAGCGCCAGCCAGACGGCGCTCCATTTCATCCATAATCACGGTTTTCGCCGCTTTTCCGGGTGCAGCGACCTTGCGCACGCAGATCACGAACGGCATGGAAAACCGCGCGCGATACGCGTCATTCAGCCCCCGGAACCGCTCATATTCCGCAGGCGTCAGCCGATCCAGACCCGCCGAAGCCTGTTCTGATGCGGAATGTTCCGTCAGATCCGGATCAATTCCGGCCCGATGCCCCAGCTCCGGATGCGCTCGCACCAATGCAAGCTGTGCCTCCGCCCCCGCAGACCGCACAACCTGCGCAAACGCGGACAGCATCGCATCCACATCCGCAAAAGGCCGCGCCTTCAACGCCCCTTCCGCCACCCAGGGCGAATGTTCGTAAAGCCCACCGAACTGCGCAACAAACGCCTCGGCTGACAGCGCATTGACGTCCGAAATCTTCATGCCGGATGCACAGACTGCCAGTGCCGCGCGATATCCAGCCGCGTCGCCACCCACACATCCTCATGCTTGCGGATATGCTCCAGAAATTTCAGCAGCCCCAGCGCCCGCGCTGGCTTGCCCGCCAGACGGCAATGCAGCCCGATCGACATCATCCGGCCGCCCTCGCGGTACAGCATGTCAAACGCATCGCGCAGATAGACGAAGAACTGCTCGCCTTCCGTAAAGCCGTTGAGCGCCGCGAACTTCATGTCATTCGCATCGAGCGTGTAGGGCACGATCAGCTGCGCCCGGCCGTGGGTCCGGTCATAATACGGCAGGTCATCCGCATAGGAATCGGCGTCGTAAACAAACCCGCCTTCCTCCGCGACCAGACTCGCCGTGTTCGGGCTAGTACGCCCCTGATACCAGCCCAGCGGCCGCTCCCCCGTCACTTCGGTATGCAGCGCAATCGCCTCGCGGATATGCGCCCGCTCCACGTCCTCGGGGAAATCCTGATAATCAATCCAGCGCAGACCGTGGGACGCAATTTCCCAGCCGCTCTCCTTCATGGCCGCCACCGCATCCGGATTACGGGCCAGAGCCTTCGCCACACCAAACACCGTCACCGGCATCCCGGCTTCATCGAACAGACGCCGCAGCCGCCAGAACCCGGCCCGGCTGCCATATTCGTACAGGCTCTCCATCTGCGCACAGCGCGCGCCGATAATGGATTTCGTACCCACCATTTCGGACAGGAATGCTTCCGATCCCGCATCCCCATGCAGAACCGAATTCTCCGCCCCTTCCTCGTAATTGATGACGAACTGCACGGCGATGCGCGCGCCATTCGGCCATTTTGCATCAGGCGGCGTGCGGCCATAGCCGATCATGTCCCGCGGGTAGCTGTCCTGCGTCATGGGCGTTTCCCTTCTCAAAGCACCGGCGGATCGAGGCTGACGAGTTCTTCCGTGTCATAGGCCAGCAGGCTCGCCAGATGCCTGTCGCCGTCCTCGACGAACAGATCGCGCGCAATGCCCCGCGCCAGCTTCTCCACGCCAAAACGCATCCCGCTGATGGACGCGCCCGAAAGCCCCATGCTCGGCATGGCCCCGAACGTGAAATTGTAGATCGCCGCCAGCATCGGCGCTTTGGGATCAGACGCCTCCTTCGGCAGGAACTGGAACCGCGCACCCAGGTAAGGATGGCTCCCCAGAAGCGCACTGTCTTCCCCGGCGGGCGGCGTGAAATGATCGCGCCACAACAGAACCGAAGACGCAAAATCCCGCGTTTCCGGACGCTGCGACAGGTCGATCGTGAACCCTGTCCCGATAATCAGGAAATCGAAGCGCATCTCGCCCTGCGGCGTCGTCACCACGATCTCGTCGCCATCCATCCGCGTTGCCGTCCAGGGCGTTCCGGGATGGAAGGCGAAGTTTTCATGACGGCGGCAGCGCCAGAACGTGTCCTGCGGCGGTGGCTGGTTCAGGCTGTAAATCTGCCGCATGAAACGCCAGCGCGTCAGGTCCGGCAGTTCCGAGAAATGCGCCAGAAAGCCCGCGTTTTCCATCCAGCGATACGGATTGATGGCCGGGATCTTTGCCCGACGCAGGCACAGATCCACCCGACCCGCGCCCTTTTCCAGCGCCGTCGCCGCATTGTCGAACGCGGAGGCCCCGGCCCCCAGAACACCAATCCGCTTGCCCTTCAGGGCTTCAAAATCAATGTCTTCATGCGTGTGCGCATAAACGGATTTCGGCAGCGTCTCGGAAATGAAGGACGGCACATGCCACGTCCCCCCGCCTTCAATGCCCGTCGCCAGAACCATCCGCCGCGCCAGACGCACCGTCTCCTGACCGGCCGCATTGCGGAACGTCAGCCGCAGCAGCCCCTCGTCCCAGCCGACATGCACGAGTTCCTGATCGTTCACGACCGGAATGTCGAGCGTCTGCCGCACCCAGTCCAGATAGGCCTGCCAGTCATGGCGGGAAATCTTGTCCAGATCTTCCCAGGCCTTCGCGCCATACCGCGCCTCGAACCAGGATTGGGGCGTAAGGCTGGGAATGCCCAGATCCGGCCCGGTGACATGCCGGGGCGTGCGCAGCGTGATCATGCGTGCAAACGTCACCCACGGACCTTCGCCGCCTTTCGCCGCTTTTTCAAAGACCTGCACATTGGTCACACCCTGCCGCCGCAGCCCGAAGCATGACGTGATGCCCCCCTGCCCCGCACCGATGATCGCCACATCCAGAACCGCTTCCCCGTCCCGGTCCTGCGTCAGGCTCCAGTTGCCCGTCGCATAACGGATTTTCGCCAGATCCTCCCGCACACGCCCCGAAAGGGCAGCCAAAGCCTCCATAGCCGGAGCATCGACGGGAGAAACGGTGGATGTCATGTGGTCAAACCCCAAAGAACCGGCACGGACAGGGCAGTCTCCGGTGGGTGCCGGAGTGTCTTTCCGCAACAAAAGCGACAGGTCACCTGTCGGCCGGGATAGTTTCACACCGCCTCAAGGTCGTATACTCCATAAAAACGCTCCTCCCGTTCGCAAAAAGAGAGCAGTTCTTCCATGCCTGTCTTCTCACGCTTCCTGCGCTACTTCCTCGCCGTCGCCCAGCACGGCTCCATCCGCCGCGCCTCCGAACATCTGCGCATCGCCGCCTCCGCCATCGACCGGCAGATCCTTCAGGGCGAGGAATCCCTCGGCACGCCGCTGTTCGAGCGTCTGCCCACCGGCCTGCGCCTGACGGCAACCGGCGAACTGCTTTATGCGCACGGCAAACAGTGGTCGCGGGACCTGACCAATATGTGCGTCCAGATCGAGGATATGCGCGGCCTGCGCCGGGGACAGGTGGATATCGCGGTCCCCGACGCCCTGACCCGTGGCTTCCTTCCCCGCCTTCTCCGCGCCATGCGCACGACCCATCCCGGCATTACCATCTGCACCCATGTTCTCGACAACAGCCGCATCCAGGACACCCTGATCGGCGGTTCGGTCGATCTCGCTCTGCTGCTTAACCCGACCCATGCCCGCGGCCTTCTGGTCCGCGCGCACAAGGACTTTCCGCTCGGCTTCGTCTGCCTGCCGAACCATCCCGTCGCCGAACGCAAAAACGCCCGTTTCAGTCTGGCGATGAATTATCCCATGATCATGCCCGAGCCCCCGCTCGCCCTGCACCGCCAGATCGAAATTCTTCAGATCGACAGCAATCTCGACATTCACGCCGCCGCATCCTCCGACAATATCCAGATGATCAAGTCTCTGGTCCGGGAAGGCATCGGCCTCGGCATCCTCAGCGCGCTCGACGTCATGGAAGAGGTCACGCGCGGTGAACTGGCCTTCATCCCGATTTCCAACCACGATCTCGCGCCTCTGACGCTCGCGCTGTGCGTGGACCATTCCCGGCAGCTTTCCGGCGCCGCCCGACTGGTGATTTCCGAACTCGAAAAAGAGTTCCTCTCCCCCGCCACACAGCCCCACCCCGCGTCCTGATTTCCAGCCCCGAAAAACCGCGTCATACGGGAGACATAGACTGTCACATTTTTGCACCAACCTAAAAACGGCAATGCCCCGGTCTGCATTTTATCTTTGATGGAGATAGGCCATCCGTTTTACATCCACGTTTCGAATAAATACCGTTTCCAAAGTGAACCTTTCTTTCCAACAGACCAGGAGCCCGGCAGCATGAAAGACAACCATCAGTCCCGCGGCTCCGGATCACGCTCTGGCTCACTGGGCTACAGACGTCAGCTCCTTGCGGTCACCTGCCTTGCCGGCAGCGTGCTCGCCGCCTTCGCAACGCCAGCCCGCGCCGCACAGCCCTCGAAACACCACACGCCGCGCCATCAGACCTCCAGCCGCAATACTCCAAAAACGGCCCGGACACCCTCGCGTGCAACCGCAGCGCCCCGCGCCCACGCCCTTGATGCCTCGGCTGCCGAAACGGTCTCCGTCACGTCCTCGCGCCGCGCCCTGAACGGCGGTGGTGGTATGATGCGCGTCGAAACCGCCCCCCATGCGGTGCAGACCGTCACCAAGGAATTCATCGACATGCGCGCGCCGACCAGCACGGCGCTCGACCTGATCCAGAACCTGCCGAGCCTCAATGTCACGACGCCGGATTCGTCAGGCATGGAAGGCGGACAGATCCAGTCCCGCGGCCTGACGGATCTCGACATGGGCCTTCTGGTGGACGGCGCCCCGGCAGCGGCGGCAAAATATCTGAGCGAAAACGTCGATTCCGAAAATGTCGAGAGCGTCAGCGTCACGCCCGGCTCCTCGGCGACGGATCTGCCCGTCATGTCCGCCGCCGGTGGCGTCATGAACGAGGAAACACGCACCCCTTCGCAAAAGCGCGGCGGCCTGATCGACTTCTCTTACGGCACCAACAACCTCTCGCGCGAGTTCCTGCGCCTCGAATCCGGCGAAATCGGCCATAGCGGCGTACGCGGCTATTTCTCGTTTTCCAACACCCATGCCCGCTCATGGATGGGTGCCGGAACCAACCAGCGCAAACACATTGATTTCGGCCTCCAGAAAGACTGGCATAACGGCTCCAACGCCAAGTTCTTCCTGTCCTGGAACTCCGCCGACTTCATCATCGACAACTACCCCACCTCTGACCAGTTCTTCCGCTACAAGCACACCGGACAGGGCTACGGTCGCACGGACGATCGCAAGAGCAACAACTACTGGGGCAACAACAACGATCACTGGAACCAGATCTTCATCTCGGCTCCGGTCCATATCGCGCTGCCCTCACGCCTGTCGCTCGACATCCACCCCTATTTCAGCTTCGGACAGGGCTGGGACGCGTCTCCGGGCGGCACCACGACCGATGCCACCGGTGCCACGCGCGGCCTGACGAACTACTTCCTGCAGAACGAATACCGCTCGGTCGGTACGGTCGCGAAACTCAACTGGGAAATCGACCGCCACAACACGTTCTCGGTCGGCTACTGGTATGAAAACACCCAGACGATCCAGTCCTACCCCACCAGCTACCAGATGGCGGACGGCAACGCACCAAGCCCCAACTGGGCCGCGTACCAGATTTCCGCCGGCGACAAACAGACGGCCGGTTACGAAATCCAGTCCCTGTTCGTGCATGACACGGCCAAGTATTTCAATGACCACCTGACGGTGGACGCCGGGTTCAAGTTCGTCATGACGAACATCTGGAACAAGGACTATTACGGCCGTCAGGAAGCGAACCGCACAGCACCGTTGCCGCAGCTTTCGATCGGCTACCGCATTGATAACCACAGCCAGGTCTACCTGAACGTGGAAGGCGACTACCGCCAGCCCAGCGCAGTCGACCTCGGCTGGCTCTACACCAGCGTCGCGATCCCCAAGAACCAGTATTCCATCAAGGAAGAACTCGGCTACCGCTACCACGACGACCACATCATCGCGGACGTTGCGTTCTTCAACTACAACGTCACGAACCGCATCGTGGACCAGTATGTGGGCATGAACAGCTACAAGCCGTTCAATATCGGCAGCCAGCAGATGCGCGGCTTCGACGTCATGGTCGCTGCACGCCCGATCCACGGCTTCAGCCCCTACGCCTCCGTCGAATACCTGCACGCCTCACAGGACAGCAACGTCTTCGATCCGTATCTGAACACGATGCTGCACTCCAAGGGCACGCAGGCCGTCATGGCCCCGCATGTCATCGCGAATTTCGGGCTGACCTACACCTACAAGGGCTTCTTCGCGAATGGCTCGGTCCACTATACCGGCCCGCAATCCGTCAGCATCGCGGGCGACCAGCGCATTCCGGGCTACGTCACCGACACGCTCTCGATGGGCTATCACTTCAAGCCCTTCATGTTCGCGCAGTCCCCGACCTTCCGCCTGAACTTCACCAACCTCACCGGCTCCATCGTCCGCACCGGCGCCATGGGCGCGGTCTACAGCGCCCGGGACCCCAGCACGGTCCACAGCGGCAATCTGGCGCCCTATACCGGCTACGGAAACTCCTTCATGGTCTCCCCGCGCTTCACCATGACCGGAACGGTCTCCACCGCCTTCTGACGGGAAGGGACGGGGCACGCGCCTCGTCCCAAAACCACGTCTCCTCCGCTGCGTTCCCGCAACACGGCCCCACATCCCTGTGGAACGGAGGAGACCCCCAATGCCCTTTGGCATGATTTCCAGAAAACAGTCCGCCAGTTCGGCCCTGCTTCTCGGCGCAGCGCTTACGCTCTTTTCGGTCGCTCACGCCGCCCCCATCCCGACCGAAACCCCGCAGGACAACCCCGGCGTAACGATCATTGAGGGTTCGGATGCCGTCACCTGGCAGCCCGCGCCCCCCATGTTCCCGCACGGAACGAAAATCGCCATCCTGACCGGTGACACCACAAAACCCGGCCCCTTTACGCTGCGGGTCATGATGCCCGCCGGATCGTTCATCCCTCCCCACACCCATAATCTGGACGAAATGCTGACCGTCATCAGCGGCAACATCCAGCATTTCGTAGGACAGAACATCGCCACGACGCAGCGGCGCGCGCTCGGACCGGGTGGCTTTGTCCATCTGCCGGTCAACGTACCCCATGCCATCAAGGCGGGAAGCCAGGGCGCCGTGCTTCAGGTTTCAGGAACGGGGCCGTTCAGCATGGCCTACGTCAACCCGCAGGACGACCCGCGCAACACGGGGCGCTAAGCCCTATCGCGGCCACAACGGCGAGGACGTGGCATAGGCCTCGCCAAACCGCGACGTATTGGTGCCTGTGACGGGATCATGATCCAGATCCCGCCCAAATTTCAGATGAGCCGTCATACCCTTCCAAAGGGTGACCCGGCTCTCCGTATGACCGTCTTCAAAGTAGCGGGTCACGATCGGGGAGGCGAAAAAAAACCGGCGGAGCCCGGCGATGTCCCATAACGCGAATTTCTTCGCCCGTCCCCGAACCTGCCGCG
Source organism: Gluconobacter albidus (assembly GCF_002723915.1). Lineage (GTDB taxonomy): Bacteria > Pseudomonadota > Alphaproteobacteria > Acetobacterales > Acetobacteraceae > Gluconobacter > Gluconobacter albidus. Next base: position 270,243 of record NZ_BEWL01000003.1, read on the forward strand.
CCCTGCGTCCCGAACAGGTTTCCCGGCAGGATCTTCACGGCATTGAACGGATTTGTCGGGGGAATCTGCGCCACACCAAGGACAGGCATCAGCGCAGTCAGAAACAGTCCCGGAAGAAACACCCATGTCTTCATGACCATTCCTCCCGAGCCTGTCTCATTGCCCTGACATCATTTCCCGATCGTCGAGAGCACGATGCCCGGCGTCAGGATCTGCGGCAGCACAACGCCATCCTGATGCGGCGCATAATAGATATAGAACGGCACACCATCGCGCCCATGCGCCTTGAGGAACGCACCGATCGCCGCATTGCGGTTCGTCCAGTCCCCCTTGAGGAACACGATCTTTCGGTCCCGGAACGCCTGCTGAACGGATGGCACATCCAGCGCCACACGCTCATTGACCATGCAGGTGATGCACCATGACGCCGTCATGTCGATGAACACCGGCTTGCCCTGCGCCCGAAGCTCGGCCAGACGCGCCTCCGAGAACGGCTCGATCCCGGCCTCCGAAGCGCCCGTAACCACAGGAGCAGGCGCGGCCCGCAGCCCCTGCGCCAGCGCGGCCCCACAAACCACAACACACAGCACAGCCACGATCCGGCAGAACGCCACCGTCCCACGGCCGCCCTCCAGCATGGACCGACGCTGCCCAACACCATAAATCCAGCCCGCAAACCCCAGAAGCACAACGCCCCCGGCCGTCAGCGCCACAAACGTCACGCCCCGCTGAATTGCCGCCACCCAGAGCAGCCATACGCAGGTCGCAAACAGCGGAAACGCCAGAACCTGCTTGAGAATACCCATCCAGGCCCCCGGCTTCGGCATCCGCGATGCCACACCCGGAACACCGGCCACGAGAATATACGGAAATGCCAGCCCAAGCCCCATCGACAGGAACACCAGAACCCCCATCACCGGCGGCCCACCCAGAGCCCCGGCAATGGCAACGCCCATGAACGGCGCCGTGCAGGGCGTCGCCACAATAACCGCCAGCAGGCCCGTCATCATGTCCCCGCTCCGACCGCCGCCCGTCTGCACCTGACCCAGACGCCCGGCGCTGACTTCAAACACACCAAGCAGGTTCAGCCCCATCAGGAACAGCAGCCAGCACACGCCCACCACAAATCCCGGCGACTGGAACTGAAAGCCCCATCCCGCCGCAGACCCGGCCAGACGCAGCCCGATCATGACAATGCCCAGCGCCGCGAACGCTCCCGTCACGCCCAGCGTGTAGAACAGTGCGCTCTGAAGCTGCGCCCCCCGTCCGGCACCGCCCATCTTCGCCAGAGACAGCGCCTTCATCGCCAGAACCGGAAACACACACGGCATCAGGTTCAGGATCAGCCCGCCCACAAACGCAAAGAGCAGAACCCGCAGCCAACCCGCGCCCGTCGGCACATCAGAAGCCGGTGCCGCATCCGCCTGCACAGGAGCCGCAGCAGCAGCCCCCCCAACCGGCCGCGCCTCGATCTGCAACGGGCTTTCCTGCCCCGCCGTATCCTTGAGCACGACCACGCCCACAAGCGGCTTGTCCCGATGCGCCGCTTTCAGGAATTTCAGCCCGAGCGTCAGCTGGCCATCAGAGACATGCAGCGGCTGTTCCGCGACCTGATCAATCACGCCCCCATCCTGCGGCAGGAACCACGCCTGCGACACGGACGCCGCAGACAGCCCCTTGCCCGAAAGGGTCAGCACGCCGCCCGCAGAACCATTGGCCGCCGACACGCTGGCCGCAAACGGCGACGCCACCGGCGTTGCAGCTTCCGCCTTGCGGAACAGGTCCGCCTGCGCCCCGCCTTCCGACACATCACCGGTCGAAGCCGGCAGCGTCAGTGTGAAATCACCGCTCTCCGGAATGCAGACCTGCGCACAGACAAGCCATTCCGCATGGGCATGCAGCGTTGTCCCGCCGGAACCCTTGAGAACCAGCTCCTCGGGCAGCGTCACCTCATTGACATAGGCATAGGACATGAGGCCGCCCTCACTGATCCGCACCGGCACCGGCCAGTGGATCGGACCGCCCTTGCCCGTCGCATCCCCGTCCGCCGTCACATCCAGCGTCGGCGTGTCCCCGGCATCGCCCGGATTGATCCAGTACGTATGCCAGCCCGGCTTGAGCTGAAGCCGGAGCCCGACCCGAAGATGCTGGTCCGGCCCGACCGCATCGCGATCCGTGACAAGCGTCGCGGTATCGTTCGCGGACGCAACCGGCGCGCTTTCCGCCGCCCGCGCGGACACGGATCCCAGACCCAGAACCCCTGCCAGGAGCAGGGCCGACATGCTGAACATTCGATGCAAGACAGGCTCATTCCACGTTTTCAGAAGACAGCCTTCACCATATCACTGACTGAAACGAAAAGCAGGACCCTTCCGGTTGTGAAACCGAAAGGCCCTGCAAACCCCGTGTTACGGGATCAGCTTCTCAGCCCGCAGCCTCGTGAACAGATCGGTGAAAGAGTCCGGCGTGTACTGATATCCCGCAAAGCCTGCGAGGCGGCTTTTGCTGATATCCGTCACACATTCGACCGGCCGCCCCAGATCGGCATCCGTATGCCAGGCCGAAGCCAGCCGTTCGATCCGGCTTTCCGCAAGCCCGTATTCTGCGGCAATCCGTTCCCAGAGCGCCGCATCCCCCGCAAGCGTCTCTTCGAGGGACGTCGCATGGCCGGGATACGGCGCAGCCTCGATTCCGAACCATTCCGCCAGACGCGGCCAGAGCCATTTCCAGCGGAACACATCCCCGTTCACGATATTGAACGCCTGATTGCGTCCCCCCGCCTCGGTCGAGGCCCAGAAAAGCTGCCGCGCCAGTTGCCGCGCATCGGTCAGATCCGTCAGGGCGTTCCACTGCACGGGAGATCCCGGAAAAACGAAAGGCCGCCCGGTCTCGCGGCAGATCGTCGCATAGACCGCAAGCGTGCTGCCCATGTTCATCGCATTGCCAACCGCATAGCCGATCACCGTATGCGGACGATGCACACTCCACGAAAACCCGTGTCGTGCGGCGGCTTCATAAAGCGCGTCTTCCTGATCGTAATAGAAATTCGGCAGATCCAGCCGGGGTGCGTCTTCGCGGAACGGCGTCACCGGCGGCTCGCCGGACGCATAGGATTCGAACGGACCAAGATAATGCTTCATGCCCGTCGTCAGCGCCGCATGAGCCAGAAGTCCCGGCTCCGGCAGAGCGGCGAACACATTGCGGATCATCGCGGAATTGACGCGGCAGTTCTCTTCTTCCGTCTCCTGACGCAGCCAGGAGCAGAAAAACACATGGCTCGGCCGCAGATCCCGCAGCGCATGGGTCAGCGCTGGCAGATCCAGAAGATCGGCCTCAACCGGCAGCACGCCCGCCATGTCATGACGCGGCCTCCGCGCCAGACCATGCACGGTCCAGCCTTCGGCCACGAGACGCGCCACAATGTTCTGGCCAACAATACCGGTCGCCCCGACGACCAGCGCGGTCCGGGCCAGTGCTACTCCAGACGGCACCATGGCAGGAACAGAAGATGTCATGGGATTTTTCCTTTGCAGAAAACAGGGTCTGCTCCACATCTGGAAGACCATCCGCATTTCCGCCAGACGGCACCTTTTCGTGCCCTGGTGACCAGAAGGTGCCCACTCCATGACCCCGCCGCTGCCCGAACACTACCGTCAGGCGCCTTTTGCCGAAGACTGCGCGCCCCGCCGGATCCTGAGGCTTTTCAGCGGAAAATGGACCACCATGATCCTGCACACGCTGCATCTTCTGGGCGGCACGGCACGTCCCGGAAAGCTCCAGCGCAGCATCCCCGGCCTGTCGAAAAAAATGATGACCCAGACCCTGCGCGAGCTCGAAACGCAGGGCCTCATCCGCCGCAACGTCCGGCAGATCATGCCACCCCATGTCGATTACAGCCTGACGGATCTGGGTCAGACCTTCGTGGAACCCGTGGAGCTTCTCTATCACTGGGCCATCAGAAACGCCGAGGCCCTCGACCGGCTGATGCCCGACGACATGCCCCTGTCCGAATAAAACACCCGCAGGAAGAGGGTAGGACAGGGCTGCCACCCTGTGCCATGTTCGCACACAACAACCGCCCTCGGCGGACCACCCGGCGCAGGCCTCACATCCCGCCCCAGACACCGTAATTCCACCGCGTAACATCCCCGCGTAACATCAAGGACCCAACAGAGCGATGCCGTCGATCCCCCGTCCCGAGCCGTCCGCCTCACCCCACCCGCGAACCGGACGCGCCGTCCTCGGCCTCTGCCTCTTTCTGCTCCTCGGCCTTCTGACGCCCCTCCTGCCGGCAAAAGCCGCCGACAGCGCCCATCCCCTCAGCCAGCAGGAAGCGCAGCAACTCCTCAACGTCCTGAACAATCCCAAGGAACGGGACGCCTTCACCCACACCCTTGACCTGATGGCCCGCGGCCTGCCGGTCGCAGCTCCCGCAGCAGCTCCTGCCGCAGCCCCTGCGAAAGCCGCCCCCGCCAAAACCGTCGCCGACGTCCCACCCGACATCCACACCGGCCTGAGCAGCATCCGCCTGCAGGCGCTGGGCTATCTGCACAACTTCCTCGGCCTGTTCAGCGACCTCGGCATTGTCGGTCACTGGGCCCACACGACCCTCGCTTCAGCCGATACCCGCACCACAATCCTTCACGCCTTCGCAGGCGGCCTCGTGGTCATGCTCTGTGGCGTGGCCCTGGAGCGGATTGTCGCCCTGAGCCTGCACAAGCCGCTGGTCCAGCTGACCCAGAACGCCGAAAACCGGGAGCAGCGCAACACCCTCGCGGACGAAGACGCCGCCGCCCATGACCCCATCGTCGACGGCTCCAGCGAAACCCGCGCCGCCGACCAGCGGCGTCAGGTCGAAACCCTGCGCTTCCTGTCCCGCGTCCCTTACGCGCTGGGGCATTTCGCCCTGAAGGCCATCCCGGTTCTCGTCTTTCTGGCCGTCGCCTATCTGGCCGTTCTTGTCCTCCCCTGGAGCACCAAGACCGACAACGTCATCATGACGCTCGCCAACTGCTACGCCGCCGCCCGGATTCTCTATCTTTTCGTCGAAACCGGATTCGCGCCCCGCTCCCCCACGATCCGCCTCCTGCCCGCCACGGACGCCACAGCCTTCCTGCTGACCCGCTGGTGGAACGTGCTGGTCGCAGCCCCCGCCATCGTCTTCTGCCTGTCCACACTGGGCAGCCAGTTCAATCTCTCGCCCCGCGGCACGGATGCGATGATCCGCGGCATAATCCTGATCGAACATATTCTGATCGCCGTCTTCATCTGGCGAGTCCGACACCTCGTCAGCAGCGCGCTTCAGCCGCGCGCCGTCCCCGACACCGCGATGTGGACCTTCATTGTCGCCATCACGCGCCTGTGGTGGGTCCCGGCCATGTTCCTCGATGCCTCCCTCTGGATCGTCTGGGCCGCCCATCTTCCGGGTGGCTATCGCTGGATTCTCGACACCACCGGCATCACGATCGGCATTCTCGTCGCCTCCCGCCTGATCGCCGTGCTCGCTTACGGCCTTCAGGACCGCTTCTTCCGCATCAATCCCGTCCTGACCGAACGCTTCCCCGACATCCAGAAACGCGCCGACCGCTATTACCCCTTCGCCCGCCGCATCCTGACCGGCGCCATTCTCTTCCTGACCCTGATCGCCATGACCGAAGCTTGGGGCCTGCCCACGTTCGGCTTCTTCATGAAAAACGCCGTCGGCCGCCACCTGCTCGACGCCGTCCTGACCATGCTCGTCGCCCTGAGCATCGCGGTCACGATCTGGGAAATCATCAACGCCTTCCTCAGCCAGCAGCTCACCCGTTTCGAAACTTCGGACCAGCTCTCCCGCGCCACCCGCCTCCGCACGGTCCTGCCCATCATCCGCACCGTCCTGCTGGCCATCATCATCATCATCGTCGCAGTCACGACCCTCTCGCAGATCGGCATCAACGTCACCCCGCTGCTCACCGGTGCAGGCATCATGGGTGCCGCCATCGCCTTCGGTTCGCAGAGCCTGGTCAAGGACTTCATCACGGGCTTCTTCATGCTCGTCGAAGATGCCATCCAGGTCGGTGACTGGGTCACGACCGGCGGCGTTTCGGGAACGGTGGAAAACCTCTCGATCCGCACTGTGAAGGTCCGCGACATCAACGGCGACCTTCACATCATCCCGTTCTCGTCCGTCTCCTCCATCGCCAACACCGCCCGCGGCTACAACCAGGTCATCGTCAAACAGCAGCTCGACCTGTCCGAAGACCTGCCGCGCGTGACAGCCATCATGACAAAAACCCTCAAGGACATGCGAGACGACGCCGTCTTCGGCCCCATGATCCTGTCGGACTATAACGATCTGGGCGTGGATAACAGCGACAGCGGCGGCGCCACCCTCCTCGGCAGCTTCCGCACGGCACCGATGATGAAATGGAAGGTCAAGCGCGAGTTCTACCGCCGCATCACCAACCAGCTCGCCGCCGCCAGCATCAAGTTCTACACCGGCACGTCCTACTTCACGACGCCCCCCGGCAACGCCATGCGCATCACCACGGACGCCCCGCTGCCCATCCCGGCCAACGACGCCCCCAACCAGACCTGATCCGGAACCGGCTCCTGACCCGGGAGCCGGTTTTCCACGACCGGACACCTCAATTCTTAATCATTTAAATAAAGTCTTGCATTGCCGTGCGGACAGGCTCATTCTGCCCCCACATTATCGAGAACCCTCCTCCCGGTTCCCCGCAGACGATTTCCCGGCCCGATCCTCCCGCGGCCCCGCATCGCCCGCCGATCGGCGAGGATCATGCCAAGGAATCCAGCGATGTCTCTTGTCCTGGTCTCACCAGAGCCGTCAGCCCCCGATCAGACGCCCCTCACGGCCGCCTCCGAAACCCCCATGGACCGGCCCGATCCCGCCGCTCTCGCCGAAAAGAACCGTCAGGAAGAGCAGGTTCTGAAAAAGCGCTTCATCGGCATGGTCCTTGGCCTCGTCTTCGCGCATGTCTATGTCGCACTTGCGCTGGCCTACTCTTACATGGACAACCACAACCACCTGCACACCTGCTGGCTGCCGCTGTTCGGCGCCTTCATCTGCGGGATGATCTTCGTCTTCCACGTCTCGATCTCGTAAGCCGGAGAGACACCCATGACCCGCACAATCCGCCACGCCTGGCTGCAGCCCTTCCTGTCCACGACATTGTGGACCCTCGTCCTGATCGACATCGCCGTGATGACCTATCTGGAAAATCAGGATTTCTTCAAGGATTACGCCGGCTGGGCCTGGCCCTCCGTCCTGATCACCGGAATCATCGGCTATTTCATCGGCCCCGCAATCGACCGCATGTTCACCAGAAAATCCCCGAGCCAATAAGAATGACCATCCCATCAGACCTGCCGGATCGGGAATGTCGCCGCCTCTTTCCACAACTGGCCAGCTACGGCGCCGGTCCGTTCGGGGAGGATGTCGACACATTCGGCGAAACCCTGATGGACGTTATTCAGGACGTGACGGAGACCCGGACTTTCCTCACCCGGGCCGCCGCCATCCGCGAACTCGGAACCCTGCTGGCCTGCAACGATACCGATCTGGCCCGGGTCACCCGGGCTCTGATCGCTTTCGATCCGGTCGCCCGGTTCAATGACCAGACTACCTGGCTCCCGGAACATTCGGCCCCGTTTCCCAGCCTCCGCGATTTCTGGACAGCCCTGTTAAAGAGCCTCGAAATCGGACCTCCTCCCTGGCCGGACACTTCAGACCGCCAGCTCGGAGGCTACGTTATGGAGCGGCATATCGCCCTGACAGACGCCGACATCGAAGAGCGATTTACCTACGAAAAACTCCGGTCTGTTTCTTTCTTCCACACAAAGGAAGACGCAGAGCGTGCCATCCTCCAGACGCTTCAGAGCAATGGGAATTCAATCGACGCATGGCGTGCCGAAGCACCTGACGGCATGCGCGAGAGCTTCGAGCAGGATTTTCCCGAAGGCGTCGGCATCGTCATCACGGAGCAGGATCGCCGCCCGACACCCGGCAAAACACTGTCCGTCACCCTGACCAAGCGCGAACTCCGCGGAATGGCCTATTACATCGAGACCATCAGGATCTACGCCTGACAAAAAAAGGGGGAGCAGACCGCTCCCCCTTTTCAAACCTTACCGCAAAATCCCCGTATGGCCGACGCTGTAGCGTCCCGGCTGCGGCCAGACCGTCAGGCCATGCGGCTCCGCGCCGACCGGGATCTTGCGCATCGCACCCGTATCGGTATCGATCGCATAGACCACATCGTCGAACCGGCCCGACAGCCAGAGCAGCTTGCCGTCCGCGCTGACATTGCCCATGTCCGGGCTGCCGCCACCGGGGATCATCCAGGTCTTGATGACCTTGTCCGTCGCAAAATCGATGATCGACACGCCACCCGGCCCGTGTTTCGGACCATGAATGCGATGTGATCCGCGATTGGCGACATACATCACCTTGCCATCACGGCTCGGATACAGGCCATGCGTGCCGATACCCGTCGGGATGAAGCCGGTTTCCTTGAAGGAATCCCCATCCACAACGAACACACCATCCGCCATCATGTCCGCGACATAGAACTTGTGACCATCCGGCGCCGTCAGAATGTCCTGCGGCATCCCGCCTTTGGACAGCTTCAGCATCCCGATCATCTTCAGGTTCACCGTATCGACCTTGGCGACATAACCGCCGAACTCGCAGGTGAAGATCGCGTATTTCCCATCAATGGAGAAATCGGCGTGATTGACGCCCTTGCATTCCGGCGTCTCAACCGAGCCCTTCAGCTCCATCGTGTGCGGATCGCGGAAGTCCAGACGCTTGTGCGCCTCGGCCACCGTAATCGCGTATTTCCCGTCCGGCGTGAAATACATGTTGTACGGATCATCCACGGCAATGGACGGGCCCGGCTTGGCCGTCGCCGGATTGATCGGCGTGAGCGACCCGTCCGGACGGCCTTCGCTGTTATTCGTCACCCACAGCGTCCGCAGATCCCAGGACGGCACCACATGCTGCGGCGAATGCCCGACCGGGAACGTGTCCACAACCTGAAAAGACGCCGGATCAATAACGGAAACGCTGTCCCCGCGCAGGTTTGGCACATAAACGCGCGCCGGGTCCTGCGCGATCGCCGGCGAAATATGGGACGGGGTCGTCTCGCTGTAGATGTTCTTCGGATCAATCACCGGCGGCATACCCGGAATCGTCTGGATGCCGGACGCCGCAACGGGGGCCGAAGCCGCGACCGGCGCGGACGCATCGGCCGGAACCGGCACCATCGGCGCACTCGGGGAATATTCCTGCGCATGGGCCGCGGCAGCTCCCAGCAGCGTCATCGCCACCAGAAGAGGAGTCTTGAATGTCATGGATGGCTCCTTTGAAAAGACTGGATTGCCGCAACCGCGGTCCGGATCTGCATGTCCGTGCCGATCCTGCCGAGTTCGGCCGATGCCCGCCGCGGATCGCCACCATAGACGCCCTCGGCCACACCCGGTTTCGAAGCCTTGCGCAACGCATCCTGACGCACAAGCGACGGATCAACCGCCAGCATCAGCGACGTATCGCTCAGCTCCGCATGAAGCCCCACTTCCGCGCCATAACCCTGCGCACGCAGGGCATCGGCATAGTGATGGGGCACGACTTCATAATAATCGCGCACATAAAGCACGGCGGCCTGACCCTTCCAGGCCCGGTTCAGTTCCTGCGCCACCTGCGCCATGAAAGACTGGTACCCACCATGATCGCCCAGAAGCACGATGCGCCGGAAACCCTGAACGCGGAAACTCTCCGCAGCGCCCTTGAGCAGCCCTTCGAACACGGCAGGCGGCACGGAAATCGTGCCCGGAAACTTCATGTGAGACGTGCGCGGGCTCGTCGAGCCCTCCGGCACATAGGCCACAACAGGCGCCACCAGCGTATGCCCGGCCTGAACCGCAATCGTATCCGCCAGAACCTCAGCCCGCACATTATGCTTGCCGACCGCAATATAAGGCCCGCTCTGCTCGGTCCCGCCGACAGGGATAATGACGGTATCAGTCCCCGTCTTCACATCCTGCGCCACCTCGGTCCAGCTCCGGCACGCAAACTCGGCCTGAAGCGCAAGCCCGGTGCAGTGCGCGCCCCCCCCGGCCACACCCTGCGCCTGTGCGAAACCCGCAGACAGCCCGATCCCCACACAGAACAGGGCAGAACGACACGACAGGCGAAGCAGGTTGAACATCAGGGCCGGAACACCTCTGGCAATGGCTGCCCTTCCCTACCCCATCTTCCCCTTCCTGTTCCAGAGGCGGCGTTTCCAAAGCGGCCCTTTCAGAACACGCCGGTCTTTTCGCAAACGCATCATGCAGTATAAGACATCATGCCTTTTCCGATTTCCTACGATCCCGATCCTGTCGACAGCGCCGCCCACCTGATCCAGGTCGCGCTCACGCCCGTTTTCATGCTCTCCGGCATCGGCACCCTCATCAACGTCTTCAACACCCGTCTGGCCCGCGTCACGGACCACCTTGAAGACGTCCGCAAGAAACTCGGTACCCCGAAAACGGACGATACCCCCGTCGATCCCATCGACACGCCCGCCCGCCTGCGCAACCAGCAGGCCCGCCTGCACCGTCGGGTCTTCGTTCTGGACGCCGCGATTCTCCTGAACGGGATCGGCGGCGCCTCCACCTGCGGCGCGGCCATGGCGCTGTTTGTAGGCTCCCTTCGCGATGCTTCGACCTCGGCATGGCTGCTGGCGTTTTTTGGCATAGCTCTCGCCTGCACCGTCGGATCGCTCATGTTCTTCCTCGCCGACACCCTCCTGAGCTGGCACGGACTGCGCCACGACAGCGATCTGAGCCTCGACGCGGAATAAGCCGTCACGCAATTTTATTTCAAAAACCACCGGGAATGGTACTGTTTCCCGAAAGAAATCCGGGCAACACCCCGGATCTCGCATCACTTTATTCGCGCTGAAATAATCGCGAATTCGTAACAAAATCACTCCCTCCGCAAAGAAGGCGAAAGTTTAAAAAGCATTTATGCAGGAAATGCAGGTCTGACCCTGCATCTGTATTTGTTGCTTCTGACACCGATTCTGGAGTTTCTCCCGCTGCACGCCGCAAAACGGCACACAGAACCACACGGAGATTTTCCAGATGACGTCCATGACCCTGATCCACCTGATCGGCCTTCCCACCAGCCTTCTCGCACAGTTCTCGATGGTTGCCTTCGTTCCGATGATCGGCGCCCTGATGATCGCTACGGTTGCTGCTGACCGCGTTTCCGAGAGCTGATCACAGTCTTCTCGGGACAAGCCCGGCCTCGCGCCGGGCGTCCCGCTCCGGCTCTTATTGCCGGACAGACAGATAGGATTGCGGATCCAGCCGGCGGCGCCACAGATCGCACAGCCAGCAGAAGCTGATCCCCACCAGCATTCCGACCGATGTCGACCCGACCCAGTGCGTCGGCAGAAACGACATCATCACGCCCGCCAGACCAGCGATCGTCCAGTTCATCGTTCCCATCAGCGCCGAAGCCGCGCCCGCCTGATGCCCATGATGCGTCAGCGCCAGAATGCCCGCATTCGGTCCGATGAACCCCAGCGAAAATGTCGTGCACCAGATCAGCGCACACAAAATCCACGGATTCTGCGGCCCCGCAAATCCGCTCAGACACACCACCACCGCCAGCGCACAGAACAGCAGAACCGCCAGCATCGCTGTCTCCATCACCCGCGTGAACAGGAAACGGTTCGCCAGCTTCGCATTCACCTGCGAACCAATGATAAAGCCGATCCCGTTCAGCCCGAAGAAAATGGCGAACAGATGCGGCGAGAAATGCAGAATGTTCTCAAACAGCGCCGGCGCATTCGACAGATAGGCAAACATCGTGAAGGTCGCAAAACTCACGACCATCACCGCAGAACAGAACAGTGGCTCGCGCAGCAGATCCCGGTAACGCGCCACCATCCCGCTGACCGGCAACGCAAAACGCCGGTCCAGGGGCAATGTCTCGGGCAGCAGAAACAACGTGCAGAAGAACATCACGACGCCGAAAACGACATTCGCCCAGAAAATCAGCCGCCAGCTTCCCCAGTCCAGCAGAAAACTCCCGATCGACGGCGCCAGCAGAGGCCCCAGACCAAAAATCAGCATCAGTTGCGACATGAGCTTCACACCCGCCGAGCCGGTCGCGACATCGCGCACCATTGCCCGTGGCGCCACGGAACTGATCGCACCTCCCAGAGCCGCCACAAAGCGCAGTGCGCAGAACATGTGAAAACTGGTCGTCAGCGCCAGCCCGACCGAGGCAAGGGCATACACCACAAGTCCACACATCAGCGGCAGCTTGCGCCCGTACCGGTCGCAGAGCGGCCCAAGCGTGAACTGCCCGATCGCCAGCCCTGCCAGCCACGCCGTCAGCGTCAGCTGCGCGGATCCCGCCCCATGCCCCAGATCATGCTCCAGCGCCGGAAACGCCGGAAGATACATATCCGTCGAAACAGGCCCCAGAATAAAGACCATACCGATCAGCACCCGGGTCAGGCCATTCATCCCCTGTGGGGACGTCTGTTCGGAAAGCGACGTAACGGACACGCAGGCACCATGACTAAACAGAGCGGAAAACAGAAAACGGGCCTCTCCCGCACAGGAGAAGCCCGTTCCATACTCAACGCCTTTTTATCCTGACTGACCAGCCCTGAAATTCAGGGCCGGCCCGTCATTACGGATACAGACGCAGGACTTACTTCGGCCAGTTGGCCAGAATGTCCGTCTTCACACTCTGCGGCAGACCGACATAGTCAAGGCGGGCATTGTCCGCATCGCCATGCTGGAAACCCCAGGTAAAGAAGTCACGAACGGCCTTGCCGGACTCCTTCTGCACCGCATCAACCGGCACCAGAACGAACGTCGCCGTCACGATCGGCCAGGAAGACGCGCCATCCGTGTCCAGCAGGTTCACGGCATAATGATCGGCATGAACCCAGTCGGCAGCCTTGGCGGCTTCCGTGAAGCTGGCCAGCGTCGGCGTTACGAAAGCACCGCTGTGGTTCTTCATGCTGGCAATGTTCAGGTGGTTCTGCGCGGCATAGGAATACTCGACATAACCAATGCCACCCTCGGTCTGACGCACCATGGCGGCAATGCCATCATTGCCACGTGCACCCGAACCGCCCGGCCAGGCGATGGACGTGCCGGCACCAAGCTTCTGCTTCCAGGTCGGAGAAACCTGCGACAGATAGGACGTGAACACGAAGCTCGTGCCAGAACCATCGGCGCGGTGGATCGGAGCCACATCCGTATCCGGCAGCTTCAGACCCGGGTTCAGGGCCTTGATGCGGTCGTCATCCCAGGTCGTGATCTCACCGTCATACAGCGCGGCCAGCGTCGGACCATCGAGACGGAGCTGGCCCGGAGCCAGACCCGGCACGTTCGCCACAACCACGATGCCGCTCATGACGGTCGGGAACTGGTACAGCTTTTCCTTGGCCAGACGCTCGCCGTTCATCGGCTTGTCGGACGCCCCGAAATCAACCGTACGGGCGATGACCTGATCCTGACCGGCGCTGGACCCCACGCTCTGGTAGTTCACGGAAATACCAGCCTGGCTCTTGGCAGCCGTGCCCCATGCACCATAGATCGGTGCGGCGAAGCTGGATCCTGCGCCAGTGATGTCCGCAGCCTGCGCCGACGACACGAACGGGGTCATGGCAACAGTGCCAAGGGCCGTGGCGACGAGAAGACCGAATAGCGGAGCTCTGCTCTTGATCATGGGAATCCCTTATGGGGCGTGAAAACTGCCCCTTAGTAACGCTGGCGCGGATACAGAAACAGTGGGACCTGCGTGATAGTTTCATGACAGCCTCCGCACACCCCCAAGTGCCGAAATGTCACACCCCTCCCTTCGCACGCCCCCTGCGCCCGTCCCTTACGCAACAAAACTGACATACGAAATCCGGAACTCCCTGTTTTCCGGGGCTTTTCGCCTTTTGTGTCATCAAACTGTCACGCCCCCGTCATGAAACCTTCCCATTATTTCAAAAAGCGAATCAGATACCTGAACTGCGGAACACACGCCCTCCCCAGAAGGACGCACCGCAGCAATGGCTTTTTCTTTCCGTCGGACCACGGCTCTCCCCAAGGCCCTTTTGGCCACAACGACCCTGGTTTCCCTCCTCCCGCTTTGTGGCCACGCCCGGGCCGCCGACCAGATGCAGATCATGGAACGGCAGATCCAGGCCATGCAGGCCCAGCTCACCAGCATGAAAAAAGAACATGCTGAAGAAGTGAAGCGCGCCCGCGCCGTTCTGGCCCACCAGCGGGAAGAAGCCGAAAACAACCCCTACGCCCAGCGTGGACGCTATATCGGACAGCCGCGTACGGCCGCACAGCCTCTGATCAGCGTTCGCCCGGCCAAGCCCGGCGCCGATGATGGTCGTCCGCCCTCAGACCGCGCAGACGTCTCCTCCTGGGCCGACTTCCAGCGCGCCACCGCGCAGGACGAAGAAGTCAGCGTCGGCGGCATCAAGGTCGGCTTCCCGGGCGGTCGCCCGACGATCCAGTCCTCGGACGGCGCGTATGCTCTCTCGATCGGCCTCGCCTATCATGAAGACTTTGGCGGCTTCTTCAATTCCGGACCTCGCGGCAACGACACCCGTGGTGCTTTCAACAGCTTCACCACCAACCAGCGCCGTCTGCGTATTCCGTTCATGTTCCGCTACAAGAACTGGGTCGCAGCCGTCACGCCTGATTTCGGTGCCAACCATAACGACGGCTATGTCGGCCTCTATGAAGGCAACCTGAACTACACCGGCTTCCGCAACACCATCCTGACGGTCGGCTATTTCCAGCCCCGCGTGACGGAAGAGGACGCCGAAAGCTCCAATGACTTCATGACGCTGGAACGCCCCAGCATCACGGATATGGTCCGTAACATCGCAGCGGGTGATGCCCGCTTCGTGGTCGGCGGCCTGCATTACGAGAAGCGCTGGTGGGTTGCCGGTTACTTCACCGGCCAGGAATGGGGTCACCGCAACGCCTCTGACATGAGCTCCACCTATTACGGTGGTGGCAGCGGAGCCACAATCGACAGCCAGACGGGCGGAATGCTCCGCGCTGCCGGCCGTCCTATCGCAACCAAGGATGTGGATCTTCACGTCGGTGTATCGGCAATTGCAGCCTTCCGCCTGGCCTGCAACACCGGAGCCAACGCCAATTACTGCTCCCGCACGACGTCCTTTGGGCAGCGTCCGGAATTTGACGTTGGTGAAGCCAGCCTCGTAGCAACGGGCTCAATCACCAAGGCTGCCCAAGTCTGGGCAGCAGGTCCGGAACTCGGGTTCCGCTGGGACCGCCTCCTCGTAAAGGGTGAATACTATCACGTTGGCGTTCAGCGTTCGCAGGCCAACCTGCCCGCGTTCAACTTCCAGGGTTGGTATGGTGCCGCTGCCTACACGATTTTCGGCAAGCCCCGTATGTATAACATCAAGGAAGGCGCTTTTGGTGCACCTGGTGTCGGTGCTGATCAGGAATTCAACCCTGCGCTCAACCACTGGGGCGCACTTGAAGCCGTGGCCCAGTACAGCGGCCTGGACCTGAACAGCAACATCAATGCCGCAACGGCCGGGATCACGAGCCAGAACGGCGTCAGCTACGTCCGGGGCGGCATGCAGAATGTCTATACCGGCGGCCTGAACTGGTATCCGAACCGCCATTTTCGCTTCATGCTGGACTACAGCCACTTCGTCACGTCTCGTAGCGTAGCCTCTGCCACCAACGTTTCCGGTCGCTCTGGCAACTCCTTCGCAGCCCGTATCCAGGCCGCGTTCTAAAAAAGACCCGTTTCCCTCTCCCGGACCCCGGTCCGGGAGAGACCCCCAGCCAACACCCCCCAGCAAACACCATTGCGTGCACCCCCGCATTCCCGATTGCGACCCACGCCCCGCAGACAGCATGCTTCCCGTTCCACAACGAGAGAACCGGCTGATGCTCCCCAACGCAAAAACCGTCCTGCCCGCAGCAGCGCTCATCGCAGCCCTTCTGAGCCCCACCGCACGCGCGCAAACGCCTTCCCATATCGTCACGAGCCAGAAACTCGACTGGGAAACCGCTGCCGCCCTCGCCGCAGAAGCCGTCCGTATCTGCGCCGCACAGGGCTATTCCGTCACCGCCACCGTCGTGGACACGACCGGCCATGAACAGGCCGTCGTCAAAGGCGATACGGTCCCCCTGCAATCGCTCTCCGTCTCCTACCGCAAAGCCTACACGGCCTATGCCTACGGTCTGGCCTTCAATAAAAACACAACCAGCGAACTGATCGCCGCAGGCGTCACCGGCCCCGCAAACGGCGCCCTGAACACCATCCCCGAAGTCCTGTTCGTCCCCGGCGGCGTCACCCTGCGCAGCAGCACCAGCCATACCATTCTCGGCGGTCTGGGCGTCTCCGGCGCACCCGGCGGCGACAAGGACGAAGCCTGCGCCCTGCACGCCGTCGAAAAATTCCGCAATTCCCTCCAGTAACGCTGCGGCATTTATTTCAATCAAAAAACCACGGTCTTTTTATTGCGGCAGAATTTTCGGAAATATTCCGTGTATCCTCCAGCCTGTACCGTGGAGTTTCCCTTTACAGAACTTCCCGGTATTGTCCGGCCTTATTGAACACGTCCTGAAAGACTGTCCTCTTGCTGCGCTGGTTTCTGGTTTCCCTCCTGTCCCTCACCGTCCTCCTTCTGGCCCTGTTCGGCGCAGGATGGATCTGGATCGACCACCGGGACCTCGCCGCCTTCGCCACGCCACGGCTGGAGAAAAAGCTCGGCCGCACCGTCCATATCGGCGCCCTGCACGTCCATCCGGGCGCATGGCTGACCATCGACGCCGATGATATCTCCATCGCCAACATCGCCAGCGGCACCCGCCCGCAGATGATGACGCTCGGCCATCTCGGCGCACAGATCCGCCTGACGTCCCTGATCTGGGGACCGCCCGAAGCCCGCAATATCGTCATCTCCAAGTTCTCCGGCCTGTTCGAGCGCACCCCGGCCCATCTGCCCAACTGGCGCTTCGGCCCCCACCAGAACGAACCGCGCGCGCCCCTCACCCCCGAGGAACAGGCCAAAGCCGACACGCCACCCGATCTGGGCAACGCGCCAGGCCTGCGTAATGCCACGATCCTCGACAGCGACGTCACCTACCGCTCGGCCAATGGCGCGTCCTACAGAACCACGCTTGAAAAGGTGGAGTTCGCCTCCACGAGCGACAGCAGCCCGTTCACCATGACCCTGACCGGGGCCTATAACGACACCCCCGTCAGCATTTCCGCGGAAATGGAGCCCATCAACGACCTCCGCAAAACGCCCGCCCGCCCCTACGCCACCACGGCCCATGTTACCTCCGGCGACATGACCTCGGACTTCACCGGCACCCTGACGGACCCGGTGAATTTCGAAGGCGTGGAAGGCCACACCACTGTCACCACGCCCACCTCCGACACCCTGTTCAGCGTCGCCGGGATCAAAGGCGACCACGCCCCCGTCAAACTGACCCTCTCCGGCGATTTCAGCCATTCCGGCGATGACTGGCACTTCACCAAAGCGCACGGCACCATCCAGACCAGCACGATGGAAAGCGGCGACTTCACCCTGATCGAAGGCAGCCACGGCAAACCCGATGACGTCACGGCCAAAACCGGCTTCGGATGCCTCGACATCAATGGCCTGATGCCCATTCTCGCCCCATCCGGCGCAAAGGGCAGCAAAAAGGGCCCCTCTACGCTCCACGCTGACCTTCTGCTCATCACGCCTCCCGATCCGGACCCGCTGGTCCATTTCGAGCTGACCGCCCGCCAGCTGATCTACAACACCCTCGATTTCTCAAATCTCAGGATCCAGGGCGCCCAGACACCCAACCGGATCGAAATTCCCCTCCTGCGGCTGGACTATATCGGCGCGTCGCTCAGTGCCGATGGCCGGATCGAAGCGGACGGCACATCCTCCCGCGTCTCTGCCGACGTCGCCCTGACACATGGCGACATCGACCGCCTGCGCCGCGTGGCCGGTCTGGCCCCCGTTCCGGTCAAGGGCAGCCTGAACTTCCGCATCACCGCCAGCTCCAAGAACGTCCATACCCTCAACGAAGCCATCAGCCGCGCCGACATGACCGCCGCCGTCAGTATGGAAAAAGGCGAAATCGCAAAGGAAATCGTCGAGGCCGCCTCAATGGACCTGCGCCTGCTGTTCCGGCACGCCAAGGGTGTGACCCCCATCACCTGCCTGCTCGGCGTCCTGCAGATGCATCAGGGCATCGGCACCGTCATCCCGCTCCGCCTGCGAACAGGTGCCGGGACGATTGCCGCCAAGGCGAATTTCGACCTCCGCCGCAAATGGCTCGATCTCGTCTTCGCCAGCCGCCCCTTCTCGACAAGCTTCTTTGCGCTCGATGTGCCCGTGCGCGTCAGCGGCCCCTTCGACGCCCCGACCCTCTCCCTCGCCAAATGGTCGAAGGTCGGGCGCGACATGCTCGCGGACTCCAACGCGGTCACGAACCTTCCCCCCGCCCTTCAGGGTTTCGCAGCCTCGAACGCCTGCGCCCGCCCCACGCGCTAGGCGGTGGGTCCCCGGGATTTGCACCCCATCCTGCCCCCGGCTATGCACATCGGACCGTAAAGGAGAGGGTCCAGGTATGCGTATTGCAATGGTCGGTGGCGGATATGTCGGTCTCGTCTCGGGCGCCTGCTTCGCCGAGTTCGGAGCGGACGTCGCCATCGTAGAGCGGGACCCAAAAAAGCTCGCGGCCCTCCATGACGGGCGCATCCCCATCTACGAACCCGGACTGGACGCCCTCGTCAGCAGCAACGTCGCCTCCGGCCGCCTGACCTTCGGAGACGACCTCGGCGCGGCCATGAGCAACGCCGATGCCGTGTTCATCGCGGTCGGCACCCCCACCCGACGCGGCGACGGCCACGCCGATCTGACCTATGTCTATGCGGCCGCCGAAGAAATCGCGCGCGCCGCCCGGACGGACCTTCTGGTCGTCACCAAATCGACCGTCCCCGTCGGCACGGGTCGCGAAGTCGCCCGCATCCTGCGCCAGACCCGCCCGGACCTGACCTTCGACGTGGCCTCGAACCCCGAATTCCTGCGCGAAGGCAACGCGATCGACGATTTCATGCGCCCGGACCGCGTCATCGTCGGCATCGACCGCTCCGGCCCGGATGGCGGCAACCGCGCGCAGAGCCTGATCGAACAGCTCTACCGACCACTCACGGCCATTCAGGCCCCGATCGTCCTGACGGATCTGGAAACGGCGGAACTGACCAAATACGCCGCCAACGCCTTCCTCGCGATGAAAGTCACTTTCATCAACGAAATGGCCGATCTGTGCGAAAAAGTCGGCGGCAATATCCATGACGTCGCCCGCGGCATGGGCCTCGACCAGCGGATCGGCAGCCGTTTCCTCAGCCCCGGACCAGGCTATGGCGGCTCCTGCTTCCCCAAGGACACCCGCGCCCTGACCGCCATTGCCCAGGATGCCGGCGCCCCCACACAACTGGTGGAAGCCACGGTCGCGATCAACGAAGCCCGTAAAACCGGCATGGCCGAGCGCATCATCACACAGGCGGGCGGAACCCTTGAAGGCAAAACGGTCGGCATTCTCGGCCTGACCTTCAAACCCGATACGGACGACATGCGCGAAGCCGCGTCCCTGCCCATCCTCGCCCGCCTGCACGACGCGGGGGCAACCCTTCAGGTCTTCGACCCCGAAGGCATGGATGCCGCCCGCCCGCTCCTGCCGGACGGCGTGCGCTACTGCGAAGACGCCCTGTCAGCCGCGCAGGACGCCGATATCGTGGTCGTCCTGACGGAATGGAACATGTTCCGCGCGCTCGACCCCCTCCGCCTGCGTGACGCGATGCGCGGCAACGCCATCGCGGATCTGCGGAATATCTGGAGTCCCGACCTCATGCGCGAGGCCGGATTCAGTTACCAGTCCATCGGCCGTCCGTGAAGGAACGGCCTTAGGAACCTGCCTTAGCGGGCCTGAGCTTCAGCCCGGGCCGCCGCGCGATCCACCGGCGCAAACGTCCCGTTCTTCAGACGCCGCTCCAATTCTTCAAGCGACTGCCCCTTGGTCTCGGGCACATAGCGCAGCACGAACCAGAACGCGAAGGCATTGACGGCGGCAAACAGCCAGAACGTCCATCCCGCACCCAGAACCTGCACCAGAGACAGCGTCGTCAGCGAAATCACCAGATCCGCGCCCCAGTGCCCACCAGCCACAAGGCTCATGCCCTTGCTGCGGCACGACAGCGGATAGACTTCCGCACCCACCAGCCAGATCGCAACCGACAGACTGCCCGTATTGAAAATGGTGTAGGCCATCACCGCAGCGACCGTGATCCACGCCCCGACGCCACCCGTCAGATGCATCGCAAACGCCGTCCCCAGAACGACCAGCGCAATCACAGCTCCCGGCAGCAGACGCAGCAGCAGCGTGCGCCGTCCCCAGTTATCAACGGCCCAACCGCCAAACACCGTCGCAAACACCATGCCCACACCCACGGCCACAGATGTCAGCAGCGCTGAATCCTGACCAAAGCCCGCATCGGCAAAAATCGTCGGCGCGTAATACATGACCGCATTAATGCCCGTGAACTGGCACAGCAGCGCAATGCCCACCGAAGCCATCAGCGCAGGCCGCACCCACGGCTTCGCAAGCTCGGACCAGGGCGCCTGCACATCGTGGTTCTCAAGAATGCCGTCCAGTTCCCGATCCGCAATCTCGTCGGTCGCCCGCACCCGCCGCAGAACCATCCGCGCCTCTTCGGTCTGACCGTTCAGAGCCAGCCAGCGCGGGCTGTTAGGCAGAAACGCCATACCCACAAACAGGATCAGCGCCGGAAGCATCCCAATCCCGAACATCAGCCGCCAGCTCGAATCCCGCAGAAGATAGCCGGTGATGAAGGAAATCGTGACGCCGGACACCACCGCAAGCTGAAAGCCCACGACAAGGCGCCCACGACGCTCGGGAGGGGAGATCTCAGCGATATAAATCGGCACGATCTGCGATGCCCCGCCAATCGCCAGCCCCAGAATAAGTCGGGCAAGAATCAGAACAGCGACACTATGCGCCGAGGCTACAATGACCGTCCCCACAAGGAACAGCGCCGCCGCGATCATCACCGTCCGCCGACGCCCAAGCCGGTCAGAAATGCCACCCGCCACCAGACACCCGATCAGAGCCCCCAGAATAATGGCCGATGTCACGACTTCCGCGCCAAGCGTATCCAGATGAAACTCATTGCGAAGCTGGAGCAGTGCGGAGGAAATGATGCCGGTATCATACCCGAACAGCAGCCCGCCCGTTGCCGAAATCGTTGCAATGAAATTCGTCAGAGCATTCCCGCTCAACCTCATGGACCCGTTCGTGCCCTGCATCATAAAACCTTCCGCCGCGAAGCCGCAGACCGTTATTGTGTAAACAATCCGTCCTCTTTAACGCTCCATCTCACGGAAGTAACATCACAAAAGTGACGGTTTTCGTTTTTTGCGTGAAATTTTTCGTGTCCACGTCCTTTCCCCAGACATGAAAAAACCCCCTTCCCAAATGGAAAGGGGGTCTGACACCACATCAGTAGAAAAAAGAGCCTTACGGCTGAACAATCCGCAGGATGAACGCCGTCAGGGTGTTGACGGCATCGTGCTCCGGGCGATCCGCAGCCAGACGCAGCTCCGGCGACACCGGCGCCTCGTAAGGAGCAGAAACACCCGTAAACTCCGGGATTTTCCCCGAACGCGCCGCCGCATACAGTCCCTTGGGGTCCCGTTTTTCGCAGGTCTCAAGCGGTGTATCGACGAAGACTTCATGGAAGTTCTCGCCCACGATCTGCCGCGCCTGCGCCCGGTCCGCCTCAAGCGGAGACACCAGCGCCACGATCACGACCTGCCCGCTTTCGGCCAGAATTTTCGCCACATGCGCCGCACGACGGATATTTTCCCGGCGGTCTTCCGGCGAGAACCCAAGATCGCTGCACAGCCCGGCCCGCAGCGTGTCCCCATCCAGAACAGTCGCGTTGATCGCCTGTTCCGAAAGCGCCAACTCGGCCGCCCGCGCCACCGTGCTCTTGCCCGAACCCGGCAGCCCCGTCAGCCAGAACACGCCGCTCTTATGGCCCCGCGTCTGGACCTGACGGGCCGCAGACACACGGCTGGCCGTCGGATGAATGGCATGTTCGCCGTCCGCCAGTTCAGCCGGACCAATCAGCGGCGCGCCACCAACGATGCGCTGGTAACGATCCACCAGAACACCCCGCCCGTCGCCAAAGCCCGGCGCGAACGGATCGAACAGCACGGCATGGGAGGCCGCCAGCGTGATTTCCGCAAACCCGTCCGGCGGCACGCTGTCGCCCTCACGCAGGGTCAGGTCTTCCAGATCCACCACGGCGTCGATGGACGCCACCGTCACGTCATGCTCGGCCGTCGTCAGACGCAGCGTAAAGCTCTCGCCCACCCGCAGCGGTTCACCCCGCAGCCAGAACAGACGCGTGCGAATCCGGGCCGAACGCTCAGGCGCCCCAGCCTTGTCATCCGCCGGGAACAGCAGATCGCCCCGATCCGGAACCAGATCTGGCTCCAGACGCAGCGCGATGGACTCGCCCGCACCCGCAACCGGAAGTTCCGGAGCATGCCAGCGGCAGACTTCCGCCACCGTCGCAACCTGACCCTGCGCGCCGATCGCCAGACGGTCGCCTGCACGAACCGTACCGCGCTCGATCCGCCCCGCCACATAGCGCACGCCATCAAAACGATAGACATCCTGCACCGGCATCCGGAACGGCAGCGCAGCACGCGAAGCTGGCGGCGGCACATTGGCCAGCGCCTCCACCAGCGTCGGCCCCTTGTACCAGAGCGAACGCTCGGAACGGCTGGCGATGTTGTCACCGTCGCGGGCGGAGGCCGGAACAACGGCCTCAACCTCGATTTCCAGACGGCCCAGAAGCTGACGCACGTCGGACTCGACCTTGACGATCTTCGCTTCGTCAAACTCCAGCAGATCGGACTTGTTGAGCAGCACGATCACATGACGAATGCCGATCAGACGCAGCAGCATCGCATGACGCCGCGTCTGCTCCTGCGCGCCTTCCTTGGCATCGACAACCAGCACGGCGGCCTCGGCATCGGCGGCCCCCGTAATCATGTTGCGCAGGAACTGGCGATGGCCCGGCGCATCGACGATCACGAATTCCCGCGATCCCAGACGGAACGGAATCCGCGTGGAATCAACCGTCACGCCCTGGTCACGCTCGATCTGAAGGGAATCGAGCAGGAAGCTCCACTCCACCGCCAGACCACGCTTGCGGCTGCTCTCGACGATCTGCGCCAGCTTGCCGTCCTGAAGACTGTCGGTGTCATACAGCAGACGCCCGATCAGCGAGGATTTGCCATGATCGACATGCCCGACAATGACGATGGGCGTCGCAGCAGCACGATGGGTCTCGGAATAATGTCCCGTCACGATATTGTCGCCCATTATCACAGATACCCCGCCACACGCAGACGCTCGAACACGTCCTCGGATTCATGATCCATCGCACGCCCCGCACGTTCGGAGGTGCGGCTGGTTTCCAGTTCGGCAATCACTTCCGCCACGGTGGACGCATTGCTCTCGATCGGACTGGTGATGTCCTGATCGCCCAGCGAGCGGTACCGCTTGCCGTCCTTTGCGAAATACAGATCCACCAGCGGGATGTTCTCGCGCTCGATGTAGCGCCAGATGTCGATCTCCCGCCAGGACAGCAGCGGATGGACGCGGATATGCATACCGTCTTCATATGGCGTCGCATACTGGTCCCAGAACTCGGGCGGCTGGTTGCGCACGTCCCAGCGATGCCCGGCACCGCGCGGGCTGAACACGCGCTCCTTCGCCCGCGTCGCCTGTTCGTCACGACGAATACCCGCAATGACGCCACGCAGCTTGTGCTTCTCGATCATCGCGGCCAGACCAGCCGTCTTGCGCGCGGCAGACCGCGCGGCCGGGGGAAGCGACGGGTCGATTTCCTCAACCGGCGGGCAATAGCCCAGCAGCAGGTCGAGATCCCATTTCTTCGTATATTCGTCGCGGAACGCATACATTTCCGGGAATTTCTTCTCGGTATCAACATGCATGACCGGGAACGGCACGCGCCCCATGAACGCCTTGCGCGCCAGCCACACCATCACGTTGCTGTCCTTGCCCAGCGACCACAGCAGGGACAGGGGCTTCAGCTTGCGATAGGCCTCGCGCAGGATGAAAATGCTCTGGGCCTCAAGCTGGTCCAGATCATCCATGATACGCGGCTGTGCCAAAGAAGGGGCCAAAGAAGGGGCCTGAGAGGCAGCAGCCCCTGGGGTGGAGGACTGATCCCGGGACAGGATCGGTGTCTGCGTCATTATCCGCTCCGTAGTCATGCCGGCCTGTGAATGCCGCATTCCGTCTTGGCCAGACCGGCCCACCGGCCCGCCCGTCCATCTTCACCATCCTTGACCGCCCTTGTGCACGGAGCACAACCGATCGAGGTGTAACCTTTTGCAACCAGGGGATGCCGCGGCAGATCCCGGCGCTGCATCTGCGCCTCGATCTGCGCCGGACCCCAGCCCGCCAGCGGGTTGAGCTTCACGCTGCCATCTGGCTGCGGATCAAGAACCGGCAGCGCCGTGCGCGTTGCTGACTGGCTGCGCTTGCGCCCCGTGATCCAGACATCGAAATCCGGCAGCACCAGATCCAGCGGCTCGACCTTGCGCAGCGCACAGCACGCATCCGGATCGAACGCGGCCAGCTGGTCCTGCGGATCGCGGTCATGCAGCGCCTTTGGTGTGGGCGAGAGGGTCCGCACATCGGACAGACCCAGACTGCGCACCAGCCCCTCGCGATAGTCCAGCGTTTCGGGAAAATGCCGCTTCGTATCCAGAAAAAACACCGGAACGGACGGATCGACCTGCGCCACAAGATCCAGCAGAACCGCCGACTCCGCCCCAAAAGACGACACAACAGCAACCCGCCCCCGCAGCAGCGTCAGCGTCTCCTGCAAGATCCGGTCTTCCGGGATCTGCCGAAGATGATCCAGTTCCGTCCGTGAAAGAGACATGTGCCGCACCTGCCTGTGTCCAGATCAGTCCGACCGCTCAGGCGGCCTGCCCAGAGACATAGGCGCACATCATCCAAAAATAAACTATTTTGTTTGATATAACTTTTTTGTTTCGTCTTAATCATTCATCATAAAAAATGGCTCGAAATCACACTAAGTGGCCCTGAACGCCATTTTCGAAAATGAGAAAACCTATCCCCTCCCTCAAAATCCGGTCACGCGCTTCATCTGGCACGGTTCCTGCATCAGAGGGTTTCATGGACACGCCCTCACTCCTTCACGCCAAGCGCCTTCCGCGCCTCCTTGTCGGCCAGACCATGCAGCCGCAGATGATGGCGGAACTGGTAGTAGGTCAGACCAAGCAGCTCGGCCGCGCGCCGCTGGCTGAACTGCGCCTCGCGCAAAGCAGCCTCCAGCAGACTGCGCTCATGCATTCTGACATCCGCCCCGAAATCGCGCGGGAATGTCAGCGTATCTCCCCCAGCCGGAGCAGCCGGGGACGCCGCCGTCACCATGCGCTGAACCTGCGCGTCCTTCCAGTCCGGCACGACGAACGGGTCCAGCACGATCTCGTCCAGCGCCTTTTCCGGCCGGTCCATCCTGTAAACGCTGCGTTCCACCACATTGCGCAACTCGCGGACGTTGCCGGGCCAGTCATAGGCCTGCAACCGCTCCAGCGCCCGCTCCGTGAACCCCGCGAACACCTTCCGCCCCAGCTCCGCGCTCATACGGGTGGCGAAATGCCCGGCCAGAAGGGAAATATCCTCCGGGCGCGCCCGCAGCGGCGGAATGTTCACAACATCAAAGGCCAGCCGGTCCAGCAGATCCGCCCGGAACCGCCCCTCCCGCGCCATGGCGGGCAGATCCGCATTGGTCGCCCCGATCAGCCGCACATCCACCCGGATGGTCTCGCTGCCACCCACACGCTCGAAGCTGCCGTATTCAATCACCCGCAGCAGTTTTTCCTGCACGGCCTGAGACGCGGTGCCGATCTCATCCAGAAACATCGTGCCCCCGTCCGCCCGCTCAAAGCGCGACAGACGCCGCTTCTGCGCGCCGGTGAAGGCCCCCGCTTCATGGCCGAACAGTTCGCTGTCCAGAAGCGCCTCGGGCAGGGCCGCGCAGTTGAGCTTCACCAGCGGCCGGTCCCACCGGTCCGACAGCAGGGCCAGACGCGCCGCCACCAGTTCCTTGCCGGTCCCGCGCTCTCCAATCACCAGAACCGGACGCCGCAGGGGCGCCAGACGGGAGACCTGATCCAGCATCCCCAGAAATGCCGGAGCCCGCCCGATCGGGGTCGGCACCTCGTCCATATCGGTGCTTCTCGCCATTTTATGGTCTCTCACGCCCCCGTTCAGGTCTTCAGTTCATAACACCCTCAAAACAGCACCGCTGACAAGGCTCGCTGACAAGGACAGGCATTCTGTCCTAAGTCTTCACCAAGGAAGGAAAGCATCATGGGTATTTTCTCTCGCCTCGCCGATATCGTGAACTCCAATCTGAATGCGATTCTCGCCAATGCCGAGGACCCGCAGAAAATGATCCGCCTGGTCATTCAGGAAATGGAAGACACGCTGGTCGAGGTCCGCAGTCAGGCCGTCCGCACGATCGCCGAGCGCAAGCAGCTCGAACGCCGCGTGCGCACCATGATGCACGAAGAAGACGAATGGCACCGCAAGGCCAGCCTGGCCATCGAACGTGACCGCGACGATCTCGCCCGCGCAGCCCTCGCCGCCCGCCACAGCGTGGAACAGTCGCGCGAGGCGCTGGAACAGCAGATCGTCCAGATCTCGGACGGGCTGGACCAGCAGAACGACGACATCTCCAAGCTTCAGGCCAAGATCGCCGATGCCAAATCCCGCGAAAAGGCGCTCTCCATCCGCGCCCGCACCGCACAGGGCCGCCTGAAAACCCGCGAAAAACTCTACGACACCCGCATCGACGACACACTCAACCGTTTCGATCAGGTGGAACGCGCTCTTGATGAGCTCGAAGGCAAGGCGGAGGCGTATGATCTGGGTCGCCGCACCGGACACCCGACGCTTCAGGAAGAACTCGCGGCGCTGGAAACCGATGCCGTCGTGGAAAACGAGTTCGAAGCCCTCAAGCGCCGTGTGGCCGAGAAGAAAAACGCAGGCTGAGAAAAGGCTGACCGAAAGGCCCAAGGCATGAATTCGTCCATCTTCCCCTTCCTTGTTCCAATCACGGCCATTATCTGCTGGTCCGTCGTCAGCATGGCCAAACACGCCAACGGTGCGACGAAAGGCGCGGCCCAGCAGGACCCCATGCTTCAGGCCGCCCTGACACAGGCCGAAGCCCATGCTACGCGTCTGGAAGAAAGGATCGACCAGCTCGAACGCATCCTCGACGAGGATATCCCGGGCTGGAGAGCAAGGAACGCACGATGACACGCCGCCCCGTCCTCTTTTCCGGCCGCCGCCCGGCGCTTCTGGCCCTGCTGGCGGGTACCGTCCTGCTGTCGCCCGCAGCCCACGCCGCCCGGATGACCCTGTCCGGAGAGGATCTGGACCTGTCGATCCCCTGCACTGGACAGGTCAGGGTCGTGGTCGATCCCAACATGAAGGACGGGGCAACGCTTGATTCGAGCAGCCTCGCACAGGTCTCCATGCATACCGGCAAGGAAGAAGCGCAAAGCCGCATCTCCATCGCCACGAAGTCCTGCGCCCCCAGCGGAAAGCTGACAATCAGCATCTCCCCCAGCACCGGCCTGACAATCCACGACAGCCACGACACGCATTTCGTCATCGCCGGCAAGCTCGCCTCCCTGGACGCCAGCCTCGATTCCGCCACCATAGACATCGAAAACACCCAGTCCCTCGACCTGGACATGCAGGGCGCCTCCAGTGTCCACATCCACTCCCTCGAACGTGCAGCCCAGATCGTGGCCTCCGGCACTTCGACGCTGACGGCTGACACGGCGCAGCTCGCAGCGCTTTCGGTGCAGTTGACGCAGAATGCAGGCATGACGCTCTCGGGGGGCAGCATCGACGCCCTGACGCTGATTACGGCCGATCAGGCCAGCGCCACCATTCTGGCTCACGCCACGGTGGCGACGGTCGCGGCCAACGGAACGGGCGACGTCAATATTGAAGCGGTCACGGGCCCGATGGTCCGTTCGGGCAAAGGCACTGTCCGTGTCGGTGCGGAGAACGGCGTGATCTATCGCCCCACACCGGCGCCGCCTGCTGCCGTGACGGCACCTCCTTCCCCAGTAGCCCCCCAGCCGTCCCTTCCGGTCCAGATGCCGCCCGCCAGCGCGGCCACGACTGCTCCGGCACCTGGGGCTTCGGCTGTTCCAGCGCCTGTTGTGCAATCGCCTGTGGCTCAGACACCTCAGGCTCAGACACCTCAGACTCCGGCCGTTCAGGCCCCTGCTGCGTCATCCGCAGTTCCGGCTCCGGCGCCCACCGCACCGTCCTCCGCGCCTGAAAGCCCCGTCACCCCGCAGACACCAAGCGTCACGGCCCCCTCAAAAGACGCCGCGTCGAATTCCCAGCAGACGGCGCAAGCGCCTGCGCTCCCTCCCGTCACAAGCGCGCCCGCCCAGTCCGTTCCACAGGCAAAGCTTCCCACCCCCACAACCGTTCCCGCGCCTACAGCGGCGGCACCCGGAACGGGAACCGCCGCTGCGCCTTCGACGACCGGAAAGAGCGCTCAGAACGGCGCACAGGGAGAATAGGGATGCGCCATCATCTCCACGCGCGCCTGGCCCTGGTTGCGCTTCTGAGCTGCGGGGCCGCCCCCGTACCGCCAGCGCCTCCTCCGGCACCTCCCTCACCTCCAGCTCCCCCCTCCTACGACGCTTCCTCGACGAGCAGTCCCGGCACGCTCGTGATCCCGGCGACATGTCTTGAAACCCTCTCCATAGTGAGCGGTCCGGACGCGCATATCGTTTCCGGCAGCGGCAGTCTGAAGAAACACGGGGAGCGCCTGACCTTCACGACTACCCCACAGGACTGCGCGGCTCAGGACAGTGCGGTCGTCATGATCCCGGCCCGGACCAGTCTCGACATCCAGTCCTCCCATGGCCACACGACGCTCTATCGCATCACTGGCGTCAACGGTGACGTCACGGCGGAAAACGGACACGGCGATCTCGACATTGATCAGGCCAGCGGCCTGAACCTGACGATGACAGGCCCCGGAAACGTCTCGGTCGGACGGGTGACAGGACGGCTGACCGTGCAAAGCCTGTCCAGCGGCGACCTGCGTATCGACGACCTCGCAACCTCAAGCGCCAGCATCACGGCCATGTCTTCGGGCGATATCCGGGTCGGACGGGGGAGCGCGGATGTTCTGACGGTCCGGGATTATGGCTCGGCCGATATTGCGCTGAACGCCACGGCCCGTGATGCGGATCTGACCCTTCTCGGCAGTGGCGACATCACGCTTCAGAAGGTGAGCGAAACGCTGAAGAAGCGCCCTATCGGCTCAGGAACGCTCTCCGTGCAGGAGACAGCCGGTGCGCGGATCACGACTGTGACCACGCCGGACGGTTCCGCCATCCTGTCCGATGCGACGCGCAAGGTTCTGGACCGTCTCGATATCCATCTGGACGTACCAGAGGTCAATTTCGGCACCACGCCCTCTGTCGCTCATCATTCCAGCGGTCATGGCGTGATTGGCCTGCTGCTGAAAATCTTTCTCGTTATCTGGGCCGTGCGCCTTTTCCGGCGCTATCGCCGGACGGGCGTTCTGCCGTTCCGGGACACGCTGGACAAGGCCGCCGCGGGATATGCAGAGGGCATACGGAGCTGGTCACGGCACCGCACGGCCTGGCAGGAAACGCCTGCCGCCAGCGCGACAGCAGTGGTCAGGGATGCCGTGCTCGGTTTCCGGCATCAGAAGCCCGAAGCAGCGGATGATTTCTCCCGCTCTGTCCCGCCGGGTCATCCGCTGGCCCGGCTTCAGGATCGACTGGCGCGCATGGACCGCAGGCTCGGCCTGCTCGAACGCTGCGTCACATCGCCCGATTTCAGTCTGGAGCGGCAGTTCCGGGATCTGGAACGGACCGACGGACGGCGCGCCTGAATGGAGGACGAAACTTTGACGTCCGGATGCAGGCAGGGTAGGGGCTGAAGGGTGAATGCCGTTCTTGACCCCATAGCGGCCCTTGGCCGCGCCGCTCTCGGCCTTATCAAGCAGGCAGGTGCTCTGGCCCTGTTCGCGCTGGAGGCTCTGTCGCATCTGGTGCGACCGCCCTTTTACTGGCGTATTTTCTTCTCCAGCCTGATCGAAACGGGGTTCTTCTCCCTGCCCGTCGTGGCCCTCACCGCCCTGTTCTCGGGGGCCGTGATCGCGCTTCAGTCCTATGTGGGCTTCGGACAGTATCATGTGCAGAGCGCGATTGCCGGGATCGTCGTCCTCGCCGTGACCCGCGAGCTTGGCCCGGTTCTGGCAGGACTGATGGTGGCTGGACGCGTCGGGGCGGCCATGTCGGCCCAGATCGGCACCATGCGCGTGACCGACCAGATCGACGCGCTCACCACGCTGTCCACTGATCCGATGAAATATCTCGTGACGCCACGCCTTCTGGCTGGGACGCTCGCGCTACCCTGTCTTGTGCTGGTGGCGGATATTCTGGGCGTGATGGGCGGTTTCACGGTTTCAGTCGCCAAGCTCGGCTTCTCGCCCTCGACATACATCACCGCCACGCTGGACTCGCTCAAGACGATGGATGTGGTCGTGGGCCTCGTCAAAGCGGCGGTGTTCGGATTTCTGATCGCGCTTCTGGGCTGCTACAACGGCTATAACAGCCGGGGTGGCGCAGAGGGCGTGGGCTCGGCTACGACAGCCGCCGTCGTCGGCGCGTCCATCCTGCTGCTGCTGTTCGATTATCTCCTGACGGATCTGTTCTTCTCACAATGAGCACTCCCCCCGTAAGCACTTCCCCGGGCGCTCCCTTGGGCACTCCGAAGATCCGTATCCGGGGCCTGCACAAGGCTTTCGGCTCCAAGATCGTGCTCGATGGCGTGGACCTCGATGTCGAAGCCGGGACCTCCATGGTCATCATTGGCGGGTCCGGCTCCGGCAAGTCTGTCCTGCTGCGCTGCATTCTCGGCCTGATCGAACCCGATGCCGGGACGATCGAGATCGACGGTGAAAACCTGCTGACGGCTTCGCGCTCCCGGCAGGACGCCCTGCGCCGGCAGATCGGGATGCTGTTCCAGAACGCTGCCCTGTTCGACAGCATGAGCGTCGGCGAGAACGTGGCTTTCGGCATCCGCGCCAAACATTCCGACCGCAACGGCGCCACACCGTCCCGCGCGCAGGCCCTGCAAATGGCCGGGGACCTGCTCAAACAGGTCGGGCTGGACCCGTCCGTCGGCGATCTGAGCCCATCCGAACTTTCAGGCGGCATGCAAAAGCGTGTTGGTCTGGCGCGCGCGATCGCAGGCAATCCCAACATCATGTTCTTCGACGAACCCACGACCGGGCTGGACCCGATCATGGGCGCCGTCATTGACGGGCTGATCGTGGACTGCGTGCAGAAGCTCGGTTCCACCGCCATTGCCATCACCCATGACATGGCCTCGGCCCAGCGGATCGGGAACCGTGCGGCCATGCTTTATCGCGGACAGCTGATCTGGCAGGGGGACGCCTCCGAGCTCATGAATTCCGGCAATGCCATGGTCGATCAGTTCACCCATGGCCGACGCGAAGGCCCCATCACCATGGAGCTGCGCAAATGAGCCTTCTGCCCCGTTTCCCGAAAACCGATCCTATCGTCTGGAAGCGCATCGGGCTGAGCTATCTAATCGCCCTGCCACTCCTGTTCATCATGTTCCGCCATCAGCCGGCCCATCCGAACATGGTGCTTCAGCTTCTCGGTTTTCTACTGATTATCGTGGTCTCGCGGCTTCTGGCGCGTCTGATTCTGCGGACGCGGGAGTAGGGATTCCGGGCTCTGCCCGGGCCCGGCAGGGATCTTGATCCCTGCACCCTGATTCTAAAGGTTTCCAAAGGTCGCGACCTTTGGTGGGGTCCGGGGCAAAGCCCCGGCTGGATCAACGGCCAAGCACTTCCTATATACTGGGTTTGTTCCCCTCAAATCGAAGAGACCAGCCTTGGCCAAAAAGCCGACCACCCGTTACGTCTGCCAGAACTGTGGCGCCACCTATCCGAAATGGAACGGGAAGTGCGAAGCCTGCGGCGAATGGAACACGCTGGTTGAGGAAACTCCCGAACCGACGGCCCGCAAGACCGGCAAACTGAGCTCAGGGCGTTTACAGACCGTCCGGCTGGATGGCGAAACACGCCCGCCCCCGCGCATCACGACCAGCATTGCCGAGCTGGACCGCGTTCTGGGTGGGGGCTTGGTCCCGGCGTCCGTCGTGCTGGTCGGCGGTGATCCGGGCATTGGCAAATCCACGCTCATGCTCCAGACCACCTGCGCGCTGGCGCGGTCGGGGCATCGCGTTCTGTATGTGTCGGGCGAAGAATCGGTGGACCAGATCCGCATCCGCGCCCAGCGACTGGGTCTGGACCGTGACCCCAAAATGCTGGACTCGCTGGATCTTGCGGCCTCCATCAATGTCGGGGAAATCGTGGGCTCGCTGGAGCAGGACCGGGCGCATACGGTCGTGGTCATCGATTCCATCCAGACGATGTGGCTGGAAAGCGTGGAAAGCTCGCCGGGGTCCGTCTCACAGGTGCGGGCGAGTGCGTTTGAACTGATCCGGCTGGCCAAGACGCTCGGTTTTGCGCTGATCCTGATCGGGCATGTCACGAAGGAAGGCTCCCTCGCCGGGCCGCGCGTTCTGGAACACATGGTCGATGCGGTCATGTATTTCGAAGGTGACCGTGGACATCAGTTCCGCATCCTGCGTGCAGCCAAGAACCGCTTTGGCGCGACCGATGAGATCGGCGTTTTCGCCATGACCGATATCGGGCTGACCGAAGTGCCTAATCCCTCCGCCCTGTTTCTGGCGGAGCGGCGCGGCAATATCGCGGGCTCGGCCGTTTTTGCCGGACTGGAGGGGACACGCCCGGTCCTGCTGGAAATTCAGGCGCTGCTGTCTCCCAAGGCCGGAGATGGTGCGCCGCGCCGCGCGGTCGTGGGCTGGGACACATCGCGGCTGAATATGCTGCTGGCGGTGCTGGATTCGCGCTGTGGCCTCAAGCTTGCGAATATGGACGTCTATCTGAACATCGCAGGCGGCCTGCGGGTGAACGAGCCAGCCGCCGATATGGCGGTGGCCGCGGCCCTTGTATCCGCCGCTACGGGCCATCCGACATCACCCAATGCCGCCTATTTCGGGGAAGTCGGGCTTTCGGGCGAAATCCGGCAGGTCAGTCAGGCGGATCTGCGCCTCAAGGAAGTCGCCAAGCTGGGATTTGGCGAGGCCATCCTGCCCCGGCGCGTCTCGGCAGCCTCTGCGCGGGTCAAGCCGCCCGCAGGCCTGAAACTGCGCGAAATCGGACATCTGACGGATCTGGTCGGGCTGTTTTCCGACAAGGACGAATAACAGAAGCCCTCAGAAGCGGAAGACGACATTGGACTGGGCGTAGCTTCCGCTTTTGCCGCCTGCCGTATGCAGTCCATTCGAGGCCATGAACCGCGCGCCATAGATCTGCCAGGTCAGGTGCCGGTTGAGCTGGAGCTTGAGGGACGCCTGCGGCACCACGCCGATATAGCCGCCGTGATAGGTCTTCGAGAATGTGTATGGGCCGGAGGAGTTCCAGATCGCGCCATCCGCGTTCTCCCTCCACATGAACGGCACCTTGAACTGGATGCTCGCAAAGCCTTTCCACGGAGTGACGCTCAGGACCGGCGAGAGGCTGACGAGGTTGGACGGCTGGATATAGGTCGTGGTGTCCAGATAGTTCGTCTGCGGGTTGAAGGGCGCCATATAAGTCCGGACCGGGCCGTCCGCACCGTTCGCGCCACCGGAATACAGATCCGCCTGAACGCCGATGAACGGGTGCAGCGGCGAAGGCGTATGCCGGTATCCCACGATTGTATTGACCGAATAAGCCTGCACGTCGCTCTTTTTCGCGCTGCCGGATTTCTGGAACGTCCCGTCCTGATAGAGGCCGCCGAACGAATATTCGAAGGACGCAGCGGTGCCGTACCAGCGGAAACCGACATTCCCGCGTGAAGACGTGCCTTTCAGGGCACCGGATACAAGCGGGACGACCGACAGGCTGCCGCCATAGCGGTATCCATAATAGAAAATATCCAGAAACGAATGGACCGTCTCGCCGCCGATCGAGAACTGCGGCACGAGAGCCGTGATGTCCCCGCCATAAAGGCGCGTGTTGTAATCTTCCGTATCGTGGAACATCAGGGTCGCGTCGGTTTTGGTCTGGACGAAATCGAACGCATCCACGCGGATATTGGGCCAGATCGCATAGATCCGTCCGCCGTTCCACGATAGCGGGACGTTGGGCGTTTCGCGGTTGTACAGGACGTAAGACGGTGCATCGAGGAACTGCTGACGGCCAAACATGAAGCCGGTCTGCGCACCCGCAAGCTTGCCCTTGAACTCGATGAAGGCCTGCTGAAGGTCCAGCCGCTTGCGATAGGTCGTGTTGTAGCCGAAGCCTTTCCAGCCCCCGGCATCTGCATTGATGAGCTGCCCAAACAGCCGGACGTGTTCGCCCAAATGCAGGTCCGCGCCATAGAGGTTCCGCACGCCGAAACGGCCGGAATTGCTGCCGCCCTTCTTTCCCAGAAAGGGCGTCTCCTCGTACCAGTTGCGCAGGCGCGTTTCGCCCGAGAACGAGAGCCAGATGGTTTTCGCATCGTTCAGGGCGATGAATTTGAGCGGATCAAACAGATCATCACGGCGCTTTTTATCGCGCAGGAAGCTCCAGTCTTCCGCCCAGGGGGCCACACCGTAACGACCGACCGGCCCAAAGCCTGCTGACTCGCCGTTGCCATAACTGAATGCTCCCCACGGACCCTGCCGTCCCTGCGGCGCATGGTTCTGGCTGGCCACGACACGACGCGGTTGTCCCACGACACCGGCATGGGGATAGTTCTGGATGGGGGGACGTTCCGTGGAGGAAACGTGGATCCATTCTGCCGAATTTGCAGTCGGGACAGTGGATGGATCGGCTGCTGCTGCCAGTCTGGAGGTGCAGATTCCAAGCGCCATCATAGCCAGAAGGGACCGGTTCCGATATGAATGATGACGTGACATGCCCTGAGAACTCCAGACGGGGTTCGCAGAACATTATGCAGACCTGAAAAAACATCAATCCTGATGGTTTTAAATAAAATGTACCATTTTGTTTAGTTTTTAATCTTGTCGGGTAATGTCCATCTGTCCCCGCGTCAGATCCCGCAGCCAGTCCGTGATGGCATCCGCTTCTTCCACTGGTACGGCCAGCGTCATCCAGGCGCCTGCGGCATCGAAGTCGCATTCGGTCCGGCTCGCACGCCAGCTTTCGATCTTGGACTCCACCATCGCATAGCTGGAAAACGGGCAGTGAAAGCGTAAAGGCACGGTTTCGATCCGCTCGATCCGCTCCGCCTCGCGTAGACAGGCCGAAGCCGCGCCGCCATAAGCCCGCACGAGCCCCCCGGCCCCAAGCTGTACGCCACCATACCAGCGCGTGACGACGATCATGACATTGTCGAAATCCTGCCCTTCAATGGCGGACAGGATCGGTCGCCCGGCCGTGCCGCCGGGTTCGCCGTCATCGCTGCACCGGAAACGCTGACCGGTTTTGAAGGCCCAGCAGTTATGGGTTGCGTCCAGCACGGCGACGTCGCGGAAGAAGGTCATGGCGGCGGCTTCGTCTTCCACAGGGGCAGCGGAAGCCCGGAAAACACTGTTGCGAATCACACTTTCATAGGTCGCGGGGCCGGGAAGAGTCCATGTCATGGCTTTCCTTCTGCATTAGGATCGCCGAAATGTCAGGATGGGGTAGGGAAACGCTGCCCGTTCTGTTAAGGGTAGCCCCCATGTTTTCGGATCTGACCGGTCGGCTGAATGCCGTCTGCGCGCGTCGTGCGCCCCTTGTTCTGGCGCTGTTCGCACTGCTCTGTGCCGCCAGCGTTGCCCTGAGTGTCACACGCATCAGTGTGACCACTGACACGAGCAAAATGTTTGCCAACAGTCTGCCGTGGAAAAAGCGGAGCATGGAGCTGACGCGCCTGTTCCCTCAGGACAGCAACCAGCTCGTCGCCATCCTCGACAGCCGCATCCCCGAACAGGGGCGCCTGGCCGCACGGCAGCTTGCGGCCACGCTTTCGCAGGACCATACGCATTTCAAGACGGTCAGCCTTCCCGGCGATAACCCTTTCTATAACAGTCATGGCTTCCTGTTCCTCGACACGAAGGATCTGGAGCCGCTGCTGGATTCGATCGTCTCCGCCCAGCCCTTCCTCGGCACGCTCGCCGCCGATCCGTCTGCACGCGGCCTGTTCGGCGCGCTGGGCCTGATCGGTGAGGGCATCAAGGCCGGTCAGGGCATCCCCAGCGGCTTCAACGGCGCTCTGGACGGCTTCGCAACCTCCCTGACACAGGCTGCGGACGGTCATCCGCAGGACATGTCCTGGCAGAATCTTCTGATCGGCAAGCTGGCGGAACTGGGCTCACGCTACGAGTTCGTCGTCACGCAGCCCAAGCTGGATTACAGCTCCTTCCAGCCCGGCGAAGGTGCCACGACCGCCATGCGTCAGGCGATCAACAATCTTGAATTCGTGAAGACGAAGCAGGCCACTGGCATCATCACGGGCGAGGTGAAGCTGTCGGATGAGGAGTTCTCCACTGTCGCACATGGCATGGTGCTGGGGCTCATCATTTCACTGGTTCTGGTCGCGGTGTGGCTGATCCTTGCAGTCCACTCCCCGCGCGTCATTCTTCCGATCCTGCTGACCCTCATCAGCGGCCTGCTGCTGACGACCGGCTTTGCCGCTCTGGCGGTGGGGGAGCTGAATCTGATCTCGGTAGCCTTCGCCATCCTGTTCGTCGGCATCGCGGTCGATTTCGCCATCCAGTACACCGTGCGTCTGCGCGGGCAGCGGAACGCGGACGGATCATATCCTTCCCTGCATGATGCCATCGTCCTGACGGGTCAGGAGAGCGGCGCGCAGATCCTTGTCGCAGCCCTCGCCACGGCGGCAGGCTTCCTCGCTTTCTATCCCACGAGCTTCATTGGCGTGGCGCAGCTCGGGCTGATCGCGGGCTTCGGCATGCTGATCGCCTTTTTCTGCACCATGACGCTTCTGCCGGCCCTGCTGTCCGTCTTTCGTGCGAAGCTGGGCAGCGGAGAGCCGGGCTTTACGTTCATGGCGCCCGCCGATGCGTTCCTGCGGCACAAGCGCCGCAAGGTCGTCGGCATTTTCGCCCTTCTGGGGATCGTGGGGCTGGCCCTCATGCCGCTCCTGAAATTCGACGCCGATCCGCTGCACACCAAAGACCCCAACACCGAGGGCATGCGGGCGCTGCATCTGCTGGAAGCCAATCCGCTCACGACGCCTTATAGCGCGCAGGTCCTGACCCCGAACCTGACGGACGCGGCAAAGCAGGCTGCGGAATTCTCGAAACTCCCCAGCGTGCATGATGTGCTGTGGCTCGGCGCGCTGGTCCCCGATGACCAGAAAACCAAGCTGGCCATGATCGAGGACACCGCCTCCATCCTCCTGCCGACCATCACGGTGGCAAGCCCTGAACCCGCGCCTGACGCCGCCGCCATCCGCGCCGCCGCCATCGCTGCCGTGCAGAAGCTGGACGCCGTAAAGGAGCAGCTTCCCGCACCGCTGGAGAAAATCCGTCAGGCGCTGCACACGCTGTCCACAGCTCCGGACAACACACTGCTTCAGGCCAGCACCGCCCTGACGCGGTTCCTGCCGGACGAGCTTTCGATGCTGCGGATGGCGCTTCAGCCCACGCCCGTCACGATGGAGAACATTCCGCAGGATGTGTGCCAGGATTACGTCCTTCCGGATGGCCGTGCACGGCTGACGATCCATCCCAAGGGCCAGATGTCCGAAACGCCGGTGCTGCACCGCTTCGTCAGCGAACTGCGTTCGGTCAATCCGGATGTCGCCGGCCCCGCGATGGAAATCACGGAAAGCGCCAATACGATCGTCCATGCCTTCAAAGTGGCGGCCATCTGCGCGCTGATCATGATCGCCATCATCCTGCTGGTCGTACTGCGGCGTCTGCTGGATGCAGCACTTGTCATGGCGCCGCTGCTGATGTCGGCGCTCCTGACCGTCATCCTGATCGTCACGGTGCCGGAGACGCTGAACTACGCCAACATCATCGCCCTGCCGCTGCTTCTGGGTGTGGGTGTGTCGTTCAACATCTATTTCGTCATGAACTGGCGTGAAGGCGTGAAGGGCCCGCTGACGTCTCCGACGGCGCGCGCGGTGCTGTTCTCCGCCCTGACAACCGCCACGGCCTTTGGCTCGCTCGCCCGCTCGGGCCATCCGGGGACCGCAAGCATGGGGCGGCTGCTTCTGATGTCGCTTGGCTGCACGCTGCTCTGCACGATGGTGTTCGTCCCGGCCCTGCTGCCCAAACGCCCCACCGACGAGGCCTGAACACAGGCCCCCTTTGCTGACACGGTTTGCCGTAATGTGACGGACATTCTGGCAACCGTGCGTTTCCTCAGGGGTTGAGATCTTCTGCAACGGAGGATCTTCCCTTGACCACAGAACATTCAGGTCTGCCGCGTGGCATCGACCATGTTGGCGTCACCGTCCCGGACATCAACGCCGCCATCCGCTTTCTTGAAGAAGCGTTCGGCGCAGTTGCCCTCTACCGGAACGTCACCCGCACCGCGCCGCAGCAAGGCCCGGAGACGGAAAAAATCCTTGGTCTGCCGCAGGGCACCGTCGTCATTGAAATGTGCATGATGGCGCTCGGCCAGGGCCCGGGCATCGAACTGTTCGAAATGAAAGGCCCCGACCAGCACGAGGCCGCGCGCCCGTGCGACTGGGGTCTTCAGCATTTCGCGGTCTATGTCGATGACATCCACGCCGCCTGCCACCGTTTTCGCGAAGCGGGCGGCACGCTCCTGACCGAACCACAGGGCCAGCCCTCGCTCGAAGCAGCGCCGGGAAACATGTTCTGCTACGGCCGCACGCCCTGGGGCATGATCGTGGAACTGGTTTGCACGCCGCATCAGGAACGCTTCAACGACATCGCTCCCATGAACCGTTATCAGCCACCCCCGCTTGAAGGATGAGACGCATGACACGACTTCTTTCCCTTGCTGCGGCACTCCTGTCGGTAACAGCCTTCGGTGCCGCACACGCCGCTGATCCCACCCCGCCAACAGCCTGGTACTGGCACAACTGGACGGATCATGACGGCATCAGTCACATGACCCGCTGCCCGTTTCACAACTACAACCTGAAAACCATGTCCAAACCCGCCGGGCCGCAATGGCAGGATCATGTGCATGAAGGCAACGCACAGATCATTTCCACCGTGCAGCCCGCACACTGGGACGGAAGCTGGCATCCTGATCCCAAAGTCCAGTGGATCATCCCGCTGAAGGGCTCCTGGTACGTAACGGCCATGGATGGAAAAAAGGTCGTCATGGGCCCGGGCGACGTCTCCCTCGGCGAAGACCAGATGAGCCGCAAGGACGCAAAAGGGCATATCGGCCATTTCGCAGGCAATATCGGCGACGGCCCCGTCACTTTGATGGTTATCCAGACGGACGAACAGCCGACCACGGATCAACCCTGCCGTTTTCATTAAGGTTCAGCAATGGCTTCCCCCTCTGACGTCAGGAGGGGAAACCACCCTTAAAGAAAAGATCAGGCACATATACAGTAACAACTTTTATGTTTCGTTATTAACACCAGAAAAATGCCTCCCGAATCGTTTTCCCTTTGTTTTTCATGGGATAAAGGCAACGAAAATTTTCAATATAAACTATTTTAAATCGCTACTAAGTTACTTTTCAGATTTTGCGATAAATTACCAACGGCTTTCAGGGATCAAAAAAGAATTTGAGAGATACATGCGGATTTTTTTGCAGTACCAAAAAACAAAATACAGATTTATGAAATATTTTTAATTTAATGATTATTAAAAATTTTGCCATGCAAATTCAGAAACATAATAATATTTCTTTGTTTATTTAATTATTCCCGGTTTTTATTTTTGTTTTTTGTATTTATATTTACTTTATTCTTTTTGAATTTATTTGAAACAAAACTTTGAAATTCAAGAATGTGACATAAGCGCAACGCCTTTCATGACATGTGTCAAGTATGTTGCATTTTCGTAGCAGAAGCATTGCACACCGTTTCGATTTTCGATGAACATGTCGCCAGAGATACAAAAATTTCATGCGACCTTATCAAGAAGGGACAACGGCCGCGATGACCACCTCTGTGCTACATTCATTGAAAAAGCGCACTCCTGCGCCCCGGACAGTCGTCCGGATGTTCCTGATGGCCGGCATTTCCTACAGTGTCCTGCCTTGCGTGAACGCTCATGCCCAGAGCACCACGACCGCACCCGCAAAGCACGTTTCCGCTCACAAGAGCGCAGCCAAGAAAAAGGCTCCGGTAAAAGCTGCCACGACAGCCAGAACTGCACCCATCGCAGCTCCGGCAGCCATTGCCGCAGCCCCGGTTGCAACCGCGACGGCGACGGCTCCCGCAGCCCAGTCGAACAGCAAGGTGCTGCAGCAGGGAACGGAAGCTGCAAACACAGCTGAAGTTGTCACGGTCACCGGTACACGCCTGTCCCAGACACGCCTGACAAATGTCATGGCTGGAACAACACTCAGCGCAGACCAGATCAAGAAGCGTGGTTACACCGATATCGGTATCGCGCTGATGCGTGAAAATCCCGCTTTCGGTGTCGGCGACAACACACCGATCGGTAGCCAGGGCAGCTTCGGTGCAGGTCAGTCCTTCACCTCCCTGCTCAATCTCGGCAGTGACCGAACCCTGACGCTGGTCGACGGTATGCGCATGGTGGGCGGGTCAACGGCATCCCTTTACGGTGCGGGATCAGGGTCGCAGGTTGATATCAGTGCCATTCCGACCTCAATCCTGAAAGGTGTGGAAACCAAGCTGGGTGGCGCAGGCGCAGCCTATGGCGCGGACGCTGTGGCTGGTGTGGTCAACTACCAACTTGACGATCACTTCACTGGCGTAGACTTCAATGCCCAGGGTAACTGGAGCCAGAAGCTCGATGCCCCCGGTGAAAAAATCACCTTCAAAGTTGGTCACGACTTTGATCACGGCAAAGGCGGCATGGTATTCGATGTTGAATACCGAAATAACGGCGGTATGGTCGACAATGACCGGCCTTATCTGACCGGTCGCAACGCCACCACATATGTTCGTCAGCCGATTGGCGGAACAGGAAAGTATACTTATAATCTTGCACAGGGTGCGCGTAACGTCATCGCATCTGTCACTGGCGTTCCGCAGTTGACTGCTGGAGATCCGCCGATCTACGGTGGTCAGATACTGAGCGGCATCTCCAATGCTGCCGGTCAGCCCCTGATGTTCAGTGGCAATGGCCAGTCCCTCGTCCCGATGACGTGGAACTATGCGACCAAAAGCCCAACTACGGTCGTGGGTGGCAACGGAACGGCACTTCAGGATTATAGCCAGCTTTACACCCCCACCAACAAGCTGAACCTGACGCTGCTCGGTCATTACGACATCACCGACCATATCCATGCAACATGGCAGGGTTGGTACGCTCGCGGCACTGCATCCAGCACCGTTGGGCAAGGCACCTGGAATACTCCGCTCTTTGCCTCAGACCCTCTGACACTGTCCAATTACCACAACAATGCTGAAGTGAACGGCGCTTATGCGCTGAGCACCAACAATCCGTATCTCTCTTCTTCTGCACGCAGCACGATCGTGAATGCCCTGTCCGCAGCTGGATTGCCGACTGACACGTTCTACATGTCGCGCCTGAATCAGGATCTGGATGCGGGCATGTATCAGACAACGATGCAGATGTATCGCTTCCAAGGGGGGCTGAACGGTGACTTCGATGCCGTCGGTCGTCACTTCAACTGGAAAGTTCGCGGGGAATACAGCCGCTATCTGAACGATACATGGCAGCCTTCCATCGTCACACAAAACCTCGTCAACGCGCTTAATGCCACGACGGACGCCAGCGGCAATATCGTCTGCGCCCCCGGCTACACCAGCGCCCCCATCAAGACCCGCAGCTCCACCTGCGCACCGTTCAACCCGTTCGGTACCGGTCAGTCCACACCTGCAGCACGGAATTACATCCTGGCTGATGCCCACCAGAAGAATGCCAACGCACAACGCGACATTCAGGCTGAAATTTCCAGCACGGTCATGCGCCTTCCCGCTGGCGATATCCGCTGGGATATCGGTTACGAACATCGACGCGAAGGTTATCGCTTCAATCCAGGCGCTTTCTCCCGCGGATGGGAACAGTCTGACGGTTCATATCTGCAGTATGGCAACTCAACCTCGCTGCCGCCCACAGGCGGCTCCTACCACACGCATGAAGTCTTCGGGGAACTTGAAGTTCCGCTGGTCTCACCCAGCATGCATGTGCCTGGCATCTATAACCTGTCCGCTTCAGCAAACGGTCGTTACATCAATAACAGCATGACCGGTGGCTATTGGACTTATATGTTTGGTGGTGCTTGGTGGCCGACACAAGACTTCGGCCTGAGCGGTAACTATTCCCGTTCGGTCCGTAACCCGTCCGTCACCGAACTGTTCGCCCCCAAGAGCACAGATTACGAGGATGGTATCGACCCCTGCTCGTCGGCTGGTGTCGATGCTGGTCCGAATCCCGCTGTGCGTGCCGCCAACTGCGCCAAAGCCGGGATCAAGCAGCCGTTCGAGTCAAACTTCAACAACTTCACTGTTCAGGGCACCGCAGGTGGCAATAACAAGCTGAAGAACGAAGTTTCCACCAGCTATACCGGAAACCTTGAATTCCACCCGCACTTTATTCGCGGCCTCGATTTTATGGGCTCCTTCGTAGACGTAAAGATCAACAACGCGATCACATATCTTGGTGCTCAAGATATCATGGACGGTTGCTACGACTCGACGTCCTACGGGCCAAGCAATACCTACTGCGCCGCTTTTACACGTGGAGCAGATGGCCAGCTCCAGAACTACCAGGCTGGTTATTATAATATTGCCAACTACGAGACACAGGCTCTGCAAGCTCATCTCGAATATAACAGCCCACTGTCGCGCTTTGGTCTGCCATCATCTTCGGGTGAGGTCGGCCTGACAGGCACCTATGTCCACTATCTCAAGAGCCAGCAGAGCTATCTGGGCAACACCTATCTGCTCAGCGGTACGACAGCAGCACCCAACGACAACTTCACGCTGAATGCGAACTATATCCGTGGTCCGTTCAGCCTGCAGTGGCAGACCCTCTGGTATGGCCCTTCGCACTACGCAGTGCAGGTGCCGGCCACCCAATACTTTGCCAACAAACGTCCGTCCTTTGCCATGTTCAACCTGACGCTTGGCTACGATATCACCAAGAACTTCAGCGCCAGCTTCATGGTGAACAACATCACCAATGCGCTGCCAAAGTATCCCGGTACGGTCAGCCTGAATCGCTACTACGACGCGATCATCGGCCGTTCGTTCCAGATGAACCTCGGCGTTCATTTTTGATCTTCCAATCAGGCAGAACACTGAAAGAGAGGGGCTTCGGCCCCTCTCTTTTTGTCTGAAGTCCAGCATTCACGCGCAAAAAAACGGGGGGGATTTTGATCCGCCCCGCTTCGGTTTTCAGTGAAACAGAACCTTTAGGGATCTGCCCCTCTTTTCGTTTTGATAGGCCTTTCCTGCTTGCTTCGCTATTGATGTTCAAATCCCTGGCAATCAATATGCCTCATC
Source organism: Gluconobacter albidus (assembly GCF_002723915.1). Taxonomy (GTDB): domain Bacteria; phylum Pseudomonadota; class Alphaproteobacteria; order Acetobacterales; family Acetobacteraceae; genus Gluconobacter; species Gluconobacter albidus. The sequence goes on from NZ_BEWL01000003.1 coordinate 314,162, forward strand.
CAAAAATAAAAACCCGTAGGTACCGCATCCAATTAATTG
>NZ_BEWL01000004.1 GCF_002723915.1 Gluconobacter albidus
GGTGCCCTTCTGGTTGGACAGCCGGGCCAGACGCCGCGTGTGGTCATGACCACGCCGGGCGAGATCACCGCCCTGCACTGGTCTCCGGACAGCCGCCGTCTCGCGCTCGAAATCGACCGTGGCTCCCACAGCCTGATCGCGCTCTGGGACGTCAGAAACAGCAGCGCCGCACCCATGTTCCTGCCCGCCGCACTGGGCCACGACCAGAACGCGACCTTCTCGCCAGACGGCCGTGCCATTGCCTTCGTCCGGGCCTATCACCCCCTGATGACGGCCGAACGCGGCAAGGGACATTTCTGGTCCCTTCAGGTCTATGACACCGCCTCCGGCGCGGAGCACACGCTCTGGACCGTACCGGAAGGCACGGGAAACCGCTTCTGGGCGCCCGAAGGCATGGACCTGACATGGACCCGCAGCGGGCAGCTCCTGTTCCCCTGGGAAGGCAGCGGCTGGCTGCGCCTCTGCGCCCTCAGCGTCACCGCCTCTGGCTCTGGCTCTGGCTCTGGCTCTGGCGCAACACCACGCTGCCTGACGTCGGATCAGGCCGAAATCGCATCCTATCGTCTGTCAGCGGATGAAACACGCCTGCTCTACACCGCCAATATCGGCGATCCGGATCACTGGCGCGCCTGGTCCCAGCCCCTTGATAACAGCCAGCCCGTAGCCCTCAGCGCACCCAACGAACAGGTTATGGACCTCACACTGGCGGGACCGGCCATCGCCATGATGGCCACAGGCACAGACCAGCCCGCCCACCCGGTCGTGCTCCAGAACACTGTCCGGCACCTCCCCGTAACCCCCGCCGCCCCGAACGGCTTCACATTCACGCCCCCTCAGGTCGTCCATTTCCGCAGCGAGGACGGCCGCGACATTCACGGACAACTGTTCCTGCCGCCCGCCGGAACACCCGGCCCGCATCCCGCGCTGGTCTTCGTGCATGGCGGCCCCCGCCGCCAGATGCTCCCGGCCTTCAATCCGATGGGCTATTATTCCAATGCCTATGCCATGAACCAGTTTCTGGCATCGCGCGGATATGTCGTGCTGGCCGTCAATTACCGCAGCGGCACCGGCTACGGCGTAGACTTCCGGACCGCCCCCGGAATCGGCCGTGCAGGTGCGAGCGAATACAAAGACGTTCACGCAGCCGGACTGTTCCTGCGCAGCCGCTCCGATGTGGTCCCCGGCAAGATCGGCATCTGGGGCGGAAGCTGGGGCGGCTATCTGACCGCCCTCGCCCTGGCCCGCAACAGCGACCTGTTCGTAGCCGGTGCAGATTTCCACGGCGTCCATGACATGACGGAGCCAGATCATTCCGGCCTTTCCCCCGAAGAAAAACAACGGGAAAAGGACAGCGAGTGGCGCTCCTCCCCGATCGCCGACATCGCCCACTGGCGCTCACCCGTCCTGCTGATCCACGGCGATGACGACTTCAACGTCGAATTCGAACAGTCCGTCCTTCTGGTCCGCATGCTCGTGGAACGGAACATTCCGTTTGAAGATCACGTCTTCCCCGGTGAACGCCACGCCTTCCTGCGAACACAGGACTGGTTGCAGGCCTATCTGTGGACGCTGCATTTCCTTGACGCAAAGCTGGACGTCCAGCCTCACTGACCTTCCTGCCGGATGGGGCCTCGGAACCACCCCATGCCCCTCATCCGGGAAATGTTGCCCTCATGAAACGTTAGGGGATGGCGCGCACATAACTTCGGGTTATATGGCGCGCGCAGTTTCGAAATCGACGCATGCATGACAGACATGCATATTAATTCGAAACCGAAACATCACCGCCCACCGGCGCTTATCGAGGGAACAAGGGTATGACGGCCAGACTGCCCCTGAAGTCTTATTTCCTGTCCTTTGCGGCCCTGTCATCGGGCGCAGCATTCCTGATGCCGCAGCAGGCCTGCGCAGCCGCAACAGTGACAGATCCCGCCCATTCCAAGGCGGCATCTTCCCAGTCTTCGAAGCCTGCTGCAAGTCACAAAAAGACACAGAAGCAGACCGACTCCAACCGGGAAGTCATTACTGTTACGGGCAGTCACATCGCGAACTCGCACATCAAGTCCCCGACCCCCATAAGCTCCCTCAACCAGCAGGAAATCCTGAACCAGGCGCCGAGCAATAACCTCGCCGATCTGATCAACCAGATGCCGCAGTTCGCAGGCAGCCAGACGCCCCAGAACTCCGCCTACTCCCTCAGTGACGGCACAGCCGGCATCAACGCGCTCAACCTGCGCAATCTCGGCCCCGTCCGCTCCCTCGTGCTGATGGATGGCCGCCGGATCACGCCTTCCGCCATCACCGGCATCGTCGACATCAACACAATCCCCCAGCAGCTCGTCAAACGCGTGGACGTCGTGACGGGCGGTGCGTCCGCGCAGTACGGCTCCGATGCCGTCGCAGGTGTCACGAACTTCGTGCTCGACAAAACCTATACGGGCCTGAAAGTCAGCGCGGATTCCGGCATTTCGGACTATGGCGACGGTGAGAACGAACACGCCGCCATCGCCGGTGGCTTCGGCTTCGCTCACGGAAAAGGCCATGTCCTGCTCAGCGGCGACATCGCCCATCAGGACGGCATTTTCCACGTCTCCCGCAGCTGGAACGTGAACGGCAGCCGCATCGTCGCCAATCCCGACTATGTCGCAGGAAACGGCCAGCCCTATTACCTCCGCGTCAGCAATGCAGGCACCAACAACGTCATGCCCGGCGGCATCATCAACGCCTCCACGGGCGGCGTGGCCAACTCCCTGCGCGGGATCTATTTCGGCCCCGGCGGCAGCGTCAATCATTACAACTACGGCTCGTTCTCAACGTCCAGTGTCTCGGTCGGCGGCGACCAGAACCTCGCCAACAACAACAAGAACATCGGCCTGGAGCCCCAGAGCGACCGCAAAAATCTCTTCGGACGCCTGAGCTATGACGTCGCGCCCTGGATGACCCTGTATGCGGAAGGCGCCTATAACGAGAGCGAATACGTCTACAATTCAGGCCCCCAGTATATCAGCTCGGTGTCCCTGAAAGGGACCAACCCCTATCTTGTCGATGCGCTCGGCGCAGCAGCCCTTCAGAACGTCTCAAACGTCACCGTCGGCACGACCGCCCTCGACATGCCCTATCGCCGGACCGACAACCTGCGCAACGTCCAGCGTTACACCTTCGGCGGCGAAGGCAATTTCGAGATGTTCGGCAAACGCGCCTCATGGAGCGCCTATGGCCAGTATGGCGTCACCCATACGCACGAGCAGATCTATAACGTCATGAACACGGCAAAAATCGCCAATGCGACCGACGCCGTGCGCAACTCCGCCGGACAGATCGTCTGCCGCTCGTCCCTGACCAATCCGGGCAATGGCTGCTCCCCGATCGACTGGCTGGGAACGGGCGTCATGTCTTCCTCATCCATCGGATACGTCCTCGACGCCCCGTGGCGCGACCAGCGGTTCCAGGAAATCGTCTCGGGCGTGAACCTCTCAACAATCCCGTTCGCAACATGGGCAGGCGACGTGAACGTGGCCGTCGGCGGCGAATATCGTGACGAACGCTCTTCAGGATATGTCCCGACCGAATACCAGTCGGGCTGGTCCGTCGGCAATTACCGCCCGACATTCGGCCATTACAACGTCAAGGAAGCCTATTTCGAAACGGCGGTTCCGCTGGCGAAGGGCCTGTCCTTCAACGGCGCCGTCCGCGGCACGGACTACTCGACCTCCGGCTATGTCACGACATGGAAAATCGGCGGCACCTGGCAGCCGGTCCGGGACGTGCTGTTCCGCGCCACGCAGTCGCATGACATCCGCGCGCCCAACATCAACGAACTCTACAACGCCGGAACGTCCCAGACGACAAGCGTGCTTAATCCGGCAACGGGCCTGACGAACACCGTTCTTGCCACCACAACCGGCAACACCAGACTGCGCCCCGAGACGGCCAATACGACCGTCGTCGGCGCTGTCATCACGCCGCGATACGTGCCCGGTATGGCCATCTCGGTCGACTGGTTCCACACCAAGATCAAGAACGCGATCCAGCAGTTCTATCCGCAGTCCATCATCAATGAATGTTACTCGGGCTACACCACGTTCTGCTCGGCCATCCGCCCCGACCCGACGGGCACGCGCGATCTCCTGATCAACGCCTCACCCTTCAACTTCGCCAAGCTCGAAACCAGCGGCATCGACATCGACGCCTCCTACACCTTCCCGCTCCGCCGCCTGCTGCGCGACGCCGACGGCAAGATCACCATCCATGGTCAGGCCACGAACTACCTGAAATATGTCTCGGACTCCGGCGTGGGCTATACGGTCGACACATCGGGCGACATCTCTTCCGGCCCGCCGCGCTGGATCTACCGTTTCTCTGCCACCTACAGCACGGCCCGCTACAGCCTCACGGCCATCGCCCATGGCATCAGCGCAGGCAACTATTCCAACAGCTACATCCAGTGCTCCGGAACATGCCCGGCGTATAACGCCAACTATCCCACGATCAACAACAACCGCGTCACGGGCATTTTCTACTTCGACATGAACGCGACCTACAATCTGCCGGTCGAGAAAATCGGCAAGATGCAGCTCTTCCTGACCGTCACCAACCTCGCAAATACATCCCCGATCCTGCTGCCGGAAGGCGGGCTCGAAGCCGACGAAACCTACAGCAACCTGCTGGGCCGGGCCTATCGCGGCGGTATCCGCATGGAGTTCTGAGCCAGCCTTTCCGCACCTGACCTGCCTACGAGGCTGCCTGTCTCCCCGACACAGGCAGCCTCATGTCTTTTCAGCTTCCAATCCCACTCAGCCAGGGCCTTCATGCATCAGATGTCCAGTTATCTTCCGCAGCGTTTGCCCCGGCTCTTCCACAAGCTGCTCTCCCGCACCGCCGCCGGACTGCCCGTCCTCCTGAGCGCCTGCGCCGTCCAGAGCACCCCGCCCCCGCTCGGCCAGCATGCCCTTGCGAAGCAACTCTCTCCCATCCTGCAACCCTCGCAGGATCAGGGCGTCCGATGGGGCATCGTCATTGCCACCCGGGACGGAAAAATCCTGTTCTCCCGCAACGCCAGCGGACGCTTCATCCCGGCCTCGAACACCAAACTGTTCACAACAGCCGCCGCCATGGCCGAGCTTGCAGAACTGGACCACGCGGCAGCCGCACACCCCACAACGCTCCTGCTCGCCCGCCGCCAACACGGAGCACCGGACCTCATCCTGCGCGGCTCGGGCGATGCCGTCCTGTCCGATGACGCTGCCTGCAAAACCGACTGCCTGAAAACACTGGCAGATGCCGTCTCCGCGAAGGGCCTCAGACATATCCACGCCATCATCGCCGATGACCGGCTTTTCGCCGACGAACGCTGGGGCGACGGATGGAGCTGGAACAACCTCCCAACCCAGTGGGGCACCGCCGTCTCGGCCTTGACGCTGAACGACAACACCGCCGAACTGACCGTCCAGCCCGGAACCCATCCCGGCGACCACCCAACCGCCCACTGGTCAGCACCTGAAGAAGGACTGTCCCTGCTCAATCAGGCCCTGACGGTCCCGGACGGCAAACCCGGACTGAGCCTTGAAAAGAGGCCCGGCGACAACCGCGTCGTTCTGACAGGAACACTCCCGCTCACCGCCCCCGTCCAGACACTGAAAATCGGTCTGGACGACCCGGCCCTCTCAACCGCCCGTCACTTCAGATCCCTGCTGCGCGACGCAGGCATCCGGGTGCAGACGGTGCAGGTCCGACACCGTCTGACGAAAACCACCTCTGATACGCCCACACCAGACGCAAGCATCCTCGCCACCCTGCCCGCCCCGGATCTGAAAGACGACATCCGTCACCTGCTCAAAGTCAGCCAGAACCTCCATGCCGAACTCATTCTGCGCCGTCTGGCGCTCGTGCACGGAAACGGTTCAGTCGAGGACGGCCTCGCGGAACGCAGCACGGTTCTGACTGCTCTGGGCCTGTCTGCCGCAGGCATCGCGCTTTACGACGGCTCGGGAATGTCTCCCTACAACCGCGTCACACCCCGGAGTGTCATCCAGCTTCTCCGTCTCGCGGACCAACAGCCCTGGGGCAAAGACTGGCGCGACGACCTTCCTCTCGCAGCACAGGATGGAACGCTGGCGCACCGCTTCATCGGCACCCCCGTCGCCGATCATCTGCACGCAAAAACCGGCACCCTCGCCGCCACGCATTCCCTGTCCGGCTATCTTCGAACCACGCGCGGCCAGACGCTCCTGATCGCCATCTTCGCAAACGACATCCCGGACGACCTGCCGCATCCGACCAGAATCATGGATGATCTCGTCACCGCCGTCGCCAAAGCCGAATAGTGCAAGTCGCGTAACAAATTCCCGGGATCCCGTCTCACATGCCCCACTCTCCTTCCGCGCCTCCTGCCCGGAAAACGTCCCTCGGCCGCCGCACCTTCATGGGCCTGTGCGCGGGAACTGCAGCCACATCATGGGCAACCGCTTCGGGACTGGGCACCGGATGTCTCTCTCCAGCCAAAGTCCGAACCGGCTACGACGTCCTCGAAGCCGATGGTTATCAGGCCCTTAAAGGCCGGAAACTGGGCCTGATCGCCAACCCCACAAGCGTGGACCCTCATCTGCGCCACATCGCAGACCGTCTGCACGCCGCCCCGGGCGTCAACCTGAAAGCCATTTTCGGACCGGAACACGGATTTCGCGGATCGGCACAGGCGGGTCATGCCGAAACGAAAAGCATCGACCCCCGCACCGGCATCCCCGTCTATGACATGTACACGCTCTCCGGCCCGAAGCTGGATGCGCTTCTGAAATCTGCGGATATCGACCTTCTCGTCTTCGACATTCAGGATATCGGCGCCCGGTTCTACACCTATATCTGGTCCATGTTCGACGCCCTCGCCGCCTGCGCCCGCTGCGGCATCGCGTTCATGGTGATGGACAGACCCAACCCCATCACGGGCCTGCATCCCAGCGGCCCCAGCCTCGACCCGGCCTTTTCTTCATTCGTGGGCAGGGTTCCGCTTCTTCTGCGACACGGCATGACCGTGGGCGAACTCGCACGCCTGTTCAACAGCCAGTTCGTGCCCCAACAGGCAGGACGTCCCGCCCAACTCAGCGTCATTCCCATGAGCGGCTGGCGGCGGGACCTGTATCTGGACGAAACCGATCTCGTCTGGGTGCCCCCAAGCCCCAACATGCCCGACATAACCACAGCCCTCGCCTATCCGGGGACCTGCCTGTTCGAAGGCACAACCCTCTCGGTCGGCCGCGGGACGGCATCGCCCTTCCTCACACTCGGCGCGCCCGATCTGGACGCGACCCGCTGGGTAGACAGCCTCAACGACGCCGCCCTGCCGGGATGCATGTTTCGCGAAGACTGGTTCACACCTACAGCGGACGTCGCGAAAGGCCAGCTATGCCACGGGCTTCAGCTCGCCATCACGGACCGAAAATCCTTCGATCCATTGCTGACAGGCATAACCCTGCTTCAAAGCGTCCTGAAAATATCGGACCGCCCGATCTGGAGAAAATCCGGCGCAACCTTCGACATCCTCGCCGGCAGCAACACCCTGCGCCAGCAGCTTTCCCGGAACGTGTCAGTCACCGAGATCATGGCAGGCTGGAAACCGGATGAAGCAGCCTTCACCCGGCAACGCCGCCCCTTCCTGCTCTACTGACGCCACGCCTCCCCCAACGGTCTTCACGACGCCTTATCGCCCCTGATCCAGTGGCAGAAGCCCGGTCCGCCCATACCGCCGGGCATATAGCAGCAGCGCCAGATAAGACGGCAGAACCAGCAGGGCGAACATGCCCTGAAAGCCGACGAACGGCTTGAGAAGGACATAAATCTGCGGAATGATCGCCCCGCCACTATACGCCATGACCAGCAGTGCGGATGCGAGCGGCGTCCACGCCCCCGCACCCCGGATGGCGATCGGGAAAATCGAGGGCATCAGCATGGCATTGGCCGCCCCCAGCAGCGCCACGCACAGAACCGAAACATATCCCTGCGTCAGAAACGCCGCGACCGTCAGCCCACCTCCCAGCAGACAGGCCAGTTCCATGAGCCGCTCCTGCGTCACGAGCCGCGGCACGACCAGAAACCCGAGAATATATCCCCCCAGCATTCCGGCCAGCGTCAGGGACGTGAAAAAGCGTGTCTGGCTCAGCGGCAGGCCAAAACCCTGCCCATAGGTCCCAATGGCGTCCCCGGCCATGACCTCCACGCCGACATACAAAAACATCACGATAATCCCGAACACCAGATGCGGCCGGAAAATACGCCGGCTCCCCTCCAGAGGTCCCGGCAGGGCTGGCGCCTGCAAATCCGGAAGCGGGCAGAGCGCCACGCCGATGGCCGTCAGCAGCAGAACAACCGCCATCGTCATGTAAGGCGCGTAAATCGCATGCACGAATCCCGACAGAAGCGCGTTGCGCGCCACAGGGTCCGTCGTCTCCTGCGCCCGCTGGGACAGCGTCCCAATATCGCCCATCACCACGGTCGCCAGAACGATCGGGGCCAGAATTCCCGCGCATTTGTTGCACACCCCCATGATGGCGATGCGCTGCGACGCCCGCTCGGACGGCCCCAGCAGACTGACCAGCGGGTTGATGACCACCTGCATCAGGGACAGCCCCGCCCCCATCACCAGCAACCCGGTCAGGGCCCCCCCATAAAGACGCATGGCAATGAACTGCCCGAACAGCGCCACGCCCGCCGCACACAACACGAGCGAAACAGCCAGCCCCCTGCGCAGACCCAGCTTCCGCGCCAGAAAAGACGCAGGCAGGGAAAACAGGAAATACGAAAAATAGAACACCATCGGCACGAGAAAGGCGCTCGTATCGCTCAGATCGAACGCCACGCGCACGAACGAAATCAGCGGACCGTTCATCCAGGTTACAAAACCCATGATGAAGAAAATGGCCGCCGCCACACCCAGCGGCGCCAGTCCATAATCCCCGGTCAGCCCCCTGCCGGACTGGACAGGAGCCGTCACGACGTCAGCCCCGCATCACGCAGTGCAACGGACACGCGCTCAATCCACGCATCATCCACGTCCCACCCGGCCAGACGCGCGGCACTGAGCAGCCCACCTCCGACAGGCGGAAGACGCGGCGATACAGGCGCACCATGCCGAACGGCGACGCCTTCCCCCAGAAACCGGCTCTGGAACGTTCCTCCGGCATAACTCCAGGGCAGCGATGTTTCGGGAAAATGGCGCTGGGCCGCCTCGATATGAGCACAGAGGTGACCCGCTGCCTCACGCATCAGGCGTCGGGCCGGTTCCAGCCCGTCCTCGGCCAGATCCGAAACAATCCGCGCCAGAGCCGCAACACTGGCCCTCGGATGACGCAGCGTCCCATACCATTCCAGAAGCGCTGTCCCACACGCCTCTTTTTCAGTCGGAAGCCCCATTGCGGTTGCAAACGGCGCGAAAAACGCATGATCCGCCTGATTGCGTCCATCCAGAAGCGCCGTCAGCAGCGCCAGCGCCTGACGCCCGATCCAGAACCCACTGCCCTCGTCCCCGAACAGGCCACCCCATCCACCAATCTTGACCTGACCGCCCCGGCCATCCGTAGCCCAGGCCACCGACCCCGTACCCGACAGGACCAGAACCCCGGCCGCGCCCGCGAAAGCCCCGGTACAGGCCATCTCCACATCGCTGCAGATGCTGAAGGGCCCTGCAAAGGCGCTCCCCACAACCTCCATCTGTTCACGCCCCAGAACCCGCGTCTCTTCATACCCCGCAAGCCCCAGAGACAGCGCCGCCGTAGTGGAGGGGAGCTGCCCCAGCAAAGACTGCAACACTTCCTGCCAGTCGGTCTGGTCAAACGGATTGGACCCTTTCCCCCGGAGCACAGGCCCCAGCGATCCGTCCCTGCCCAGAACCGCCAGAAGCGTCTTTGTTCCCCCCCCGTCTATGGCGGCGATGCAGGGCTGATGATGAGGCTGTAGGACCGGAGAAGAGACTGTCATGTTTTGACGCTTCGCTTGAGACAACAGAGGCAGAAAGAAAGACAGGCGAGCATGGCGGACGAATGATCGCATATCCAGCATCGTAATGATTTTTACCGCTTTTCAGGCCGCCCTGACAGAGGCTTTTCAGTTCCAGCCTCTCCCGATCCTTCGATTAGTCCTCTGACAGACCCTATGCTGATTGATATAGTATATTGCATATCATAACGCTGATGCTTTAAGTCTGACGCTGCCCCCTGATTCCGGGTGGCTGAACCCCACGCCGCAGGCCGCCCGCATGCATTCCAGCAAATATAGCAAATACTATAACATGATCAGCTTACTATCGCACCGAAAATGCTTCCGGACCTGCGGATGGATGGCCCTCAGCCTGACCCTCATCGGAACAGGCTTCGCAAACGACACCCCATCCAGACATAAACCCCGGACTGTCAAAAAAGCCGATCCCGCGAAAAAAGCCGCCCCTTCCGAACACATCAGCGTCGTCGGGCATCTCAACAGCGAACGCGCCCGCATTTTCCCCGGTCTCGGCGCCGTGGACTACACCATCGACCAGCGCCAGATCACCACCACCCCTGGCGGCCAGAACGCGGCTTTCAGCCAGATCCTCCTCCGCGTCCCCGGCGTGGTTCTCGACAGCTATGGCGAGGTCCATGTCCGCGGCGAACATGGCGGCCTAACCTATCGCGTCAACGGCGTGCTGCTGCCGGAAGGGCTGAACGGTTTCGGACAGGAACTCGACACGCGCATCATCCAGTCCGTGGACCTGCTGACGGGCACACTCCCCGCCCAGTTCGGCTTCCGCACTGCCGGCGTGGTGGACGTCACGACCAAGACCGGAGACAGCCTCAAGCACAACCAGGTCTCGCTATATGGCGGCAGCTACAACACGTTCGTCCCGTCCGTGCAGTTTGGCGGCCAGCATGGAAAACTGGACTATTTCACCACCCTGTCCTTTACCCGCAACAATATCGGCATCGAAAACCCGAGCAACACGTTCCGCGCCATCCATGACGTGACCGAACAGGAGAAAGCCTTCGCGTATCTGTCCTACCATCTCGACGACGCAAGCCGGATCACGCTGCTGACGAGCGCCTCCTACGCGGATTTTGAAATTCCCAACTCGTTCAAGACATTCGATACGACCAGCCCGGACTACACGACCCTGTACAACGTCGCAGGCGTCAATCCGCATGACCCGTCCATGAACTGGGCCAATCTGAACGACAGCCAGACCGAACAGAACTACTACGCCGTGCTGTCTTACCAGCGCACGACCGAAAAACTGAACCTTCAGGTCTCACCCTATTTCCGCTACGGCCGGATCGACTACACCCCGGACCGTGACCGCGACCTGATCTATCAGGGCGTCTCCGAACATGAAGTCAACGACTTCACGACTGGCGGCATGCAGGCGGACCTGTCCTACGATATCGCCCCCCATCACACCCTGCGGGCCGGTCTGCTGGGGCAGTACACGTCCGAACGTCTGGATACCGATACGCTGGCCTTCCCCGTGGACGAGGCCGGGAACCAGACGTCCGACATCGCCAAACGCATGATCGACAATACCGGCAACTGGTCCGTCGAAGCGGGTGCCTATATTCAGGACGAGTACAAAATCACCCATAACCTGACCTTCAATTACGGCATCCGTTACGACCGCTTCGCCTCGTCCTTCGACAATGAAGGACAACTCAGCCCACGCGCGAACATGGTCTGGAAACCCAGCCGCACCACGACGCTGCATCTCGGCTATTCGCGCTATTTCGCCCCGCCTTCCCCGCAATATGTCTACCCGTCCACACTCGCGCGCTTTGCAGGCACCACCAACGCGGCCGCGAACACGATCAACAGCGCCACAAAAGTCGAGAAATCGAATTACGTCGATGGCGGTATCCTCCAGCGCATCACACCCGAATTCCAGATCACGCTCGACGCCTACGCCAAATGGGCGCATGACCTCACCGATCTCGGACAGTTCGGCCGCGCGGTCATCCTCGCCCCCTTCAGCTACAAACGCGGCCGCGTCTATGGCGCGGAATTCGGCAGCTCCTGGCGCCACGGCCCCTGGTCGCTGTTCGGCAATTTTTCTTACGTCAAAACCTCGGCCCGCGACATCAATTCGGCGCAGTACCAGTTCGATCTGGCGGAACTCGCCTATATCCGCAACCACGCAATCCAGCTCGACCATCAGGGCGAATTCACCGCCACCGCAGGCGCATCCTGGACCACGAAACACGACATGGCCTATGTCGATTTCGTCTATGGCTACGGCCTGCGCAGCGGCTTCGCCAATCTGGAAAAAGAGCCGGAATACGACGTCTTCAACATCGGCTACCAGCACACCTTCACGAAGGTCCCGGTCGGGCATGACATCAAAATCCGCGCGGACGTCATGAACCTGTTCGACAAACGCTACCAGCTCCGCAACGGCAGCGGCGTCGGCATCTATCAGGCCCAGTACGGCCAGCGGCGCGGCACGTTTTTCTCAGTCGTCTCGGAGTTCTGAACGGATGCAAGAACCCGGTCTCACACCGGAACAACCAGCCCCCGCGCAGGCTCCACAGCCGTGCCCGGAAAGACTGTCCCAACCGCATGCTGCGGCAGATGCAGATGATCGCACAGCACCCCCGCCACGACCGACCGCAGATCGGTCGTCGGCGCAAGGTCGCGGTTCTCGAACAACTGCCCGGATCGCAGACCGGGCCAGGTTCCCCCGACCTTCCCGCCCGCAACCGCACCACCCGCCAGAAACGCGACCGTCCCCGTCCCGTGATCCGTCCCGCCCGTACCATTGATCCGCACGGTCCGCCCGAATTCCGTCAAAGCCAGAACCACGGTGCGGTTCCACCTCTCGCCCAGCCCCTGACGCAGCGCCCCGATCCCGCGGTCAAGCTGCGCCAGCGGTCCGCCCAGCCGCCCGAGCTGCCCGGCATGCGTGTCCCACCCCCCGATTTCCAGCGCCGCTACACGCGGACCATGCGCCGTCGCCAGCATCTCTCCCGCTGCCGTGGAAAGCTGCGTAAACGCGTCGATTTTTCGCGGCTTGCCCGCAGCATCCACGCCCGGCGCACCCGCCATGCCCCCTTCCGTCATGGCCGCATCCGAAAATCCCCGCGCTTTCAGAGCATTCCGCAACGCCGGTCCCGTCACAGGGTCGGACGCATTCAGCGCCAGAATCTGGCCATACAGATCCGCATCCGGGTGCTGGCTCCCCGCAGGCGCATAGCTCCCAACGCGCGCCGAACCGCGCAGCAGAAGCGGAACCGTCAGCCCCATCGCCAGCCCATACCCATCTGGCCGGTTCGCCTTGCCCTGAAGTACGGAAACAGCCCGGTTCAGCCATCCGCTCCCCAGACGCTCATCCGCTCCGCTCTCCAGATAATCCTGCGCCTCGAAATGCGACCGGCTGCGATAATGCCCCGCAACGGCATGGATCGGCAGCATCTGCCCCTGACCATACAGCCCATGCAGCGTCACGAGAGACGGATGCAGCCCGTAAAACCCACCCAGATCGAGCAGTCCGCCCTCCTGCCCCGGCTCGGGCAGAACCAGCGCACGACGATACGACGCCAGATCCGGGTCTCCATATGGCGTCACAGCCGACAATCCGTCGAGCGCGCCCCGAAGCAGGATCACCACCAGACGCGGATCATCCGGCCCACCGGAAGAGCCCGCAAAAGCAAGGGAAGAACGCCCGAGCGTCCAGGCAGACGTCAGACCCAGCAGGGCGGTACGACGGGAAATCATCATGGTTCAGCGCCTCTGGAATTCAGGGGAGGAAAACAGCAGGGCCAGCGCATCCTGACGCGACCCGGCATGATGCATGGCCGTGCGGGTCTGCGGCCGCAGGGCCGGACCAAGGGCAATATCGGCAACATCCATCGGATCGCCGGTTCGGACATGCGCCGCCACGCGCCAGGCCCAGTCCGTCCGCGCCAGCATGTCCGCAGGCGCGGACCAGTCCGCCGCATCGTCGCTCCAGCCATTGGGCAGCGGCGCGGTCCACAGCGGCTGCCCGAGCGATGCAAAACCCGAAACCAGCTGATGTGCCGGAGAATGCGGATCGCCCGGCTGGCTGGGCGCGCCCCCCACGGACAACGCCCTCAGAACCGCCGTGGCATAATCCATGGGGGAGCGGAACTTGCCCCCGCCCAAAGCCGGTTCCGGCAATGCCCCCAGAGCCAGAGACGCCGCCCGCAGATCCCCGCCACTGGCCTGCAAAACACCCTCGACATGCCGCACGGAGGCTGGCGCTGGCGTATCCGAAACGAAATGCCGGACCATCTGTGTCGCGATATGACGGTAGGTCGCCGGATGCGTGCCCAGAAACTGCAACGCCTGCACGCCGCCGTCCTCGCCTTCGGGGAAGGCCTGTCCCATAAGCGTTTTCACACCCGGCTCATGCGCCTTTTCGCGGAACACAAACCCCGGTTCGTCGGCTTTCAGATCCACGCCCCATCCCGTCAGGATCGCGGCAAAGGACGTCACATCCGCCTGACTGTAACCGGAAGCAGGCGAGACGGTATGCAACTCCAGACATTCGCGGGCCAGATTTTCGTTCAGTCCGCGATGGCTTTTGCGCCCCGCCGCGCTGTCCGGCCCGATGGAGGACGCGTTGTCCAGATACATCAGCATCGCCGGATGCCGCATGACCGCCAGCAGCATGTCCGAAAACCGCCCCGTCACATGCGGCCGGATCGCCTCGCGCATATAGGCGCCCACAACGGCACGTGTACTGCCCTGCCGCAGACTGACCGTGAAATGATTGAACCAGAACCAGACGAGTCGCTCCCGGAACGGCTGCTCCGTCAGCAACAGCGTGTCCATCTGCGTCGCGACTTCGGCCTGAAAGATCGGTTTGACCAGCGGATCGCCCTGCATCCTGGCCTTCCGCTGCTCCCGCAACGCAACCAGCCCGTCCGCACACGGCCCCACACCCGCAAACACGGCCCTGTCCGGCCCGGTCAACTGACCCGCCAGCCAGTCCTGAACGGACAGACCGGAACTGGAGCCATCCCGCTGGCCCCACCCAAACCTGTTGATTGCGCTGACTGATCGCATGGCATCCTCGCGAAACGGGGCGATAACGGGAGTCGACACCCTACAGAACGCTGGGCCGTCCATGTGGCGAAAGATGGGCCGTAACATGTGAAGTTTTTTAGAAACGCTTCTCCAGCACCACGCGCCATCGCGCCAGCCTGCCCGGCGCGTCGCGCACCAGATGCGGCACGATGGGCGATGTATGGCGCACGATCGGGTCCGCACTCTCCCGCATCGTCAGACCCGCAAACCGCTCCCCCACGATCCACGCCCCGACCGATGCCGTCACCCCGTCGATCCGGTGATCCGCAAATTCCTGAAAAATTTTCGGATATGCCCCATATGTCCCGCCCTCGGCACAGACCGTCCGCCCCCCGGCAATAATGCGCACATTCTCCCCGCCGCGGGCATGGATCGGTTTTTCAACGTAAGGCGCCCCGGCCTTCCCCCCACGCCTGCGACGCAGGTCTTCGGGCGCATATCCCGCCGCCAGCAGGTTGGGATGCCCCGGATACCGCCGCCATAATGCGGGCAAAAGCGCCTTGTTCGACAAAAGCGCCGTCCAGGGCGGATTGAGAAACGTACAACCACACTCCCGCAGATGCCGCGCTCCGGAATCGCGGAACATCAACTCCCACGGATACATGCGGATTATACTGCGAACGATCCGCCCCCGATGCAGAAGCTGACCATCCGTCGTCACCTCCAGATCCCGCAATTCACAGTGAATCGCCTCCAAGCCCGCCTGCTCGGCCCACTCCCGGTAATAAACGGCATGCGTGGTGTCTTCGAGATTGTCGGGATAGGGCACGATATGCACCGTGTGCCCTATCCGCCCCGCACGCCTCAGTGCGGCCAGACGCTCCACCAGAGCGCGCACGTCCAGAGGCGCATGGTCATGAGAGCCGCCACACTGCTGGTGCCAGAGTTCCTGCATCCGCGTGCTTTCCGGCAGTGTCGCAGGCGTATCGGCATTATATTCAATCAGACGAGGCTGCCCCCCACACCAGGCCAGATCAAACCGCCCGATCAGAAACGGGTCCCCGCGCCTCCAGGACTCCCGCACCACATCCTGCATGGCAGCCGGAATATGAAACGCGTCCAGTCCCTCAGGCCGCCGGACGGCCTCGTCCACAACCTCCAGACAGAGCCGATGCAGCGTTTCGGCCACGTTCCGAACACGCGCCACCGCCTGCGCATCGAACTCGTAACGCACGTCCTCACGCCATGCGAAACTTCCATCCGTATTGCGATAATAATGATAACCGAGCCGATCGGCCTGACGCTGCCAGTCCGGTCTCGCACAGGATGTCAGGCGGCGGATCTGCCCCACGGACCGACCCTATTCGCCCCCGCCCGCATGTCCGCCCGCACTTTCCCCAAACCCGGCATGCCCTGCCGATTCCGCCTCGCTGTCGCCATGCGAAGCACGACTGTCACGGGATCTGGACCGGGGTACATAAACGAAATGCCCCGAAGAACTGTCCTGTTCCGGGCAGTTCTGGGGCCGCTTGTCGGACGCTGCCGCACACGGGTCCTGTGCGGCCTGGGGATGTCGCATCGTCAGGCCAAGAACGCCCAGCCCGACAACCAGAGCACTCGCCCCCACACCCCACGCAATACCGTTTTTCATCATTCATCTGCAGATATGTTTGCCTGATACCGACCGTAACACATCCACAGACGAAGATAAGAGCCCTCAGAGCGTGAAGTTCACACGCCCGTAATAATATCCACCCGTCATCGGCACCTGAGACGAGAACGTATCGTAAGGATTGCCGCCAAGCTGGTTCAGCTCACCCGGCAGCTTGCGCGGACGGATATTGAAGATGTTGTTCGCCCCCACCGCCAGATGCCAACGCGAATTCACCCGATACCCGATCTCCAGATCCGTCAGCCAGCGCGGAGAATTTTTAAACTGCGCAAAACAGCTGCTGGACTGCTGAAGCTGCTTGCCATCAATTGGACAGATCGCCGCCGTAGGCGTCCAGTCCTGATACGTCATCATACCTGTCGTTTCGCCATAACGGGTCTGGCGCAGGTTCACGTCCCATTTCCCGATTGTCCAGAACGCATTCAGAATGATCTTGCTGCGCGGATAGGCGGTCGTGAGGTAAGCAATATTCTGCGCGTTCAGCAGCGGCGACCCGGTGGAGGACATGCCGTTATGCGTCAGACGCGTCCTGTTCAGGTCCAGCGCCATCGACAGGTTCAGGTTGCCGAAGCGATGCATGCGGACCATGTAATCCGCCTTGATATCCAGACCCTGCGTGCGTGTGCTGGCGCCGTTCGTAAAATAATAGGTCTGCACCGCATTTTCCGAAAGCTGCGTCAGAGCCGGAAGCGAAACGCCCATGCCTTCAAGTGCTGCAATTGCAGCCGGTCCCGTTACGTTGCCACCCTGCACGACGCGATCGCGGATATTGATCTGATAGACATCGGCCTCAACATGGAAACCATCTACCGGCTCAAGAACGATGCCACCTGTTGCACTGGTCGAACGTTCGGGCTTGAGGGGAGACGCCCCTGTCGCACGCGCTTCGGAAGACGAAACCGGCAACAGCCCCAGCACCGATGTCGGCCCGACATTGATGGCACTGTAATGCTGCTCGGCCATCGTCGGCGCGCGGAAGCCATTGCTGATCGTCGCCCGCAGGCCAATGCGCCTGGTGATGTCGTAACGCGTGGAGACCTTGCCGTTCTCGGTGTTGCCGACATCCGTGTAGTGTTCGAAACGGCCGGCGAAATCGAGGTTCCAGTTCTTCAGAAGGTGGAAGTCGCCATCCAGATAGGCCGCCCAGACATCACGGTCCCACTTGCCGGCGTCCTGCGGTGTCAGACCCGCCAGGGCCGAGGTGCCACCATATTCGTAAGATGCGGGTTCGCCCGCCAGAATGGTGTACTGTTCCAGACGATGTTCGCCACCGAAGGCCACGGTGACGGGGACCACATTGGCAATCTTGAAGTTCCGGCGCAGATCAAGATTGTTCGTCCACTGTGCTAGCCGGAAATTGGACGTCCGCACGGTCGTCGGTGTGTAGCCCGTGGCAGCGTACATGTTCGGATTGGTGGTGTTCTGGTTGGAGATCTTGTCCAGATCCTCACCCCAGGTGCTGCTCAGATCCCAATCAAAGCCCAGAAGATGGCCGCCTTTTAGACCCAGCGTTGCGGCATAATCATTCTCGTCGATCGTCTCCAACGGCGAATAGCCATATGGAAACAGCTCCGGATTGCTGGCGCTGGCGCCCGACGGGACGCGGTAGTTCTCATACGCTTCCGCATGACGGTGTGCATATGTGATCTGACCGTAAAACTGGATGTTCTCGGTCAGGTTCTTGCCGAAATCAATCCCAAGATTCTCACGCGTTTCTTCGGGCGTGCTCATGATCTTGTTGGAGTTCTTGGGTACTTTGACAGACCCGGTATATAGCTCGTTCGCAGCCCCTGCCGGAACATAACCCGCCAGACGGTTATCAACCGTGTTGGTTACGAAATGGTCCGTATGGTAAACCTGTGCCGATATATGCGCATACCCGTCATTACCGAGCTTAAGACCGCCATCGGCGTTGAGCTGGTACTGCCAGCCATCGCCGTTATAGGCGTTCGCCCCCGTCTGGGCGCTCATGTTCAGCCCGTGATCCTGCTTCTTGGTGATGATATTCACCACACCGGCAATCGCATCCGAGCCGTACATCGCAGCCGCGCCGTCTTCGAGCACCTCGATATGGTCGATCATGTTGGACGGGATCATGTTCAGATCCACGGGCGTCGCACCAAAATTCGGCCCCGCATCGGCATTGATGTTGGCTGTGGTGTGCCGACGCTTGCCATCCAGCAGAACCAGCACCTGGTTCGGATTGAGGCCGCGCATCCGGATGAAGGACGTGAGTGCACCGGCGTCATTGCCCATCGTGCTCATGTTGATGGAGGGATACGTCTTGGTCAGCGCATCGGCGAGATTCATCATGCCTGAGCGACGTAGCGTCGCACCGGACAGAACCGTGATCGGGCTGGTGCTCTGACGGGCGTGACGGTTGGACGCATGCGTTCCGGTGACAATTACGCCTTCTTCGCTCCCGGCGATGACATCCGCAGGCCGATGCTTCGCGGCAGACTGCGTGCGCGTCTTCGGAGGTACCGTTTTGGACGGCGTTTTGTGAACGGAAGCCTTCGTCGCCCCCGCCCCCGGTACGGCCTTCTCCGAGGCTGCAAAAACCGATCCACCACAGACGCTGACGGAGAGGAACGTAGAGTAAAGCGCAAGTTTCCTGATGTTCATAATCGGCTCCATCGCCCTGGCGCAGCACAGGGATATCAGTCAGAAACAGTCGGATCGCATAACGGAATTATGCGGGATTTTTATTCCTTGTTCGGAACTACTCGAATTCGGAACGTAAGAGACGGGAGAGTGCCATTGCGACAACCTTCGTCGCACGACGCATATCTTCCAGAACCACATGCTCGTTCGCACGATGGCCATTGGCATCCTGAAGGCGACGCGGACCGGCCCCATACAGAACGGTCGGATAGCCCGCATTGCTGTAAATTCTGGCATCCGTGAACAACGGCATGCCCTTGACGGCAATCCGCTCCCCGAACACCGCTTCGGCAGCGTCCTGCAAGGCTCCGATCAAAGGGGCCTGCCCCTCATCCGGAACCAGTGGCAGCGCCAGAAGATGCTGCGTTACGACGCAACTCACGCCCGGCACATCTACCGCATTCAGAATAAGCTGCCGCAGCTCCGCCTCGACTTCGGCCGCTTTTTCGTCCGGTAAAATCCGGCGCTCAAGCCGAAACGTCGCCTGTTCGGGCACGACGTTGGCCGCAACACCGCCGTTGATCGTTCCGATCACGAGCGTCGGCGATTCAATACCCGGGATGGAACAGACCGTCTTCGCCAGCCTGTCCCGGTAAGCGTACAGAGCCGTCATCACACGGCACGCCGCCTCGATGGCGTCGGCGCCCGTTTCGGGCCATGCGGAATGCGCGGCCTTGCCCGTGAAAGCCACATCAAGCTGAAGACTGCCATTATGGGCAATCATCACATCATAGGTGAAACCGGCACTGATGACGTAATCGGGGGTGCTGAGCCCTTCCGAGAGCAGCCAGCCCGGCCCGACATGACCACCGATTTCCTCGTCATAGGTCAGATGAAGCTCGACCGTGCCGGACAGGTCAGAACCGGCTTCCTTCAGCGCGCGCAGGGCAAAGGCATAGGTTGCAAAGTCGGACTTCGAAACCGCGGCACCGCGTCCATAAAGTTTGCCATCTTCAATGACGCCGCCATAAGGATCATGCATCCAGCCCTCGCCAGGGGGCACGACGTCCCCATGCGCATTGAGCGCAATGACGGGGCCGCTACCATTTCCGAAACGCTCCCGGATGATCAGGTTCGTCGCACTCTGCATGCCGTGCCGTTGCACGAAGTCCTGCGGAACCGGATGGCATTCAACTTCAAAACCGAGCGCCCGCAGTCTGTCGGCGGAAAAACGGGCGTGAGGCGCGCAGTCACCGGGAGGATTGTCCGACGGGACGCCGACGAGTTCCTGAAGGAACGGCACCTGACACAGATCGAAGTCCCGGTCGACGACATGACCCAAACATTCGCTCGCCGTTTTCTCGCAACAGGAAGTCTTTTCCAGCACAGCGCCTTCTCCTACCGGATCGTCTTACCGTCCTCAGTTCATATTCTCTTTGTATACGAACTGAATTCGATCCTGAAGCGGAATGTTGCCTATCGCGGAAAATATTTTCCCCTAACGGGAATGGGCAGCCTCAAACCGCAGAAAAGCCTGCGCTCTAGGCGAACAATGGCCTGCGAAGAAGTCCGGTACCGGGCAATCATCGACGATCTCGCCAGCATCAACGAACAGAATCCGCGTCGCGACCTGACGCGCGAATCCCATCTCATGTGTGACGCACATCATGGTCATGCCCTCGCGCGCCAGCTCGGTCATGACCTGAAGGACTTCCTGCACCATTTCAGGATCGAGCGCCGATGTCGGCTCGTCGAACAGCATCACATCCGGCTTCATCGCCAGAGCGCGTGCGATCGCCGCCCGCTGCTGCTGGCCGCCGGACAGGGCAATGGGATATTTATCTGCATGCTGCTCCAGCCCGACCCGGCGCAGAAGCGTTTTCGCATGCTCGCGAAGTTCTTCCTTCCCCCGCTTCTGGACCAGACGCGGGGCCAGCATGATGTTGTCCAGAATGCTCAGATGGGAAAATAGCTCGAAGCTCTGAAAGACCATCCCCGCTTTCGCCCGCAGCGCTGAATGATCGGTTTTCGCGGAACGCACGGGCATGCCATCAACGTAGATCTGCCCGCTCTCGAACGTCTCCAGCGCATTGATACATTTGATGAGCGTGGACTTACCCGAACCCGAGGGGCCACAGACAACCACGACCTCCCCTCTGCCGATCTCCGCCGAACAGCCCTTGAGTACCTGAAAGGCGCCATATGATTTCGTCACGGTGTCCAGCGTGATCATGACTGATCTCCATAAAAGCGTGCGGGAGAAAAAATCTCCAGATCGGGACGTTCGGAGCGGCGCAGAACCATATCCGCGACATGCCGCCCCATGGCCGGAGCGAGCGTGACACCATTGGCCGTTACGGCCGTGAAAAAGCCCGGCACGTCCGGACTTTCTCCAAGGATCGGAGCCCCGTCGATATCAATGTTCATCGCAGCCCAGCTCCTGACGACATTCACGGCCCCCAGCGCCGGAACCAGTCTCTGCGCAACCCAGAGATTTCCTTCCAGATTTTCCCGCAGCGGTCGCGGATGCCCGTGCACCGGATCAAGCCCCGCACTCCATCCTCCGCCGATCAGCAGCGAGCCATTCGCGGCCTGTTTGAGCGTGAGATGCCGACTTGCATGGGCCAGAAGCGAAAAGACCACCGGAGCCACAGGCTCGGTCACGATCATCTGCAACGGGGCACCGAAAACCGGCAGGCGACGCCCGACCAGCCCAGCGACTTCTCCCGCATAGGCACCGGCCGCATTCACCACCGCTCCGGCCGACCAGCGCCTTGACCCCGCACTGACATGAAACCGTGTGCCGTCGGGCTGGATTACGGACAAAGCTGTGAGTTCCTCAACCCGAACGCCCGCGTGTCGTGCCCGCGCCAGAACAGCCTGCGTTGCGGCCATGGGATTGATCTTGCCTTCCTCGGAGCAATACGCCCCGCCCAGAAAACCATCTCTCAGATTGGGCTCGATCCCGCGTAATTCGTCCGATGCCAGAATCCGCGCGTCAACGCCAAGAGCCTGTTCGACCGCGACCTTGCTGCGCAGACGGTCCATGTCGGCTTCGGTTTCCGCCACCACCAGCCCGCCGCTGACCTTGATCTCCAGATCGCGATCGAACGTTGTGCGCAGCGCCTCCCACATGCGGATGGATTCCCGCTGCAAGGCCAGCGTTCGCGCAGGCATGGACGGTCCGTCCCTATCCGCGCTGGCGTCGAACGCCATGAGCTGCGCGTGCAGACTGCCCGCATTACCGCCCGAGGCCAGCGCCCCGGCCCGACCACGTTCGAGCACCACGACACTTTTCCCGGCCTCGGCGAGAAACAGCGCCGTGAAAAGCCCAACGATCCCTCCACCTACGACCACGACATCCACGGTTTCGACAGCGCCGGAAGCCGATGGCCCCGTCGCTCCCAGCCCCGATGGAATGGGAACACGGACATGCCCCCGCCATTCCGGCTTCTGCCGCGCGAGGGCCGCAACCGGAACCGGGCGCAGCGGGATCTGCGGGGCGGTAAAATCCTTTTCGTTTTTCGGGTCTGGAAGCATCTTCATCAGTGAAGCCTGGCAGAACCGCCCCTGACAGCGCCCCATGCCGGCGCGTGTCGTCCGTTTCAGCGTCGCCAGATCGGTGATCCCGTCTTCCGACACGCGTGCCAGGACAGTCCCTGCGGTCACGCATTCGCATCGGCACAGGATGGTCGTATCCTGAGGGGACGGCAGCGAGACAACCGGATCATACAGCTTCCACAGAAGCTTCTGAAAACGGGCATTATCGCGATACATCCGCCGACTGCGTTCCAGACCGGACGGGACCGGTTTTCCTGCTCGGTCTAGAAGTCTGGCCGCGCACAGCATTCCCTGGGCCTGCGCCAGAAAAGCACCCCCAAAACGCCCGGCCTCACCAATAACGGACACATCCGCCTGATCGGTCTTTCCGTCGGGTTCTCGGCCCGTCTCGGGATGGGTCACGGGCCAGTTCCGGATCTCCTGTCGGCAGCCCAGAAGCCGTGGCAGTTCGCTGGCAGGAACGAACCCGTCTCCGAGGCAGACAGTCTCCGTCTCGATCCAGCGTTCTGCGCCTCCCTGCTGGTTCACCGCCACCCGCTCGACACGATCCTCGCCTTCGATGCAGGTTACGACGCTTCCCCACAGCACTGGGACTCCGGCCCGGTGCAATGTCGTAAGATGCCGCATCCCGGCGAGCGCCAGATGAGGGGATGCCATTGAAAGCCGTCCTGCCAGAAGCGGCCGCTTTACAGGCGCGGGTGCTGAGTCCACGACGGCCGCCACATCGGCACCACGCCCGACCAGTTCCGCCGCAAGCTGAAGATTGAGCGGTCCATTCCCGGCAATGACGATCCGCCCAGGCGCCACCGCTTCATAGGCACGCAGCATTGTCTGCCCGGCCCCCGTCGTGATGACACCCGGCAGCGTCCAGCCCGGTCGGGCCGCAGGCGTTTCCTGTGCGCCAGTCGCCACGATGATGTGCTGGGTGCGGATATAGAACGCCTCACCATCCCGCAGCCCACCGATGACGAGTGCGCCCTCTTCGCGATGGGCGCTCCATACGAGAGTGTCGTGCCACAGCCGCGCGCCACTGGCCCGCATGGCTTCAATGAGCTGTCGCCCCTTGCGACCCTGATCATCCTGCCGCTCCGGATGCACCGCATTCTGCTTGAAATACTGGCCGCCCGGAATATGCCGTTCATCCACGACGAGAACATCCATCCCGCCACGCGCCAGTTCGGTCGCCGCCACCAGGCCCGCCGGGCCCGCGCCCACCACCAGCACGTCGCAGGCATGTTCGGCCAGACGTTCCTCACCCTTCGCCAGACAGGCTGAAACAGCCGCATCCGGAAGACGGTCATTGCTGCGAACCCGCATCCCGTCCCGCACGGGCGTCATGCAGCCCCGGCGGGACATCTGCCCGTCCACCTCCAGCAGACACTCCTGACAGGCCCCGATCCCGCAGAACGGACCACGCTCCGATCCATCCGGCGCCGTCCGGTGCGGGATGCAGCCTGCGGCCATCAGCGCAGCCGTCAGGGTCTGTCCGGGTTTTGCGGAGACGGTGGTGTCATTGAACGTAAAGTTCAGCTGGTCCGACATCAGCGCGCATCCTGCGTCGTAGCGGGAAGTTCGATGGCCTCAACTGCTGCGGTTTTCTGCTGGCGACGATAGGGCCGTTCCGCATAATGCTCGATCCGCCGTTGCAGGAAGTCCCATGCCGTCGTCATCAGCAGGTAATACAGGGCCGCCACGGAAAACAGTTCCAGCACCATGAACTGGTCCTGCACCAGGATCTGGCTGCGCTGCATCAGCTCCTCCATGGAGATGACCGACGTTACGCTGGTCGTCTTGAGCAGACCGTTCACCGAATTACCCAGCGGGGGGATGATGAGCCGGAACGCCTGCGGAAAGGCGATCCGCCAGGCGATCTGCCGCTCGCTCAGACCCAGCGCCCGCGCCGCTGCGATCTGGCCGGTTGGCACGGCATTCAGCCCCGCACGGATAATTTCCGCGAGATACGCTGCCTCGTTCAGTGTCAGCCCGATGATCGAACACGCCAGAACACTCAGCCGGATATCCAGCTTCGGCAGACCGGTATAGATCACGACCAGCTGGACCAGCAGAGGCGTACCCCGGAAAAACCAGACATAGAATCGCGCCGGCCAGGACAGCACACGGTGCTGCGAGCGTTTCATGACCGCAGTCAGCAGCCCCAGAAGGAACCCCATCATCATTGAGACGACCGTCATGATGACCGTGATGAGCGCCCCGCGGAAAATATAGGGGCTGCCGAGATAGGTGAAGAAGCCGTGCCAGCTCCAGATCTGCATGTCGATGCCCCGTGTTCGTATCAGTGCATGTCGGATGGATGGGACGGCCCCGAGACCGTGATCCGTCCGGGAAAGGGGGAAACGCCATAGGGCGCCATGAGGCGTTCCAGCGTTCCGTCCTCACGCATGTTTTCCAGAACATCCGCCAGACGCTGTGCGAGTGCCGGGTCCCGCAGCGCCAGTGCGACGGGCGTGGGATACAACCCCTTCAGAATGGGCTTTACGCCACCCTGAAGTGCGTTGCGCCGTGCAACCGCATCAATGGAAAACACCGCCGTTACCTGTCGCGCACGCAGGGCGGCGAACGCTATGCCCACGTTCTGGAACGTCTTGATATCAAAGCCCGGCCGTCCGGCGTCCCGCAAGGCCTGATCGGCCTCTCGGGCGTGGTGTTCTTCAATTCCACCCATTTCGACCCCGATCGAAGACCCGGACAAATCCTCAAGCCCGGCGGGGTGCAGAACGGACTCATCGTTGAGAGACACGCTGATCGCCTGAATCTCGTAGGGGATCATTTCCATCAGCCGGGCGCGCTGGGCGGTATAGAACATGCCCGTATTGATGACGTCCCACCGTTTTTCAAGCAGCCCGAGCGTGAGCTGCGCGAAGGACGTCGAGAGCGTGACCGGCTTCAGACAGAGCCTGCGGGCGATCTCGTTTCCAAGCTCTATCCGCATCCCTGCAATCTGCCCATCCACCGTCACATATTGCAGGGGCGGCAGCGTCGGATTGGTCGCCATGACCAGATGCTGCGGGGAAATCAGTCCCTCAACAGCCTCCGGACACGGCGCGGCCTGCGCTCCGAAAGCGAGCACCGCACAGAGCAGCCCCGCCGCCCGGCTCAGACCTGACACAGGGCCGCCCGCCATATCAGGCGCTTTCTTCGAACCGCAGCTCCAGATCGCGGACGATCTGAAGGGCGCGGGCATCATCCGCTTCCGGCAGCGGCAGACGCGGCGCGCGCGGACCACCGACATCGAAGCCCATATGCTTCAGCAGGGCTTTCGTTCCCGAGACATAACCCTGCCCACCCACGAACTGGATCAGCGGCACATTGCGGAAATACATCTCGCGTGCCTTGCCGATGTCCTTGTAACCGTCACAGAGATTGAAAATCTCGCTCATGACATGCGGCGCTACGTTGGATGCCACTGCGACCCAGCCGATTGCGCCTTCGAGGAAGCTCTCGAAGCCCATGATGCCGCCAAAGACCGAAAGCCGGTCACCACACAGCCGGATGATGTCCCGCACGCGGGTTACATCCATCGTGGATTCCTTGATGAGGCAGCAGTTGTCGATACAGGACAGACGCGCCACGAGTTCAGGCTTCAGATCCACATTCGCCGTGGCCGGGTTGTTGTAGAGCATGATCGGCAGGCCGATCGCATCCGACACCCGACGGTAATGGACGAACAGCTCGTCATCCGTCGGCGTGGAATAGAACGGGGGGATGATCATCACGCCATCAGCCCCGAGCTTCTCGGCTTCCTGACTGTAGCGGATCACGTCATAGGTGTTTTCCGCACCTGTACCGATGAAGACCGGAACGCGGCCTGCGGCCTGCTCGATGACGGTCTGCGCAACCAGCGTGCGTTCGTCATCCGTCAGCGACAGGAATTCGCCGGTCGAGCCCAGCGGGATCAGACCTGCGATGCCCTGCGCGATCTGCCAGTCGGTAAAGCGCCGCAGTCCGGGGACGTCAATGCGCCCTTCGCTGTCATAAGGCGTGATCATGACGGTATATGTGCCACGAAACTTCATGGGTCTTTCTTTCCTCAATGGTCCGGGTCCGACCGCGATCCGGCCGGGTCCGTGGCGGCATCACCGCCATGGGTATTCATGAACGCGGCAATATCGGGCTGTTGCGCCGCATATCCGCGCCCCGTTCCGACGGCCCTGACCTGACCGTCTTCCAGAAGAACAATCCTGTCCGACAGCGATGAGACGACACCCATCGCGTGGGAAACCTGAATGATCGTCATGCCGTCCTGCGCCAGATCCCGCAGCAGCACGCCGACATCACGTACCTTGTGCGGATCGAGCGCCGATGTCGGCTCATCCAGCAAAAGCAGCGCCGGGCGGAGCATGAGCGCGCGTGCAATCGCCACACGCTGTTTCTGGCCGCCCGACAGATCGGCTGGCAGCACGTCCGCCTTGTCCGCCAGCCCCAGACGCTCCAATAGCGCGCGCGCTTCGTGCTCGGCCTCCCGACGCGAACGCTTCGCCACGACCGTTGGTGCCAGCGTCAGGTTCCGCAGAACCGACATATGACCGAACAGTCCGTATTGCTGGAACACGATCGCAGCCTGCTCCCGCAGGATGCGGGCAGAGGCCGGGGCGGCCATGTCCACGTTCCGCCCGTGAACGTCCATCTGGCCCTGCCAGACCGGCTGAAGCCCGATCAGCGTCCGCAAAAACGTGGTTTTCCCGGAACCGGACGGCCCGATGAAACTCACGATGTCCCCGCGTTCGGCCTCAAATCCAGCGTGACGCAGGGTTTCGTTTTTCCCGTGGCGGACGCAGACGTCCCGGACATCAATGTACGGCAATGCGTTTCTCCAGCAGGCGGCTCAGACAGGTCAGGGGATAGGAAATCGCGAAATAGAGCAGGAGGACCACACAGAAGACCTGCGCCGAGGGCAGCCCGCGATTGGTCAGGATCACCCCGGCCTGGCTCAGCTCCACAACCCCGATCTGGGAGGCCAGTGCCGTATCCTTGATGAACAGCACCAGATAGCCCACCGCGGGCGGCACAACGGCGGACATCGCCTGCGGCCCGATCACATACCGCCATCGCGCCCAGAGTGGCAGGTTCAGGACCAGCGCGGCCTCGGCCTGCTCCACCGGAACCGTTTTGACCCCGCCATGCAGGATTTCGCAGAGATAGGCCGCCGCAATCAGCCCGATGGAGCCGATCGCAACAGCAGTCGCCGACACATCCACGCCCATCATACCCGTGCAGAAAAAGACGATGTACAGCGTCACGATGAACGGAATGCGTCGGATGGTCTGAACATACATCACCGCCAGAACCCGCAGCGGCATCATGCCCCGCATCTCGGACAGGCGAAGCGCCGTGAGGATGACCGCCCCCACAATCCCGAGAACGCCACCACCCAGCGACAGCACGATCGTCCGAGCCATCGCCTGAAGCAGAAGGGTGATGTCATAATGCGAAAATGCGATCATACCATCCGCTCCATCGTGCGGCGGAACAGTGCAAAGACGCCCGTCAGCGCGAAAGAGAGCAGGGCATACAATCCGCCCGTCACGAGCATGACTTCAAGGATGCGGAACGTTGTCGATCCGATATCATAAGCGCGGCCCGTCAGGTCCTCGACGCCGAAAATGGACGCCATGGCGCTACCCAGGATCATGATCTGAAAATGGTTAGCCAACGCCGGGAACATCGCACGCCCTGCATAGGGCAGGATGACCCGCAGATAGGTCTGACGCCGGTTCAGCCCCAGCGTCAGCGCAACTTCATGATAGACAGGCGGCACCCGCGCCATGCCCGCCCCGAGAATATCCGCCAGATAGGCCGCCGCATTGAGCGTCATGCCGATCACGACTGACAAAAACGGCGAGACCATCAGCCCAATCAGCGGCAGACAGTAGAACACAGCGAAAATCTGGGACAGTTGAGGCGTATTCGTCAGGGCCGTGCTGTAACTGCGGCTGAGCCTGCGCCACGCCCCCTGATTTTCAAATCGCAGAATGGCCAGTGCGACTGCCAGCGACAGCCCGAACGCAAAGGCCAGCGTCGCAATCAGAATAGTTACGCCTACACCGCCCAGCAGAAACGGGAGATGCGCGAAAACAGGATTGAAATCCAACCCCGTCATGGCGCGTGCCCGGCACCGGCGGGATCGAACCAGCGGCGATGGATCTGCTCCAGACGTCCGTCGTGCTCCATCCCGTCAAGGATACCGTTTACATCCGCGCGCAGGGCCACGTCCTGCTGCGACATCCCGATGCAGTCATCCCCCACAGGCGCTGCAAATCCCCGGATGATCCGCCAGTGTACCTGAGGCTGCGACGGCAGGTAATGGCCGACATATTCGATGACATCTACCATCGCATCACCACGCCCCTGCGCCAGCGCTCGAATGGCATCGGCATAGCTCTCAAGCAGCAGCATCGACGCCTTGGGAGCATGCTGTTGCAGATACGCAACCGCCGTCGAGCCGCGCACCTCGATCAGGCGGTGCGCGCCGGATTCGAGATCTGCAAAGGACGCGATGCCCCGGTCCGCAGGTGCAATAACCGCAAACTGTTCGGAATAAAGCGGCCGTGAAAACGCAATAACATCCGCACGTGCAGGCGTCCGTGTCAGACCGCCCAGAACGACGTCGACCTTCCCGGCCATCAGATAGGGAATGCGACCGCTGGAAGCGAGCGTCACAAAACGCGGCTCAACACCCAGACCCTGCGCAATCGCCCGGCCGATATCGACATCATATCCGACGAGTACGTTGTGATCGTCATATTTCCCAAGTGGGGGCAGTCCGGGTTCCACACCAATATTGATGTGCCCGCTGGCCCGGATGGCGGCACTGTCTCTCGCCTGCACGCCCCCGCCCCACAGGACGACGGATGCAGCCCAGACCCCCAGCAGCAGACTGTTCCGGATCGCTCTCAAGAAAGGTTTCCCTGCATGTTGTGCGACTTTGGGGTTGCGGTTACCCGATCACTGATCTAATTCAGATATACGTTCTGTATACGATAGAAAACCCTTTAAAAGAAATTTCTTCTCCGGACCGATCCTGATGGGAAACAAGATGCCTCCTGTAACCTTCACCTTCCTGAACAGCACCATCGAAGGGGTCGAGGGAGAACCGGTTGCAGCAGCCCTCAGACGCGCCGGAATTACGGAACTCGGCCGGTCCGGCGTCGACGGAACACCCCGTAGCGCCTTCTGTTTCATGGGAAGCTGTCAGGAATGCCGGGTCCGCATCGACGGCACCGTCGCCTATGCCTGCAAGGCTCCCGTCCTCCCGAACATGACCGTCACGCCCTATGTCCAGTCCTGATTTCTCTCCCGTTACCGTCATCGGTGGCGGCATTGCCGGTGCGACGTCTGCCATCGCCCTGTCCCGGCATGGATTCCCGGTCACCCTGATCGACGAACAGCCTGTCGCAGGCGGCCAGATCTTCCGCGCCCCCTCACCCTATGCGCGCAAAATCGTTCCGCCCAATCACGAATTTTCCGGCGGCGACACCCTGCGGCAGAAACTGGCCGCATCAAACGTGGATGTCCGGTTTTCCACCCGCGTCTGGGGCCTATCGCCCACACTAATGCTCGATCTGCTCGGACCGGACGGCATCAACCAACTGCCCGCCGCAACTCTCGTCGTCGCCAATGGCGCCACTGAGCGTTTCCTGCCTTTCCAAGGCTGGACGACGCCGCGCATCATCGGTCTTGCGGGCGCCAGCATCCTGATGCGCAACGGCGGCACCCTGCCCGGCCAGAGCGTCGTGGTCGCGGGCTCGGGGCCGCTCCTGTTTTCCGTCGCCCATCAGGTTCTTGAACTGGGCGGCAGGGTCGTTGCGATCGTGGATGCCGGTCATCGTTCGGACTGGCTGCGTCTTGGCGCCATGCTGTCGCTCGACCCGGCACGCCTGACACAGGCCACAAGCTGGATGCTGCGTCTCAAAAAAGCTGGCATCCCGATCCATCATCGCGCCCACATTTCGGAAGCGCAGGAAACAGGAACCGGCCTGCGCCTGACCGTTACAGAAATGGATCATCCCGAACGACGCCACGTTTATGCGACTGAGGCCGCAGCCTGTGGATATGGCCTCAAGCCTTCCACTCTCATCACCCGCACGGCGGGCGTTCAACACCGTCACGATCCGGTTGGCGGTTATCTTGAGCCCGTAACGGACACCGCAGGCCGTACCAGCCGTCCCGATCTTTATGTCACGGGGGACGCGGCCGGAATCCGTGGCATGGCCGTGGCCCGTCTGCGGGGCCTGATCACGGCCCATGCCATTGCCCATGACCGGGGCGTGATTTCCAGAGACACTTACGAGGCGCTGACGCGCGTGCCCCTGCGTCAGCGCCGTCGTCTTGAAGCCGTTTCGCGCCAGATGCTGCCTCTGATGAACGCCGGCAGCGCCATTCCCGCCCATCTTCAGGACGAAACCATCGTCTGCCGCTGCGAACGCGTAAAGGCCGCGACCCTGCGTTCCGCCATTCAGGCCGGAGCCGAAGACCTGAATCAACTCAAGGCCTGGACACGCTGTGGCATGGGCCCGTGTCAGGGCCGCATGTGTGAGGACAGCGCACGCGGCCTGCTCGCGGCGGCCTGCGGCAAAACTCCCGAAGAGGCAGGCAGCTTCACAGCGCGAATGCCTTTCTTTCCACTCCCGCTCACAGCCGTGACCGGAGATTTCACCTATTCCGATATTCCTCTTCCGAAGGCAGCTCCCCTATGACCCAGGCGCTGCACACCAGACCGGATGTCTTTGATACGGTCGTCGTGGGGGCGGGCGTTATGGGCGCTACAACTGCGCTTTTCCTTGCCCGCGCTGGCCAGAAGGTCGCCCTGATCGACCGGGAGGACATGTTCCGGGCGGCATCCGGCGTCAATGCTGGCACCCTGACCCTGCACATGACCCGTGCTCAGCTCATTCCGCATGCCATCCGCGGCCGCGAGATGTGGCTCGACAGTGCCAACTGGCTCGGGGAAGACGTCGGTGCCCTCGCCACACCCGGCCTGTCCATGGCGTTTACCGAAGCCGAAGAAGAGCTGCTGCGTCAGCGCGCGCGCGTCCGACAGGAAATGGGTGCGCCGATTGAAGTCCTGTCAGCCAAAGAGACCATCAGGATCGAACCCGGCATAAACCCGACCCTCCGGGCCGCCGCCTACTGCGCGCTGGACGGCCATATCCCGACCTATCGCGTCGGTGGGGCCTATGCCCGCGCCCTCAGGCAGGCCGGGGTCACGATCATCGAGAACAGTCCGGTCGAGGGCATCAGCCCCGCTACTGGCGGAGGCTATGAGGTCCGGATTACTGGCCGCGCGCACCCCGTACGGGGCCACAGGATCGTGCTCAGCACCGGGGCCTGGCTCGAAAAAATGCTGGGCTGGCTCGGATATGACATTCCGATCCGCTGCCTCATCAACCAGCTTGTCGTCACGGAAACGCTGCCGCCCGTCATGAGGAGCGTGCTGAGCATTGCCAACGGCCTGCTGTCCCTCAAGCAGTTTGCCAATGGCAGCGTGCTGATCGGTGGCGGCTGGCAGGGCGAGGGCAACATCCATCAGGGCGGTACCCGCGTCATTCCTGAAAACCTGCGCGGCAATGTCCGTCTGGCTCAGCACGTCGTCCCGCGCCTCAACGAAGCGCAGATCCTGCGTGTCTGGCTCGGTCTCGAATCCGAAACGCCGGACGCCATGCCCCTGATCGGCGCCCTGACGCCGGATGAAGATGCCTTTGTCGTCGGATGCATCCATTCCGGATTTACGAGCGGGCCATATATGGGGCGCCTGCTTGCCGAGCGCATTCTGGGGAGCGACCCGGATCTGGGCGCGTTCGACCCCACCCGCTTTTCCTCCCTTCCCGCCACTGGAACACGCCCATGATCCCCGCTTCCCCCACGCCATTCCGGGGCGTATATGCCGCAACGCTGGTGCCCTTTCTGGAAGACGGGACGCTGGACGAGGCGCGCTTTACACAGCACCTGTGGGACTGCACCCGTGCCGAAGGCATCGTGGGCATCCTGTGCAACGGTCATGCGGGCGAGAACCATCTCCTGACCCGCGAAGAAAAGCGCCGAGTCGTGGAACTGGCCGCCGACACCATCGGCAAGGACCGCATCATCGTCTCGGGCATCCTGTCCGAAGACCTCGATGAAGCTTGTCTTCATGCCTGTGATGCCATCGCGGCCGGAGCGGACGCACTGCTCGTTTTCCCGCCGTTTTCATGGGCGGTGTCGCAGGATCATGACGCCATCATCGCTCATCATACCGCGATCTGCGAGGCCGTCGATGCCCCGATCATGCTGTATCAATCCTCCGTCGGTAGCGGCGGCATGGCCTATTCTCTCCCCATTCTTGAAAGCCTGCTCAGGCTCCCCGGCATCGTCGCCATCAAGGAAGGAAGCTGGGAAACCAACGCCTATGACAAACACCGCAGGCTGGCCGCGCGCGTAGCCCCGCATGTGGACGTCATGGCATCGGGAGACGAACATCTCCTGCCTTGCTTCGCCATTGGAACGACCGGCAGCCTCGTCAGCCTAGCGGCCATCCTGCCCGTTTCGCTCGCCAAACTGTGGCGCGCGATGGAGAACGATGACCTGCCCGCCGCGCGCAGTATCCATGATGCCATCCAACCGCTGGCGAACCTGATTTACGGTCGTGCGCCCTCGGGTCGGGCCACGCTGCGTCTGAAGGCCTGTCTGGTCATGCAGGGCAAATGGCCCTCCTGCCGCACCCGCAAGGCTTCTGATATCATCGCCCCCGAAGAATGGCAGGAGCTGTCAGCAGCCTTGCACGATGCAATGGCACTGGAAGGACCGTAATGGGCGATTATATGGTGGCCGAACGCGAGCTGAATCTCGCGGAACTGGCCTATACACAGATCCGGCGCATGATCCTTGAAAAAGAACTTCCCGGCGGAATGTCCGTCGTGGAGGGGCGCCTGGCGGATCATCTCGAGATCTCGCGCACTCCCGTTCGCGAGGCCCTGATGCGACTCGCCGCCGAGGATCTTCTGGTCAAGCAGGGCTCGCGCTCGTTTGCGGTGCGGAACGTCTCGGCTACCGAATTCTTTCAGGGCATCCATATCCGCGAGATCCTTGAAAGCGAAGCCATCAACCTGTCATTCGACAGGCTTGATCGCAAAGTTCTGGAAAACCTCCGCCGTGAAGTCATCGAACTTGGCGAGACGCCCGAGCAGACGGCTGCACAATGGCAGCTTGATGACCGGATCCATCTGATGTTTCCCAAAGTCTCGGGCAACACGGTCCTGCTCCGTTCCATCAACGAACTGCGGACCCTGACCCGCCTGTGCGAAGTCAGCTACCCGCTCGGGCGCGTTCCCGCATCCACGCGCGAACATCTGGCCATTCTGGAGGCGCTGCTCGACGGCGACAGCACCGGCGCGCGCGAAGCCATGGTCATGCATCTGCGCAATGTCGCGACAGACTGCATGGACATTCTCAGGGGCGGCTGACCACCCCTGCCCATTTCAGGAGAAACCGTCATGACGACTTTTGACATCGTTATCCGCAACGGCATAATCGTGACCGCCACGGATAAATATACTGCCGATATCGGAATAAACGGCTCAAAGATCGTCGATATCGGTTTCGACCTGAAAGGCCATGAAACGATTGATGCCACCGGCCTGCTCGTATTGCCGGGCGGAATTGACGGTCATTGTCATATCGAACAGGAAGAAGCCGACGGCACGATCCACGAAGACGATTTCGTCTCCGCCACCGGATCGGCACTGCTGGGCGGAACCACAACGGTCGTCTGCTTCGCGTCCCACGTCCCCGGCCGGGGCCTTGTGGAGCAGTTCGACGCCTATCGCGAAAAAGGCGGCAATTCCCGCATTGATTTCGCCATCCACCAGATCATCACCCGCACTGACGAACAAACCATCCGCGACGAAATTCCCGTCGTGGCCGAGCGTGGCGCTGCAGGGTTGAAGGTCTTCATGACCTATGACGATTTCCATCTGACGGACGGCCAGTTTCTTCAGGTTCTGGAAGCCGCCCGCAAAAGCGACATCATCGTATCCGTCCACTGCGAGAACTATGACGCCATCCGTCACCTGATCCTGCAGCATCTTGCGGAGGGCCGCACCGAGCCGCACGGGCACGCAACCTCGCGCCCGCCCGCCGTAGAGCGTGAAGCCACATATCGCGCCATGACGATGAGCGAACTGGTTGACCAGAAGATCCAGATCTTTCACGTCTCCTGCCCCGAAGTCGCCGAAGAGATCGCCCGCGCACAGTCCCGGGATGTGAAGGTCGTAGCGGAAACCTGTCCGCATTACCTGACCCTGACGGAAGACGACCTCAAGAGGGACGGTTTCGAGGGGACGAAATATATCTGTAGCCCTCCTCTACGCACGAAAGCCGCTCAGGACGGCATGTGGCAGTATCTCCGCAGCGGCGTCATCAGCATCATTTCTTCGGATCACTGCGGCTATACGTTCGACGGCGCTGTCGGTAAGGGACGCCACGGCCGGGATGCGGATTTCTCGCTGATTCCCAACGGTATGCCGGGCCTCGGAACGCGCCTTCCGGTCTTCTACGATGCCGCCATCAACGGCAGAAAAATCGACCTGACGGACTTCGTACGCCTGACCGCCACCACCCCGGCCCAGCGCTATGGGCTCTATCCCGAAAAGGGCACGATTGCTCCGGGTTCGGACGCCGATCTCGTCCTGTGGGACCCGAAGAAATCCGTCACGATCACCAACGCACTGTTCCAGAGCAATATCGACTACACGCCTTATGAAGGGCGGCAGGTTCAGGGGTGGCCGGTCAAGGTGTTCCAGAGAGGCGTGCTGGCCATGGAGAACGGCACCGTCATCGCCCAGCCCGGCACGGGACGCTTCCTCAGGTCACGCCGGGGCTGAGGCTTTCGCCCCAGCCTCATGAGTGAAGGCCGACTTACCGGTCGGCCAGAGCCGGGTCAGCGAAGCGGCGGTTTTGCAGAACCGGAAGCACGCGCCGCGCATGGGCAATCCGCTCGCGATCCAGTGTGGCAAAACCCAGGGCGGGCGCTTCACCCAGCGCGAGCGCAATCACGCCCAGCGGATCGACCACCATACTGGCACCGCAGTTGCGCGCGCCACATTCACCGACCGCCACGACATAACAGGTGTTCTCCAGAGCCCGCGCCACGGCCATGATTTCCCAGTGCCGTTCCTTCATAGGGCCTCTGACCCAGGCTGCGGGCAACAGTATGGCCTCGGCTCCCGCCAGAGCGAGATGGCGCGCCAGTTCCGGGAAGCGCACGTCATAGCAGGTCATCAGACCGACCTTCATGTCACCGATCTGCACGACGGGCGGCAGTTCCAGCCCCGGTGATGTCCGCTGGGATTCCTTCATGCTGAACGCATCATAGAGATGCAGCTTGCGGTACTGTGCGATGAATGCCCCGTCGCGCAGGACGAACTGCGTATTGTAGAACCGTCCATGCCCATCCGGCACATTCACACATCCCGCCACGGCAATGCCCTGACTGGCGGCGCGCAGTCCTTCCATGAACGGGCCGTCCAGCGGCTGTGCCGTCTGGGGCAGAAGCTCCGGATTGTTGATGTCCTGCGCCAGAATGCCTTCGGGCAGAAGCAGCAGTTCAGCGCCGCCCGCCTTTGCCTGCGCGATCAGATCCAGACATTGCCGCTGGTTGGTTTCCCAGTCCGGCGCAACAGCAAACTGTCCCAGAGCAACTTTCATCATCGCATTCCATTTTCCAAAAGAGTGGACACACGCCCAAATCCGTTCTCCCAGCATGCCCGACCCGTACGTTACGGTGAAGATGCAGGAGGTTGATACTTTTTATTACAGGAACAGATTCCTCAAACAGGAATCAGGAAAAAATAAATTCTAAAACAAATTGAGATAAATGAAACATAAATTCCAAATAATATAATGTATTAATAATATTAATCAGCTTATTTTGCTAAATTTTTAGACAAATTTTATCGAAATTCATCCTGATTTTTTCTTCCTTCAGCTCGGATCAACATTCTCATCTTTAAAAAAGACTTCACGATTCCGTTATATTGGTCAGGCCCCCTCCGAAAATATTGTCATTTTTCCGCGCATCCCTGCGGTTTCCGCGCTTCTGCCATTCCTCTGAAAATATTTTTAAGAGCTATCAGGCCCGGCTTCATGCACATGCTCGTGACATCTTTTGACACGGGGGATTACTTGATTCTGTTCACCTTTCACATGCTGCGATCCCTGCGCTATTCGGGACGCGGCTCCCTGTTTCTTGGAACGGCTCTGGGTGCACTCGCACTGAGCGCACCAGCGCGGGCAGACGACGATATTGTTTCGAAAATGGAACAGGAAATGAGCCGCCTTCAGGCCGCTCAGGCTCATGTCCAGGAAGAACAGCGCGCCATCAATCACGATATGGCCATCCTGAAAGAAGAAATCGCCCGGCATCATGCTTCCGGCGCATCTACGGCGCGTGCGAGTTCCCCCCATGCCGAACAGACCGCCTCCCAGGAAAATCGCTCAGGCCGCCTCACGACGGCCTCGCTGCACCGTCCGGGAATTAAGGCGAACGCCCCCCTCAATCCTCCCGCCTCCGAACGTGAGATGACGGCCGCCTCTGGCTATGAGCCAATGCGTGGCGCCCATGCGCGGCGCGACAGGGTCTCTCTCTCCCCGACCGGACGTGCCCTGGTCGACACCGACAGGGGATCGGAACTTGCCGTCGTGGGACATCGCGCCGAAGACGTGCTTGTTCATTTCGCGGAAAACGGCGTCGGCCCCCATCCGCGTGAAACGCTCGGCGCGCAGGCTGCGGGCGCTGTTGGCGATCATGGGGTTTTCCATCTCGGTCCCGTCACGCTCATGCTGGGTGGGTTCGTCGATACTGCCGCCGTGCTCGAAAACCGTCATATCGCTTCGGACACGTTCAATTACTGGCAGGACATGCCGTATCCGAACGAGCCGCGCTATCACACCAACAATTTCGACGGGGGTGCACGTTACAGCCGCCTGTCCCTGCTGGCGCGCGGCAATATTGATTCGGAAGCGACGATTTCCGGCTTCTTCGAGTCTGATTTCGGCGCGGGTGCGGTCACGACCGACCCTTACGAGAGCAACAGCTATTCCTTTCGTATGCGTCAGGCCTATCTCGCCTATGACGACAACAAGGAAGGGTGGCATTTCCTGGGCGGTCAGGCCTGGAGCCTCCTGACGCCGGGTCGTGCAGGTATCGTCGCACGTCAGGAAAGCCTTCCGGAAACGATCGAGGCGTCCATGCTCGCAGGCCAGACATGGTCCCGGCAATGGCAGGTCCGCATCGTGAAGGATTTCTTCCATCACCGCCTGTGGACCGGCCTTTCCATCGAAAACCCTGCCACGCTGTATGATACGACCGGCTTTTCAAACACGAACGGCGCTGTTGCGATGCCCAATGGCTCGACCGTCACGATCGGGGAAAACGGCGTCGGTCTGACCAATGATACGACCAATTTTTCCAATGAAATCGCTCCTGATGTCATTGGAAAGGTCGCTTACGATCCGGTCTGGGGTCACTACGAAATGGAAGGCATCCTGCACTTCCCCCATGACCACGTAACCATGGGCCATACCGGCCATAACAACACCGCTGTCGGAGGAGGAGCGGGTGGTTCCATGATCCTGCCTCTCATCCCCGGCAAACTGGAACTGCGTATGGCTGGCCTCGCGGGCTGGGGCATCAACCGCTACGGTTCCGTCCTGCTCCCCGACGCCACGCTCAAGGCCAATGGCAGCCCCGATCCGCTTTTCGGCATCCAGGCGCAGGCAGGCATCATCGCGCATCCCAATCCGCGGATTGATGTGTACGGCTATTTCGGCACTCAACGCGTCGGCCATTCCTATTTTAACGAAAACGGCGGGTCTTATGGCTACGGTAACCCTGCCTATTCCAATGCTGGCTGCCTTCAGGAACTCTCCGCCCTGTCCTGCACGGCCAACACGCGCGGTGTGTCCGAAGTCACGATCGGCGGCTGGTGGCGTTTCTTCAAGGGCAAATTCGGAACTGTCGAGGCGGGCACACAGCTTGCCTATGCCCGGCGTCAGATCTGGTCCGGCATTGGCGGCGATCCGCATACCAGCATGAGCCAGATCTTCTTCGACTTCCGCTACCTGCCCTTCCAGTAAGAGCCCTCCGCACCGGACAGACCTACTTCTGCTCCGGTGCTTCCTGATCGTCGCGGCCAAAGAAACGCGCATAAAGCGTCGGCAATACGAACAGCGTCAGGAGCGTGGAAGAAATCAGCCCTCCGATCACGACAGACGCCAGAGGCCGCTCGACTTCCGCGCCCGATCCGCCTGAAAACGCCATCGGGAAAAAGCCCAGACTGGCTACGGATGCTGTCGCCAGAACGGGCCGCAACCGGCTCCGCGCGGCCTGAAATGCCGCATCCGCCGCTGCCAGTCTCTGTTCCCGGAACACACGGATCTGGCTAACCAGCACAACACCGTTCAGGATCGCTACGCCAAACAGCGCGATGAACCCGATCCCCGCCGCAATGCTGAAAGGCAGCCCACGCAGCGCCAGCATGAAAATGCCGCCCGTCGCCGCCATCGGCAGGTTGGCAAACACGAGCGACGCCGCGCCGAACGACCCCAAGGCCGCCACGAGCAGCAGGAAAATCAGCGCCAGCGCGATCGGCACGACGATAAACAGACGGTGCAGCGCCGATTGCAGATTGCGGAACTGCCCGGCCCAGACCATCCGGTAGCCCTGTGGCAGTTTCACATTCTGCACCACCGCTTTTTGCGCGGCCGCCACGAACGAACTGACATCCCGCCCGCGGATATTGGCCTGAACGATCACCCGGCGGTGGATGTTGTCCCGGTCGATGCGCGGCACGCCATCCGACAGCACGATATCCGCGACCTGTGACAGCAGAACCCAGCCCTTCCCATCCGCCCGGCGCACCTGCAGATGGCCGATCCTGTCCGGCGAACTGACCGCATCCGCCCGCAGACGCACCTGCGTGGGAATGATGGCCCCCTGCACCGTCACGGGCTTGCCGACATGACCGCCGACGGCCTCCACCACCGCCAGAATATCCGGCACCGCGACCCCGAGGCGGGCAGCCGCATCGCGGTTGACGTCGATATGCAGGAAAGGCACGGTCCCGCTTCCCTGCAACGCGACATCCGCCGCGCCCCGCACGGTTTGCAGCGTCGTGACGACCTGTCCTGCAATCCGGTTCAGCTCCGACAGGTCATCGCCATAGATCGAGATCGCAAGCTGTGTCCTGACCCCGGCGAGCAGATCATCCATCCGCATCTGGATCGGCTGCGACCACGAATACGCCGCATCCGGCAGGGTTTTCTGCAGCGCATCATTGATTTTCGTGACCAGTTCCGTCTGGGTGGACGCCGTTTTCCACTCGTCGTGGGGACGCAGGAAAACGAACGTATCGGTCTCGTTCGTCCCCATCGGGTCGGTCGGGATCGCCGCCGTTCCCGTGCTGCTCACAACCGTCCGGACTTCGGGGAAAGAACGCAGGATCTTTTCCTCCGCCGTCACGCTAGCCAGCACCGTCTCCAGCGAGGCTCCGGGCAGGCGCGTCGAGGTCACGACCAGCGAGCCTTCCTCAAGCTGCGGCACGAACTCGCCACCCAGCCGCCCACCGATCAGCACCGCCGTGATAAATGCGACACCCGTGACGATCAGCAGTCGCCCGCTATGGTGCTCGGTCCAGCGCAAAGCGGGCTCGTAATACCGGCGCACGGTCCGTACGAAAGCGGTCTCCCGGTCCGCCTGGACATTGCGCATCAGCATTGCTGCAAGAACCGGCACGCAGACGAAGCAGTAAACCAGTGAGGCCAGCAGGGCCATAATGACTGTCTGCGCCATCGGCCGGAACATCTTGCCCTCGATGCCCTGAAGCGTGAGCACCGGCAGATAGACCATGATGATGACGAAAATCGCAAAACTCACCGGCCGCACCACGGCGCGCGCAGCCTCCGCCGTCAACGCGGCAAAGGGCTTTCTTTCCCGGTTCTCGCCGCGCTCGACCATGATGTGTTCCACCACGACGAGCGAGCTGTCCACGATCATCCCGAAATCAATCGCGCCCAGACTCAGCAGATTGGCCGATACGCCAAACAGCCGCATCCCCGCCATCGCCGCGACCAGGGACGCCGGAATGACGGACACGATCACCAGTGCCGCCCGCCAGTCTCCCAGAACAACCACCAGCACGACCAGCACCAGAGCCGCACCGATCAACAGGTTTTCCTTAACCGTATGGATGGTCTGGCCCGTCAGATCCGCCCGGCTGTAAAACGGCTCCAGCGTGACACCCGGCGGCAGGGACTGGCGGATCGTCGGCAGAACATGCCGGATCGCATCCAGCGTCGCATTCGAACTTGCGCCGGTCTGCATCATCACGACGCCAATGACCGCCTCGCCCTGCCCGTCGCGCGTCACGGCTCCAAGCCGCGTGCGGGGCCCTGCGGACACAATGCCCATGTCGCGCAGCCGGATCACATGACCATTCGTGCCAAATTTTACGGGTATGGCGCCAAAATCCGCCAGACTGCCCACGAGCGCACGCCCGACCACGACATTCTGCTCGGCATGATGCGCAATCCAGCCCCCACCCGACGAGGCATTATTCGTGTCCACGGCCTGAACGATATCGCCGATCGACACACCGAACGCCCGCATCCGCGCCGGATCAACCGCCACCTGATACGTCTCGACCGACCCGCCATTGACGTTGACATCCACCACGCCCGGCACCAGCCGGAGCTGCGGTACGACCGTCCAGGTCATGAGACGGTTCAGTTCCATCAGCGACAGACCGCCGCCCCGGATCTGAAGCTGCATGATCTCGCCCATGCCCGTTGCGAGCGGCCCCATCGACACACTTACGCCCGGAAGCGTGATGCTGTCCCGCGCCGCCTGCAGCCGTTCCGACACCCGGGCCCGGTCCAGATCAATATCCGTCGCATCATCGAACTGGAGATAGACCGCCGACACGCCCGTCCGGGACACAGACCGCAGATCCGTAACGCCCGGAATTCCGGTCAGGCTGGCCTCGACAGGGAAGGTGATGAGCTTCTCGACCTCTTCCGTCGCCAGTCCGGGTGCGGTGACCGAAACCATGACCTGTTTGGGTGAAATATCCGGTACCGGCTCGACCGGCAGTCCCGGCACGGTCATAATCCCGCCGATCATCAGCGCGACAAGCAGGCCCAGCAGGACAAAACGGTTGGACTGGAAAAAATGCAGCATGAAACCCGGTCAGTCCGTATCCAGCCCGCTGACGAGCGACATGGATTTCAGGACGAAACTGCCCTCCGTCACCACGATGTCTCCCACCTTCAGAGGGCCCTGCACGACGGCGCTCTCATCCGTGGCCAGCCTGACCCGGACCTCGCGCGGGGCGTAATGGCCCTCCAACGTCTGGACATAGACAAGATCGTGCCCTTCGATCGTCTGCACCGCACTGGCCGGGACGATCATGCCCTCGACGGCCTCGCTGGTTTCCAAGGTCGCGTCCAGCATGACGCCCGGTCGCAGGAAGGCAACAGGCCGGTCCACAACACAGACGACCTTGACCAGTCCCGTCACCGGATCCGCCACACCATCAATCGTCGTAATTTTCGCATGGAACGGCTCGGCCCGCGTGTTTCCTGAAGGCCGAACCGTCACGACACTTCCCACGCCCAGCCGGGACACTTCATCGGGCCGCAGATCCGCGACGATCCACACGCCCGACAGATCCACGACCGTCGCCACGGCCTGCCCCGGCGTCACGTCAGAGGCCACGGAGGTCTGGATGGACTGTACGACACCCCGCACCGGCGAAATGAGCGTGGAGGCCTCATCCTGCACGATCTTTTCCGTCACGGAGGTGAACTCTTCCGTCAGGCGATGCTCGATCAGCCCGATATCCGCTTCCCGCGCCACAACCATGCTGCGGGCCTGCTGCACCGCCGCCTGACGCCGCCGCACTTCCCCGACCGACACCGTACTGCCGACAAGCGACTGCCCGCGACGATAAGCCAGTTCGGCTTCCCCCAGCGTCGCTTTCGCCGAGGCCAGCGCGGCCTGATCCTGCTCCATCTGAAGATGCAGCACATGCAGCGAATGATCGGTGTAATCAATGAGCGCCTGTCCCGGCTCCACGGTCTGCCCTGGTGTCACCCGGACCGCCGTGACTTTGCCGTCCCCGCTTGTACGGATCACGACTG
Organism: Gluconobacter albidus; assembly: GCF_002723915.1. GTDB lineage: Bacteria > Pseudomonadota > Alphaproteobacteria > Acetobacterales > Acetobacteraceae > Gluconobacter > Gluconobacter albidus. The sequence continues at coordinate 43,022 of NZ_BEWL01000004.1, forward strand.
TCCGGGAGAGATCGGCGCTCACCTGAGCCAGCGCCGACACCGTGTCATGCAGTGTTCCCTGACGGACGGTCGCGGTCCGCAGATGCTCCGCGTCCCGCGCCTGCACCCCCAGTGTCAGGGACTGCATCCAGCCCGGCGATTCAGCCGCATGCGCACAATTCAGAGCACATGCAGCCACCCCGACGATCAGAAAACGTGAAAAGCGGCTCATGGAATGGTCCCCGTCGCAATGCCCATCCGGATAACGGCCGCATGCCAGGCAATCTCCGCACGGTTCAGATCCAGCAGCGCGCGATACGCATCCGTCCGGGCCCGCAGCGCCTCGATCAGCGGCGTCTCGCCCACCCGCCAGGAACGCTCCATCCCGTCCGCCCGGTACAGCATGGAACTGGCTTCAACGCGGGCGTTGGAGCGCGCGCCGGTCGCCGCTACCAGCCGTGCCCGGACCTGTGCCATCTCGTTCCGCACGGCCCGGCGCGCCTCGACTTCCTGTCGTGTTGCAGCAGCCATGCGGTCCCGGGCGGCGGATTCCTGCGGAGTATTCGTCACTGCACTCGGCAGCGGCACCCGCAGATTGACGCCCACCTGCGTATCCCACGGACTGCCATACTGCCCCTGATCAATCGCATCGACGCCCACTTCGGGGTTGGGCATGAAGCTCCTGCGGACCAGCTTCATCTGGTTCTGCGCCGCAATCACGGCCTGATGCGTTGCCCGCACACGCGGATCAATGTCCTCGACCCAGCGTCCGTCATTGGCACGCGTCAGCTCCAGCCAGTGGTCATCCGCCTGCGTGATATCCGGCACCCCCGGCAGGCCGGTCAGGGTCCGCAACTGGCTCGCAGTGGTTTCGATTTCCTCGGCGGCCATGTCCGCTTCGGTCCGGGCCTGGGCGAGCTGTGCTTCCACGGCCTGCTGGTCGGACATCGCAGTCTCGCCCGCATGTCCGGCCCGCTGCACATCGGCCTCGATTCTGCGCAATGCGGACACCGTCGCCAGTGCCGCAGTCTGCCGGCGCATCGCCATGATCGCGGCCCCGGTTGCATCCACGACCCGCACCGCAACGGACATGCGCTCCACATCCAGGCGAACGGTCGCGGTTTTCGCTTCGGCCTTCGCAACGTTCTCAGTGGCCGTGCCTTGTCCGGGCAGCCAGAGCGGCACCGAAACACCCCCCTGCCAGGTGATGTACCCATGATTGTCCCCGCTGATACGGTCATCATAGTATTCACCGCTCAGTGTCGGGCCACCCGCGAACCAGGACTGCGCTGCCTTCGCCCGCGCATCCGCAGACTCCTGATTGGTCTCGAGTTCGATCCGGACGGGATCATTTTTCCACGCCGCGGCAATCGCATCATGCATTGAAAGCGGTGCTGTCATACTCCCTTCGGCACGGCCATTTTCTGCGCCTGCGACACAGATGACAGCCAGAAGCCCCACGTTGGCCCACAGCCTGCACGCGCCCCCTGCAGACCGCGCAACACAAAGGAAATGAAATGCCATTCCCGTCTCATCCCCCGACCGGCGAGACGTGTCAACGGACAGAAATGCGACTGTCTCTCCGCATTCCGGGTGCGTCACGCAGCTGCTGCGTCAATTGCTCCTCTTCCCAAACAGCCTTATGACTCAAAGCTAAGAGTCACTCTCATTTAATGTCCGTCCTTACTCCCCCAGGGCCCAACATCCATGCTGATCCATATCCCGAACGTCCTTTCTCCCGAAGAAGTCTGCCATTTCCGCAACAGGCTGGAAGCGGCCGAGTGGACGGATGGCCGTGTCACGGCCGGAGAACAGTCCGCACGGGCCAAGCTGAATCTCCAGATCCCGCAGGACTCTCCGGAATGCCGCGAACTCGGGGAAACCATCCTGCGCGCCCTGGGCCGCAATCCGACGTTCAACAGCGCGGCCCTGCCGCTGCGCGTCTACCCGCCGCTTTTCAACCGCTACGATACGGGCATGCATTTCGACGCCCATGTGGACAACGCCATCCGCCCCGTCCCCGGCACGGGCATGCGCATCCGCACTGATGTTTCCTCAACGCTGTTCCTCACCGGCCCGGACGAATATGAAGGCGGCGAACTCGTCATTCAGGATACCTACGGCACCCAGAGCGTGAAACTTCCCGCGGGCGACATGGTGCTCTATCCCTCGACCAGCCTGCACAGCGTCAACCGTATCACCAGCGGCAGCCGCTGGGCTTCATTCTTCTGGTCGCAGTCCATGGTGCGTGACGATACGAAGCGCAGACTGCTCTACGACTTCGACTGCTCCATCATCGAGACCCGCAAGTCCTTGCCCGACAGCCACCCCGCCGTCCTTGGCCTGACCTCGACCTATCACAATCTTCTGCGACAGTGGGCGGAACTCTGACCCCCATATCCGTCCCTGCCGACACACATAAAAACAGAAAGGCGGGTTCTCAACCGCATCACCGAGGCGTTATGAAAGATCAGATCGCCTCGGCAATCCGCTGAAAGCCGTCTCTACTGAAAGAAATTAAATAAAAGCTGACATAATCAGCGCAGAAAAGAAAAAACTCTGCAACAGAGCCGGCGAAGATTCACCCGAACACACCCGGACAGCCTTTTAACGAACGTTTAATTATTGTAGGATAATAGTCAATTCTCCTATCGAGAGAGTCAATTCGGGTGATGGAAAAGCAAAAGGATGACTTCAGGCAAAGCCTGAATTCTGTCCAGAACTGGCCACAGGGAGCCCGTGATGACTTTGTCCTTCACGCTCTGGACTGCTCCGCTATTGTCGCCATCACCGATACCCGGGGCCGTATTCTTTCCGTCAACAACCGGTTTGAGGAAATCAGCGGCTACACCCGTGAGCAGCTCATCGGAAACGATCACCGCATGCTGCGCTCAAAGCAGCATGACAAAAAATTTTTCCGCCAGATGTACCGCACGATCGCCTCAGGCAATGTCTGGCATGGCGAGATCTGCAACCGGCGCCAGGACGGCAGTCTGTACTGGGTCGACACCACGATCGTCCCTCATATCTCGGAAAGCGGAAAAGTCACGAGCTATGTGGCCATCCGCTTTGATATCACCGACCGCAAACAGGCTGAAAACCATCTCAAATCAAGTCGGCAGAAACTGCAGAAAGTCGTCAATACAGACTTCCTGACCAAGATTTCGAACCGGCTTCATTTTTCACATACCCTGCGCAGAACACTCCGTACGAGCACCGCAAGCCATATCTGCCTGGCCCTGCTCGACATAGATACCTTCAAAACGATCAACGATACGTCCGGCCATGATTCCGGCGACCGCCTTCTGCGCAAGGTTGCCGAGAAGCTTCAGGAATTCGAAAGCGACAGCTGTTTCATCGCCCGCATTGGCGGCGATGAGTTTGCCGTCCTCATGACGGGCGACACCCTGGTCCTGTTCGAGACAATCCTTCAGGACATCCTGGAGCAGATGCGCTTCAGCATCCGCAACCGGACCATGACCCATGCCTGCACCGTGAGTATCGGGTATGTGTCTGTACCCCTGTCCGATGCACGGGAAAAAACCCTTCTGAAATGCGCCGATCTGGCCCTCTATGCTGCCAAAACAGAAGGCCGGAACCGCATGCGGGAATACCATCCTGTCATGGAAGAGAAGCTGGACCTTGCTGCCCGTCTCCGCCGACGCGTCCAGAGTGGCCTGCGCGACCAGAGCATCAAGGTTTTCTACCAGCCCATTTTTTCTCTGAGCGTTCCAGGACGCATTTCGTTCGAAGCCCTTCTGCACTGGGACCATCCGCAGCATAAAGTGCTCTCTCCGCAATATTTCCCCGAGGTTTTCGAAGATCACAGCCTGACCATGACCCTGAATACTTTCGTGACGCACAGGGTCATGGAAGATATGAGCAGGCTCCGTGAAAAGAACGTCCGTTTTGAGCGGATCGCCATTAACATCACGTCCTGTGATTTCGAGAATACCGATTTTTTTCGAAAGCTCGACAGCCTCGCGGATGGTATGAACGTTCCACTCAATTCCCTGGCGCTCGAAATTACCGAGAACATCTTCTCGCGGCCACACCATCAACAGGTTGAGCGAGAACTTGATACGCTGCATCGCAAGGGAGTCCAGATTTCTCTGGACGATTTTGGCACGGGATTTGCGTCCCTGACCCACCTCAAGACCATCACGTTCGACTACGTCAAGATCAACCGCGCATTTGTAGCCGGGCTGGAGCGTCACGGGACCGATGCGGCAATCATCAGGGGCGTGATTGACATCGTGCACAGCCTCGGACGCAAGGTGGTCGCCGAAGGAATCAGGAGCGCCTCGCAGGTTCGCGCGCTTCTGGAAATGGAATGCGATTTCGTGCAGGGGGATTTTCTGTGCGAAGCGGTGCCTGTGATGGACATCCCGGCCGCGCTGGAAAAAATCCGGTACAAAGCGCTTCTGTAAAAGTCCTTGTACCGGGATGACCTGACGAGCGCTTCAGCCCGTCAGGTCGTGTTACTCAGAAACGCTGATCAATACCGGTGAGGATCGTACGACGCAGACCATATTGCGGTGCCCCGACGCCAATGCCACTGCCATCACGCAGCAGATAGGTCCGGTCAAACAGGTTGGTCACATCCAGACGAAGCTGGGTCCGTTTGAGGAAAGGAACGTGGAACAGATCCTTGAAGGACTGGACCAGCGACAGGTTGAACGTTGCGTACTGCGGAACCGAAGCCCCGTTGGGCGTTGCACCGTCAGCCCGCAGGCCGCTGCCGTAAACCATCGTTGCAGACAGGCGCAGCGGATGGCCGGTTCTGTGGAAGAAGGAATAGCTGCCGCCTGCCGAAGCGGTCCAGCGCTGATCGTGGTCCAGATGGATCCAGCGCTTGCTGGTATAGGCCAGATCGTCCGGATCGAAGTTCCACTGGGCGGTCGTGATGTCCTTGCCGATCGCGCGGGACCAGGAGAAATTGCCGTAAACACTGAAGGCACCACGGGTATAGTCAGTGGCGAATTCATAGCCATGAACCTGACCGCGACGGTAATTGAACGCCGACAGGATGACGGGAGAGCCAAACTGGCCTTCGTCGATCATGTTTTTAGCGAGCTTCACATAGGCATCAAAAGAGGCATGCCAGCCCGGCAGAATAGTCTGAGAGAAGCCCGCATCGAAATAATGGTCACGCTCGGCCTTGACGTTGCTGTTCAGGAACGTTCCTGGGGCGGCAGACGTATTGGCGAACTTGTTAAGCGAAGTGCCTCCCACCAGCTCGAACGGCGGCGGCGTGAAGTAACGGGAATATCCCGCATGGAACGTCCCGCCATGCCAAGGCTTGTAGACAATATTCAAGCGCGGGCTGACCTGCTTGGCGTGCGTGTATTCATCCACGCCATCGAAACGCAGGCCATAATTGACTGTCAGGTTCTTGAGCGGACGCCACTCGTCCTGGGCATAGAGCCCGTACATCCAGCCCGTACGGCCCGTTCCATCATGAATGGTAAGCGGATTGTCGGAATAAACCGCACCCCCGTCGGCATCTTCACCCGTCTGGGGATAAACGGTTGAATCCGATTTGGAAACATTTCGTTCGACATAGATCTGATAACCGAAGCGGACAGTGTGATCCTTCGCGGCCTGCCATGTCGCGTCGGACTGTGTTCCCGTCGAGAAGACCGAACGGGCCGCACGCTGTGCAATGCCGTTATAGACCAGGTCGCCCAGCGGATCGGGCGAATACCGCAGGGAACTGTAGCGCATCACGGCGGAGGTCTGGAAGCTCAGCTTGCCCATGTCCTTCTGCAGGGACAGGATGCCGAAATCCGTAATTTCCTTCTGATGTTCGTTCAGGCTTGAGCTGTCGCCATTGCCGTAAAGCTGCTGTGACAGGTCGCTGCCAGCAAAGGACGGATTGGCAAACTGGCGCTGCTGCCCCGGATTGTTGGGGAGCTGGTATTCCGCATTGGACACACCAGCCGTAAAGCTGATGCGGGTATTTTCATCAACCGTGTAACGGCCATGCCCGAGAAAATGATACTGGTTCGTCAGATCGTGCAGGGCATTGAAGCTCGGTGTCGTGTTTTCGATACCGACACGGTTATGCACGAAATCACCCGTCGCAAACCAGTCCCACTTGCCGTGATGACCGCCGAACTGCACGGACGGAAAGAAGTAATCGCGCGCGCCACCGTAAATCGAAACGTCTCCGCCCGCATCCGAATATCCGTTCTTCGTGGTGATATCGATCACGCCAGCCTGAAGGAAACCGTATTCACTGGGGAGCGCGCCGGTCGTCAGCGACATGGAATGGGCAAAGCGCGTCATGAGCGTCTGTCCAAAAACGCTCATACCTTCCGGAAGGGCCACGCCATCCAGACGGAACTGCACTTCATTATGATCGCCACGAACATGGATCTGGCCGTAACTGTCCTGCGCCACGCCCGGAGCCTGAAGCAGCAGGGCGTTCAGCGGAGCATTGTCGCCGCCCGGATTGGTCTCGATCGCCTGACGCGAAAAATTGTAGACCGTGGCCCCTGTTGAAGGCTGAAGCGCGGCCCGGGCGCGCTCGAGATGGGCGTTGACAGTAACGGCATCTTCGCCCGTGCGGCTTGTTTCCGTCGTTGTCGTCCCATGCTGGTCATCGGTGTGGCCGAAGCTGGAACGGGCAGCGGAAGCCTCATCATCCGTCTGGGCGTCAGCGGAAGCCGCAGCCGTCTGGGAAGAGGTTGCAGACGGCGTTACCGACTGCGCAAACGCGGAATCGGCAAGGGCGGTGGTGCAGCCCAGCAGCAGCAGAAAAGAACGGGCAGACACAATAGACGGCATGAAACCTCCGGACGGGGATGCAGGCAGAGACGAAGGATTGTCAGAGCGGCTCTCTTATTATGTTATATCATAACGATTCAAGTGAAATCTGCCGCCTCACCCGCCATGATGCGTTGCGCGTTGGCGCTGTTGCACAAGTACAATATAAGCACCGTGAATTGCCGGGTTTGTCCGCCTTTCCGGACAGACTGCCCACGACTGACGCTGCCCTTCCCAGGAGCTCCGATTTTTCCCATGACGCTTCGCAAGGCTCTTCTCCTGAGCGCCAGCCTTCTCGGCCCATCCCTCGCCCTCGCGGCCCCGACGGAGAAACCAAAGACACTGCCCGGAAAAGCTATCGCGCCTCATCGGACGAAAGCCCTTCCGTCAATCGCGAAGTCAGTCCCGCGCAAAGCCGCGCCCCCGTCCGTTCAGGCCCGTGATACCGAAACAATCGCCGTCACCGCACGCCGCACGGATTTCGCCTTCGCCGCAGCACAGCATCTTCCCGACGCTGATACCCGCCTCAGTGCAGAGCGCCTGATCCAGCGCGGCGTTGTAACCCTGCGCGATCTGGAGCGCGTCGCGCCCAATCTGACGATCCAGTCGATCAACGGGACGGCCTCGACCAATTTCTATCTGCGTGGCGTCGGCTTCAACGACTTCACCATGAACAACATCCCCACCGTCATGACCTATTTCGATGACGTGCCCTTCGCGTTATCGACCATGTCGAGCGGCCTGATGTTCGATCTGGCGGACGCCACAGTTGCACCCGGTCCCGTCGGGACCACGCACGGGCAGTCCGATACCGGCGGCGAAATCCGCTTCCGCACTGCCGACCCGACCAGCACCTGGCATTATGGGGCCAGTCAGGACATTGCGTCTTATGCCCGAAGCCGCAGCGAGGCCTATGTTTCAGGCCCGATCGCCAAGGGGCTCGATTTCCGTCTGGCCGGACAGATCCGGCAGGGTGGCGGCTGGCAGACCGACCCGCAGAACGGTGCCCATCTGGGCGATGCAGACTCCTATGCCCTGCGCGGCAAGCTGCGCTGGCATTCGGACGACAACCGCACCACGATCCTGCTGTCCGGACATTTCGTGCAGGACAACAGTCAGGTCGTGACCAGTCAGGCCGTCCATCGCCTGATCGGCACAGCCGCTCTCCCGCATCTGGGTCAGCAGCAGGCCGAATGGTCCATGCGGCCAGAGTTCGCAAACCTGATCGGACGTCCGGAAGGGCTCAAACCCAGTGAACACAACCAGTTCTGGGGCTGGGACCTGCATATGGACCATGATTTCGGGTTTGCAAAACTCACCTCCGTCACGGCATTTGAGACCGAGCGGCAGGGCGAATACACCGATCAGGACGGCACGTCGCGCGCCGAAGCAGACACCTACCGCACCATCAGTGCCAACGCTTTCACGCAAGAGCTGCGTCTGGGCTCCAGCGATCCCGACAGCCGCCTGCAATGGGTCGTCGGCGCGTTCTACCAGCGCAGCCGGATGAAACAGCGCTTCTTCTTCGACTACACCGACTATGCGGCCCGCGGTTACATGATGGCGACGTCTTTTTCCATGAATCAGGAAAGCACGTCCGAATTTGGCCATGTCAGCTACCGGCTGCCCCATAACGTCACGCTGTTTGCGGGCCTGCTGCACGAAATTGACGACCGCAGCCTGCCGGGCCTGACGTCTGAAATCTTCGGCGGCAAGACCACGGCCTTCCACGGTGAGAGCACGGCCTCAGCCCAGTTTGCCGGACAGGTCGGCGTCTCATGGCAGGCGACAAAAACCACGCTCGTCTATTACAAGATGAGCAAGGGCTTCAAACCTGGCGGTTTCAGCGCCAACAACACCCAGATCCAGGCCCAGCTTGATCCGTTCGGACCGGAGACGGTGCTGACCTACGAACTCGGCTTCAAGAGCGATCCCATCCCCAATGTCCTGCGCCTGAACGGTGCGGCCTTCTATAACGACTTCCACGGCCAGCAGGTCGTTGGAACAGTGATGATCCCGAATTACGGCCCGCTCAGCGAAATCACGAACGTCCCGAAATCCGAAAGCTGGGGCTTTGAAGGGACGATCGAACTCCACCCCGTGCGCCATGTTTTCGTGACGCAGAACATCGGCTGGCAGCGCGGAAATTATCAGGACTTCCTGAACGTCAACCGCGCCGCCACGAACGCGGCCTATGCCAAGACAGGCGTCTGGCGGGCCATCAACAGCAATTTCGCTGGCGTGGACAACGGACAGCCCAAACTCACCCTGAACGGTCAGGCAGAATGGCGGCAGCCTCTGACCTCAGCTCTGGGGCTCGATGTGGGGCCGGACTGGTCATATCGTGGCAGCCAGGCCATCGCGGTTGGCGGTACCGGATTCTATCGCCTGCCGCCTTATTTCCTGCTCGGCGCCCATGCGACCCTTCGCCCCTCATCGGGAAAATGGGAAGCCACGATCTACGCTTCCAACCTGCTCAACCGCAGCTTTTTCGAAAGTGGCGGGATGGCGACGACAACCTATTTCTACATCCCCGGGCCGCCGCGCTTCATCGGCGGCCGAGTTTCCTGCGGCTTCTGAAAACCTCGGGGCGGATCAGCAGGAAATCAGGCAGTGCGCGAGCGACTGGATTTCCTGAAGATTCTTCTCGGCATTCATGGGCTCGCGTCCCAGCATGTTCATTGCCCGGAAGTGGATTGTGCTGAGCAGCATGTCCAGAATCGTATCCGGATTCTGGCAGAAAACTTTCTCGCCACGCCGACTTGCACGCTCAAGGAAAAGGGCCATCTGCGCACGGGCAGGTGCCACGCTCGTTTCCCACAGAACCTGACCGAACTGTGGATCATGCACGGCCTCACCCAGCAGGGTCCCATAAGTACGGCCCAGCGGTGTAGCGAGGAACCGGACGCGCGCCGCGATCAGTTCGTCCACGTCCCCGGCAAAGCTTCCGGTGTCAATCTGCGGCGTCAGATCGTCGCGCCACAGACGGATGGCATCGAAGAACATCGCCTGTTTGGTTGGCCAGCGCCGATAGACCGTAGCGGTCGAAACGCCAGCGGCTTTTGCCACGCGACTGATCGTCAGGCCCTGATAGCCTTCTTCCGCCAGAACCTGCGCGATCGCCGCGAGGATATTGTCTTTCAGGCTGAGATTGATGGGCCGTCCCGGCGCACGGATCAGTGCGCGGTCCCGAACGGGAACATGCACTGACTTTAGCGGTAAAGTGTGTGTCACTGCGGTCTGCGACATGAGTGTTCCCCTTCCTGACCATTTTATCGGTCGACGTGATCTCTTGAGTTAACGCAGCTAGTCAGAGATGGACGCTTCGTTACAACACGCAATTGCGTTTATTTGATATCAAAAGATGTCCATTTTCCATCAGGGAATCACATGGCTCGCCTGAAGCGCTGTTCTCTTGGCCTGAACTGCTGCTGCATCCATCGGAACAGACCGGACCGAGGCGATCTCCTGAGCAGAAATCCCTGACGACGATCCGCTGCCCAGAGTCGCGGCATAATTCAGCACAGCGGCAATATCGTCATCGGACAGCGCCTTGAACGACGGCATGAAGCCCTTATAGGACTGCCCTTCCACCAGGATCGGACCATGCAGCCCGTTCACCAGAACCGCAGCAAGATACGCCTTCCCTTCGGATGAGGCCGCAATTGCACCAACCCGTCCCGCCAATGCCGGGAAAGCACCCGGTCGGCCTGCGCCCGCAGGACCGTGACACATCGCGCATTTCCCCGCGTACAGGGCTGCACCATCCGCCGCCATCGCCGCCGAGGTCACGAACGGCCCCACGCCGAGAAGGCCCGCCAGCATGATCCTGAACCCATGTCTCTTCGTCATGGCCCGAAGCCCTCCGGAATATGCGTTGCCGTAGCAGTTTGAAACACATTACCTCCCGGTTCGTCTGAAAGCTACCGCCTCCAGACGGCGGCCCGCGTCTTTCTCGAAACCGCAAATCCGCCTATCCTGCGCGCATCTTTCCTGCCGGGGTCCGGCACAGTTGGCAGAGGTTCCGCATGACCCAGAGCGAGACACCCCCTCCCCCGGGCGGCACGAAACGACGCGACCTGCTGACAACCGCAACCGTAACACTGGGCTGCGCGGGTGCCTGCGCCCTTGCCGTCCCTTTCCTCAACAGCCTGAAAAATTCGGCCGCCACGACCCTTTCCGACAGGACGCTGGAGGTCGATCTGTCCTCTCTTGCTCCCGGACAGGACATGACCGTGCAGTGGCAGGACTGGCCCATTTTCATCCAGCGTCGCACACCACAGATGCTGGCCGCCCTACAGACGCCCGGCCACATCGCCACCCTGCGAGACGCGGACTCGAAAATGCTCCAGCAGCCGAAGGACGCCACGAACTGGCACCGTTCGGTCCGCGCCGATTATGGCGTTCTGGTGGGGATCTGCACCCATCTGGGCTGTGTTCCGTCTTTCGAGAAACCCGGCTCGGCGCCCGAGGCTGAGGGGGGATATTTCTGCCCCTGTCACGGCTCACATTTCGACGCCGCAGGCCGCGTCGCACAACGCGCGCCCGCGCCTTATAATCTGCCGGTCCCGCCCGTGACGTTCCTCTCCGACACGAAAATCCGCATTGGCCACAGCGCGGGCGATCCGGGGTTCAGCATGTCCGACATCCAGCAGATCTGAGGACCGGCCCCCATGCCCATACCCGAGAAAACTCCCGGCTGGCTTGAACGGCGCCTGCCCGTCATGAGCGTTTTACGCCGAGAATACATCGCCTTTCCGATGCCCCGGAACCTCAATGCCCTGTGGAGCTTCGGCGCGTTCCTGATCGTGACAATGGCCGCCATGATCGCCAGCGGCCTGTTCCTCGCCATCAACTATACCCCCGACATTACGCAGGCCTTCGCCAGCGTCGAAGCCATAGACCGGCAGATCCCCTCAGGCTGGTTTCTGCGCAGCCTGCATATGGGCGGCGTGACCATGCTGTTCGCCTGCCTCTACATCCATATCGCGCGCAGCCTCTGGTACGGCTCCTACAAAGCCCCGCGCGAACTGCTCTGGCTGACGGGGCTGGGCCTGATGCTGATGGTGATGGTCACGGCGTTCGCCGGTTACGTCCTGCCCTGGGGACAAATGTCCTACTGGGGCGCCACGGTGGTCCTGAACGCGGTCCATACCATTCCCCTGATCGGCAAGCCGGTTTCCGAACTGCTTCTGGGCGGCGAAACGCTGGGAAATACGGCCCTGCACCGCCTGTTCGTGCTGCATTTCACGATGGCCTTCGCGATCCTCGCCGTCATCGCCCTGCATGTTGCGGCCCTGCATGTGGTCAAGCCGAACAACCCTTCCGGCATTGACCCTGTCAGCCCGAAACAGACCCTGCCGTTCCATCCGTATTACACCAGCCGAGACGGCTTCGCGCTCTGTCTGTTTTTGATGGTCTATGCCGGGCTGGTCTTTTTCCTGCCCGACCTGCTGACGCTCGCGGACAATTATGTTCAGGCCAATCCGCTCGTCACACCGCGTGACATCCGGCCGGAATGGTATTTTGCACCATTTTACGCAATTCTCCGCGCGGTGCCGTCCCGCCTCGGAGGGCTGCTCCTCGCTGTGGGCAGTCTGGCCGTTCTGTTCGCCCTGCCCTCGCTGGACCGTTCACCCACCCGTCCGGCCACACGGCGCCCACTGGTGCGGCTGTCCCTGCCGCTGGCTTTTGTGTCGTTTATTCTGCTGGGCATCGCGGGAATGCATCCGCCGACCGAAACATGGCTGATCGTCAGCCGGGTGGCGATGGCCTGGTGGTTCATTCATTTTCTGGTGGTCATGCCGCTCGTCTCGGAACGGGAGATCACATCATGAGCCGCCTGCTCCGGGATCTCGTGCTTACCAGCCTCGCCTCCCTTCTCACCGCGCTCCCTGCCTGCGCCAGCACCCCGGCCCAGCGCGGCCTGATCGTCTTTCAGCAGGTCTGTGCCGCCTGCCACGGCATGGACCATGTCGATTACGGCGATATGGCCGCCTTCGGACTGTCACCGGACGCCATCCGCACCTGGGCTGCCGATCAGCAAATCCCGAACGGAACGGACGACAATGGCGCCCCGAAAACCCGTGCCGCCACACCCGCCGATCCCATCCTTTCGCCCTATCCCAACGATGCCGTAGGGCGCCTTGCCAATCACGGCCTGCTCCCGCCCGACCTGTCCCGACTGGCCATGACCCTGCATGGCGGCCCGGCACAGATCCAGCGCATTCTCCTGTCCTATGCCCCCACACCTGCGGGCGTAAAACTTGATGACGGCCGTTATTACAATACCGCCCTGAAATGGAAGCATATCGGTATGCCTCCACCCCTTCAGGATGGCATGCTGACCTATCCGGACGGCACAAAAGCCACCACCACACAGATGGCAACCGACGTTTCGGCCTTCCTCAACGACGTCGCCCACCCGCACGCAGCAGAACGCAGACGGATCGGCGTCTACGTCCTCACCTATCTCGCCTTGATGGCGATCCTGACCTTCCTGCTGCAACGCCGGATCTGGAAATCACGCCCCTGATGACTGTCGTGCTTACAGATGCGAGGCACGATCCATACGATGCGCCTCGCGATAGGTCAGGGGCATGACCGCCAGCCCCTGAACCGTCTCGATCACGTCCAGCTCCGCATTTCCAAGCAGCCGCACCAGCGCATCCCGCGGCGTATATTGCCCCCTGACGGCCACGCTGCTCCCGTCCTGCAAAAGCGCGTCGTCCATCAGAACCGGGCATCGCGTCTTGCGCTCCAGCTCTGCGACAGCCGCTGCAAGGGTTTTTGTGTCGATCTGCAAGTTGGCTTTGCGAACCGGACAGATATCAGGCGTCCGCGTCACGGCTTCTCCCCATCCAGGCACGCTGAGAACGCACACACAGACCATCACCCGCAACCCCATCCGCACAGATCCGGATGCGAGACGACACCATGTCAAATACTCAGGATACGGACGGTCTCGCATGCCCGTGACTCCTTCTGGGCGCACCTGCCTCATTTTGCTGGCAGGCCCGCCAGAGGACGGAACGCAACAGCAGGAAGGACGCCTTACCCCTCCCGTTCTTTTGAAGAGCAGACCGAAACGCTTAAAACGTCGGCGGCGTGCAGGCGCTGATGATTTCGCATCCTTCGGAACTCAGACATCGGAACCGGTGGGGCTGGCGACTGTCGAAATGATACGCATCCCCCGGCCCAAGGATCTCCTGCCGGTCTCCGACCGTGATTTCCACGCGCCCGTGAAGGATGAAACCACCTTCCTCGCCCTCATGGGCATAAACCGCAGCCCCCGTATCGGCACCGGAAACATAGTTTTCCCGCAGGATCTGCAGCGTCCTGCCGAATGATGGCGCGCCCACCTGACGGAACACCACGCCTCCCTGCTCGAATGTCAGCAGTTCGTCCGCGCGGTAAAAGATCTTGTCACCGCCTTCCGGGGCGATACTGAAAAATTCGCCCAGCGTGACGGGAATCCCGTCCAGAACACGCTTAAGCGTCCCGACGGAGGGGTTCATATCTCCGGATTCGATCAAGGAAATCGTGGAGTTGGTGACGCCGGTCCGCTTGGCCAGCTCACGCTGGGACAGGTTCCTGTCCGTTCGGACAAACCGCAGGCGTGCTCCCAGATCCATCCTGTCCCATGCCCCTTATCCTGTTCCGTGTCATGAGTATGTCATATCGAAACAGAAAGGAAACCATGAAAATCGTTATACCGGGGGGTAGTATTATTTTTTCGTATTCCTGTCCGGACCGTTCTTCGGACAAAGGCATGTGAGCCCGGAACATATGGCCCGCAAAGCCGTTCTGGAGTAGACAAACTCCCAGAACGGCGTGTGCGGACTTCCGGCTGTTCCAGTCAAGGCTCCGCGATTTTAGCAGAGACAGGATGGACGACTGATGCTGTATGTTTCGACGGGGTGTTTCACCCTCACGGTCATCATGGGCGTGTGGCTCGCCATTTTCGCGGCCCGCTACAAACGCCCTTTCCGCTTCCTCACGCCCGTTCACGTCGGATCGGCCATCGTGGGAGCGGTCTTCCTCATCATTGCCATCAGCAATGGTGACAACCGTCTCATGCTGAACGTGGCGCTCGCTGTCGCCATCGCAGCCTTCGGTGTTTTGATGGCGTTTTTCCGCAGGCGCGGCGCCATGATCGCACCGCTCTATATGTGTCACATCCTGCTGGCGGTCATGTTCTATTTCTCGATGGTCTGCTTCACGATTTTTCCGAATTTCGGCCTCGACTGATGCCTTTTACAGCGCGGCAAGACTCTTCCAGATCATGTAAGCCGCAACCGTGAAAATGACGCAGGCAAAGAACGTGGTCAGCGCAGGGCCGGAGCCTGAAAGACGCTTCGCCGCACGGGTTCCCAGCAAACTGCCGACCACACCGCCCGCCACGAACAGCAAACCCATCGTCCAGTCCACATAGCCCGAGAGCATGTAACTCAACGCCGTACTCGACCCCAACGCCGCCACCGCGACCAGGGACGTGCCAACCGCATTGAGAATGGGCATCCGCGTGCAGGCGATCAGCGCCGGCACGATCAGGAACCCGCCCCCAATTCCAAAAAACCCGGACAGCAGTCCTGTCCCGCCCCCGGCCAGCATGACGCGCGGCATGTTCTGGCGGTTGCACGCAGCCCCCGCCTCGCCATTGTTGCGGCGCCCCCGCAGCATGAGGACGCCCACGACGATCATGAGCAGCGCAAAACACAGCAACAGCTTCTCGCCATTGACCGCCTTGCCTGCTGCCGCTCCGATCAACGCGCCTGCCACGCCGCAGGGCGCGAAAATGCCCGCGCATTTCCATTTGACGGTCCCCGCGCGGGCATGGCTGACGAGCCCGGCCAGAGCATTGACCGCCACGGCCATAGCGCTCGTTCCGATGGCGACATGGGCGTTTTTCACACCCACGACATAGACCATCAGAGGAACGGCCAGAATGGACCCGCCTCCCCCGATCAGTCCCAGCGTAAACCCGATCAGAACACCGCAGGCCAGCTCAAGGGCAATATGCACGATCCGCTCAGCCGCCTTTTTTCGCAGTCAGGGGCTTGGGCGCGACCATCAGTTCACGCCCCTTGAGCATCCCGTCCCAGTACATCAGCGGCATGACGTATTTCTTGAGCCACCAGGCCAGACGCGTCGGCTTTTGGCCATTGAGCAGCCATTTCGGCATCGTGGGTGCAAGTTTGCCCCCATAGCTGAACTCCGCCAGCACGATCCGTCCGTTTTCCACTGTCAGCGGGCAGGCACCATAGCCCTCATATTCCGAAACCGGCCCCTGATGCTTCAGAAATGCCATCACATTGGTCGCCACCACGGGCGCCTGTACGCGGACGGCCGCCGCCGTCTTGGCGCAGGACGTGCCGATCACGTCTCCGATGGCGAACACGTCCGCGAAACGCACATGCTGCAACGTCGCCGGATTGACCTCAACAAACCCGTCCGATCCCGCCAGGGCGCTCTCGCGGATCACCTGCGGCGCGCTCTGCGGTGGCACGACATGCAGCATGTCGAACGTCCGTTCAACCCGCTCCACACCATCCCCGACCTTGCGCTCGAAAACGGCCTTGCGGTTCGGTCCGTCCACTTCCACCAGCTTCGATCCGGTCTGCAGACCGACGTGATAGCGCCTGATGTACTCCATCAGCGGCGGGACGAATTCCTTGACGCCAAACAGCCCCGGCGTTGCGGTGTCGAACTCGACCGAAATGCTATCCAGCACGCCCCGGCGCTTCCAGGCATCGCAGGACAGATACACAGCTTTCTGCGGCGCACCGGCGCATTTGATCGGCATCGGCGGCTGCGTGAAAATCGCAGTGCCCCCCTTGAGCTGCTGCACAAGCTGCCAGGTGTAGGGCGCCAGATCGAAACGGTAATTCGATGTCACACCATTCCTGCCCAGCGTCTCTACCAGACCCGGAATGGCGTCCCAGTTCAGCGTAATCCCCGTCGCCACGACCAGCGCGTCATAGGACACGACCGTGCCATCCGTCAGCACCACCTCGCGCACATCCGGCCGGAACAGCTTTGCCGCCTGCTTCACCCAGACAACGTCCTTGGGCATGACGTCTGCTTCCTTGCGGCGCGTCTGGGCGGCCTGAAACACGCCGCCGCCCACAAGCGTCCAGCCCGGCTGGTAGAAATGCTCATTGGACGGCTCCACCACACCGATGGACAGGTTCCGGTTCCGCTTGAGCAGGCTTCCCGCAGTGGACAGTCCACCCGCACCACCGCCGATGATCAGCACCTGAAAATGGGCTGCATCCCTGCGCGGGGCGGCTGCGGGAGCGGCAACCTTCTCGATCCGCGTCCGCAGACGGCTGATATCCACCCCGGCCCGCTCCGTTGCCGCGAAAATTTCAGCGGCAGGGCGCTTGCCAGCCTCGGCCAGAGCCCAGATCTGCCCCGCCCGCGTGCCGGAGCGACAATAGCCTACGACCGGCGCAGGCAGCGTGGCCAGAATCTGGCGCGTTTCGGCAATCTGGGCATCGCTCGGCACCGTACCGGATTTTACGGGAATTGCTGCGAACGCCAGCCCCGCTTCCTTTGCAGCGGCTTCGATCGCGGCCATATCCGGCTGATCCGGGGCCTCTCCATCGGGACGGAAACACAGGATCGTATGAAACCCCTCAGCCTTCAGATCGGCAATATCCTGCACGGCAATCTGGGGGGAAATGGCATAGCTGTCGGTCAGATGACGGGTTGGCATGGGAACTCCAGAAACGAAAAACAGGGCACGGCCGTGCCGGACAGACGGATTTCAGACGCGATTGACGGGGATCTTGATGTAGCTCACGCCGTCGGCTTCAGGTTCGGGAAGGTGTCCGCCACGCATGTTGACCTGCACGGACGGCATCAGGAGGCGCGGCATCGCAAGCGTCGCGTCGCGCGCCGTGCGCATCTGCACGAACTCTTCTTCGCTCACCCCGTCATGAACATGAATGTTGTAACCGCGCTCGTGCCCGACCGTCGTCAGCCAGACATAGTCGTCCCGTCCCGGCGCCTTGTAGTCATGGCACAGGAACAGCCGCGTCTCGACCGGAAGTGACAGCAGACGCCGGATGGAGCGGAACAGCTGGCGCGGATCACCGCCCGGGAAATCCGCCCGCGCCGTACCGAAATCCGGCATGAAGATCGTATCACCCACAAAGGCCGCATCACCGATCACGAACGCCATATCCGCCGGCGTGTGACCCGGAACATGCAGCACCGTTACGGGAAGCTCCCCGATCCGGAAAGTCTCGCCATCGCGGAACAGACGGTCAAACTGCGACCCATCCCGCGCAAACCGCGTTCCCGCATTGAAGATCTTGCCAAACACAGCCTGGACCAGCGTGATATCCGCCCCTATCCCCAGCTTTCCGCCGATTTTTTCCTGCAGCCACGGAGCGGCAGAGAGATGGTCAGCATGAGCGTGCGTCTCAAGCTGCCAGTCCACAGTCAGGCCTTCGCGCCCGACATAATCGACGATTGCCTGAGCCGAGCCATGCGACGTGCGTCCTGCCGCGGCGTCATAATCAAGTACGCTGTCAATGACAGCGGCGTGCTTCGTGACGGGGCAATGGACCACATGCGTCGCGGTGTTCGTGGCTTCATCGAAAAACGTACAGACGACGGGAACGGGCGTCGCGCCTTGCTCGGTCCGCCGGATCTGGTCGGTCGCGGCCTGAATTGCTGCATCGTGCATGGCGTCCACCTTCTGGCTGCGGAATGTCTTTACGACACTTTCATTAACTGTTAAGTTAATATTGTAAGTGTTGCATGTCAAGCGCCCCGATGCTTTTGGAACCGGACCATGATCGTATCCCCTCCCGCTGAATCGTCTTTTCCGTCCCTTCGCATCGGCGACCGCGCTCCGGATTTCAGCGCCCGGACCACGCATGGCGAGTTCATCATGAGCGCTTTGCGCGGGCACTGGGTTCTGCTCTTTGCCCATCCGGCCGATTTCACACCTGTCTGCACCAGCGAATTCATCGCACTGGCCCGCAGTGCGGAAGAGTTCCAGCAGCGGGACTGCGCGCTCCTCGGCATCTCGGCGGACAGTCTTCCGGCCCATCTGGCCTGGGTGAACGCGATCCGGACCCAGTTCGACGTCCATGTCCCTTTCCCCATCATCGAAGACCCGTCCCTTGCCGTCGCCAAGGCCTACGGCATGCTCGACAGCACGGCTCAGGACAGCGCAACGGTCCGCTCCGTCTTCATGATTGATCCCGCGGGCATCGTCCGGGCGATCCTCAACTACCCTGCCACGGTCGGACGCTCCGTTCCCGAACTCCTGCGTTTGCTCTGCGCACTACAAGAAGTCGACCGCGCGGGCGCTCTCACACCCGAAAGCTGGCAGCCCGGACAGCGTACCATCGCGCCCCCGCTCCAGACGCAGGCCGCCGTGGAAAAAGCCGGGGCCAAATGGTTCTTCCAACCCATGGCACGGGAACGCTCATGACCGTTCTGCTTCCCCTTGAGAAAAGCCGGGAACTGGCGGAATGGCTGCGCATCCTTGCCCAGCCCCAACGCCTCATGATCCTCTCGGCCCTGCTCGACAGCACCCATGCCGTCAGCGAAATCGAGACCATGACCGGCATCGGACAGCCGACGCTGAGCCAGCATCTGGGCGCACTCAGACGCGCAGGCCTGATCGAATCCCAGCGCGAATCCCGCGCCATCCATTACTGCTGGGCCGACACCCCGGACGCCCGACGCGCACGGGCGCTTCTGATGAGCCTGCAACCCGGAGCCCTCCCGCCCGAACTCCCCGTCCCGGCCCCCGAAACCGCACCCGGCCCGGCTGCATCAGCGCGGTTTGCCCGTATTCTTCACTCCTGACAGTCTGAAATCAGGATCTGGAAAGTCTTTATTGAAGAATATTGCACCATGCGGAGTTGCGATAAAGTTTCTTCAGGCTGAAACTGTAAAAAGCCCCATACGCTTACCTGAAGGTAAGGAGAAAACACATGATTCGTTATTGTATAGCTCTGGTCGGACTGGCATTTGCACTGACACAGGGTGCCTCCGCAGCCACCCGCGAAGAACAGACGAAGGCCTGCAAGGGCGATGCGCTGCGCCTGTGCGCGCTTGCCATTCCCAACGAAGCCAAGATCACCGCCTGCATGCAGAAGAAGATCGACAAACTGTCCCCGAAATGCCGCGCAATGTTCGCACCTCTCCCTCAGACCAAAAAAGCGTCCGCACCCAAGCCGAAACAGGGGTGAAGCAGCCCTGAAAAACAGTTTAACGGATCCGTGATTGCGAAATCGGTCATTTTCGCAATCACTCCCGCGTCCGTGACTGGTTTCTGCCCGACAGACTGGATATGGTACCTCCAGTGATTTTCAACAGAATACTGACATCACACCGCAACCGTCAGGATCGGCCCCGACAGGTCTGGTGTGTTTTGCTGGACAGACCGGAACAATGACCCGACAGTACGACCGCCGCAAAGTAACCCTCAAGGACGTGGCAGCACAGGTCGGGGTCTCCCACACAACGGTTTCCAATGCCTATATCCGCCCTGGCCAGCTCTCGGCCGCCCTGCGCGAGAAGATCCTCGCCGCCGCGCAGGAGCTCGGATATACCGGCCCCGATCCGGCGGCCAAACAGCTTGCAACCGGTCGCGCCGGGGCTCTGGGGTTCCTGTTCAGCGAAGACCTGCCCTACGCCTTCACCGACCCCGCGATCCTGAGCGTCCTCAACGGCGTCGCCCGTTCCTGCGACGATCTGGAAACCGATCTGGCCCTGATTTCCGCGGGCAGCAATCTGCGCAACCGCGCCGCGCCCGTGTCGCTCGGCAACGCGGCCGTGGACGGCTACATCCTCTATTCCGTTGCTCCCGACAGCCGCTGCGTCCTCATGGCCCAGCAGCGCAATGTCCCGCTCGTCGTGGTGGACCAGCCCCGCCTCGATGGCGTGCCGTATGTCGGGATCGACGATCGTGGCTCAGCCTATCGCGCAGCCAAAACCCTTCTTGATCTCGGGCACCGGCATTTCGGCATCCTGTCGCTCAAGACGGCCCATGACGGCTATTTCGGCCCCCTGACCGCCAAACGGCGTGCCAATATTGCCCACAGCACCATCGCCATGCGCCTCGAAGGCTATCTTCTGGCCCTGCGGGAAGCCAAAATCGCCCCCGAAGACGTCCCCGCCTGGGAAATCCCGATTAATTCCGAAGACATGGGAGCGGAAGGCGTTCGCCACCTGCTGAACCGCGCCCAGCGCCCGACCGCCATTCTCGCCATGAGCGACCGCGTCGCCATCGGCGCCATGCAGACCATCCGCGCCCTGGGCCTGAACATCCCGCAGGACGTCTCGATCTTCGGGTTCGACGACATCCCCGCCGCCGAAGGTGCCGATCTGAGCACGATCCGCCAGCCTCACGAACGCAAGGGGACGGAAGCCGTGCGCCTGCTGGGTGCGGCCAGCGGCAGCGAGAATGTCATCCTCGATACCGAACTGGTCCTGCGCGGCAGCATCGGCCCCACCGCAACCTGACGGCGGCTTTCAGCTCCGCAGCGCCGCAGGAAGCTCGCTGAAAGAACCGATCCGCAGATGCGGGTCCAGCGCCGCGCACTGGGCTGCGGATCCATGGCCGTAACTGGCCCAGCATGACGCAATCCCCGCATTGCGGGCGAACTGGAGATCGGCCACGGTATCGCCCACCATCAGGAAAGCCGAGCGCGGCTGTGTCGGGAACAGCGGCACAATCCGCTCGTCCATCACGCGCGGATCAGGCTTGTGCGGAAAATGCGGTTCGGAGGCCACGACGCCCGAGAAGAACGGCGTCAGGCCAAAGCGCGCGATGCTCGCACAGACGGTCGGGGCATGTTTGTTGCTGAGAATGGTGAGAATTGTCCCCTGTTCTTTCAGTGCGGCGAGCGTGTCCACCACCCCTTCGAACAGGACCGTCTCCTCTTCGTCCGCAGCCGGGTAGAACGCCCGGTAATGGCGCACGAACGCTGCGGCGTCCTGTGCATCACTTTCGGGGACGATCGCCTGAAACAGCGTCTGGAGCGTTCCGCCCCGCGTCAGTTCCTGCTTGAGCGCAGCCGGTGCGGGAGCGGGGACGCCCACGGCGTTGAATGCTTCTCTGAGGCTGCGAAGAATGGCCGGCTGCGTTTCCGCCAGCGTGCCGTCATAGTCGAGGAGGAGGATCGGAAAACCTGTCATGCTTTCCTTTTCCCCCGCCATGCGACGGAAATCCATCCCCTGCGGCGCATATCCGCAACGCTTATCGACCACCTGCTGCAAGAAGCGCCCTGATCCCCGGCAAAATCGCAATCAGCAATCCTCCCGGCGGCTGCGGAGCGCGGGCGGAGGCCAGCATGCTAGCCGAATTTTCAAAAGCCGCTTCCTGATCCTGAAGCAGGCGGGTCGCATCCATCCGCCATGCCGAGCCGCCTCGCCCGTTCAGAACACCCAGCCCGGCCCGGGACAACTGCCCCACGGCATGGGATACGGGGACCACGGTCTCAAGCGCGGGGATATTTTTTGCAACGGCGACAAAGGCCGCTTCATTATCGGCCCAGCGCTGGAGCATCTGGCGCAACGGCGCGGCCAGTCCCGTCTCGCCTTGCGCGTAACGCTCCGCCATCGCGTTGAACTGTATCGCCACGAATGAATCCGGCTCCGCCACAGCCACCGGACCCGAAAGCATGGTGCCACCACTGGCGGTGTCGAGATGGTTGAGCGCGTAATTGCGGACCGGCACCGTTACATCCGTCAGCACGTTCAGAGGCTCTGAATGCCCTGGTGCCATGGCTTCGCGCAGGGCATTGCGATGCTGCGTTGCCTGCAACCCGGTTGCCTCAAGCTCCGCCATCACAGCGGGCAGACGCCGCTCCAGATCAGGAACATCCCGCACATCCTGCGCGGACCAGAACCGCTCGGCCAGCGCCGCCATCCGGGGCCAGAGCCGTGAATCCAGCATCGGTTCGGGCACCATTTCCGCCCAGAGCGTCCCTTCCGCCCCCAGCACCAGCTTTTTCTGTGCGTCATCCAGAGGCGGGGCATTTACATCCATCTCAAAAGGCACGGAGAACTCGGGATGCTTGGGCGGAAACTTCGCCAGCTGATCTGCTGTGATGCCATCTGCCCTCGTATCGAACGGATCGACCGCATAATGTGTGGCGGACGGACGCAGCAGATCGAGATAATATCCCGCGGACACCACCACCGGATGTCCGGCGCGTGTGGCCGATCCCGTCCATTTCGACGCGCGCCAGGGCTCGACGACCACGTTTTTCGGGATCGGGGCCTCGCTGACCTCGTCCCATCCCATCATTACATGCCCCTGCGCCGCGATGATGGCCGCGACCTGCCCCGTAAACGCAGCCTGAAGCGCTTCGGCCGTTTCGTAGCCATGCGCCTTCATATAAGCCGCAATCGCCGGATTTTTCGTCCACTGGGAGGACACGACTTCATCGCCGCCCGCATGAATATAGCGGTCCGGGAAAAGGCGCCCCATCTCGCCATAAAGAACCCGTACGAAGCGCAACGTCTGCGGATTGGTCGGGTCGAGGGCAGCATTGTTGAGGTTCAGCCCCTTGGTGCTCATGTCAGGCAAAGGCTGCGCTGCCAGTTCCGGATAGGCGCGGACGATTGCCAGTGCATGACCCGGAACGTCGAATTCCGGCACCACACGAATGCCACGGTCGGCTGCATAGGATACGACCTCGCGGATCTGGGCCTGCGTATAATACTGATCCGGAGCGGTCATGGCCTGAAGCTGCGGATATGTCCGACTCTCGACCCGGAAGGCCGTTCCGTCACTCAGATGCCAGTGCAGCACGTTGAGCTTGACCATTTCCATCGCATCGAGCTGACGCTCTACGGTCGCGACCGTATCGAAATGCCGCGACACGTCCAGCAGCAGACCGCGCCACGCAAACCGGGGCGCATCTTCGATATGGATACGCTCGACGACGGCACCTTCCGGCGTGGCGCGGACAAGCTGGAGCAGCGTAGCCAGCCCATGGATCACACCTGCCGGACCATCCGCCTCCAGCCGCGCACCTTTGGCTGCAGTCGTGAGCGCGTAATGCTCCTTTTCATCCACACTCAGATAGGCCCGGTCCGGCCCGGCAGACACGTGCAGCACATACGGTGCGCCCTGTCCCGCAGGCCCGGCGATGGCGGCAAGGCGTGTCGTGAACCGCGCTGCGGCCCGTTGCAGCAGGGGGGAGGGGCGTGTGTCCCACACGATCTGCACCCCGCCACCAATTGGCGCCACACCATTGGGCACCGAAACGCTCTGCGGAACGGGCAGCAGACTCTCTTCCGCTCGCGCTTTACCTACAGAAATCCCGGCCAGAACGCTTCCCGCAAGGAGCAGCCCCACCGCGCCACGAACCCTGCGGTGAATGATCCGTCCGCGTTGTGAAGCTGTCTGCGTCATCTGAAGCTGTCCCTGAGTGTGAATTTCAGTGCGTATCGGGCGCGGGAGGGCGCGCATCGAGCATAAGCTCCGCATCTCCGGCAGACAGCGCAATACCATAGAACTCATGATAGAAAGAACGGATAGACCGGATCATCGCAGGCCGGTCCACCTGTCCGGTCTGAACGATCTGCCGCGACCACAGAACCTGAAGCAGAAGCTCCGGCCCATAACGGTCCCACGGAAACAGCCCGGTCGGATTGCGATAGACACGCCCGGACTGCACGGCTTTGACTTTCGACCAGACCGGGTCCTGCGTCAGTGTCGCCGGATCGCCCGCATTGGCGCCAATAATGACGATATCCGGATTCCACGACAGGATCTGTTCGATCGAAACGGGCTGCTTGTTGCCATGAATGCCCTGTGCCGCATTCTGCCCCCCCGCACTGCGGATCCACTGGTCGATGATACTGGCATCGCCATCCACCCTGAGCGGCCTGAGGGACTCCACATGCAGCACGCGCGGCCCCTGCGGATTGGTCGGAGCCTGCGAGACGGCCTGAAGAAACGCCAGACGATAGGCCTGCGCCCGCTTTGCCGCCAATGGTGTCTGAAGCAGGGTCGCCGTTCCGTCCACGCAGTCAAGCATCGAATCAAACCGGTCGAACCCTTCAGGCACGACATTGAGCCCGGCGCGTGTGAGGGCATCGGCGGAATGGCCCGAAGCCGTCACGAACACCAGATCGGGATGCAGCGCCAGAAGTTCCTCCGCATTCAGATTGCCGGGATCCAGCGTCTCGGCCCTGGACAGCGACGGCACCAGCCTGAACATCCAAGGCAGCATCGCCGGACGCGCCACAGTCCCCACGATCCGGTCCTGCGCCCCCAGCATGACGAGCATCGCATTATGGGCGTACCACCCCTCCACAATCCGGGTGGGAGGTGCCGCATACGCGACCGGTCCCGGCAGCGAAACCGCACCCAGCAACGTCGCCCCCAGAAATGTCAGGGCCGAAAACCGCTTCAGGGTCCGTGACAACGTCAGTCCCAGTGTCATTTCTCGTTCCTTTCCTGATGGAAAAAGCGGTTTCCGGCATGATCCATCTGCATCAGAGGCACCCCGTAAAGCGCCGACATCCGTTGTGCCGTCACGACATCCTGCGGCGGCCCGTCAGCTTCGATCCGGCCATGATCCAGAACCAGAACCCGGCTGGCATGCGCATAGAGTTCTTCCGGCCGGTGGGAGGTGAGCATAACAAGCCGCCCCTCACGCGCAAGCTCCGCCAGCAGTGCCATCAGACGCATCTGATACCCGTAATCCAGCCCCGTCATCGGTTCGTCCAGCAGCAGCCCCCGCGCATCCTGCGCAATGGCCCGCGCCAGAACGACCCGCTGACGCTCGCCACCGGACAGCTCCGTGACGGGACGATCGGCAAAGCGCTCCAGCCCCATCCGCCCCAGCGCCCCCGACACGGCGCGGCGGTCCTGCGTGGACAAACGCCCCGTCAGGCCGGAATGCGGCACCCGTCCAAGCTCCACCATTCGCCGCACCGTATAAGGAAAGGTGGCCACATGGCTTTGCGGCACGTAAGCCAGATGCCGCGCGATGGCAGAGGCAGGCCACGCCCGCAGAGGCCGCCCCTCAAGAAAAACCTCTCCCGTCGAAGGCGCGAGAAAACCCATCAGAAGCCGCAGCAGCGTACTTTTGCCTGCACCGTTCAGGCCCAGAAGCCCAACCAGTTCGCCTTCCCGTAGCGAAAGGTCGATCCCCTCCAGCACAGATCCGGGCTGCCGCGGCTGGCGGAAACCAAGGTTCCGGCACGACAGCAGCGTCATGCCATCCCGCCCCGCAGGCGCCGCAGCACCAGCACGAAAGCCAGAGCGCCGAACAATTGCGTGACGATCCCGAGCGGAACCTCGCCCGTCGTCAGACTGCGCGCGCAGGTATCGGCCAGCACCAGCCCCCCGGCCCCCAGCAGCGCCGTCACCGGCATCATGTTCCGGTGCTCCGCCCCGACGAGCAGGCGTGCCACATGGGGCACCAGAAGTCCGATCCAGCCGATAATGCCCGCCATTGAAATCGTCATCGCACAGGCCAGCGTTGCCAGAACAATGAGTGCCGGTCGCATGACCCGAACGGAAATTCCGAGACTGCGGGCTTCGTCATCTCCCAGTGACAGCACGTCCAGAACGGGGGCGCACACCACAAGCGCCGTGGTCAGGGCGAGAAGCGGGCCGGACATCCATGCCAGTTCCCGCCATCCGCTCGGCGCCAGACTGCCTAGCAGCCAGTTCACGATAGCCGGAAGCTGATCCATCGGATCGGCCAGATATTTCACCAGAGACAGCAAGGCGGTAAAGATCGCATTCCCGATCAAGCCACCCAGAAGCAGGGCCAGAATGCCCCCCCCTGGCAGGGTCCTGCTGATCAGGAGCCCACAGCCAACCGCCAGCAGCCCTCCCCCGAAGGCGCCCATCTGCACCACGAACGCTGATCCGCCGCTGACGATCGCAAGCGCTGCCCCGAACGCCGCGCCACTCAGAACGCCCAGAAGATCCGGCGAAACCAGTGGGTTACGAAACACCGCCTGATAGGTTGCGCCGCCGCAGGACAACGCACTTCCCACCAGCAGCGCCGCCAGAATACGCGGCAAGCGGGCCTGCATCACCACGGCCTGCGCAAGAGGATCAACTCCGGCGGACAGATGCAGCAAATGCCCGAACACTCCAAACACCCGCAGCGGTGACAGCGGATAGCGCCCCAGACAGAGCGCGCACACCACACTCAGAACAACACCGGTCAGGGCCAGGGAACGGATCAGGGCAGGACGAACGGAAATGGCAGGTCCTCTCGGCAGAACGACAGACGAAACCCGCCGCAGGAAAATCATAAGCCAAGCCTCTCCGCGCCACCAGAACCCGTTGCTTGGCAAAGTCAGGGCGTGATCCGAGCCTGTAAGGCGCGACTAGAATGGATCAAAAGCATCAGTATTTTTGGCACCGGGTGCCACAATACTTACTACAAAACATACTTGCGCTCAAAGGCCATGTAACAGGATTTTAAACAAATCCCTCAGTATCGCCCCTCTGCGTCTGCAGGATCCTTAACCGGGAATACTGCAATCAGGACTGAAACAGTCCCGGATTTACGCTGAAACATCCGGAAATCTGTGTTATTTTCATGACTCTGATTGCATTTATTTTAGGAAACGCACGGTTTTGAGATAGCGCAATCTTTCCTTTCGTGGTCCGGTGCCTTAGGTTGCACGCAACAGTCGCCTTTTGTGGCAAATGATTTCAATCCTTCCGGGACAGTCCAACCATGCTCAAACGGATAGCTGCCGCTGTCATTGGCCTTGGTGCCGTGGGAGGCATCGGCTTTCTTGCCTATGCCTGGTACCCCGCCATCGCCCCGATCCCCAAGCCAGCCGCATCGTCGTTCTCCGCTGACGCCATCAGCCGTGGCGCCATTGTCGCGAATGGCGGCTACTGTGCGGAATGTCATACCCGCGTGGATGGCAACCCCGGCCCTGAACTGGCTGGCGACTTCAAGATGGCCACGCCGTTCGGCGATATCTTCTCGTCCAACATCACTCCTGACGAGCAGTGGGGAATCGGCAACTGGTCTCTGGCCGCGTTCAAGCGCGCGATGAACAAGGGCATCGCGCGCGATGGCTCGCAGCTCTATCCGGCTTTCCCATTCGACCACTTCACCAAGGTCAACGATCAGGACGTCTCGGACCTCTACGCCTATCTGATGACGCGTCCGGCCATTCATCTCAAGCCGCGCGACAACACCGTTCCCTTCCCGATCAACATCCGCCTGATCGGACAGGGCTTCTGGAAACTGCTTTTCTTCACGCCGGGCCGCTATCAGAACGACCCCAAGCATGACGCACAGTGGAACCGCGGCGCCTACCTCGCCGAAGGCAACGAACACTGCGGCGCCTGCCACACACCGCGGAATCTGCTCGGCGCCGAAAAGATGAGCAAGGTCTATGACGGTGCTGTCATCGACGGCTGGATCGCTCCGCCGCTGAACGACCACAACCCGACGCCGGTCGTCTGGACCGAAGACGAGCTGTTCCAGTATCTGCGCTTTGGCGTGGCTCCGCTGCACGGTTCGGCCGCGGGCCCGATGTCCCCCGTGCCGCATCGCTTCCTGTCGAAGATCCCCGAAGAAGACGTGCACGCCATCGCTCATTATTATGCGGATGTGGACAAGGCGGCGCAGCGCAGCGGTGGCGATCAGGCCGCGATTGCCCGTGCCATGCACATGTCCGGTCTCAACCTGACCGGCCCGCAGACGCAGGACGCCGATGCCCGCCTGTATCAGGCCGCCTGTGGCGCCTGCCACTACAATTCCGGCCCGAACCCCGTGCTCGGTCGCCCGGAACTCGCCCTGAACAACGCGCTGTGGCTGGATGAGCCGAACAACCTCTATCAGGTCATGCTGCATGGCATTACCGCAGAGGAAGGTCAGGATCACATCTCGATGCCGAGCTTCTATTCCGGCCTGTCCGATCATGACATGGCCCGCATCGCCGCGTATCTGCGTCGCACACGCACCACGCTTCCCCCCTGGACGGATCTGGAAAAGAAGGCCGCAAGCGCGCGCGCCACGCTCGAAGCTCCGCCCATCACCGCTTCGCACTGATCCGGGCAGGACTGGGAATACAGGACATGACCACGAAATTTGAACTCAACGGACAGCCCGTTACGGTCGACGCCCCGGCAGACACCCCCCTGCTCTGGGTCATCCGTGACGACCTGAACATGACCGGCACCAAGTTCGGCTGCGGTATCGGCGAATGCGGTGCCTGCACCGTCCATGTCGGCGGACGCGCCACGCGCTCCTGCATCACGCCGCTTTCGGCCGTGGAAGGCGCGTCGATCACCACGATCGAAGGGCTGGATCCGGAAGGAAACCATGTCGTTCAGGTCGCCTGGCGGGACCAGCAGGTGCCGCAGTGCGGCTACTGCCAGTCCGGTCAGATCATGCAGGCCGCAAGCCTCCTGAAGGACTATCCCAACCCGACGGACGACCAGATCGACGGCGTGATGGGCGGCAGCCTCTGTCGCTGCATGACCTATATCCGCATCCGCAAGGCCATCAAGGAAGCTGCCTCAAAGCAGCAGGAAGGTGCCAACAATGGCTAAAATCGAACAGATTGCGAAGAAGAGCGACGCCGCGCGCCTCTCCCGCCGCAACTTCCTGATGACGGCGGCTGGCGGCGGACTGATGTTCGGTTTCGCCCGCAAGGCCGGTGCCGCCGTAACGCTGCCCTCCCCGATGCCGCCGGAAGCCGCGTTCGAGCCGAACATCTGGTGCGCCATCGCGCCTGACGGGGCAATCAACGTCAACATCGTCCGCGCCGAAATGGGCCAGCATGTCGGCACAGCCCTTGCCCGCATCATCGCGGACGAGATGGACGCGAGCTGGGACAAGATCAAGATCACCGAGGTCGACACCGCGCCAAAATGGGCCGGGAAATACGTCACCGGTGGTTCCTGGTCCGTCTGGGACACCTGGGACACCTTCCGTCAGGCAGGAGCTGCGGCTCGTACGGTCATGCTTGAAGAAGGTGCAAAGCTGCTCGGCACGACGGCGGAACGCTGCACCGTCAGCGAAAGCGTTGTTTCTGCTGGCGGCAAAAGCGTGTCCTTCGGCGACATCGTGGCCCGCGCCAAGCCGACCCGGACCTTTACGCCCGAAGACATGGCGAAGCTGCCGCTCAAGCCTGTCACGAACCGCCGCCTCATCAGCAAGCCGGTCCCGGCGCTCGACATCCCGGACAAGACGACCGGCAAGGCCATTTACGGCATCGACGTCAAACTGGACGGCATGGTGTATGGCCGACCGAAAATGCCGCCGACACGCTATGCCTCGAAGGTCGTCTCCGTGGACGACAGCGCCGCGAAGAAAATCCCCGGCTATGAGCGCTATGTGGTTCTGGATGACCCTTCCGGAATTGTTCCGGGCTGGGTCGTGGCGCTGGCCAAGACCTATCCCGCTGCGATCCGGGCTGCCGATGCCCTCAAGGTACAGTGGAATCCCGGTCCGACGATCCACGTCTCCGAAGCGGACATCATCGAACACGGCCGCAAGCTGACCCTCGATCCGAAGAACGGCGCACGCGTCTTCAACGATAAGGGCGTGGACGAAGCACTCGCGATCCATCCCAATCAGGTCTTCGAACGCAGCTATACCTGCGCGTCAGTCGCACATTACCAGCTTGAGCCGGTCAATGCCGTAGCGCGCCATATCGACGGCATGTGGGAAATCCATACCGGCAACCAGTGGCAGTCCCTCATTCTGCCGCAGCTCGCCAAGTCGCTTCAGGTTCCCGAAGAGCAGGTCGTGATGCGCACCTATATGCTCGGCGGTGGCTTCGGACGGCGTCTGAACGGCGATTACTGCATTCCGGCTGCCCTGGCCTCCAAAGCCATCGGTGGCGCTCCGGTCAAGCTGATCCTGACGCGCTCCGACGACATGGAACTGGACTCCATCCGTTCGCCGTCCTTTCAGAACATCAAGGTCGCGCTCGACAACGATCGCAAGAAGATCACTGCGATGGACTATGTCGCGGTCGCGGGCTGGCCGACACAGGTGATGGCGCCAGCATTCCTCGCGACGGCTGAAGACGGAAAGAAATATGATCCGTTTGCCATCGCAGGCGCGGATCACTGGTATGAAACAGGGCCGACACGCGTCCGCGCCGTCAGCAACGACCTCGCCAACGCCACGTTCCGCCCCGGCTGGCTGCGTTCGGTCAGTGCGGGCTGGACTCCCTGGGCGCTGGAATGCTTCCTCGACGAGGTTGCTCATTCCACGAAACAGGACCCGCTGGAGTTCCGCCTGTCCATGTTCACGGCGCAGGGCCGCAACGCGGGTCAGGCTCCGAACTCCGTCGGCGGGGCCAAGCGTCAGGCCGCCGTTCTCCAGCGTCTGGCTGACAAGATCGGTTACGGCAAGGAACAGTTTCCTGCCGATACGGCCATCGGCATCGCCACCAGCTTTGGTCAGGAGCGCGGCATGCCGACCTGGACGGCGGGTGCGGCGCAGGTCCACGTCGATCGCAAGACGGGTGTTGTCACCTGCCAGAAGCTCTGGCTCGTGCTTGATGCCGGCACCATCGTCGATCCGGGCGGAGCACTCGCTCAGACCGAAGGCGCGGCGCTGTGGGGTCTCAGCATGGCCATGTTCGAGGGTACCGAAATCGTCGACGGCACGATCAAGGACCGCAACCTCAACACCTATACTCCGCTGCGTCTCCCAGACGTTCCGGATATCGACATCGAGTTCATCCAGAACACCGAAAAGCCCACGGGCCTCGGTGAGCCGGGTGTGACCGTTGTTGCGCCTGCCATCGCCAATGCGATCTTCAATGCGGTCGGCGTTCGCCTGCGGCATATGCCGATGCGCCCGGCCGACGTGCGTCGCGAACTGCAACAGCACGCGCGCTGAGCTTTTGGCAAATCATGAAAGGGCCGCAGTTCCAGCCGGGACTGCGGCCTTTTTCATACCCGACGACAGGCCTACTCCCGTCCTGCGGACAGGATGGGTCTTGCCAAGCCCCCCGGAAGTCGTGACAGACTGTACCGCTCGGGACCCGGCAGGCCCCGGCACCACGATGCGCGGCCCGGAATAAGGACGAACTGTGAGCTGGTTTTACGAAGACCATGGCACCCGTAAGGGACCGGTGTCCGCAGACGGCATGAAAGCCCTCGTCACCGAAGGCATCATCGGGCATGCCACCCTGTGCTGGACCGAAGAATTTGGCGGCGAATGGCATCCTGCCGGAAGCTGCGTTTTCTGGCCGCCCCAACCCGAAGGCGTTCCTCCTGCCCTCCCTGCCAGCCTGATTTCAAACCGCTGGCTGTGGCTCAGTCTGGTCGGTCCGTTTTTCGGCAGCATGGCGGTCAGCGTTCTTCAGGGCTTCGGACTCATCCCCGATTTCGCAAGCAATTTTGCGTCCATGATCGTGAGCATCGGCATTTTCTACGTGGCTCTCGTTATGGACCGCCGCAGCCTGCTCGCTGGGGGTTTTCGCCCCGGCACAATCCTGTGGATCCTGCTGCCACCGCTTTATGTCTGGCGCCGCATCCAGATCGTCGGACACGGCATGCTGCTCTTTTTCCTGTCGATTTTGGTATTTCTGTGTGAATTCGTTCCCGCTCTCACCACGGGCTGGCACGTCTTCCCGGATGTTGGCCTGTCGGACTATGTTTCCCGCCGTTACTATGAACTGTAAGATTCAGCAGTAACGGCGATAAAAAGCCTCAACGCTGCTGGCCGCTGTCGCGATACGGTAACGGGACATGTCCCACTGACGCGGCGCCGCGGCTTCGAGACGCTGCAACCCGGCCGTCAGGGCTTCCAGGCAGCCGGACGGTAGCAAACATTCTGGCGCCTCTGCGAGAATATCCTTAACTCCGCCCGCCGCCGTTGCGCAGACCGGCAATCCAGCTTCCATGGCTTCCAGCAGCACCAGTCCGAACGGTTCGTGACGTGAGGGAACGACGAACGCATCGAATGCGGCCAGAAGATCGGGCATGTCCGTGCGATAGCCGGTGAAAAGAATATCCGTGCGGCCCTGCGCCGCTTTTTGCAGCGCACACCGCTCCGGGCCGTCGCCGACCAAAACAAGCCGGGTCTCGGGCCTGAGGCCAGCCTGCTTCCAGGCATGTATCAGAAGCTGGAAGTTTTTCTCCTCAACCATCCGCCCGGCTGCCCCGATCACGATGCCCCCCTCTGGAATACGCCACTCAAGCCGCATCCGTTCCCGCAAAGCCGCACGACATGCGACAGTGGATTGTGGAGGAAGCGTCCAGTTGGGGATCAGGGCACAGGCTTCACGCTGTCGTTCTGGCAGAACATCGCGCTGCCAGGATGCGATGCAGACAAGTCCGTCATGCGTTCCATAACTGCGACCGCGATAAGAGGTATGAAGCGTGGCAACGACAGGCACGGAGCCCGCAAGCCCCGCCCGGCGCAGCCAGCTCGCCCGGGCGGAGGCCCGACCGAGATGGGTATGAACGATGTCGTGCCGCCCGCTGCGCAGCTCGCTGGCCAGTGCGGGCAGATATCCCGCCGGCCCCGCCCGCACGATCTTTACGTCAGGGCACAGAAACCCCTGAATATCTCCGCCCGTGCGCGCATCGGTCGTCCTGCGCTCCAAAAGCAGCGTGACGTCATGGCTCTGCGCCTGAATCGCGGACAATTCCGCAACATGACGCTCCGTTCCCGCAAATTCCCGGGTCGAGAGACAATGCAGAATTCGCAGTCGGGAAGTCACGCGCGTTTTCCTTGATGGGCGTGGCGAAGAAACGGAATGTCAGGAGTTCAGACGGCCTCCGGCCGTACCCCAGACGCCCTCAATGACCGGGCCGCTGCGGCTGGACATGCGCTGGAAAGGCGGACGCGGCTGGCAGGCCACGAGATAAAGGCCGACGGTAAAGAGAAGCTGGGAAATCGTCGTGAGCTGCGTCACCAGCCAGACAAAACCGGGCGCGCCCAGCCCGCGGAAAAGCTGGTACGCCAGAAAAGCCAGAGACAACAGCCGCATGGCCCGAAGCAGGGGCCGCAGCGGGTTGAGCATTCCGGGTCGCACCATCGGCGCGGAACGCCGCATGCCCAGAAAGAACGCCAGACTGACGCACCAAATCAGGGCGCTGTCGATCATGTTGCCCAGACTGGCCCCGAACAGCAGCATCGGCAGCACAAGGGACAGCCCGTCAAGCATCAGAGCCCCGAGCTGACAGCTCAGACCAAGATGGAGCGCCGTCAGGCGTGCGGGAAGACGGTCCGCCAGAGGCTGGAAAAGCCGGTCGAGCAGCCAGTCATCCACTTGGGCAATGCGTTCAGGTAAAGTCATCACACATACTTTATCCACCTCCCCGCTCAGCTGCACATAATTTTTTCTTCATCCGGCCGTCAGATACAGCGCTCTAGGCACGGGTTACACATGGTGGACAGAAACCGGCGCAACAGCTTTACTCTTTTGTGAAGATACGTTTCTCCTCAGGAAAGTTCTGAATCCATGTCCGCACTCTCCCGTC
The DNA here is from genome assembly GCF_002723915.1 of Gluconobacter albidus. Lineage (GTDB taxonomy): Bacteria > Pseudomonadota > Alphaproteobacteria > Acetobacterales > Acetobacteraceae > Gluconobacter > Gluconobacter albidus. The sequence goes on from NZ_BEWL01000004.1 coordinate 77,211, forward strand.
TCTCCCGCCTGTCCCTGCTGGCAGCCACCATGCTCGCCCCTCCGGTTCTGACGGGAGCTCACGCCGCCTCGGTCCCGGCCCCGACGGAGAGTGTGGCTCCGGAGAGTGCGGCTCCGGCCACGGTCACGCGCGCAACGCTGCCCAACGGATTGCGGGTTATTGTAGTGCGCGACACGCTCGCTCCGGTCGTGCAGACCATGCTGAATTACGAGACGGGCTCCGTGAATGCGCCGAAGGGCTTTCCCGGCACGGCACATGCGCTCGAGCATATGATGTTCAACGGCTCACAAACCCTCTCGCGCGACCAGCTCTCCACCATCAGCGCGCAGCTCGGCAACAACGACAACGCGGACACGACCTCGGACGTCACGCAGTATTACTTCAAGACCCCCGCCAGCGATCTTGACGTCCTGCTGCGGATTGAGGCCGGACGGATGCGCGGCCTGAACATTACCGAAGCTGAATGGGCCCATGAAAAAGGCGCGATCGAACAGGAAGTCTCGCGCGATCTCTCCAGCCCGATCTACCGGTATCTGTCGCAGATCCGGGCAGCCCTTTATGCAGGCACCCCCTACGAACATGATGCCCTCGGCACGCGTCCGTCCTTTGACGCGACCACCGCCCCGCTGCTGAAAAAATTCTATGAGACCTGGTACACGCCCAACAACGCCGTGCTGGTCATCACCGGCGACGTGGAGCCGCAGGAAACGCTGAAAAAGGTCGAGGCCGCTTTTGGCAGTATTCCAGCTACGACCCTTCCCGAGCGTGGCACCGTCTCCCCTACCCCGGCCAAGGCCCAGAGCATTTCCCTCGACACCGACCTGCCGATTGGCCTTGTGACGATGGCGTGGCGGATGCCGGGACAGCGTGATCCCGACTATGCCGCGACAACCCTGCTCGCAGATGCCATCAGCAGCCAGCGCGCCGCTCTGTTCGCTCTCGTGCCTGAGGGCAAGGCGCTGGATACGGGCTTCATGTATGATCCCGATGCGCAGGCCGGACTTGGCGTCGTGTACGCCGGCTTCCCCAAAGGCGCCAATCCCGACGGACTGCGGACAGCCGTTGCCGCGATCATGGAGAATTTCCGCGCGCATGGTATTCCGGCCGAACTGATCGAAGCCGCGCGCCGCAAGGAAATCGCAGCGCTTGAGTTCAACGCCAACAGCATTTCCGGCCTTGCCGAAAGCTGGTCGCAGGCCGTCGCCATCCAGCATCTGAACGATCCGCAGGACATGCTGGCCGCTTTCCGCAGCGTCACGAAAGAACAGGTCGACGCGCTGGCGAAAAAACTGCTCGACCCTGCCCATGCCATCAGCGCGACCCTGACGCCCAGCGCTTCGGGCAAGCCCGTCGGCCAGAAGGGCTTTGGCGGTGCGGAGTCATTCAATACCCCTCCCGCGGGCAAGGTTGCTCTCCCGGACTGGGCCCAGCAGGCCCTTGCCCGTCTGACGATCCCTGCCGCAGCGCCGCTTCCCACGGTCTATACGCTGCCCAACGGGCTGCATCTTCTCGTCCAGCCCGAACATGTCAGCCATACGGTTGAACTGATCGGCAGCATCCGCCAGAACGCGGACCTCGAACAGCCTGCCGGTCAGGACGGCGTAGCAGGCGTGACGGAGCAGATGTTCCTCTACGGCAGCAAAACGCATGACCGTCTGGCCCTCGCCCGCGCGCTTGATGACCTCTCGGCAGACGAAGAAGCCGGTCCCTCCTTCTCTCTCAGCACTCTGACGCCGAACTTCGAAAAAGGCCTCGCCCTGCTGGCGGATCACGAGCTGAATCCCGCTTTCCCGGAAAAGGCCTTCCGCGTCACCCAGATGCAGGCTGCGCAGGCACAGGCCGGTGAGCTTCAGTCACCCGGTTACCGCTTCGGCCGCGCCACCCGCAAGGCACTCGTCCCCCCGCAGGACCCGACCCTGCGTGAAGCCACGCCTGCCACGATCAGCAAGCTCACACTGGCCGACGTTCAATCCTATTATGCCCACACCTATCGTCCGGATCTGACCACCATCGTCATTGTCGGCGACATCACTCCCGAGGCTGCAAAAACAGACGTTGAAAAAGCATTTGGCGGCTGGAAGGCCGTGGGACCAAAGCCCGTCGTCGATCTGCCGGGAATTCCCCTCAGCCGCCCCTCCCAAGCCGTAGTCGAAGATCCGGGCCGTTCACAGGACGAGGTCAAGCTTGTTGAGACCATCGGCATGAAAGTGACCGATCCTGACCGTCACGCACTCGCCGTCGGCAACACGATCCTTGGAGACGGCTTCTCTTCGCGCCTGATGCAGGACCTGCGCGTCAAGACGGGCTATGTTTATGGCGCCGGAAGCGGATTCAACTATTCCCGCACCCGCAGCAGCTTCGGCATTACTTTCGGCGCCGATCCCGACAAGGTTAGCAAGGCCCGGGCGCTTGCCGTCAAGGATGTCGAGGACATGCGCACAACACCCGTCTCGCAGGAAAGCCTCGACCTCGCCAAGGCCACCCTCCTGCGCAGTCAGCCCATGTCCCGCGCCAGCTTCAGTGCCCTGGCCGGAAGCTACCTTTCCCTGATCGCGCTGGACCTGCCGCTCGACAGTCAGGCGAAAGCCGCGCAGGCCATCTATGACATGACCCCGCAGCAGGTGCAGGCGGCGTTCCGCAAATGGATCCGCCCGACCGATCTCGCCCAAATCGTCATGGGTCCTCAGCCGAACTGAGGCTCCTCTCAAACACAAAAAAGGCCGCGGAATGACTTCCGCGGCCTTTTTTAATGGGGCTCGTCCTGAACGATGCTCAGGCGATCAGGCCCTCGTCTTTCAGAACGCGCAGCGCATACTCGATACGGTGTCGGTACAGGTGTTCGGCCTGCGTCCGCGCCTGCGCCTTGCGGGCCATTTTCACCCGTAGTTCATTGTTGTCGAGATAGGTCGCGACCAGCCGTTCGAAATCGACACGGTTCGAGAAAACCGGAATTTCATCCGCCGAGTAATACCGCCGGATCTCATGGGTGTCTTCATGAAATACCTGAAACGCTCCGGCCAGCGCGGCCTCGAATGTCCGCGGCCCCGGCGTGGAAGGCGCAATGACGAAACGCTTGTTCTCAAAGCTCAGGGAACGCCCCAGATTCAGGACCAACTTGGAGCGACGGTACAGTTCCACGAGCTGCGATTTCTCGATCCGGGCATCGGAAAACCCGATCCCCAGTTCACCCCAGCCCGGCCCGACGATCTTGATGTTCAGATCCCGCAGGGCGGGGAGAAGATTGCGGACGATATCCTTGCGGTTGGTGAACGCCACACCACAGAACAGGACGTCAATTGTCTTTTCCGAATGCTCTTCGATCTCGCCGTAATGCAGCTTCGGACTGGCGGCCAGCGGCAGATGGAACACCCGCTCGCGCTGGTAGAAATTATGGCCCCAGCGGTCACAGGAGAAAATCACGTCGAAATCATCGGCAACGCGATAGTTCGCATCCTGCTCGTAGGGGTCTTCGGTCGCCCAGAACACAGTCACGGCGCCGATCTTTTTTGCCTCACGGCATACCTCGCCGAAATAGGTGCTTTCAGGAAGGTAGGAGCCGATGGCAAAGACAATTGTCGGCTTCAGAAAGCGGATGGAACTGGCCGCGGCCGAGATATGAACGGCCGTAACGTTTCCCTCACCGAAACAGTCCGCCCAGCCATCCATGATGGACTCGCGGATCTGGGTGTTGGCCTGGCTTTCATACCGCCCCCCGCTACACACAAGGACCCGACCGGTCATCCCGGCTGTTCCGCTGTTCGTCACACTGGCGTCCCCGGCTTCCACGACCGCGTCATTCACTGCGTCCATAACCTTCCTGCTCTCCCCAAACTTCTAAAACCGGTCGTATCCGGTCCGTCATGCCATGCAGCTCTGAACAATCCCTGACAGCGCCTGCCGGAAATCGGCCGGAGAACAGTCCCGCTCGACAGCCGCGAGAGCGCCGTTGCGCAGAGTCTTCCACAGTTCCCCGTCCCGATAAAGCCGCTCTACAGCCGCCGCGAACGCCTGCGGATCATCCGCCGGAGCCGCCAGAACCTCGCTACCCTCAGCCCAGCCAACCTGCTCCTGAAGCAGTGTCGTCACGACCTGCGGCAGACCATAGGACGCCGCTTCATGAACCTTGAAGGGGATCCCTCCCGCAAACCGCGTCGGCGCGACAAAGACCCTGTGCCGGTCGAACAGCTCTCTCGGGTCTCCGACCGGCCCCACGATCTCGACCCGGCTGTTCGTCGAAAAGACCGTCATGTCCACATTCGGTCCGACAAACCCCGCGATCGTAAAATGAACTTCCGGCGGCAGAACACTGTCCAGCAGGGGCAGAACACTCTCCACGAACCAGACAAGACTGTCATGGTTGGGCGCACCCTCATCATGGATCGCGCCAAAGAAAAGGATGTTGTGACGGTTCTCGAAAGGAGCAGGGGTGGGCTGAGGATTCAGTTCATGTCCAAGCACCGAGACACTCACACGGCCCGCACGGCGCGCCAGCTCGGCATCATGCGCCGTCACCGTAATGACCTTCTGGCAGAACCGGGCACAGTCCAGCTCCTGCTGCAGCATCTCGTCAAAACTGATCTCCGGAGCAGGAAGATCCAGAATCCGTATGCGCTCCAGCGTCCGTGGTGTGGCGATTACTTCCGTATCCAGAACCGGGCCGCCAGCGGGGAGGTAGCGGCTTGACTCATTGAGCAGCGGCAGAAGGCGTTCCAGATTATGCGTCCGGCCAATCCAGACCAGATCGTAATATCCGACCCGCTCCTGAATAAAATCAGCGAAGCTGGAAAAATTCCGGTCAACAATCAGTTCCACCGTTTCGGGGAAATCCCCGAACAGATCGATGGATGTCTGATCCCGCGCAAGCACAGGGAAAACCGTTACCTGATAACCCAGAGCCGTCATCTCGCGGATGATGTCGTTGGAACGGACATAGCCCGATCCCAGACGGCGCAGGGGCAGACGATCCTCGATAAAAAGGATTTTTCTACGCTGGCTCACGCGGTGTTCGCGACCAAGCACGGCATTGCGGATATGGGCAGGCTGCTGATGCCGCAGGAAATCCTGCTGCAGGCGCGCAAAGGTCTTGAGATTGCCACGGATCAGGGCATGGGAGCCCGCCGCACCGGAACTTCCGAATTCCAGATGTTCGATCACCACACTCGGATCATAAACGATCCGCATCCCCGCCTTGAGAATCCGCACACACAGATCCGCATCCTCGAAATAGGCGGGCATGTACCGTGGATCATATCCGCCAAGACGGCGCAGCAGCGCAGTCCGCACCATCAGGAAGGCGGCTGAACAGTAATCCACGTCCCGAACGAAATTGGCACTCGTCAGGTTCGGGTCATCCTCGCGCAGATATCCGTAGGTCGCGCCGTCCCGCCAGATGATCGACCCCGCTTCCTGAAGACGCATATTCGTACGAATCAGCTTGCCACCCACAGCCCCGATACCAGGCTCCCCATGCAGGCGCTTCAAGGCGTGAAGAATGGCATCCGGGTAGAGGCGGACATCGTTGTTCAAATACAGTGCGAGCGGCGCTTCCGCTTTTTCCAGCGCAAGATTACAGCCCTGAAGATATCCGATATTGTGCCGGTAACGCAGGATCGTGGCGCCGCGCACCATCCGGCCGATATGGCGCGTCTGGTCATGAGATCCGGAATCCACGAGAATAAGCTGGATCCCCCCGCCATAATTGGCACGCAGGGACGCCAGCGCCTGCGCGGTCAGGGCGATCCGGTCATAAACCACCATCAGCACGCTGACTTCAGGCACACCATGAACGGTGAAATCCAGCGGATGGCGGACCAGCGATGGCAGAATGGCTTCGGCCTCACGCTCGAACAGGATCCGGGACTGTTCTTCGGGAATAGCGGGAACAGCTGCAAGAGCCGCCATCCGTCCCTCCTCCAGACCCGTCCGCCCCGCCACAAGATGGGCAAACGCACTGTCATACAGACGATTGCGCACATCGTTGCGGACCTGCGTCTGCGACATATGGGCCGCAAGATCCACATCCGCCTGCGGAATACGGCCTTCCTGCGCGCCGTAACGGACGAAATGATCGTAGCCGTTACGGAAAAACCCATGCTCCAGCGAGGGGAGAATGTCGGGGTGGGCCGTGGCGTAGAACTGTTCGGAGAAGAATTCCTGAGGATCGAAAAGCCGGGGCGTTTCGTTCGTGAGGTAATGATGCAGGGCGCTCGAATAATGTCCGGCAGCGATCTCCTGACGGACTCCTGGATAGCGCGTCAGATACCAGACCGGATCAAAATACCAGGAGACGCGACCGGCATCGGCAACATGGGCCGGCAGGCCAAGCCAGGAACCGAACAGACCGATCCGGCTGTCGAAATGATCCGGAAAAGTCAGTGCAAGATCCCGGCAGAGCTCATCATCAAAGAAATGATGCCCGCGGTAGTAATGACTTTCGCCAATCTCGAGAAAATGGTCGTAGCCGTTAAGAAATCCGTTTTCAGTCAGGAAACGCTGCGTCAGCTCCGGATAGCGGCGGCGATAGGCGGGTTCGTCAAACAGCCAGTGCGGCGCGTGGGTTTTGTAACCCGTGGCGATATAGTGCTCAAAACCCGACGCCCACTCTTCGCGGATGAGGCCCTGACGCACATCCTTGTGGGCCTCGCGATACCACACCTCGTCAAAATACCGATTGGGAGAGTGTCCGTAACGCTGACCCGTCTGCTGATAGAATGCATACGGCCCTTCCTGCCCCTCTTCCCGCATCCAGTCCCGCACCTCGGGATAGCGCAGCAGATACCATTGCGCGTCAAAACGGGACCAGCGGGGGGTACGGGGCTCTTCTGACAGCGGCACTTCAGCATTTTCGAACATCAGGGCAAGCCTCCCGCTCTAGGTCAGGAAACGATCTTTGCCGCGAGCAGGCGTTCAGCACGTTCGACATCATAAGGCTGCACATCCGTCCGTTCGACCGTCAGGACAGCACCATCATCAAACGTCACGGCAATATCCGTCAGTCTCGATCCGTAGACATCGCCGACGACATTGACGAGGATGAAGCGATAGACCCCATCAAGCGGACGCGCATAGCCTTCGCGCGGCATGAACGCCCCTCTGAACCCAACACAGAGAGGTGCATCACGGTAAACCTTGCCGACATCGGCACGGGCCATCCGTTCCATCGCAAAGAAGATGATTTCCTCTCCGCTTTCCGATACCAGTCCGCCATAAACCTGTCCGGCCCGGGACAGATTGCGGAAGAACATCCAGCCCCGGATCATGACGGGCGCTTCAGGACCGGAGGGCAGGGGAAGATCACCGAGCAGTCCACTGAACTCGTCAATGAAATACTCCAGGGCACCCGCCGTATATGGATGCATCGGCTGTTTGCCGACACCTGACAGCTTGACGTTCCGCATCAGACCGTCGCTGTGGGAAACGCGACGGAAGTCGGACAGGACAAGATCGTTGGACGGCGCGCTGCGGACGATACTCCGGATCTGGCCTCCCTCGACCTCGATCTGGATCGGGGTCAGCTGGAAAGCGCCCTGCCCATTGACCACATTGATCAGACCAATCCGGAATCGCCCTTCACACCACTTACCGCGCAGAGCCACTTTCCCAGAGAACCCTGAACGTCGGGGCGCATCGGCGAAAAGCTCCGCAATATCGCCCCTGATTTCGCGCTGGCATTCCAGAAAAATCATCGGGCTGTCGGGATCTTCGCCTACCAGAACCGTGAACATCTGCCCGGCAGAACTCACACCGGGAAGGATTATCCATCCCCGGATATGGAACTCGGAAGCCCCCTGGAAAACCGCTTCATCCAGATCGGAAAAGACGTGGTGGCAGATATCGTCGATATAGCATTCCGCCCCCTGGACCGAGAACCAGTCCGAAATCGTAACCGGAAGTTCCACAGACAGATCACGGGCGGTCGGAGGATCGAAAATATGGCGCGGCGGGGCCTGATGACGCCAGGAGGCGTGAGGCAGCAGATGAACCTGTCCGGCATCCAGACGCAGTTCCGAGACGCCCATTTCACGCCGGGGCGCCGTCTCGTGATACAGCGCCAGAAGATCGTCGGCATAGTCCCGTGCATGCGTCCAGAGCGCGGGCGTAATGTTCTGCATGATCTGGTGGCGCAGCGGCTCGGAAGAACGCAGGAGTTCCAGCCGTTCGAGCACCATGCTCGGACGGCTGATGGGAACCTTGAAACCGTTGACGCCGTCTTCGACGCGGTCTCCCAGAGCCCCCACATCCGTCACGATGGGAATGAGTCCGTTCTGCCAGGCTTCAGAAAGCGAGATGCAGTATGTCTCGGGCCAGATCGAGAGATTCAGCGCGACATCCGCGACTTTCAGCGCGTCGATGTCTCCCATCTCGTAACGGCCATAAACCTTGACGTTCGCACGCGGAACAGCCGTCAGAACCGCCTCGTATTCCGGGCTCAGATATCCGAAAATATGAAAAACGAAATGATCCGGATGGGCGATATCGATCAGGCTGAGGATCGTGTCTGCGCCTTTGGTCCGCAGGAAGTTTCCGACGATCGCCACGCCCAACGGGCGCTCCCCGAGAGGCTGATACGCTTTTCTCAGAATGGGAACCGTATTGTCCGGGCTCGGAATCCCCTTCACGAGGCTGCGCTTGCTGTCGAGAACCGGATAAATCTCGTGCGTCAAGTTCCGGGAATGAACCGTCCCGAACAGGATGGCATCAATCGAGTGCAGCATCTTCGCCACGAAAGCACGGCGGGTCTGCTCTCCACCATGTTCCACATTCTCTGATGCCTTGAGGGTAATGTCGGCAGCGAGAACGGAACGAACCTCGGCTTCGACATACCGCAGCTCATGGTTGAGCAGGTTATACCGTGCGGAGAGCAGCCAGAAATCATGGGCGGAAAAGATCACACCCGTCCCGTTTGCCTTGGCAATGATTGGCAGCGACAGGGCGTGATGGCCCAGATGCTGAAAATGGACGAGATCAATATTGTACTGGCTGAGAACACTGGAAAACGCCATTTCTTCCGGCGCATCACACAAGGCCTCCTGCCAGCCCACTTCCGGGACGTCAAAACGCTCCAGTTCATGACCGTTAGCCGTCGTCAGGCGGCAGAAGTTTCCACGACGCAGCCAGTAGAAATACTCCACATCCCGCGCCAGCAGCGTGCACAGCCCCTGCTGATAGACCTCAACGCCGCCCCAGGCCTGCTCGTGAATCGTTGAGTGTGTGCACATCAGCACGCGCAGGCGCCGGCGCCGGTGAAGAGGCGCAATCGCATGGGTGCGACGCCCGAAATCTGCGCCCGTAATGCTCTGGATTTTCTCAAGCCGGTGCTCATACAGATGCTGCGACAGAACCGACTTCTGAGCAGCCTGTGCTGCAGAAAGACGCGCATCTTTGTGCTTGAGCAGCTTTGCGATGGCATCCACGACCTGATTGGCATCCCTGGCCAGTGCAATGCCGTTCACTGTCTCGAAATGGGCGGCATCCATGCTGTCCGGAGCTTCGACCACCTGCGCCGTACCCGCCAAGGCGAGTTCGAAGAAACGCGGACCGGGTGCCGTTGCCTGACTGACTTCGCCATGACTGGCGTAATCACGGAACATGGTCAGGGTGACGGCGCTGACATTGGCAAAATCAATGAAGGCTTCATGACTGATGGGACGCTGGATGGCGAGAGATGCCAGATCGCCGGGCAGCGGCGGCAGGAACTCATTGGTCGGGCAAACCAGCTTAAGCCGGGCATCGGGAAATGCCGCAATGACCTTGCGTAGGGTATGGACGCGATTGGGCCACATCGTACCCGCGAAGAAGATATCGTATTCCAGATCGTCCGCAGGAACCACGCTCCGTTCATGGATCGACGGGCTGGCAGCCAGCGGAAGGTAATGTCCCTTGCCATGATAGTATTCGGCACAGGACGGATCATTCGTAAAGACGAAGTCAAAGAGTTCGGCGTTCTCGACATTGAAATCCCGCATGAAGGGATCTTCGAACGTCCAGAGGATCATGGTCTTGAAGGCCGGGCGGACCCGACGGATGAGCGGAAGGTTGATGCGCTGGGCGTCCAGACAGATCAGGACATCATGCTCGCCGGACGCAGCGATCCCCGCAAGGCTCATGTTGTCCGCGACCGTGACATTGTCCTTGCCGAACAGAGCCTGAGCCGCCCGCTGCACGGCCAATGTCAGATAGGAATTGGGATTGTGGGTATAATTCGTATTGTAAATGACCGCCATCAATCTCCTGGGCTCTGACGCCCACTCCTATCTTCAATATTGGTCAGTCGTCCGGATTTCAGCAGGAGCTGCCTCCCGTTTACGACATTTTTGTCTCGACGCACTTTCTTGTGTAGCGGATGGCACGGTCAAGAAAAAGCCCACCGCAAAAGAATGAATTTTTGATAAAAAAAGGGCCGCCGAAGCGACCCTTTATTCTCCGACCGAAAGAGGAAATCCTCTTTCGGTAAGCTGGGCAGATGCTCAGGCGTCCGTGTTACGGCGACGGATAGCGGCACCCAGGATGTCACCCAGGGACGCGCCGGAGTCAGAAGACCCGTATTCGTTGATGGCTGCCTTGTCTTCCTCGACCTCACGGCCGCGGATCGTCAGGGCCAGCTTGCGTGACGCGCGGTCAACGGAGACGACCTTGGCGTCAACCTTCTCACCGACTGCGAAACGCTCCGGACGCTGCTCGGCCTTGTCACGGGCCAGTTCAGCGCGACGGATGAAGCCCTGCAGGACGTCATCAACCTTCACTTCGATCCCGTTGCTCTGGACAGCGGTCACGACGCAGGTCACGACAGCACCCTTCTGGACGCGGGACAGGGTATCAGCGGCCGGATCTTCCTGAAGCTGCTTGATGCCCAGGGAGATACGCTCTTTCTCGGGATCCACATCGAGGACCTTGGCCTTGACGACCTGACCCTTCTCGTAATGGGCCATAGCAGCTTCGCCGGCTTCGTCCCAAGAGAGATCGGACATGTGAACCATGCCGTCGATGTCTGCAGAAAGACCAACGAACAGACCGAATTCGGTGATGTTGCGGATCTCGCCTTCGATGATCGAACCGACCTTGTGCTCTTCCTCGAACTGTTCCCAAGGGTTGCGCTGAACCTGCTTGAGACCAAGGGAGATGCGGCGCTTGGAGCTGTCCACATCCAGAACCATGACGTCGACTTCCTGCGAAGTGGCGACGATCTTGCCCGGATGGACGTTCTTCTTCGTCCAGGACATTTCGGAAACGTGCACCAGACCTTCGACGCCCGGCTCTAGCTCCACGAATGCACCGTAGTCGGTGATGTTCGTGACACGACCTGTGAAGCGTGCTCCAGCCGGATACTTGATGGCGACGTTTTCCCAGGGATCAGCTTCAAGCTGCTTCATGCCCAAGGAGATACGCTGCGTATCGGAGTTGAAGCGGATGACCTGCACGCGAACCGGCTGACCGATCTGCAGAGCTTCGGACGGGTGGTTGATGCGCTTCCATGCGATGTCCGTGACATGCAGGAGACCATCGACGCCACCGAGGTCAACGAACGCACCGTAGTCGGTGATGTTCTTGACGACGCCGTCGAGGATCATGCCTTCCTTCAGGCCCTGGATCAGCTCGGAGCGCTGTTCCGCACGGGTCTCTTCGAGAACGGCACGACGCGAGACAACGATGTTGCCACGGGCGCGGTCCATCTTCAGGATCTGGAACGGCTGCGGATGACCCATCAGGGGTCCGACGTCACGAACCGGACGGATATCGACCTGGCTGCCCGGAAGGAACGCCATTGCGCCGCCGAGATCAACCGTGAAGCCGCCCTTGACGCGACCATAGATCGTGCCGTTGACGCGCTGGTTGTTGCCGAATGCACGCTCCAGAGCGGTCCATGCCTCTTCGCGGCGAGCCTTCTCGCGCGACAGGACGATGGAGCCGTCACGGTCTTCGTAACGCTCGACATAAAGCTCGACAACGTCGCCCGGCTTCACGTCCGGGGCAACGCCAGCCGGACCGAATTCCTTGAGGGAGACGCGGCCTTCGCTCTTGAGGCCGACATCGACGATGGCGAATTCGTCGGTCAGGCGGACAACGCGACCGGTGACGACGGAGCCGTCAAAGCCCGTGTCGCGGCCAAGGGTCTCGTCGAGAAGAGCTGCGAAATCTTCGTGAGCGCGCTCTGTCGTGTGGGTCTGAGTGGCTGAAGCCATGTAGATACGATATTCCCGGACGCCCGTTCCAATGGCGGAGCGGATGTCCACGTCTGCGCCAGATCCAGCAATGGACCGGACGTCTCCCCGCTGCCGATGAACGGTCAGATCGGGTTTGTTGGCTGTTGGACCTGCCCGCCAGACGCGGAACAGACCATCCTCCCTCCCCTTCGGGGCGGGTGATACGGTGCACCAACACCCTGCGGGGGCGCGGTGTCAATAAAAAAAGCCGTTTCCCGGCCGCCGTCGCGTCGGTTCAGTGTCGCGTGTGACGCAGGGCCACGATTTCGCAGGCCTTATCAAGAACCTCTGCGGCAGAAAGCCCGTCCGTCTCGATCAGAACGGCATCCGCAGCCTGAACCAGCGGGGCCGTTTCACGCGATGAATCGCGCGCGTCCCGCGCCACGATTTCGGATACGGCCTCGTCAAGTGAAGCCCCTTCCAGCGGAGTCTCGCCTGCAACCTGACGGTGGCGGCGCAGGGCGCGGGTGCGCGCAGAAGCCGTGATGAAGAACTTCACGTCCGCATCCGGGAAAACAACAGTCCCGATATCGCGCCCGTCCACAACCGCACCGGTTTCGGACGCAAAAACCCTCTGACGAGCCAGGAGGGCTGCGCGAACTGCGGGCTGTGCCGCAACGAGAGAAGCCCCACGATCAATCTCGGGAACACGCAGGTCCGTCCGGGCCAGATCACCCTGTTGCAGAGCTTGCGCTTCAGCGGAAGCATCGTCAGCCGGGTTCAGCCCGGCATTCACCATCCGGCGCGCAACAGCACGATACAGCAACCCGGTGTCAAGATAGGGCAGCCCCAGTTTCGCGGCCAGAGCCTTGGCGAGCGTTCCTTTGCCCGCCGCCGCAGGCCCGTCAACAGCAATGACCAGCGGACGAGCCGTCACGCCGTCAGCCCTGCGCCGAGAGCGTTCATCAGGTCCACGAAGCCGGGAAAGCTGGTTTCGATGAAAGCCGTGTCGTCCACCTTCACGGGCTTTGCAGCCGCAAGGCCAAGCACGACCGCGCTCATGGCAAGGCGGTGGTCCATATGGGTCTGGACCGTTCCGCCACCGAGAGGCGCATGAGCCCCCTTCACGATGAGATCGTCTCCGATCACCTCGGTTTCGGCACCGTTCACATTCAGCAGGGCGACCGTAGACGCCAGACGGTCACTTTCCTTCACGCGCAGTTCTTCCAGGCCACGCAGACGGGACGGACCCTCCGCAAAAGCGCAGGCTACGGCGAGGACGGGATATTCGTCGATCATGGACGGCGCGCGCTCTGGCGGAACATCCACGCCTTTGAGCTGGCTGTGACGGACATGCAGATCGCCAACCGGCTCTCCACCTTCCACGCGCTCGTTCTCGATGGAGAGGGATGCTCCCATCTCGATCAGCGTCGTGAACAGCCCGGTCCGCAGCGGGTTGAGACCCACGCCCTCGATCCAGATATCCGAACCCGGCACCAGCAGGGCCGCGACGATCGGGAAAGCTGCGGAAGACGGATCCCCTGGAACCGTTACGTCCCGAGCGGTCATGACGACCGGCCCCGTCAGAGCGATTCGGCGTCCACCCGCATCGAGCCGCGCAACATCCACTTCGACCCCGAAATGCCGGAGCATGTTTTCCGTATGATCGCGCGTGGCGACGGGCTCTTCCACGATCGTGGTGCCATGAGCATTCAGACCCGCCAGCAGAATGGCAGACTTGACCTGAGCGGACGCGACCGGAAGGCGGTATTCGATCGGCTTTGCCTCACCCGTGCCCCGGACGGCCATCGGCAGGCGGCCGCCTTCACGCGTCAGGAACTCGGCACCGTTGGCCGCCAGAGGCGCCGTCACGCGGCGCATCGGGCGTGAACGCAGGGAGGCATCGCCGGTCATGACGCTGTTGAATGCATGGGAAGACAGAATCCCCGACAGCAGGCGAGCCGCCGTGCCGGAATTGCCCATATCCAGCACGTCCGCAGGCTCGCTCAGGGCGCCCACGCCACGACCGTCAATGGTCCACTCCGCGCCCTCGCGCGTGATGGTCGCGCCAAGCGAGCGCATGGCGTCCGCCGTCCGCAGCACATCCTCACCTTCGAGCAGACCGGTCACACGGGTGCGGCCGGATGCGAGGGCGGCGAGCATCAGCGAGCGGTGGCTGATGGATTTGTCACCCGGAACACGGGTGCGGCCGGAAAGTCCCTTGGGGGACGCGGAGACGGTCAGGGGGCGCGAGACTTGCATGGTGATGTTCTTGCTGGGGTGCCCCATGCCTGTCAATCACCTCATGAGGGTGCAGTCATTCGCCTGAAAACTGTCAGGAATCATACGATGGGATTTGACAGGGAGCGCACAAGCTGGCATGGCCGCGTTCCTTATTCGAGGCATCAGCAGGTTCCCGCACAATGGCAAAACCCGAACTCGGTCTGAAACGGACATGCGTTGAGTGCAACGCCCGCTTCTATGACCTGAACCGCGTCCCCGCGGTGTGCCCGAAATGCGGCACGACCCAGCCGGACGATTCCCGTCTGAAGCGCAGCGAAGTTCCGCTGCCGGAAGAAAAAGATCCGAAGCCCCAGGCCAACGAGCATGAGGACGACGTGGATCTGGAAGTCGCCGATGACGAGGACGATGACGATGTGATCGCCCCGGACGACGATCTGGACGATGACGACGATCTCAGCAACGACATCGAAGTCCCGAATGACAAGGATGATCGCGACGACAACTGAGGTTGTCGCCAAAATCCTCTGCGCCGCTTTTCTGGCGGCACTGATGAGCGGCTGCTCTGATCCGGAAGGCATCTTCGCCCCGGACAGCGCAGCCGTTCGCGCATTCAGGGCCCGGCTCGACAGCCAGCCCAGCGCAACGGCGGTGCTTCAGGCCGGCTGCCCGTCTCCGATCCGCGTGCTGCGCCTGAGCGTGGACCGTCCCGTGACGGAAGATATTCTGGCCCTGCTGCAGGTGAGCGAGACCCATCAGGTCAACACGCGGCATGTCCGGCTGCTGTGTGGCGAGACCGTACTGTCGGATGCCTGGAACTGGTATGTGCCGGAGCGGCTTTCCCCGGCCATGAACACACTGCTTGAACAGACCGACACACCGTTCGGACGCGTCGTGCAGCAGACAGCGTTCAGACGGGAAAGACTGGAAACCCGTTTCCCCGGGGAAGCCTCCGGAATCGTTCTGGAGAACAGGGCGCTTCTGCGCCGGGGCGCGGATGACGCACCGATTTCCCTCGTGGTGGAAGACTATCTCCCCGCAGCCCTCCGCCCCTGAGCGTCAGGACGCCGGAGACCAGTTCAGATGCTGCCCGCCATCCAACGCCAACATCTGCCCCGTCACGGAAGGAAGCGCGAACAGCGCAAGTGCGGCCTGAGCGATCTCTTCGGGGGATGAGCCATGCTGCAACGGTGTGCGAGCGCACATACTGTCGAAATGCTCCTGCGTCTGCCGCACCGCCGGAAGGACCGGGCCGGGACCGATGGCGTTCACCCGGACCCGCGGTGCGAGCGCCAGTGCCATGGTCTGCGTCAGGGTCCATAATCCCGTGCGGGACAGGGTGTAGCTAACGAAATGCGGCGTCAGGTTCCATACACGCTGGTCCAGCATGTTCAGAATCAGACCCTCGGCACCCTCAGGAAGCGCCTGCGCCATGGCCTGGGACAGGACGAATGGCGCGCGAAGATTGGTTTCAAGATGCAGATCCCAACTCTCGCGGGTAACGTTGCCCATCTCGTCGCGGATGAAAGCGGAGGCATTGTTAACAAGGACGCCAACCGGACCAAGAGCGGCCTGCACCCGCGGCAGCAACGCCTCGACCTCGTCTTCGCAGTGCAGATCGGCCTTCAGAACGCAGCCTTTGCCCCCGATCTGCTCCAGCAAATCTTCGGCTTCACGGGTGCTGTCGCGACAATGGATGGCGACCGCAAATCCCTCCCCGGCCAGCATTTCCACAAGCGCTGCACCAATACGGCGCGCGCTTCCCGTCACCAGAGCCACACGGGGAACACGCGCAGAAATCTGAAACGGCATCATGTTCAGAGAGACCGCCGGGCCGTCAGCGCGGCGGCGAGCGTCCCGTCATCCAGCACGTCCAGCGCGCCGCCCATTGGCACACCATGCCCCACACGCGTGACACTCACGCCCGTAGAGAGCAGCCGTTCCTGAAGCCAGTGCGCGGTCGTCGCCCCCTCAACGGTGGCACTCAGGGCGAGAATGACTTCCCTCACCCCACCAGCCTCGATCCGCTCAAACAGCGGGCGAACGTTCAGATCATCCGGCCCCAGCCCCGCCAGCGCGGACAGGGTCCCACCCAGAACCTGATAGACCCCGCGATGCACGCCCGCGCGCTCCAGCGCCCAGAGATCACCCACGGTTTCAACCACGCAGATCAGCCCCTGATCCCGCGCCGTGTCCGTGCAGATCTGGCACGGATCGACCGTATCGAGATTGCCGCACCGGGTGCAGGTCTTTACGCTCGTGGCCGCGCGCTCCATCAGATGGGCAAGCGGCAGCATCCGGCTTTCCGGCTGACGCAGAAGCGCCAGGGCGGCCCGGCGGGCGGAGCGTGGCCCCAGTCCCGGCAGACGCGCAAGCATGGTGATCAGCTGATCGATATCGCCGTGGCCCATCATGGGCGTAAAATCCCCGCCAGCCGGATCAGAACGGCAGTTTCAGGCCTGCCGGAAGATCAAGACCACCCGTCACGTCGCGCATGGCTTCGGAACTGGCAGCCTCGGCCTTGGCCTTGGCGTCCGTATAGGCCGCAACGATCAGGTCCTGAAGCGTTTCGATATCGGTCGGATCGGCCAGCTGCGGATCAATTTTCAGATCGCGCATTTCGCCCTTCCCCGTCAGCTTGACCGTCACCAGTCCGGCACCGGCGGAACCATCAACGACAAGAGACGCCAGATTGCTCTGCGCGGCTTCCATCTTGGCCTGCATCTGGCTGGCCTGCTTCATCAGTCCGGCAAGGTTTTTCATCACTATCGTCCTTCAGTTCAGGTTCAGATCGTCTTCATCAAGGGAATCGGCATCCAGAGGTGCAAATTCCAGATCGGGCGGCGCATCATCGGTCAGCGGCACAGTGATTTCGGGTGGCAGACCGTATTCATCAAGGGAGTGATCCTGAACTTCCCCGATCTTTGCGCCGGGAAAGGCTTTCAGAATGGCCTGCACCAGCGGATGTTCCTCCACCGAAGCCTGATTGATGGCCACGACTTCGGCGCCCTGCTCGTCGAGTGTCGGCTCACCCGAAGCGGTCGAGGCACTGACACGCCACTGACCGGGGTAGACACGGTCAAGCAGTTTCTGAAGCTGACGCTCGATACGGGCCTGCGGCTCTTCGGCGCGGATCTGAACGTCGGGCGGCGAAAAGCGCACGAGGTGGACGGCATTGCGGAGCAGCCCGTGCAGAACGGGCTCCCGTTCCCGCGCCACCATCGCCACCATCTCGCGCCATGTCCGGGGCGGCGGAGGAAGTTCAGGTTCGGGCTCAGGCTCCGGAGTTGCTTCGGCATAACAGATGCCGGGCTCGAGAATTGTTCCACCATTCGCAACCAGTCGAACATGCGCCCGAGGCGCAGGACCGCCTGAGCTTTCGCTAACATTGGTCGAGGCGATACCGCTGACAGCAGCTGACGGCGTGGCTGAAGACGTCCCACCTGTCGGCGTGAGAGGCACAGCTGGCAGAGACAGGTCCTGCCCGCCTTCGGTCAACTGGCGGATCAGCCGGTCCGGCGTGGGCAGCAGACTGGCATAACACAGACGAATCAGGACCATCTCCGCCGCCTGACGGCGATCCGGAGCCGTCTCGACTTCCTGCACGCCTTTCAGCAGGATCTGCCAGGCACGGCCCAAAACGGCATTGGACAAACGGTCAGCCAGCGCCCCGCCGCGTGTGCGCTCGGCTTCCGGCAGATCCCGACCTTCCCGCAGGGACGGAATGGCCTTGAGACGCGAAATCAGATGCAGCAGATCCAGCAGATCCGCCAGCAGCACGCCCAGATCAGCACCCCGGGCATAGGCCTGATCGGTCAGGTCCAGCGCATCGGCAGGCTTTCCAGCCATCAGCGCGTCCAGCAGATCGAAAACCAGACCACGATCCGCCAGACCCAGCATATCGGCCACGGCATCCGCGTCACTGGCCCCCTGCGCGATGGCCTGATCGAGCAGCGAGAGGCCGTCACGCACGGAACCATCCGCCGCACGGGCGATCAGGGACAGCGCGTCTTCTGAAAGGGTCGCCCCTTCCTTCAGCGCGATATTGTGGAAATGCCCGGCCAGAAGAGACTGCGGAACGCGACGCAGATCAAAACGCTGGCAGCGGGACAGAACCGTGACCGGAACCTTGCGCAACTCAGTCGTGGCGAAAATGAATGTGACCTGCGGCGGCGGCTCTTCAAGCGTCTTGAGCAACGCATTGAAAGCATTGCGCGACAGCATGTGGACTTCATCGATGATGAAGACTTTCATGCGCGCCTGCATCGGGCGAAAACGCGTGGCCTCGATAATTTCGCGCACATCGTCTACGCCCGTGCGGGAGGCGGCATCCATTTCCAGCACGTCGGGATGACGGTCCGCCAGAATGGCGGTGCAGTTGGGGCAGACGCCGCAGGGATCAGCGGTCGGGCCACCGTTGCCATCCCGGCCGATGCAGTTCAGGGCACGGGCAATGATGCGGGCGGTCGTCGTCTTGCCGACGCCGCGCACGCCAGTCAGCATGAAAGCGTGCGCCACACGCTTGAGCTCAAATGCGCGACGCAGAATGCGGACGAGCGAATCCTGCCCGATCAGATCATCAAAGGTCTGTGGCCGGTACTTGCGGGCCAGAACGCGATAGGGCGTGGCCTCGGCGGCCGGGGGCGCAGACATTTCCGGCTCTGGTGCGTCTCCGAAGAAGCCGCCGCCATTTTCGGGCGGCAGGGGGAGATCGTCGTGGTCATCAGTCATGGAAGTGTTGAACCCTCAGAACTGAGGATGGGACCGTCAGGAAACGGTCGGGGACACTGCGGGAAAGAGCGTCCAGTGACTGTGTGAGGTAGGAGGCCGGACATTCAACCCGGATAAAACTCACTGCGGCTGCTTCCTTCCGGACCTGACCGGGTTGGCAAGGTATCCGTCCAAAGCCGACCTCCCGGCGCTCTCCTAACACGGAGAGAGGGGTGTCTGACAACCCCCAATCATCAGAGTACGCCCTCATTCCCGCGTCTTATTCGCCGACAGCCGCCCCACCCATGTGCCGCGGGTCGGCCGCACCATAGATCAGACCGGTCTTCGGAGCCTTCAGGCTCGGGCGATCGGCAAGGATGCCTTCCGCCACACCCCACGGACGATGGGGCGACAGGGCATACCCTTCGGCCTTGAGAGTCTGCATGGCCGTGTCAGACAGCGCCCCCTGCTCAAGCTCAACAGCGGAAGGCTCCCACTGTTCATGGATTCGCGGCAGGTCGATGGCCTGACGGATATCCAGCCCGTAATCAATCACCCCGAGAATGACGGAAAGCGTGATCGTCGGAATGCGCGAACCGCCGGGGCTGCCGATCACCATGACGACCTTGCCATCGCGCGAAACGATGGAGGGCGACATCGAAGACAGCGGCGTCTTGCCCGGGGCAATCGCATTGGCTTCCGAACCGACAATGCCGAACATGTTGGGCGCACCCGGCTTGGACGAGAAATCGTCCATCTCGTCGTTCATCCAGATGCCAGTATGCCCCCCCATTACACCCGCGCCGAACCAGCCATTGAGGGTATAGGTTGCCGAAACGGCCGTCCCTTCACGATCAAGCACGGAGAACTGCGTGGTCTCATGCTTTTCCTGGGTGTCGGGAGCCGCCTGCGTCACGGGAACGGGCAGCGCCTCTCCTGCTCTGAGCGTGCTGGACGACAGCGCGCGATCGGTCGGAATGCCCTGGCGGATCTGATAGGCGTAAGCGGGGTCGATCAGGTGTTCGACAGGATTATGGACGAAATCCGGATCGCCCAGATCGCGCCGGTCGGAATAGGCATGACGCATGGCCTCGATCTCGCGCTGCGTTGCAGGCGCGCTATGCAGACCAAGGGCGTGCATATCGTAACCGGAGAGAATGTTCAGGATTTCGCAGAGTGCAACACCCCCGCCGCTCGGCGGCGGTGCCGTGTCGATCGTATAGCCCCGATAGGTGCAGCGGATCGGCTCAAGGTGACGGATGTGATAGTTTTTGAAGTCAGAAAGCTGAAGAATGCCGCCGCCTTCAGTGCTGGCGCGCACGATTTCCTTCGCGATCGGACCATCATAAAACGCCTGCGGACCTTCTTTGGCGATCAGTTCCAGCGAGTCCGCCAGATCCTTCTGCACCAGACGGTCGCCCGTCTGAAGCGGCGTACCATCGGGGCGCAGATAGAACGCGCGGGCATAGGGATCGTGCTGGAAATAGCGCGTCGAGGTGTGCAGAAGATCCGCATCGCCCTGATTCAGAACGAAGCCATTCCGGGCCAGCGCAATCGCAGGGGCCATGACCTTGGCGCGTGGCAGGCGCCCCCATTTCTGCAGAATGGAGTCCAGCCCCGCGACTGTTCCCGGAACGGCGACGGCTTTCCAGCCTTCAGTGGACAGACCCGGAATGACCTTGCCCGAAGCGTCCTGATACATCGTGGCCGTCGCAGCGGCGGGAGCATGTTCGCGGAAATCAATGAAGACCGTCTGGCCCGTTTTCAAACGCAGGGTCATGAATCCGCCGCCGCCAATATTACCGGCTGCGGGATAGACCACAGCCAGAGCATATCCGACAGCCACGGCCGCATCGACCGCATTGCCACCCTGTGCAAGGATTTTCGCACCGGCATCCGAGGCGAGATGCTGCGCCGACACCACCATGCCATGACGGCCTGACGTCAGCACACCGGCACTGACATTGTCCGGACCGAAAGCCAGCGGATCATGCGCTGAACTCAGCGCCGGGGCGGCTGCGATGGCGAGCGTCGTGCTGCTGATCAGGGCCGTGGCGAGAAGAAGCGAAAACGCTCTCATGCGGTCTCTCCATAAGGAGGCTTGGTGTAGCCTTTGGGGGACAGGGTGAAAATTTCGCAGCCATCGGCCGTCACGCCAACCTGATGCTCGAACTGGGCTGACAGGGTGCGGTCACGGGTCACGGCTGTCCAGCCGTCATCAAGGATTTTCACGTCCGGACGGCCGATATTCAGCATGGGCTCGATCGTGAACACCATCCCTTCCACGAGCTTCACACCCTCACCGGGGCGCCCATAATGGAGAACATTCGGCTCGGCATGGAAATCCCGACCAATGCCATGACCACAGAAATCCTGAACGATGGAGAAGCGGTTGGCTTCCGCATATTCCTGAATGGCATGGCCAATATCACCAAGCGTCTTGCCCGGGCGCACCTGCGCGATGCCACGCATCAGCGCCTCATACGTCACATCGACCAGTTTTTCGGCCTTCTTTGGCGCCTTGCCCACGACATACATGCGTGAACTGTCGCCGTACCAGCCGTCCAGAATGGAAGTGACGTCAATGTTGACGATGTCACCATTGGACAGCTTCTTGGAACCGGGAATGCCGTGACATACGACATGGTTGATCGAGATGCAGCAGGATTTCGGATAGCCGCGATAGTTCAGCGGAGCAGGCGTGGCACCATGGGCGATCGTGAAGTCGTGGATCAGCTGGTTCAGCTCTTCTGTGGTAACGCCGGGCTGCACATGGGGCGTGATCATGTCCAGCGCCTCCGCCGTCAGGCGGCCAACACGATGCAGATGTTTGAAATCGTCCTGATCGTAGAGAACGATACCCCGTGCGTTATCCATAATCTGCCGCCTGATCCTTCAATCTTCAAAAGCCCGGACAAAATGCGTCTGTCCGGGCTGGATCGCAAGGCGGCAGGTCAGATTTTCAGGATCAGCTGTGCCGGGAGCGCTTTTTGTGGGCGACAACATGGCGCACACTCACCATGCGTACGGCCGCACCATGGTGAGAAATCCGGCCATAACGACGCGGGGCTGTCGGCGCATCGGCAACTTCCATGGGGCGCGAAGACGCCAGCAGGAAACCGTGATGGAAGCGACCGCGACGACGGGCCGAGGCCATCAGGACACCGGATGGAGCCGCAGGGTGAAGAAGCGGCTGGGGCGCCACGCCTTCATCTGCAAACCCCTTATCGAGCAGCGCCACCATTTCCATGGAACGACGCGCATTGCTGGGAGACCCCATGACCACGCCGATCAGGCGCACATTCCCGCGCTGGGCAGACGTGATGAGGTTATGGCCTGCCAGATCGGTATACCCCGTCTTGAGACCATCAGCGCCCGCATAGATTTTCAGCATCGGATCATGGTTCGGAACCATACGGCGATGGAAATAGAAGGAGGGAACGTTGAAATAGTGATAATACTGGGGAAAATCTGCAATCAGATGCTGCGAGAGCAGGGCCAGATCATGCGCTGTCGTAACCTGATCCGGATCAGGCAGACCGGAAGCATTGCGGAAGGTCGTATTGACCATCCCCAGAGCCCGCGCCTGCTGCGTCATGAGCTGGGCGAAGCGTACCTCATCTCCGCCGCCGAGAAATTCACCCAGGGCACAGGCCGCATCATTGGCAGACTTCGTGACGAGCCCCAGAATGCCCTGCTCCACTGTCAGCTTCGTTCCCGGCACAAGGCCCAGCTTTGACGGAGCCTGAATGGAAGCATGAATGGACACCGGAACCTGTTCGTCCAGCGTGATCTGATGCGCTTCAAGGGCGCGGAACGTCAGATAGAGCGTCATGAGCTTTGTCAGGGACGCAGGATACCGTTGCAGCTCGGCATCCGTCGCAGACAGAACAGCGCCTGTCCTGGCGTCCATCACATAGCTCGAGACATGTCCGGCATATTGTGCCTTCGCAGATCCCAGCCCCATGGTTGTCATGGCGCACAACAGAAAAGCTTTCTGGAACGGGAAACGCATCTACTGACAGCCTCTGAACGGAACGTCGTCTTGGGAAAGATCTGGCTCTTGAGCCACCTGCATGACAGGCAGTCTAGGCGCATTGAAAACTCCCCGTCCACCAGCTTTGAAGGACTTTCCTTAATTTTTCGTAAGCAGGGCGGAAAGGAGGCAGGATCATGGCACGCGGCGCATAAAAACCTTATTTCAGGGGCTTGCAGCCCTTCTCAAGACCGAAATTCGCACCATATCATACCCGTCATGTCTTTTTATGATCTTCCCCCCTGCCCGAACGGCCTTTCCGGTGTCGCATCCTCGCGGAGTCCATCTCGCATGGGGCCGGAGTCTCCCGACTCCATTCCGCCCCGTGAGCCGGACAGGGGAGACGGGGATCAGGACCTTGAAGTCAGCGTGGTGGTGCGTCCCAGAACCCGGACGCGCAAACCTTCCATGTACAAGGTTCTGATGCTCAACGACGACTACACGCCCATGGAGTTTGTGGTGCATGTGCTGGAGCGTTTCTTTGCCAAAACCCGGGACGAGGCAACGTCCGTCATGCTTCAGGTTCACCAGCGCGGCGTCGGAGTCTGCGGGGTGTTCACGTATGAAGTGGCTGAAAGCAAGGTGACACAGGTGATGGATCTGGCGCGCCAGAACCAGCACCCTCTTCAGTGCACGATCGAGAAAGACTGATCCGTCTGACAGGCAGAAAAGCCCGGGCGCAGGATAATTTCTTGTTTCCCTTTGCGTTTCTGACTGGCGTTACACGTTACTCCGCGACAAGATACCTTTCCTACGAGAGGTCGAGAGGAGCGCCATCCCATGCTGTCCCGTACGCTCGAACAGACGCTCCACCGCGCCCTGACATTCGCAGGTGACCGGCGTCACGAATATGCAACCCTCGAACATCTTCTGCTCGCACTGACAGAAGACGACGATGCCCTGACGGTCTTCCGGGCCTGCGGCATTGATCTCGACAAGCTGCGCTCCGATCTGACGGATTTCCTGGACAAGGATCTGGCAGGGCTGGCGGCTGAACGCCCGACGGAACCCAAGCCGACCGCGGCTTTCCAGCGCGTGATCCAGCGCGCGGCGATCCATGTACAGAGCACGGGCCGCGACGAAGTCACGGGCGCTAACGTGCTGGTCGCCCTGTTTGCCGAGCGCGAAAGCCATGCCGTCTATTTCCTGCAGTTGCAGGACATGACGCGACTCGATGCGGTCAACTTCATCTCGCACGGAATCGCCAAGGCACCCGACCGGGGAACGGGGCGCCGCTCGGCTGCGGCTTCCAAGGATACGTCCGAACGCGAGGAGCGCAAGGAAACGGCCAAGGAGGGAGCACTGGCGACCTATTGCGTCGATCTGAATGAACGTGCGCGTGAGGGGCGGATTGATCCGTTGATCGGCCGCGATCAGGAAATCGAACGCACCATCCAGATCCTGTGCCGCCGGACCAAGAACAATCCGCTTTATGTGGGAGATCCGGGCGTCGGCAAGACGGCAATTGCCGAAGGTCTGGCCAAGCGGATCGTGGAAGGCGAAGTGCCGGACGTTCTGCTGAACAGCACGATCTACTCGCTGGACATGGGCTCGCTTCTGGCTGGCACGCGCTATCGCGGCGATTTCGAAGAGCGGCTGAAAGCCGTCGTGACGGAAATGGACCAGACCCCTGGCGCCATCCTGTTCATTGACGAAATCCATACCGTCATCGGCGCGGGAGCGACATCGGGAGGGGCAATGGACGCCTCCAACCTGCTCAAGCCTGCCCTGGCCGCAGGGACCCTGCGCTGCATCGGTTCCACGACCTACAAGGAGTTCCGTCAGCACTTCGAGAAGGATCGGGCGCTCGTGCGCCGGTTCCAGAAAATCGACGTGCCGGAGCCTTCGATCGAGGATGCGATCAAGATTCTGCGCGGCCTGAAGGGCAGCTACGAGAAGCATCACAAGGTTCGCTACACCGACGAAGCCCTGCGCGGCGCCGTCGAACTGGCGGCCAAGTATGTCCATGACCGCAAACTGCCGGACAAGGCGATCGACGTAATCGACGAAGTCGGCGCGGCGCGGATGCTGGTGCCCGAAAACAAGCGCCGCAAGACCGTGACGCTGAAGGACGTGGAAGAGGCCATCGCCAAGATCGCCCGTATCCCGCCCAAAAGCGTCTCGGCCGATGACCGCGAGACCCTGCGCCATCTGGAGCGGGACCTGCGGAACATGGTCTTCGGACAGGACAAGGCGATCGACGCGCTGGCTGCGGCAATCAAGCTGTCCCGTGCCGGACTGCGCGATGCAGAAAAGCCGATCGGCAACTACCTGTTCTCCGGCCCCACGGGCGTCGGCAAGACGGAAGTCGCCAAGCAGCTTTCCAACTCGCTCGGGATCGAACTGATCCGCTTCGACATGTCCGAATACATGGAGCGCCATTCGATCTCCCGTCTGATCGGTGCGCCTCCAGGGTATGTCGGGTTCGATCAGGGCGGTCTGCTGACGGATGCGATCGACCAGCATCCGCACGCGGTCCTGCTGCTGGACGAGATCGAGAAGGCTCATCCGGACCTGTTCAATGTCCTGCTTCAGGTCATGGATCATGGCCGCCTGACGGATCACAACGGCAAGGTCGTCGATTTCCGCAACGTGATCCTGATCATGACCACGAATGCGGGCGCGGCGGACCTGTCCAAGGAGGCGATCGGGTTTGGACGGACGGCGCGGAGCGGTGAGGATGAAGAGGCAGTCAAACGCCTGTTCACGCCGGAATTCCGCAACCGTCTGGACGCGATCATTCCCTTCGCCAACCTGACGCCGGAGACCGTAGGCCGCGTGGTCGAGAAGTTCGTGCTTCAGCTCGAAGCTCAGCTTGCCGACCGCCATGTGACGATCGAGATTTCCTCGAGCGCCAAGGAATGGCTCGCCGAGCGCGGATACGACCGACTGTATGGCGCCCGTCCACTGGGACGCGTCATTCAGGAATACATCAAGAAGCCTCTGGCCGAGGAACTGCTTTTCGGACGGCTGGCTCAGGGCGGTGCCGTTCGGATTGGCATGAAGAACGGCGCACTCGACTTCGATATTCTCGAAGGAGGAGATAACGCCAAGGGCGAGGATGGCGCTTCCAAGAAAGACGAAGCGACAAGCTGAAGTCCTTCAACCAGCAGAAAGGCCCGGGAGACACTGTCTCGCCGGGCCTTTTTTCTTACTGGTAGCGGGTGCCGTTCACCACGACATAGCCGGGCCAGGGCCATTTGCGGCCTGTACCATGATGGGTCCAGTCCACGCCCTGACGACGCAGGCTGTCGTAATAGTAGCGCCCCTGAACCTCGACCTGATCGCCCTTGCTGACCCAGGGCCATTGCGGTGCATTCATCTGATCCAGATCAGAGACGATCCGGATGGAGACCCCCTGCCCGACCGACAGATAGAAATAACCGTGCCAGCCGCTGCGGGTGCGTTTTGCTTTGGGGGAGACCGCCAGAACCCGTCCACAGAGATGCTCGGGCAGGTCGATACCGGTGGGGCCGCTCTGTTCCAGTCCATGCTGATCGGCGAGGAAATGCGCATTGTCACACTGCGCAGGCATGTCATGCGCGCTACGGGGCGCAGTATTCTGGCCGAAAAAGCCCTGAGCGGATGCGGCCAATGGCGCGCATAGCAGTGCCACAGCAAACGTGGAGAGCAGACGGGATGTCATGAAGGGGTTTTCTCCTGTCAGGGCGGTTCTGCCTGTTGCTCTGCCGCCAGAAGGTCCGGATCAGACACAAAAAAGCCCGCCCCTGAGAGGGAACGGGCCTTTATGCTGGTCCGCAATAAGGGATCAGGGCGCTTCGCTGGCGCCTTCACCGGGAGCGGGCTCGGACTTGACAGTTTCGCTGACAGCCGGACGCGAAGATGCGCCATCCGTGATCATTTCGAGCTGACCCGTGATCTGACCACCATCCTCGACCTGAAGACGACGGCACTTGACCTTGCCGATGAGACGGCCGGTCGCACGGATCGTCAGGCTGCCATTGACGGTCAGGGTGCCGTCGATCGTGCCCGCCAGTTCTGCGTCCTCAACCTCGACGCCGCCCCGGAAGACGCCACCATGCGTGACCTGAAGCTCGGTCGCATGGATCATGCTGGACTCGACCGTACCCTCAACGACAAGGCGTTCGGCGTCCTGCACGGACCCCTGCACGCTGATGCCACGGCCGACAACAAGCGTACGACGCTCAGGGCCGGTCTGGCGCGGTGCGCCCGGAACGGCGGCCACACCGGGGCGCGGCGCCCCTGCCGGCGTTACGCCCGTCGGAGAATTGGAAGACGGCGGTGCCGGGAAAGGGGTACGACCCATGGGCGCGGGGTCCTTCTGCTGGTTGGGCTGCTGGGCAGGTTGGGGACTGGAGGGCGATCCGGATCCTGACGCGGGAGCCGTCTGGCTGGGAGCGTCCGGCCGGTTGGGGAAAATGGGCTGACCTGCAAGTTTGCCGTTCTCGACAGGCTTGGAGTCATCTTCCGGTTTGCGTCTTCTGAACAAGGAAACCCCGCTGCGGATCTGAAAAGAACACTCTAATTCTGTCTTGGACGTCTCCCGGACGATCCATTGCGAGAACAGGACGCTCGCAGACAGAACATTCGGGAACCGGTCTTTCGACAAGGCTACACGCTCACGACCCGGCGGGACAAGACGCGCATTTCCATAAATGTGACGAAATCTCACGGAGGAAAACGGCGTCGGGTTAACCGGGAGTTGGCGTGAACCCAGAGGGGACCTATGATCGTGTTGATTTAATGGCGCAGTCTGCCCGTTAAATGTTTTTTTCTGAAGTTTTCAGCGACCTGACCGGAGTTCCAATGTCTGCACCCCAGCATGACCTTCTGTGTATCGGCAATGCCATCGTCGACGTTCTCGCCCCTGTGGGCCAGGACCTGATCGACGGGCTTGGCGCTGCTGCCGGGAGCATGACCCTGATCGACGCTGCCACGGCGCATGCCATCGAAAGCCGCGTGGATATCGAAAATGTGACAGGCGGCGGCTCCGGCGCCAACACGGCCGTCGTGGCGGCCCGTATGGGTGCGAAAGTGGCCTATCTTGGCAAAGTCACGGCTGACGAAGCCGGCGACCATTTCACACGCGACATGCGCGAACAGGGCATCACCTTCCCGTCCGAGCCGCTTCCGGCCGCCGATGGCACCCCGACCGCACGCTGCATCGTTCTGGTGACGCCCGAAGGCCAGCGCACCATGTTCACCTATCTCGGCGCCTGCACGGAATTCACGTTCGAGGACGTGCATGAATCCGTCGTGGCGGATGCGGCCATCACCTATCTGGAAGGCTATCTGTACGACAAGCCGCAGGCCCAGGAAGCGTTCGAACATGCAGCCCGTCTGGCCCGCAAGGCTGGCCGTCAGGTCGCCCTGACGCTGTCCGACACGTTCTGCGTGGAACGCCATCGCGCCGCCTTCCACGAGCTTGTAGCGGGCCATGTGGACATCCTGTTCGCCAACGAGGCCGAGCTTCTGGCCCTGTACGAAGTCACGGATTTCGAAGAAGCCGTCACGCAGGTCTCCGCCGAAACAAAGCTGGCCGTCATCACACGCAGCGAAAAGGGTGCGGTCGTGATCGGCGAAGGCGAGCGCCATGACGTTCCGACAACCGAAGTAAAGGTCGTGGACACCACGGGCGCAGGCGATGCGTTCGCAGCAGGCTTCCTGGCCGGTCTGAGCAGGAAGCACGACCTCGTCACCTGCGCGAAGCTGGGCAATCAGGCGGCCGGTGAGATTATCACCCGTTACGGCGCCCGCCCGACCGAAGCGTTCACGCTGACGGCCTGAGACGTGCTGCCGGGCCGGTCTTACAGATCGGCCCAGCCGATGCGGGCGACCCCATACCGGTCGAATGCCTCCCGCACAGCCGGGTCCAGAAGGGCGGCCAGTTCGCCCTCCTGCTCATAGCCCGGCATGAAACGCTTCATCATGGCGTCCTGAGCCGTGGCGGGGTGAAAGTAGATTTCGCTCGTGCCCGTGGGCAGGCGCGGAACAAGACTGCGGATATGGTCCGGCGTCATATGGCCGGACCAGCGCAGCCCGAAACACCAGTCATTGGTTTTCAGCCCCGCTTTGCGAATCTGATGCCGCAGCACGCCGATCCAGTGGCGTAGGGCGCGGTCTCCCAACGTATCGTTGGCCTCGACAGGCTCCGGCGGCTCGAAGGGCGAGCGGACAGCCCGTAATCCATGCTCCAGGCCGGACTCGATCAGGAATCGTCCCACCGTCGGATGCAAATGCATGTGTTTATGGGCGTTGGCGTGATCGAGCGCTAACCCGCTTGCGACAAAATTACGGAACTGGGCTTCGATTTCGCGCCGCAGGGCACTCCGAGCCTGCGGGCTGAAGAAATACTTCACGCCAAGGCGCAATTGGTTGCGCCCAAACCAGCCCTGCTCGTCCGTAATGGCAGGCAGATCGAGGACGGACTTGCCCTCGATCGCCACCACATGCAATCCGACTCTCAGATCCGGCATCGTCTTCGCACGTCGGATGGCATCCCCGGCAGCATCCCCGGCCACCATCAGACTAGCCGTGGACAGGATGCCGTTGCGATGGGCCTGTTCGATGGCCTCGTTGACTTCGAGGCTCATGCCGAAATCGTCGGCGGACACGATGGCGCGGCGGGAGGGGCTGGATGTCATGGCAGATCTCACGAAAAAGGGGCCATGACATGCGCCATGGCCCCCGGATATTGTCTGGTCAGGCGCACGCCGTTCAGGCGGCGTGACGGTCCTTGAGGAACTGGAAGAATTCCACACCCTCGCGCAGACGACGCTTCATCATCTGCGGGCTACGGATCATCTCGTTGACGATGGAGGCGATCTTGGAACCGCGGAAGTAGAACTTGCGATAGAATTCCTCGACGCTCTCGAAGATTTCCGTATGCGACAGGTGCGGGTAATGCAGCGGTGCGATCTGCACGCCGCTCTCGTCGATCAGTTCGGCTTCCGCTTCGTTCAGCCAGCCATTTTCCGTCGCCTGCTTGTGCAGGAAGGTGCCGGGATACGGCGCAGCCAGCGAAACCTGCAGGGTATGCGGGTTGATTTCCTTGGCGAACTGGATCGTCTCCTGGATGGTCTCCTTCGTCTCGCCCGGCAGGCCGACGATGAAGGTTCCGTGGATCTTGATGCCCAGCTTGTGGCAGTTGCGCGTGAATTCCTTGGCCGTTTCGACCAGCATGCCCTTCTTGATGTTGTGAAGGATCTGCTGGTTGCCGCTTTCGTAACCGACCAGCAGCAGGCGCAGGCCGTTTTCCTTGAGAACCTTCAGGGTCTCGTAAGGAACATTCGCCTTGGCATTGCAGGACCACGTAACACCAAGCTTGCCCATTTCACGGGCAATGGCTTCGGCGCGCGGCAGATCGTCCGTGAAGGTGTCATCATCGAACATGAATTCCTGCACTTCGGGGAAGTACTGCTTGGCCAGACGCACTTCAGCGGCCACATGCTCAGGGCTGCGGGTCCGGTAGCGATGGCCGCCAACCGTCTGCGGCCACAGGCAGAACGTGCAGCGCGACTTGCAGCCACGGCCCGTATAGATCGAGATGTAGGGGTGCTTCAGATAGCCGATGAAGTAGTCGTTGATGTTGAGGTCACGCTTGTAGACTTCCGTCACGAACGGAAGGCTGTCCATGTCCTCGATCATCGCGCGATCCTTGTTCGCGATGATCTCACCCTTCTCGTTGCGCCAGGTGATACCGTCCACTTCCGCGAGCGGCTTGCCTTCGGCGATTTCCTTGATGGTGAAATCGAACTCGTTACGGGCCACGAAGTCGATCGGGCTGCCCTTCTCCATGCTTTCGGTCGGCTGAACCGCCACCTTGGCGCCCACCATGCCGATCATGATCTTCGGATTTGCATCCTTGATCATCTGCGCCACGCGCACGTCGGAAGCGAAGGACGGCGTGGAGGTATGGATGACGACGAGGTCGCGGTTCTTCACGTCCTCAAGGATGGGATCCATACCCATCTTGGCCGGCGGCGCGTCGATCAGGCGTGATCCTGGAACGAGAGCAGCCGGCTGGGCCAGCCATGTCGGAAACCAGAAGGACTTGATTTCGCGCTTCGCCTGGTAGCGGGAACCCGCACCACCATCGAAACCGTCAAAGGAAGGAG
This sequence comes from Gluconobacter albidus, assembly GCF_002723915.1. Taxonomy (GTDB): domain Bacteria; phylum Pseudomonadota; class Alphaproteobacteria; order Acetobacterales; family Acetobacteraceae; genus Gluconobacter; species Gluconobacter albidus. The sequence goes on from NZ_BEWL01000004.1 coordinate 108,437, forward strand.
GCTGGAGAAAAAGGGTTCTCATCATGATCGGACACTCCTTTGGGTGGCGCCGGCCTGGAGCGAGGGGGCGCAGGACACGGAATTACGTTTTCTTCGGGCGATATGGACCGTTCTGCCTCGCCATGCAACGCGTGATCCGCGGGCACTCCCCACCATGATGGCAGCAGACAGCCAGTCGCGGATGACCAGAAGCGGGATTACAGCCGGGAGCGGACAGTCCGTGGCACGGTCCATAATCCGGCTTCCGATGGCGCGGAGCAGCCATGTCAGAAGCAGCAGGCTCCATGTCCACCAGGCATTCGGGCGGAACAGCACTGCCGTCACGGCCCAGAACAGGGGAAGCTGGATGGACGACAGCCCATAACCGACCGGGGCGACATTCTTGACGGTCCGCCCCCAGCGCAACTCATGCGCCAGCAACTCGCCGAGCGTATGTTCGCCCACGGTCGTGTGGGTCAGGGTCGGCGCGATGACGATGTTCTCGCCCCGCGTCCGGATCAGCTGACCCAGTTCGGCATCATCCGCCACGTGATCGACCAGCGCCTCAAGGCCACCGATTTCCTCAAGGGTCTGCCGACGCAGGGCCATCGTCGCGCCCAGACAGTCCTGACGCCCCAGAAAGCGGGACATCATGACGCCAGGCAGGAAATTATGATTGATCTGGCAGGCACCGAGTTGCTGCACGAGCGTTCCCGCAGCAGGACGACCTGCATACAGGGTGGTGACCAGACCGGCCCCCTGCTCTTCCAGACCCGTTACGACATGACGCAGATAGCGGGGGCTGGCGTGGATGTCCGAGTCGGATATCACGATAATGTCATGACAGGCCTCCCCGTACATGTTCATCAGATTCCCGACCTTGCGGTTCGGACCATATTCGCGCGGATCGACCACCACGCTGACCGGAACCTGCGGATAACGCCCCCGGAGTCGCTCGATCACGGCCAGCGCGGTGTCCTGCGCGTCCTGCACGCCAAAGACGATCTGGAAATCGGGATAATCCTGCGTGAAGACGCTTTCCAGCGCATCCTCCAGCAACGGCTCGTTACCGTGCAGAGGCTTCATCACAGTGACGGCGGGCCATGTCCGCTCGGACAGGCGCAGCGCATCATCCGCGCGACGCTCCGTGCGGCGGAACCGGGCGAGCAGGAGGGCGCCCGTCAGCGCCTGTAGGTTTCCAGCGGCTGAAACAAGTGCGCAGACGCTGGCTGCGATGGTAAGAGGTAAGGGCACGACGGTGTTCTAGCCTTCCCGAATGCTTTTGGGAAAGACTGCCGTCGTGAGACTGGGCTCAGTCATGCAGGAAATGGGCAGTCTTGTCGTCCAGATGATCGGCCAGACCATTGGCGCCGCCCTGACTCAGGGCCCCTCCGAAATCGGAACGCTGCGCGGCGACCTGACTGATATGGGCGTTCAGCAGAACATCCGTAATCCGCCAGCCCGATGCCCCATTTGTCATGATGTAGTCGATGGGCACGACATCGCCGCCATCCGTGCCGCCGATCGTCGTATCGACAATCACACCACCGGTCGGGTTCGGACGCGTCTGTGAGGAAATGGTAAAGGCCGCCTGCGCCTGAGGCTTAAACGACGCAGCATAATGGGCGATCGTGAACTGCCGGAACGACCCCAGCAGACGCGTACGGTCCGAAGGACTGAGACTGTTGTAGCGCACACCCACTGAACGACGGAGAATCGCTTCCAGATCGAAAGCATGGTCCACGGCAGGAGCGATCATCGTCGCACGCTGCTGGGCGGTTTTCCCGGTCTTCTGGGCAGCCTTCAGAGCGTCGTACAGGGCTGCGACAGGCGCCACCGCAGCAGAATCCGCTGGCGAGGCGATAGCCGCTGCATCGGCCAACGCAGCCGGAGAAAAAGCCGCCAGCGCAACAGGGCCCGTCAGGAGGCAGGCAGACAGAAGGGACAGAGTCACTTTCGGGGAAAAACGGCAAATCATGATCGTACTTTCGTCCTGGTAGACAATTCCGGGCATAGAGATCAGGTTCATGACACAATGTATCAAGTTCCCTGTATCAGGTTCTCGCATCCATAGGACCATCTGTGCTCCATTAGCCACAGGGCCGGTACGAATTATGCAGCCTGACATTGAGGCGAACACGACAATGGGTCTATAGGCAGACAATCTAATGCCCGATGGTCCTTCACGTTTCCCGACTTCCCGGAGCCGGGACAGGAAAGAAGGCCACGGGCCATCCACGATGTGCAAGGCCCCGGGCGCCCTATTGGACGCACCTTCCGGAGGCTAGAACCAGAGGATTATAATGGCCGTTCCTTTGATGCAGGCTGTCCGAGTCGGACGGTACGTTGTCAAGCAGCACCTCACGGGCCGCAAGCGATATCCGCTGGTCCTGATGCTCGAACCGCTGTTCCGCTGCAACCTGGCGTGCGCCGGCTGCGGCAAGATCGACTATCCCGCGCAGATCCTGAACCAGCGTCTCAGCCTTCAGGAATGCCTGGATGCCGACACGGAAGCCGGCGCTCCTGTCATTGCAATCGCCGGTGGTGAACCCCTCCTGCACAAGGAAATGCCCCAGATCGTCAAAGGTTTGATCGGGCGCAAAAAATACGTCTACCTGTGCACGAACGGGCTGTTGCTGGAAAAGAAGCTCGACGATTACGAGCCCTCCCCGTTCTTCTCCTGGGACGTGCATCTCGATGGCGATCAGGTGATGCATGACTCCTCCGTGTGTCAGGACGGTGTGTACGACCGGGCCGTAGCGGCGATCCGTCTTGCAAAATCCCGTGGCTTCCGCGTCTCGATCAACTGCACCGTCTTCGACGGAGCCGTGCCGGAGCGCCTTGCCGCCTTCTTCGACGAAGTCATGGCTCTCGGCGTTGACGGCATCATGACGGCTCCGGGCTACGCCTATGAGCGCGCACCGGATCAGGAGCACTTCCTGAACCGCCAGAAGACAAAGCAGCTTTTCCGCGACGTTTTCCGTCTCGGAAAAGGCAAGAAGTGGCGCTTCACGCAGTCCCCGCTTTTCCTGAACTTCCTGGCGGGCAACGAGAACTACCACTGCACCCCCTGGGGCAAGCCGCTGCGTACGGTCTTTGGCTGGCAGCGTCCGTGCTATCTGCTCGGCGAAGGTTATGCCAAGACCTTCAAGGAGCTGATGGACGACACGGCCTGGGAGCAGTACGGCACAGGCGCATACGAGAAATGCGCCGACTGCATGGTCCACTCCGGCTACGAATCCACAGCCGTCATGGACGCCGTCGCACGCCCCTGGCACATCGCGAAGGTCGCCCTTTTCGGTCCCGAGACCGAAAAGCCGATGGTTCCGGAAATCTCGCTCGCCAACCAGCGCCCTGCCGAATACGGCTATGAAGCGCAGGTCCAGCAGCAGATGGAACGCATCTCCACAGGTGCTAAGCCGGCTCGCGGCCCCCGCGTCCGCGTCAACGGCCGCCCGGCTGCCAACACCGTTTCGGAAGCTGCAGACGCAGCAGACTGAGAACTGGTCTTCTTCGATCTGCGTAAAAAAAACCGGCTCCATGCGAGCCGGTTTTTTTATGGAAAAGCCTCGCGTCTACGGTCAGCAAATGAAGGGCATGGCATCCGTCAGTCGTCCTGTTATGATTGAGCCATTCATTATTCTGGCCGGACCATGCTGACCCCTATTCTTGTTATCTGTCTGCTCATTTTCCTCAATGCCGTGTTTGCCATGGGAGAAATGGCTCTCATTTCGGCAAAACGGCCACGGCTTGAGGTTCTGGCCAAGCAGGGAGTCCGTGGGGCTACAACCGCAATCCGGCTGACGGAAGATCCACACAGCTTTCTGCCAACCGTTCAGGTCGGCATGACGCTGGTGTCCATTCTTGAAGGTACGTTTGGCGGCAGCCAGATGGAAGGTACCGTCACGCCCTGGATTGCGGACATTCCTTCGCTGCGTCCGATCGCCAGCGAAGTCTCGATGGTTCTTGTCGTTGCCATCATCACCTTCGCCATGCTGGTTTTCGGTGAACTGATTCCCAAACAGATTGCCCTGCAACAGCCGGAGACCATTGCCTCACGTCTGGCCTGGCTTCTGGTGGGCGTCGCGCGTGTGGCACAGCCGATTGTCTGGCTGCTGAGCGGGACATCCTCTCTGGTCCTCCGGGCGCTCCGTATCGGCCCCCTGACGCGCGCTGCCGTGACGGAAGAAGAACTGAAAGCCGTTCTGGCCGAAGGTGCACGGGCGGGCGTACTCGAAACTGACGAACAGGCCATGATCGAGCGCCTTCTGCGTCTGGCAGACCGACCGGTGAGAGCCATCATGACGCCGCGCAATGAACTTTTCTGGATCGACAGACATGCGGATCAGGAAACGCTGGTCCGCAAACTGCGCCAGTCTTCATACGCGCGGATTGTGGTCTGTGAAGGAGATGTCGACCATCCTGTTGGCGTCATTCTCGCCAAAGACATCATGGATCGACTGCTCCTGAAACTGCCGGTTTCCGTTGATGCCGTCCTGCGTGAGCCCCCCGTCATCCCCGACAGTCTCAGCGCACAGGACATGATCGAGCGCATGCGCGGGGTCAATCTCGGAATTACGTTTGTTCTGGACGAATACGGCTCTTTTGAAGGCATCGTCACACCATCCGATGTGCTGGAAGCGATCGTCGGTGAGGAAAAAACGGAGTCGTCATCATCGGAACTACAGGCCGCTGAAGGCGAAGACGATTATGTCTTTGAAGGCTTCATGCCTGCGGATGAACTGCGCTCGCGCCTCAACCTTCCGGAACTCCCTGGCGCCGGGGGCTATCATACCCTTGGCGGTGTCATGCTGGCACTTCTCAGGCGCGTTCCCGCACGGGGAGACAAGGTCGCGTTCGGCGGATGGCTGTTCGAGGTTCTGGAAATGGACCGCCGACGTGTTGGCAAGGTCAAGGTCAGTCGGCAGATTCTCGCCGAAGACTGACCTGACGACTTCAGGCTTTACTGACGAAAAGCGCCTGTCTCTCGCTGACAGGGGCATAGGCGCCCTGATTGCCATAGTTCTGCGGCAGAGCCGCCGCTGGGGTTGATGTCAGCAATTCAATCACGCGCTTCTGGGCCGTGATGGCTCTTTGCAGAAGTTCACCATTGCGATTGCCCAGTTCGGTCATCTGGTCCAGCAAATCGCGATAGGGCAGCGCCGACGACTCCTGCTGTACGGGATTCTCTTCGTCATCCGGGCAGCAGGGGCAGAGGTCCTGTTTACGGTCATTGGCGACCGAGACTTCCTGCTCCAGCGTTCTGGCAGCATTCTGCTTGTCGGGCAGGAGCGCCAGAGCATCCGGGATGCGCGCTTCTTCCAATGCAGAATTTTCCGCTTCCAGAATGGCAATCAGCCGCTGCATGGCCGGAATAATGGACGCGCTCATTTCTGCTCCTGCATGGCCAGCATCTGACGGTTGATTGCATCCGTCATGCCAATACCACCGTTGTTTTCCATCTGTTTGGCGATCTGCTCCACTAGCATGGGCCGAAACTGCTTTTCTCCGGCTCCACCACTGAACATGCTGTCGCTGTCGTCGTCCGTTGCGAACATGGGCTGAAGCATCTGATTGATGGCCATTGATTCGAAATCCTCGGCGGATTTTAACGTCTTGGCCGGATCTGCCTTCTGGCCGTGCAACGGAAATCCCTGTGATAGGGTGCCGGTGGTCGAGGATATGGTCATCAACGCATCTCCAGTTCTGCCTGCAGGGCACCATCAGCCTTGATGGCCTGCAGAATGCTGATCATGTCTCTTGGCCCCACACCCAGAGCGTTCAGTCCCGCAACAAGCTCCCTGAGCGTTGTGCCACCAGGGACAACCGCCAGATGCTGGTTCTTGCCCGTATCGACCTTGACGTTCGTACGTGGCACCACAGCCGTCTGACCATTGGAGAATGGGCCCGGTTGGGAGACCTCGGGCGTTTCGGTCACCTGTACCGTCAGATTTCCCTGCGCTACGGCAACAGTGCTGATCCGGACATCTGCTCCCATGATGATGGTTCCGCTAGCTTCATCCACCACCACCTTGGCAGGCGTATCCGGCGTCACGAGCAGATCACCGATCCGCGAAAGTGTAGGAACGGGATCGTGGCTGCTCAGATCCAGCAGGACGGTACGGGGATCCTGAACATTCGCAATCGGCCCGAAGGTCCGGTTGATGATCGCTGCAATCCGACTCGCTGTTGTGAAATCAGGATTTCGCAGACTCAGATGAAGATTGGATCGATGGCTGAGGTCGAAAGGCACTTCCCGCTCGACGATGCCACCATTCGCGATATGCCCGCTCGTCGGCACATTGCGGGTGATGGAGGCAGCAGCTCCCCTGGCCGAAAACGCGTTTGTTGCAAGCGATCCCTGCGCAACCGCATAGACTTCACCATCCGCCGCCATCAATGGTGTGACCAGAAGCGTGCCTCCCGTAAGGGAGGAAGCATCACCCGCAGCTGAGACCGTCACGTCAATCCGGTTTCCTCCATGAGCGAAAGCCGGGAGATCTGCCGTCACCATGACGGCCGCGACGTCATGTGTCTGAAGCTGTGTTTCCTGATCGCGGATGTTGACGCCCAGGCGATTCAGCATGGAAATCAGCGTTTCACGCGTAAAAATTGTATTGGTCAGCCGGTCACCGGTGCCGTTCAGCCCCACGACCAGACCATAACCGATCAGCTGGTTGCTTCGCACGCCTTCCATATCCGTAATGTCCTTGATGCGGACACTGGCTGCCAGAGCAAAACCCGGAAGCAGAAGCAGCCCAACGCAAACAAGCGCAGTAAGCCGGTGCATCAGGATGTGAAAAGATGACGGAGATCGCAGAATAAAACGCATGGGCGACGGGGGGTATCCTGATGCCTGCAAGACAGGTCTGGGGGTCTCAGGTATTGAGGATGGCCTTACAGGGTAAAGAAACCCCTAACGGAGACGCAGATTTCCGCCCTTTCCGATAGACAGGCAAAAACATGTTCGGGGTTGGCGGATGCCGCTGGGGTAGCTATAAGCCGCGCGTTATCGCCTGCGGCTGTTGGAAGCGGACGTCGGCGGATCAGCCAGGGATTGGATGCGCATGATTACGCTGCCGCCGGATTATAGGCCTTCCGACAACGAAGAGTTCATGAGCCCGCTTCAGGTCGAGTACTTCAGGCAGAAACTTCTGCGCTGGCGTGTCGATCTTCTGAAAGAGGCCGATGGAACGCTTGCGAGTCTCTCGGAAGGGGGAATCCATGAATCCGATATTACCGACCGCGCCAGCGTCGAAACGGATCGGGCTTTCGAACTTAGAACCCGTGACCGGGCCCGCAAACTGATCACCAAGATCAATATGGCGCTCGAACGGATCGAGGATGGAAGCTACGGCTTTTGCGAAGAGACGGGAGAACCGATCGGTCTGAAACGGCTGGAGGCCCGCCCGATCGCCACGCTGTCCATCGACGCGCAGGAGCGTCATGAGAAGATGGAAAAAGTCCATCGCGACGATTAAGACTTGCGCTTGGCGCGCTGACCCGTTACGAAGCGCGCCAAGGCAACGGTATGCTGCTGTAGCTCAGTGGTAGAGCACTCCCTTGGTAAGGGAGAGGTCGACAGTTCAATCCTGTCCAGCAGCACCATTTTTCCTTACTTCCCTAAAAGTACGGAATACGTCGCAAGATTTATAAAGCTGCGATGCAGGACTATGGTATTCCTGATACCGGGTATCGGGACATGAACTCCGTTACAATAAATGGAGAACACGTCATTCTGGCCTTTGACAGCAGGCAAGATCGACCCCAGCAACGCTAATATTGCGTCCGAATGAGCCGCCTGCAACAGTGTTGCCTATATTGGCTTCTGGTATTTGAAAACCAGAACAAACTTTATCTTTCACAATCAGCCACCATTTCACCTATTCCGACAATCTACAGAAATCGGATAGCGTTTATGGTTTCGTATTCGATAACGGCCTTGCGGGGCTATTCAAGCCAATGAATTCGTCAGGTCGCATGCTGGACAGTAATCTCTCTTACCTGACGGAAATTCATAATTACGGGGAAATTTTCGCACAGCGCGCATGGTCGGCCACTGCGGCGGACTAAACCATTCGCACAAAAACGGGGAGCAACTTCGGCTGCTCCTCGTCTTTTTTTGTGGTGACGAAACAGACTGCGTCGCTGTTATGAAAAAAGCCGCACCTTCTTCGGAAGGGCGGCTTTTTTCGTGGTTCTGTGCCTAAAATCAGTCGCGGCGGTCCCGGATTTTAACGTAGGCAATCGCAGCATGCTCGGCGCAGTATGGCTTTCCAGGGAGCGGCGTTGCCCCGCAGAAATGAAAACCCGGCGTACCGGGGTCGCCAATCGGCCAGCAGCATGAAGGACCACGCCGCGTGGGGCGGTCGATACCTGCCGTTGAAAACCGCGGTGGCATGGCTGGACGGGGTGCAGGAGCCACACGGGGTTCCGGTTTAGGAGGCGTGACGGCAGCCTCCCGATGTGACGCAGCCACATCCTTCTGAACCGGAGGAATGACACGGGCCGCAGCAACAGGCTGGACAGGAGCCTTGGGAAGTTCAGCGGCGGGAGCCTTGCGGGGAGGTGCTGCAGACTTCTCGGCGGGTTTTTCCATAGTGCCTGAAGCGGATTTTTCCGGGACGACATCCTTGCCGTCTGCAAACAGGTCCGACCCGGCAGACTCTGTCGCCTTGGCACGGGAGGGGCTTTTGCGACGGGGCGCGGCTTCTGCCGTTCCTGCTTCACCGTCCGCGGCTTTGCGATTACGGATGGGAGAAGGGCGGGGAGGCAGACCCAGACGGTGAGCCTTGCCGACAACGGCATTCTTGGTGATGGAGAGCTGGCGGCCGATTTCGGCGGTCGAAAGTCCCTGACTCCACAGATCGCGAAGTCTGGCGATCGTCTCGTCCGTCCACTCCATATGTTCGTTTCCCTGTCCCGCTTCGGTACCTGATATGGCCCGATATGCTGTTGATCTGCAGTCCCGGCCCACCGGACCCGAAACATCTTCGGGAGGCTTCTTACCAGAAACTCCCCGCCGCGTCGAAGGCGCTTCTTATGCGGCCGTTTCCGCGACACGCTGAAGCTCCACAAGACCGTTCACAACGGCCAGCGCAATCTCGCCGCGCACCAGCGCCTGGGCATCCAGACCGAAGAGTTCGCGACGCCAGCCACGCAGTGCGCCGACATCGGTCTCTCCAAGAGCAATCAGATCAAGATCTTCCGAAGAGGCGACCAACCGGGGCGCCACCTTGTGCTCTTCGCATTTGGCGGCCAGAAGAACCCGCAGAAGCGCCACCAGAGCGGCTGAGGGCCGGACCCGTTCGGATTTCGACGGCGCTTTTGGAAGTTCGGATTCCGGGCATTCCTGAGCAATACAGATGGCCTCGAGCAGCCCTCTGCCCATCTTGCCCTCGGCAAAACCCCGGGTCACACCCCGAATACGGGAGAGCGCTTCAACCGTATCCGGATGAACGGCTGCGATTTCCAGCAGGCTTTCATCACGGATGACGCGCTGGCGGGGAATATCGGCATTCTGTGCTTCCTGTTCGCGCCATGCGGCCACTTCCCGCAGAATAGCCAGCATCCGGCGGTTGCTGGTGCGGGCTTTCAGCTTTTCCCACAGGCGGCGGGGATCGGGGCGGAACGTCTTTTCTTCTGTCAGAATTGCCTGCTCGGAGTCGGCCCAATGCAGACGGCCCTGCTCGGCAAGCTGTCTGCGCAGGGCCTCATAGACCGTGCGCAGATGGGTGACATCGGCGGCGGCATACGCAATCTGGGCACTGCTCAGCGGACGGGCCGACCAGTCGCTGAAGCGATGCGCCTTGTCGATGCTGCGACCAGTGATCGCGCCCACAAGACTGTCATACCCCACCTGATCGCCGAAACCGGCAACCATGGCGGCAACCTGCGTATCGAAGACCGAGACCGGAAGACGATCGAAAATATGAAGGAAAATTTCCAGATCCTGCCGCGCGGCATGGAAGACCTTGATGCAGTCCGGCTTGGCCAGAAGATCACCCAGCGGCGCAAGGTCAATGCCGGGAGCGAGCGTGTCTATCAGGACAACATCCTCGGTTCCCGCGAGTTGCACGAGACAGAGCTCCGGCCAGTAGGTCTTTTCCCGGACGAACTCCGTATCGATGGTCACGAAAGGCTCGTGCTGCAGTTTTTCGCAGATACGGGCCACCTCCTCGCTGGAGGTCAGGAGAACGGGAGTCGGGAAGGTCGGAGCTTTCGAGCGCATGACACGATCCTACACAAAGCGCAGGATCGTGACCACGCCCCTCACGTCCTTCCCTTACCCGTTTTCCGGGCTGCTCAGGGGAGAACGATCAAAGAGACTGGTCGATCCATGCTTTGAGCTGGCTCTTCGGCAGCGCACCCATCTGCTGGGCAACCGGCTTGCCGTCCTTGAAGACGATCAGCGTCGGGATGCTACGGACGCCATACTTCGTCGGGGCTTCGGGATTGGAGTCGATATTGACCTTCGCAACCTTCAAACGGCCCTGATACTCGGCGCCGATTTCTTCAAGCGCCGGTGCGATCATCTTGCACGGGCCGCACCATTCCGCCCAGAAATCAACCAGAACCGGACCTTCGGATTTCAGAACGTCTGCGTCGAAGCTGCTATCGCTGACGGCAACGGTGTTTGCGCTCATGAGTGTGTTCCTTGTGGCAAATGAAGTTTCTGAAAACGGATATCGGCTGCCATGCCCCTCACTGCAAGGGGCTTTTGATGTGGATCAAGACCTTTGCAATGCCTGATCCAGCAGCGAGGACGGAAGTGTGACAACGGCAGGCCCTTCCGTCCAGACCAGCGAGCAGTGAATGTCGTAGCCGGGATGAAGTTGCTCCAGCACGGCACGATAAGCCGCCATCTGACGCAGATAGACGACAGGCGTCCGATCGGCACGCAGCTGCGGATTGCGGTTCGTCTTGTAGTCGCAGATCCAGATCTGTCCGTCCCCGATCCGCAGACGATCGACCTGCCCGAGCACGACGCGCCCGTCACTGACACCCGAAATCGGCTGTTCGGCGCGGCTTCCGGGCGCAAAGAGCGGCGCGAGATCCGGATGGGACAGAACGCCCAGGACCTGTCCGGCCAGACGATGGATTTCCGGCTCCGTCAGACCGAGGGCCCGTCGAGACAGCCAGCGCACCGCCACAGCTTCACGCTCTGTCACCGGGGTTTCCGGCAGAAGCTGAAGCAGACGGTGAATCATGGTCCCGCGTCGCATGGCCTGTTCACGCACCGGCGTGGGACGACCGGCCAGAAGCTCCAGCGGGGAACGGGCAGCGGGGAGTTCGCCAAACTCGGCCCCATCCGGACGGCTGGGCGCGAGCGGACGCGTCAGGGCATCTTCACGCTGGGCAATGAACGGCTTCCAGTCGGGAGCACGCCCCATCCAGTCCGGCAGTGTTGCACAGGAGGCTTCGGCCGCTCCGGGCCTGAATGAAACCGGCGCCAGCGTGCGGTCTTCTTCCAACACGAACCGTTCACCTTCCCAGCCGAGATCCATCGGTTCGGAACGGGCATTTGCCAACTGCTTAAACCCCGCCTCGCACTGCCGGTACCAGCTCTTGTCATCCGGCTCCCGCTTGGCTCCGGCCCCGCAGATCACCAGCCAGTCACTGGCCCGGGTCAGAGCGACGTAAAGCAGGCGGTTGCTTTCCGCTCGGGCTTTTTCGGAATCCCGTTCGGACAGAGCGGCTGTGACCTCCGTGCCCATGCCCTTCTTGGGGACCCAGAGTGGAAGTTCGAAGGCGCCTGCCTCTTCCCACAGGAAATCGCTGCCAGGTGGCGGTTTGGACGTCGTGTCCGGCATGACAACCAGACGCGCCTGAAGCCCCTTGGAGCCATGAACCGTCATGACGCGAACGGCACCCAGATCGCTCTCGGCCTCGCGCTTGCTGGTGATCTCGCTGGCCTCGAGCCAGTGCAGGAAGCCCTGAAGCGACGGAGGATGCAGCCCTTCATAGCGCAGGGCCGCCGTCAGCAGTTCGTCCACCGGCTCGGCCGCTTCCGGCCCCAGACGCCGCAGAAGCCGCGTGCGTCCACCATGCTGCCCCAGCGTTTCGGCGAGCAACCGGTACGGAGACGCATAATCGACACGTGCATAGAGCGTGGACAGCATCTCCCATGCTGCACGCCAGTCCTCCCGTTCCCGGTGACGATCCCGCAGAACGGTCCAGAGCGGCTGACCTTTCGGGCCGAGGGCATGGGCCGTGCCATTGCGGGTGGCGAGCGCCATCAGCGAGTCGTCCGTCAGCCCTCCCAGCGGCGATGTGAGGACGGAAGCCAGCGTCAAATCATCCTGCGGCAGAAGCAGGGCCGCGCAGAGCGTCATGAGATCGCGGACCGCGACCTGCTGCGTCAGCCCGACCCGGACCAGCGTTGCGACCGGCACATTGCGCGATTTCAGAGCCCGGATCAGCGAGCGCAGGAACGGCGAGCGACGGGGGACGAGGATCAGCACGTCCCCCGCTGTCAGAGGCGCCTGCCCCGGCTGGGGCGGACGCCCGATCTGCCGGTCAATCCATTCCGCAAGCGCTTCGGCGAGGCGCTGGGGCGCGCTGCGCTGTCCGGTATTGGCTGAAGGCGCGCGCCAGGGTGTCAGGCCCTCGTCATCGTCCTCGCCCTGAACGACGGGGACGAGCGGCCACAGTTCCACACGCCCTCCCTGCCCCGGACGGGCCGAGACATGCGGGCGGAGCGTCTTTTCGCCTTCCTGCAACAGGCCATGCGCGGCAAGAGTCTGGGAAAATACCGCATCCACGAAGGACAGAACAGGTGGGACCGAGCGGAAAGAGACGTTCAGTTCCGGATCGCGCCACAGCAGCCCGGCATTGCGAACCCGATCCGCGAACTCCGTGCGCCAGCGATGAAATTCTTCGGGCTGGGCGCCCTGAAACCCGTAAATCGACTGTTTGTAATCGCCGACCGCGAAAATCGTGCGCGGGCGCGGCCCCATGTCCCACGCGCCTTCCCCCGCAAAGAACTCGGAGGTCAGCGCACCGGCAATTTCCCATTGCAGGCCGGAATTGTCCTGCACTTCATCCAGCAGCAGATGGTCGATGCCACCATCGAGCTTGTACAGCACCCAGGCCGCACCCGGATCGCGCAGAAGGTTGCGGGTTTCCTGAATGAGATCGTTGTAATCCACCAGACCACGGGCGGACTTGCCGTCCTGAAACGCCGTCAGCATCGGTGCGGCCAGACCGAGCAGGGCACGGTTCAGCAGCACCAGACGCAGGCTTTTGAGGCTGGACTGAAGGTCCACCAGACGTTGCGCCTCGTCTTCCAGCAAGGGCGCAATGCTCGGAACGGCTTCCTGTGCCTTCTTGGCGACGATCCGGTTCATCTGCCGAACGGTCCCCTTGTCCGTCAGCAGACATTTCGCCCAGACGGCCGGTGCCCGCTCTGCCGGTTCCGTCCCGAGCCATTCCAGCATCTGTTCGACGTTGACGCGGGCGGTGGGTGTCACAAGCCCGAGCACATCACGCAGTCCGGCCCGCAGATCGTCTTCCTTCGGAGGGCGACAGGCGAGGGCCTCAAGATCCTCAAGGCTCTGCTGCCCGGCTTTCAGCGCCTTGCGATAGGCGCTGACCACGCTGTCCGGCAGGATCGCCCAGCGCTCCAGCAATGGCCGGGCGCGGCTTTCCTCCATGTTCAGTGTGCGGATGCGCCTGAAGAAATCGTCCAGCCCCACCGTGCCAGCCACATCGGCCGCAAGCTCCGGCGCGCGGGCGAGGCCGTCTTCCATCGCCTCACACAACGCCAGTGTCGTGTCCGTCTCTTCCATCAGCGTGAAATGCGGATCGACCGACGCTTCCAGCGGGAAACGCCGCAGCAGCGACTGACAGAACGCATGGATCGTCTCGATCCGCAGGCCACCGGGCAGATCCAGAACACACAGGAACAGGGCCCGCGCACGCGCCCGGGTCTCGTCCGTATTGGGAACATCGAGGCTTTCAAGTTCCGCCCCCAGCGTCGCATCCGGCAGCGAGACCCAGCTTCCCAGCTTCTGCTGAAGGCGGTTGGCCATCTCGGCGGCGGCGGCCTTGGTGTAGGTCAGGCACAGGATACGCGAGGGATGCGCGCCATCCGCCAGAATGGTGTCGCCGTCCTCGGTCTGGACATAGAGCGGCAGCATGAGCCGAAGCAGACGGTCGATCAGCAGCTTGGTCTTGCCCGAACCCGCCGAGGCCGAGACGAACACCGAAGCGCGCGGATCGGACGCCTGACGCTGCGTGCGGTCGGCAGCAGCAATGACTTCGTCGCGGGTGACGGGGCGGGAAACGGGGTGCATCACAGGCGGCATGTCGTTCATTCGCCCTCTCCTTCCGCATAGGCCGCGCGCCATTCATCCACGCGGGCAAGCTGCGCGTAATCCGTGTAGCGCGGGACATGTCCGGCCCAGGGCTGGGAGCGGTAGGGCTGATCGGGGGTATCGTATTCGTCCACGAGGGTCCGGAGCTTTTCCATGGCCTCGGCAATCAGGGTAGGCGCATCCGTATGAGAGCGCGAACCCGGCACTTCGCTCTCCTTGCCGGGATCGTCTCCGCCCGTCAGATGCCAGTAGAGCAGTTTCTTTGTCTCAACGGCCGGAACGTCCCTGAACGCCCCTTTCGCCAGAAGCGCACCTTCGAGCACGAGCTGAACAGACCAGCCTTCCGCAACGTTCTTTCCGCTCGGTGGCTGCCCGGTCTTGTAATCGAAAACAGTGGCCAGACCATCGGCACCGATATCAATCCGGTCCGCCCGACCGCGCAACTCGAACGGCGCGAAAGCCGCCTCAAGACGGAAAGACGCCGTGACTTCCACGAACCGGCCCTGCGCCGGGCCGCTGTCTTCCATCTCCAGGCGGTAAGAGGCTTCCTTTTCCGCCACCCAGTCCGCAATCCGGGCCAGACGCGGGCCCCACCAGTTCACAAGGGCCGGACGCATATTGGCCTTCGCCAGCTCCTCGGCAAAGACGCGGCGCAGAATGGCGCTCGCATTGGCGGGCCAGCGCTCGGGGAAGTCCCGCAGAACGCGTTCCATCGCATCATGCACGATCATGCCGAAATCGGCGTGTTCCGCGCCTTCCTCCAACGGTTTGAGAGCCCGGAGCTTCAGGACATGCTTGGCGTAGATCGCATATGGATCCTGCATCCACGTCTCAATTTCGGTAATGCTAAGCCCCCGTGGACGCAGAGCGACAGGCGGCCGTGGTTCGGGCGGCGCAACGGCTTCGGCACCCGCGAGCGGCTGATCCAGACAGCGCTGCCAGTCCAGCGCAGGATGCACCGGCAGGCTCTGCGACCGGCCGCCGAGAAACGCCTCCATCCGCACCATCCAGCGCGCCGGAACACCGGGCGCACCCTCACGCCGGGCCGAACTGGCGAACACGGCTTCCTGCGAAGCCAGAATGGTCGAGACGAAATCATGCGCGCTCACGCCCGTCTGCCGCTCCGGCGAGGGCAACCCCACACGCACGCGCATCGGGCGACTCAGCCAGGGGCCCGGATCGGTCGCGGGCGGCCAGACGCCTTCGTTCAGGCCGCCCAGCACCACGACATCGAACGCCAGAAGCCGCGCTTCCAGCACGCCCAGGATCGAAACGCGCGGATGCGCCAGTTCCACGCCGCCCCGATGCGCGCGCAGACCGGTCAGCATCTGCCCGGCCATGGACGTGTTGAGGAACGAATCCAGATGCGTCAGCCGCTGCGGCGGCAGAATACCGGTATTGACGATCAGCGCCGCCAGATGCCGCGACAGCGCCTCCCCATCCTCGCCCAGCCACAGACGCGCGCCCGGATGACGCGGCTCCTCCTCCGGAGCGTCCAGTTCGTCCGCCGTGGCGGCCAGCGCTTCCGCCGTATGGATCAGGCGTTCGAGCAGGTCCGGCAGGGGAATGGCCCCCTCGATGGAGAGAAGCGGATCGAAAGCCTGCTCGATCCGCGCGATGAAGGCAGCGGGGCCTTCCGGCTCGTCCGGGGCATCCGCGCTGGCCCCGTGATCCGGGGCATGTTTCTTCTGTGCATAGTCGTGCAGCGCAGCTTTCAGTCCGGCAATGCCGGGCGCAGGGGCAGGCCCGCGCAGCAGAAGCCGCTCCAGACGCCGGGCGGAAGCGTGGCAGTCCCCCGGCGTGCGGCCCAGAGCGGCGAGCGGATGTTTCAGAACGGACAGCAACGCGACGGGAGAAAGCTGCGCTTCCGCAGCGGTCGCGATCAGCCGCAGAAACACGGCGGCCGGGGTCTGGGACAGGGACTCGCCCGCACTGTCATCGGCATGGATCCCGAAACGCAGAAGCTCGGTCCCCACGCGCTGTGCCAGAGCACGATCCGGCGTGACGAGAGCGCAGGTTTTCCCGGCTTCGGACACGACATCGCGCAAGATCAGCGCAATGGCCTGCGCCTCCTGCTGCTGGTCCTGCGCCGGGAGAATGGAGAGCCTGTCGATATCGCGCGGGCGGCTGTCCTGCCCCCAATGAGCGATACCCTGTTCCGGCAACAGCACTTCGCGCAGCATCAGCTCGCGTCCGCGATCCCTGCCCCCATCCCAGTCCGTCAGTTCCTCACGGGACAGACCCAGATCCGTCAGGATTTCCTTCAGACCCGCCTGAGGATGCGACGGCGGCAGAGCAGCCCAGATCTCGTCCGCCATACCCAGATCCACACCCGGCAGGATCACGAGCCCGGCCGGCAGCCGCGCCACCACAGCCAGCACGTCCGATACCGCCGCAGACCCGTCCGCGAAGCCCACGCCCCAGACCGGTGTTAAGGGCGGCTTTTCTCCCCAGGCGCGGGCCTGCGCCTTCAGCCGCGCAATCTGCCGGGCCACCGGGTTGCACAGCCCCTCTTCTTCCAGCCATTTCGGCCAGACGGCAGTGACGATCTCCAGAAATTTCAACGTCTGCTGCCAGTGATCGGAAAAGCGCTCCTCCACCGCATCCGGCAGGCGCTCGGCCAGATCGACACCGCTGCGCTCGGCCTCGTCCATCAGGTCCGCCAGCGCTTTAGCCAGCGGCCAGGCCCGGTCGATCCCCTTGGTGCTGTCCACACCGACACTCACAAGCGGCGTCTGAAGGATCAGCATCGACAGCACGGCCAGACGTCGCTGCGGCTCCACCGCCGGAGGCAACATGACGTCGATCCCGATAGAGGCCAGCGCGTCCTCGTCCACGTCATTGATCGCAACGATACGCGGCAGGAGTGCGGCCTGCGTGTCCAGAACCCGCAGGAAGGCCTCCATCAGCGCACGGCCCGCGCGGCGGCTGGGAACGAGGATCAGGCCCGGACCATCCGTTCGGGCGGCCGGATCGCGATCGAGCCATTCCTGCGCCACACGATCCAGAAACGGCTCCGTGCCCGCAATGGTGACGACGCCGCTCATGGCTTCAGTCCTGTCAGCCGACCATCGGGCCAGCCCGTCAGGTCAACAAGGCGAGCGTCCTCGGTCTTGCCGGGGGAGAATGTGAGATGCAGCGCGCCTTCCGGCAGCAGGTCTTCGGCCCGCTCTGGCCATTCGACCAGCATGATGCCTTCGCATGCCTCGTCCCATGCCAGTTCATGCAACGCATCCGGCCCGTCCAGACGCCACAGATCGTAATGGTAAGCCATGCCCTTCGGCGTCTCGTATGGCTGGACAAGCGCGAAGCTGGGGCTGGGAACTTCCATCTGCGGGTCCTGAGCCAAATGGCGCAGGAAGGCCCGGGAGAATGTACTTTTCCCCGCCCCCAGACCACCCGAAAGCGCAAGGCAGTCTCCGGGCGCACAACGGTCGGCAATCAGGGCCGCCAGAGTTTCGGTCGCAAGCTGGTCATCAAGGCGTATCTGCATGCCACCAATGTGGCCCGACTGCCGTATGCCAGCAAGGGCGTCCGGAGCCCGTTTAGCGACCGCCATTCCGGAGAAGATCCATCCAGCGCGCCATGACGGCTTCTTCCTGAAACGCGGCGGCCCGCAGCCGGGAGGCGGCCGACATGGCCTGACGCTGTTCGGGCGTGCGCATCAACTCCAGCAGGGCAACGGCCAAGGCCTCCGGCTCTTCCGGCGGGACGAGCAATCCGGTTTCGCCGTCGCGCACGATTTCCACAGGCCCCGTCTCGCAGTCGAACGCCACAACCGGCACCCCAGCCGACAGAGACTCAAGCAGTACCATCGGCAGTCCCTCATAACGCGAAGAGGCCACAAACAGGGCCGCACGGGCATAAGCGGCGTCGATCCCGCCGATAGCCGGCGCAATCGTCACGCGATGCAACCCTTCCGCCTGTTGCAGCAGGGCGTCACGATCCGGCCCGTCCCCCCGGATCAGGAGATCCCAGCCCATGCTCGCCGGGTCCTGTTCCACGATCCGCCAGGCCCGCAGCAACAGGTCATAGCCCTTCTGCTCCGTCAGACGTCCCGCCGCCAGAACCAGCCGGGACTCGGATGGATAGAGGCGATCCGTCACAGGAGGAGCCATGTTCGGAATGGCGGTCAGCCGGGCACGAACCGTCGTCCCTTCTCGCCACAACGCCGTGTCCCGCTGGGTCAGAACCACCACATCATCGGCCCAGCGCGCGGCGAGCTGCCGTCCCCAGACGCGCTTGCGGCGATTTAACGTCACGTTAAAGTTGAAATGCTCCCAGACCACGCAGCGCACACCCGCCAGCTTTGCTGCCGCCACGCCGTAAAGCGCATGGGTGGACTCCACGACCACCAGCGTGTCGATCTTCTCCCGTTTCAGGAAACGCGACAAACGCCACACGATCCGGAACCACGAATTGAAAATCTTTACCGGCCGGACGAACAGCGCGGTCATGGGAATCTCAGGCGACAGGGCAAAGGCCGGAGCGCCCGCGCCGACCAGTTCCACCAGCCGCACGTCGCACCCCTGACGTACCAGTCCGTTCATGACGGCACAGGCCGAACGCTCGGTCCCGCCGAGGCCCTTCAGGTCCTGAATTACAAACGTATATCGTACGTTCAATGCCCTACCCCAAGCCCTTCAAACCGATTATGAAACAGATCATGACGACTGCACCTCAGACCCTCAACACCGATGTCGCGATTGTCGGCGCCGGTCCGACCGCTCTCTTCGCCGCGTTTGAATGTGGCATGCTCAAACTGTCCTGCGTCCTGATTGACGCCCTCGACAGTGTCGGCGGACAATGTGCGGCGCTCTATCCGGAAAAACCGATCTACGACATCCCGGCCCATCCCGCTATCGAAGGCGGCGCCCTGATCGAGGCGCTCGAACAGCAGATCGCCCCGTTCGACGTCCCCCGTCTGCTGGGCTCGCGCGTCGAGACGCTGGAAGGCCATCGTGGGGATTTCACGCTGAAAACCGCACGCGGCGACGTCATCAACGCCAAAGCCGTCATCATCGCGGCCGGTGCCGGTGCGTTCGGGCCGAACCGCCCACCGCTCGACGGGCTCGAAGCCTATGAACGCACGGGCGCGGTGCAGTATTACGTCAAGAAACGCGCAGATTTCACAGGCAAGCGCGTCGTAGTCGCAGGTGGCGGCGATTCCGCGCTGGACTGGGCGCTGTCCCTCTCCGACGTCGCCGAAAAAATCTATCTGCTGCATCGCCGGGATCGTTTCCGCGGTGCGCCTGAGACGCTGTCACGTATCGAGCAGCAGATTGAGGCTGGAAAGATCGAGAAGGTTGTGCCCTATCAGCTCCATGCCCTGCACGGCACGGACGGGGTGCTTTCCACCGTGGAAGTCACCACGCTTGAAGGCACATCGCGCCACATCGGGGCCGATGCACTTCTGCCGTTCTATGGCCTGTCCACCGATCTGGGGCCGATCGCCCTCTGGGGCTTGGACACACATCGCAACACCGTTCCCGTCACCCCGGCCACGCTGGAGAGCAGCACGCCCGGCATTTTCGCGATCGGGGATGTGGCAACCTATCCGGGCAAGCTGAAGCTGATCCTTCAGGGCTTCTCCGAAGGCGCCATGGCAGCCCATGCCATCCATGCCATCGTCCATCCCGACACGGCTCTGCATTTCGAATATTCGACCAGCAAGGGCGTTCCGGGCTAACGAAACGGAACAATATTTTCGTGGCGCTGAGCCGATCACGGTCAGTTCAGGGCGGTTCTACAGACGACAACACAGCAGGACAGATATGAAAGTCATCGTCATGGGCGCCGGAGTGATCGGCGTTACAACGGCCTGGTATCTCGCTCAGGAAGGCCATGAAGTCGAAGTGATCGACCGCCAGCCGGGTGTGGGTCTGGAGACATCTTTTGCGAATGCAGGACAGGTTTCTCCCGGCTATTCAACCCCCTGGGCCATGCCGGGCCTGCCGCTCAAGGCCGCCAAATGGATGTTCGAGAAGCACAGCCCGCTCGTCGTGCGCTCGCGCCTCGATACGGCCATGTTCCGTTTCATGGGCGAACTGCTCATGAACTGCACGGAAAAGGCCTATGACATCAACAAGGGCCGGATGCTGCGGATTGCGGAATACGCCCGCGACCGCCTCGACGCCCTGCGCGCCGAGACCGGCATCACCTATGACGGCGCCCAGAAAGGTCTGATCCAGCTCTTCCGCACGGACAGCCAGGTCGAATACGCCGCCGAAGACATGCGCCTGCTGGCCGAAAGCGGCGTTGAGCACAAGCTGCTGACCGTGGACGAGATTCTCGCCCGCGAGCCCGGCCTCGCCCATGCCCGACACCTGCTCAAGGCCGGTCTGCTCCTCCCCGGTGACCAGACGGGCGATGCCCATCTCTTCACACGCCGTCTGGCCAAAATGGCTGAAGACAAGGGCGTGAAGTTCCATCTCGGCGTCACGATCGAGGCTCTGGAAGCCGCCAGTGACGCCATCGTCAGCATCCGCACCAGCGCAGGACGCATGACGGCGGACCGCTACGTCCTCGCGCTCGGCAGCTACTCCCCGCGCTTCCTCAAGCCGCTGGAACTGCGCCTGCCGATCTATCCGGTCAAGGGCTACTCCCTGACCATGCCAATCACGGATGAAAGCCGCGCCCCGGTCTCGACCGTCAATGACGAGACGTACAAGGTCGCCATCACGCGTCTGGGCGACCGCATCCGCATCGGTGGCACGGCGGAACTGAACGGCTTCAACCTGCGCCTCAGCCCGGATCGCCGCGAGACGCTGGAACTGTCCTTCAGCGAAATGTATGGCGGCGGCGACCTGTCGTCCGCGAAATACTGGACCGGCCTGCGCCCCTGCACGCCGGACGGCACGCCGATCGTCGGTCCCTCCCCGCGCTATGGCAATCTGTGGCTCAACACCGGCCATGGCACGCTGGGCTGGACGATGACGGCCGGCTCCGGCCAGATCGTCGCAGACCAGATCTCCGGCCGCCAGACGGCCATTCCGTCGCTCGACCTCTCGCTCGACCGCTACTGACACTTCCCATCCGTAAGCCTGCGCGGCTTACGGATGCACAGGGCATAAAAAAACGGGGGTCTGCCATGTGCAGACCCCCGTTTTGCTTTCCGCAGTCCTTCAGAAGAACCGACAGAGACGCCTCAGTTGGACGGTGCAGCGTCTTCAGTCGGCGCGGCATCCGTAGCAGCGGACGTCTTATTGTGGTGCTTGTGCTTGTGGTGGTGCTTCTTGCCGGAATGCTTCTTCTTGGGCGTCTCGGCTTCAGCAGCCGGAGCGGCATCGGCAGGAGCGGCCGGGGCAGCGGCGGCGGGAGCCGGAGCTTCAGCGGCAGGCGCAGCAGGGGCTGCCGTCGTGGCGGGGTCAGCGAATGCCGGAGCAGCCGTCAGGGCCAGGGCGGAAACGGCAGCGATCAGGGAGAGGTTGAAAAGACGCATCTGGAAACGAAGCTCCATAACAGAATAAAAATGGACCAGCATTCAGGTTTTCCGAAGTGGTCTCGTCTCCGACGTTATCATTCCCACTGCGCACGGTCGCGCATTAACTTTATGAAATTTCAGTCTCTTGCGCGTGTAACGTGCGAATACGCCTCAATTCAGACAAACTCCCTGAAACCGCATAAAAAAAGGCGTGTCCCAGCAAACCGGGAACACGCCTTTCTTTAAAGAACAGTCCTGAAACGGACGGTTCAGCTTGCGCGGGACTTGGTGGCGCGCTTGCGATCATGCGGGTCCAGATGCAGCTTGCGGATCCGGATGGCAGACGGCGTCACTTCAACCAGCTCATCGTCTTCGATGTAGGCGATGGCCTGCTCAAGGCTCATGCGGCGCGGCGGCGTCAGAAGCAGGGCTTCGTCCTTGCCGGAGGCACGCATGTTGGTCAGCTTCTTTTCGCGGACCGCGTTGATGTCGAGGTCGTTCTCACGGGAGTGCTCACCAAGGATCATGCCCATGTAGATCTTCTCGCCGGCATCGACGAACATCGTGCCACGATCCTGAAGGGAGAACAGCGCGTACTGCGTCGTCGTACCGTCTTCAGCCGAAATCAGCGAGCCGTTACGGCGGCCTTCAATCGTGCCCACATACGGCAGATAGCCGTGGAACAGACGGTTCATGAGGCCCGTGCCGCGCGTGTCGGTCAGGAACTCGCCGTGATAGCCGATCAGGCCGCGCGACGGGATCAGGAACGTCAGACGCACCTTTCCGCCACCGGACGGACGCATGTCCTGCATGACGCCCTTACGGAGCGACATTTTCTCGACGACAACGCCCGAATACGGCTCGTCCACGTCCACCAGAACTTCTTCGAACGGCTCTTCGCGCTCGCCGGTCTCTTCGTTTTCACGGAACAGAACGCGCGGACGGCCGATCGTCAGCTCGAAGCCTTCACGACGCATCGTCTCGATCAGAACGCCAAGCTGAAGTTCGCCACGACCGGCGACTTCGAATGCTTCGCTTTCCGGGCTTTCCGTCACCTTGATGGCCACGTTGCCTTCGGTTTCCTTGAAGAGACGGTCACGGATCTGGCGCGACGTCACCTTCTTGCCTTCACGACCGCCCAGCGGGCCATCATTGATGCGGAAAGTCATGGACAGGGTCGGCGGATCAACCGGACGCGACGGCAGCGGCTCGTTGATGGACGGATCGGCAATTGTGTCGGGAATCGTCGCTTCGGACAGACCGGCCACGGCCACGATGTCACCGGCTTCGGCTTCTTCCACAGGCACGCGGTCGAGGCCACGGAACGACAGCAGCTTCGTCAGACGACCGGTTTCGACGATCGTGCCATCCGGACGCAGCACGCGCACCGGCATGTTCACCTTCGCACGACCCTGGTCGATACGACCCGTCAGGATGCGGCCCAGGAAGTTGTCGCTCTCAAGAATGGTGGAGACCATTCCGAACGGCGCGTCCTTGTCCACGTTCGGCGTCGGCACGTGGCGCAGCACCAGATCGAACAGCGGAGCGAGGTCCTTCTTCGGTCCGTCCAGCTCCAGATCGGCCCAGCCCTGACGGCCCGAAGCGTAGAGCATCGGGAAGTCGAGCTGGTGCTCGTCGGCGCCGAGGGAGGCGAACAGATCGAAGATCTCTTCGTGCACTTCGTCCGGACGCGCGTCGGAACGGTCGATCTTGTTGACGACGACGATCGGGCGGATGCCACGGGCCAGCGCCTTGCCAAGAACGAACTTGGTCTGCGGCAGCGCGCCTTCAGCAGCATCGACGAGGATGATCGCGCCATCCACCATGCTCAGGATACGCTCGACCTCGCCGCCGAAATCGGCATGGCCCGGCGTATCAATGATGTTGATGCGGGTTTCTTTCCACACAACTGACGTGCACTTGGCGAGAATGGTGATGCCACGCTCGCGTTCGAGGTCGTTGCTGTCCATCGCACGATCAGCAACATGCTGATTGTCGCGGAAAGAGCCGGACTGTTTGAGAAGCGCGTCAACCAGCGTGGTTTTGCCATGATCGACGTGCGCGATGATGGCGATATTACGGAGTTCCATGTGGTCTTCCAGACGGGAGGCATCGAAGAGAGGATTTGCGCCGTCTTCTGCACCGAATCCCGCCAATATGCAAACTCTGTCACTGTCTTTTCGTCCTGAAGATGTCTTGAGCCCACAGGAGAGCTGGGCCACATCTCACAAAACACGGCCCCTTCAAGGAGTTCAGCCCCATGTCCGACCACCAGACCGACCACCACCCGACCGGCCCCTCCGCCCCCGGAACCGACGCGCTCAGCCAGCTCGGCCGCGCGACCACAACGCCGCAGAGTCCCGAAGAGGCCGTTCTCGAACGCGTCCCCTCTCCGCATCAGGGACGGCAGTATGTCGTGCGCTTCACGGCCCCCGAATTCACCTCTCTCTGCCCCGTGACCGGACAGCCGGACTTCGCGCATATCGTCATCGACTACATCCCCGGCGAATGGATCGTCGAAAGCAAGTCCCTCAAGCTCTTCCTGACCAGCTTCCGCAATCACGGCGCGTTCCATGAGGACTGCTCCATCGCCATTGCCGAGCGTCTGGTGGCACTGCTCAACCCGCAATGGCTGCGGATCGGGGCGTACTGGTACCCGCGCGGCGGCATCCCGATCGACGTGTTCTGGCAGACGGGCGAGCCGCCGAAGGGCGTGTGGATTCCCACGCAGGACGTGCCCGGCTATCGCGGTCGCGGCTGAACCA
Organism: Gluconobacter albidus; assembly: GCF_002723915.1. Classification (GTDB taxonomy): domain Bacteria; phylum Pseudomonadota; class Alphaproteobacteria; order Acetobacterales; family Acetobacteraceae; genus Gluconobacter; species Gluconobacter albidus. The sequence continues at coordinate 132,922 of NZ_BEWL01000004.1, forward strand.
TGACCGAAGCCGCCGCCATCGCCCGCTCCAGCGGTCCGCTCACGCAGGCGCGGCTGGTGGTGGATCTGCAACGCCTCGGCGTCCTGCCGGGGATGACGCTTCTGGTCCATACGTCCCTGAGCCGGATCGGCTGGGTCAGTGGCGGGGCACGCACCGTAATCGACAGCCTGCTTCAGGCCGTGGGACCAGACGGTACGATCGTCATGCCCGCGCAGTCCTCGGAACTGAGCGACCCGTCAGGCTGGTGCGATCCCCCCGTCCCGGAAAGCTGGTGGGAGACGATCCGCGCCACCATGCCGCCCTATGATCCGCATCTGACGCCGACGCGCGGCATGGGGCAGACCGCCGAAATTTTCCGGACATGGCCCGGCGTGCAGCGCAGCGCCCATCCACAGGTTTCGTTCACGGCTCTGGGGCCGCTGGCCGGGGATATTCTTGCTCATCAGCCGATGGACGATCCGTTCGGCTCGCACTCCCCGCTCGCCGCCATGGCGGACGTGAACGCGCAGGTTCTGATGATCGGGACGGGCTGGGACACCTGCACGGCACTGCATCTGGCCGAGCGGCTCGCTGCCCCTGACGGACCCAGATTTCAGGATGGAACCTGCATCATGGCAGACGGGGAGCGCCGCTGGATCAGCATCCGCCTCCCCGAGACGCAGACGGAGCGTTTCGAGCCTTTTGGTGCAAAGCTCGACGGAAACAGCCTGCTCCGCCACGGGCATATCGGTTCGGCGGCCTCACGCCTGTTCCCGCTGGCCCCGGCCATTCACATGGCCGTGGAGGACTGGAGCAGACCGGAACAGCAATCAGAAAACGATCAGTAAGACGCGCTGATCTCGCCAAGGAACATACGCCCGGCGGACGGTGTCGCACGGTTGGAGAACAGGCTCTGGTAGTTCAGGCGGTTCGCCAGATTGTAGCCGTTCATCGACACCTTCCAGTGCTGGTTGAAGCGGTGTGAAATCATGGCGCTGAAATCCAGATTTGCCGGGGCCCGAAGCGTATTGGCCGAGTCCAGCCACACATGCTCGCGCCAGGTCAGCCCACCGCCGAACGTCACGTTGTAAGGCTTGCCAGCGAAAGCATTATAGGCCGACCACAGCGTCGCCTGGTTATGCGGCACATACTGCACGTTCTTTCCGCGGTTGGCTTTCGTGGCGGAATAGGTGGTGCTGCTGTCATACAGGGCATAGGTGGCGGACACGTTCCAGCCCGGCAGGATCACGCCACCCACCGACAATTCGAGCCCCTGGTTGCGCTGCCGGTCGGACGATCCCGTGACTTCTCCCGTCACCGGATCAGCATTCAGAGCATTGCCCTTGTCCAGCCGGAACAGTGATGCCGTAACTCCCAGCCGGTCGTGCAGGATGCTGTACTTGGCGCCGAGTTCATAAAGCTGCGCCTTTTCCGGGCTGGCGAACGAGTTGGTGCCGGGACGGATGGGCACGGAGCCGTTGGTCACATACATGCCCATCGGCGTGGTGGAATTGGCCCACGTGAAATAATAGGTCTGATGTGAATCCGGCGTCAGCACCAGGCTGGCATTGGGATTGAACACCCCGGTCACATCATGGAAATGCTGGTCCGGGTTCTTTGCGACATTTCCGCCCGTCATGGTGTAGCTCGTCTGCCAGCGATCCCAGCGGAACCCGCCCTTGAGAGACAGCCAGTTCGTGAACCAGATCTGGTCGAACAGGAAAAGACCCGTATCGAAACCGTAGCCGTTGCTGTGCGACTTTGCGCCCAGAGAACCCAGCGAGACGAGACCGGCCGGGTTCATGTCCCCCGGCACCAGATCCAGATTTCCGACATGCGAATTCGGATTGACCAGGCTGGCATAAGGCTTGGGCTTCAGATAGGTCGACTGCGACCGGACGTCATTGACGCGCTCGATATCAAAGCCTGCGACGACCTGATGCCGCAGGAACCCCGTATGGAAATCTGCAACCATCGAGCCGACGTTCTGCACCGACCAGCTCGTCTGCTGATACGGCAGCGGCGCCATGTAGGTTCCCGCCCCCGTTCCAGCGCCGGCACCCACCGGCCCCGAGCGCGCCACAAGCGCCTTCGACGGATCACCATTGAAATAGTTGTTCACGCAGGTCGTATCGCAGGTCGCCTTGGAGGCCGCGAAAGTCCGGTAATATTCCCCGCCCCGCAGATCGTCATAGAAGGTGATGTGTTTGTTCAGTTTGAAGCTGAAACGGGCCGTTTCCATGTTGGCGTTCGTTGCGTTCTGGTCATTGTCCGTCCCGTACCAGTTGGTGCGGCGGATGCCATATTCCGTGATGGGCTGACCGTATTTCGCACCCGGCTTCGTCACAACAGGCACACCGAAATCCGGAACCGAATTTTCCTGCTGGTGCATGTATTGCAGAACCAGCGTCGTTCTCTTGCCGATGCCGAAAGCCAGTGACGGGGCGATGCCCCAGCGATGGGAATAGAGGTTGTCCCGCCCGACGATATTGTGCTCGTCGCCCATGCCCGTAACGCGGAAGGCCGTTGAGTCATTGATCTTCTGATTGACGTCCAGCGTCCCGCGATAATAGCTGCCAGACCCCCCGGAAAACTCAGCGTTGTAATGGTTTTTCAAACCGGGCGTCTTGGTGACCATGTTGATGGCGCCGCCCGTCGTGCCGTTGCCGAACACTTCAGACGACGGCCCCTTGATGACCGAAACGGTCTCGAAATTGAACGCATCGCGCGAATAGACGCCGAAATCCCGCAGACCATCTTCGTAGATGTCATTCTGGGCCTGAAAACCGCGGATCAGGAACTGATCGCCGTTCATGCCGCCCGCGCCCTCGCCGATGGACGTCGTCACACCCGGAACATTCCGCAGGGCCTCATCGAGGGATTTCACATTCTGCTGCTGCATCAGGGCCTGTGGCACTACGTTGATGTTCTGCGGCGTATGCATCACGTCCTGCGGCATCCGCGACAGGCCGGTGGAGTCATGCATGGTGTTGAAGCCATGTCCCTGCACCGTCAGATATTCCGCATCGGCACCTTCAAGGCTCTGCGTCGTGTTCAGGGATTTTGCCGCAGAAGGCGCTTTGGGGTCCGGTTTTTCATCCTTTTTGACGGGATCCGCCGCATAGCCCTGTGAAGACATCAGCAGCGTTCCCGCAACTGATAGCGAAGTGATGTGCGCACGCAGCGAACCGGTCATCGAGGGCCTCTTGGTTACGGAGATGTCTGTTTGTGTTACAGAGGCCAATATTAGAAATAAGAATCATTCGCAACAAATTTCTGAAGGAATGCCTTTCCTTTCGCCAGAAAAACGCTTTGCCGGATCAGAAACTGCCCAAAACACATCAGGCTCCCCGCCCCAGACACAAAGGGTGGAGAGCCTGTCCGGTCTCGTCAGAATTGCGCAGGCTTCAGAGCGTGATACCGAGCTGTCCCTGGAAATACAGCAAAGGCGCACGGTTTTCGTCGAGCTCAAGCGAGACAGGACGCGCCATGAAAAGCGCATGCGTGCCACCCTGGAACGTTTCGACCAGTTCGCAGTGCATCTTCACCAGCGAATCCCGGACAAACGCCGTGCCATCCGCCGAACGCTCGATTACGTCGGAGCCGAACTTGTCTCCCGTCCGGCTGGCGAACAGCATCGCCACGTCCTTGTGGTCATTGCCCAGAATGCTGAGGCCGAACGCCCCTGCTTCCGCAATCGCGCGATAGGTTGCGCTGGCACGGTTGAGACAGATCAGCAGCAGAAGCGGATCAAGGGACACGGAGGTCAAAGCGCTGATGGTCGCGCCCTGCTCGCCTTCGCTGCCTTTGGCCGTCACCACAGCCACACCCGTGGCGAAATGGGACATGGCCTTGCGGAAATCGGTGTCGTTCGGAGTCGTCATGCAGACTCCTTGCCATAATCCGATCGCCAGCGCACCTCCCCCTGCCCGGACGCATGACTTCTCAGAACCCGAGCGTCATATCCGCCCCGAACAGGATGCGGCCCATATGATGCTGGTCATCGAACGGACGCGTGCCGTTGAGGGAACGGTCGAATCGCAGTTCCGGCCGGAACTGGAGCAGCTTGACGTGATGCCCCACGTCCGGCCGCCAGACAGTGTTGAGCGTCAGCGCGCCATAGGTCGTGGCGGGAGCCGACACAGAGCGTGTCGGATTACCAAGCAGAGCCTGTGCATAGCCTTCGTTCTGCGCAAAGCTGGCCACGAAACTGCCCGTATTGTCCCGATACAGCTCGGCCCGCGCATTAACGGTCAGGTTCGGATGGATGTGCCACCCACCCCAGACAACCGCGCTCCATGTATCGGCGCGCAGCCCTTCGTCATGAAGCTGGTTCACCTCGACGGTGGCGCTCCATTTTTTCGAGAATGTCCACGTCCCGTTCAGATCGTTCCAGTACCGCATGGCCCCGTTGGCCCTCGGTCCCAGAGCGCGCACGGCGTCTTCCGGCCCAACCCGCAGCAGATAGGTGAAGGACAGATGCCCGTCCGCCAGATCATTGCCCGTCACGCCGAGATACCCGGCAGGCCGGTCATTGTTATCCCCCCGCCCGAAGGAGGTCTGGTTGCCGGTATCCGCGCCGAACTGAAGATCAAAATGCTCGTCCAGATGAAGCTGGAACATGCCCCCCACATGCTCGAAGGGCGTGGAATATTCGGTCGTATAAGCCAGCGTATAGAACGCCCGCGTCGAGGGATCGAGCGTCTCCACGCCCATGGGCGACGTCAGAATACCGATCTGCCCGTCCAGTCCCCGGCTCGTAAACCAGGGCATGTGCAGCGCGACATTGGCAAAGACCGGCATGGCCTGATAACGGCCATTGATCCAGCGGTCAGACACGCCTGCGATCGTGTAACTTCGCGCGTCAGAGCCATAGAGCATCCGCAGGTTCATCCCCAGCCCGTACCCGTCCCCGATCGGATCAACAGGTTTGGTGAATGTGAAAGTCAGCTGGTTCAGCGTCGCCTGATCGGCATAAGGCGAGAGAAGCTGGCCGAAATTGAGATTGCTGGCGGGATGGCTCGAACTGCCCATGACGCCGCCTTCGATCTGCGCGCCGAAGGACACATCCGAAAACCACTGATCCGTCCACGCCTTGTCCTGGGTGGCCGCAGCACGCGCCTGCGTGCTCCCCAGTAGAACCGCAAAAACCACTCTCACACCCAGGCCGAAACGCTGCCTCATGCCATCCACCTTCCGGTTGCATGAGGCAGCCCATAGCACAGGCCCGGTTTTTTACTTAATGTTGCTAAAGAGGAATATTTCTCAGAATTTGGCCGTTTTCGGGTCTGCCCCCATCCGGCCATCCGCACGATCCATCCCCCCGATGGCCTGCATGTCGTCCGCATCCAGCACGAAGCCAAACACATCCAGATTTTCCGCCAGACGCTTTGGATTGACGGACTTGGGAATCACGATCAGTCCGTTCTGAAGATGCCAGCGGATCACGACCTGAGCCGGAGTGCGGTCGTGCTTTTCAGCGATCTTCCCGATCCGCTCATCGCTCAGCACACGTCCCTTGCCCAGCGGACGCCAGGCCTCGGTGCGGATGTTATGCTTTTCGTGGAATTCCCGCAGGGCGCGCTGCTGGAAATCGGGATGCAATTCGATCTGGTTGACGACCGGCACCTCACCCGTCGCATCCATGATCCGCTCCAGATGCTCCGGTTCGAAATTGGATACACCAATGGACTTCACGCGGCCGGATTTTTTCAGCTCGACCAGGGCTTTCCACGTCTCGACATACTGCCCCTGATCCGGCATCGGCCAGTGGATCAGATACAGGTCCAGCACCGGACGACGCAGCAGACGCGCGCTCTCCTCATAGGCACGCAGCGTATTGTCGTAACCCTGCTCATCATTCCACACCTTGGTCGTGAGGAAGATTTCCGGATGGTCTTCCAGACCTTCGCCGACCCCGGCTTCATTCTTGTAAAGCCGCGCCGTATCAACGGAGCGATACCCGAGTTTTACAGCTTCCCGAACAATATCAGCGGTCTCGTCCGGAGGCGTCTGCCAGACGCCCAGACCGATCTGCGGCATGGTGTTGCCATCATGAAAGGAAATAACCGTCTGGGCGTCGGCGGATGGAACCTGTGACGACATGTCTGCCTCCTTGCAGGACTTGAAGAAAAAATCATCAGCGCGTGGGGTGCTGGCTTTTCAACGCAGGCTCCGGACGGACGGTTCAGTCTCCGTTGAGCAGAAGGGCCAGCTTGCGGTTGAATGTCTCGACCGTGAAGGGCTTGACCAGAAGCGCACATCCGGGTGCAAGAGCCTGATTTCCCAGAATGTTCTGCTCGGCATACCCTGTGATGAACAGCACTTTGAGCGATGGCCAGCGCGTCAGCATCTGCTCGCCCAGTTCGCGCCCGTTCATGCCGCCGGGCATCCCGATATCGCTGATGAGAAGCGAAGGCGGCGCGCCCTCCGCCACGAGTGCCTTCGCTGACGGGCCGTCGCAGGCGCCCTGAACGATGCCCCCCAGATCCGCCACCATATCCGTCACGATCATCCGCACTGCCTCCTCGTCATCCACAACGAGAACGCGAAGCCCCTCCAGAAGACGGGGCTGCGGCGCCGACGGCAACGGAGGCGGCTCGGGGCGCAGGGTCTCCCGTCCTTCATAGCGCGGCAGCCAGAGCGATACGGCGGTCCCGTGTCCCGGAGCAGAACGGATTTCCACCTTCCCACCCGACTGCTGGGTAAAGCCGTAAATCATGCTCAGTCCCAGCCCGGTTCCCGCGCCCTGCGGCTTGGTCGTGAAAAACGGATCAAAGGCCCGCTGCACAATTTCGGGGGGCATGCCACAGCCTTCGTCCTGCACCGTCAGGACCACATAATCGCCCGGCGGGATCGCCGTTTCAACGGAACCCGCATCCCCCAGAATCCAGTTGGCACTCTTCAGCAGCAGCGTGCTCCCCTGATCATGCATGGCGTCACGGGCATTGATGCACAGATTGAGGATCGCGTTTTCGAGCTGATTGGCGTCCACCCGCGTCCGCCACAGATCCGGCTGGAGATCCAGAACAAGGTCTATGCCTGGTCCGACCGTCCCGCGCAGCAGGCTCTCGAGCCCCCGCACCAGCACGTTCATGTCCGTGGGGCTCGGATCGAGGGTCTGTCGCCGCGAGAAGGCCAGCAGACGGTGCGTCAGCGAAGCCGCCCGACGGACCGCCTCCTGCGAGGCCGTGATGTACCGCCCCAGACCCTCCGTCCGCCCCTGCGCGATCCGCAGCCCCAGAAGTTCCAGCCCTCCGCCAATCCCGGCCAGCAGATTGTTGAAATCATGCGCCAGACCGCCCGTCAGCTGGCCGACCGCCTCCATCTTCTGGGCCTGACGGAGCTGTTCCTCAAGTTCGTTGCGTCTGGTCAGATCGCGTCCGATTGCATAGATCGCATCACCTTCGTCGTTGCAGCTCCAGTTATAGGTCCGCCAGGTCCCGTCATGCCGCCGCATCCGCACATCCAGCCCCGCTGCCGGCCAGGGCGTGCCCTCCATAAGGCGTGCGAACGTGTCCCGGACGGTCCGCTTGTCATCAGGATGACACAGCGCATCCAGCCGTAGCCCGGCCAGTTCGTCCATCCTGTAGCCCTGCATTTCTTCCCAGCTCGGGCTGACCGCGACGTAATAGCCGTGGCGGTCGATGATGACGAACAGGTCCTTTGCAATATTCCACAGCCGGTCGCGCTCGCGGGTCCGTTGCAGGATCCGCTCTTCAAGCATGACATTGAGGTCCCGGATCTGCTGCTGGGTCCGGGCCTGACGCATGGACGCATGGGTGCGGTCCGCCACCGCACGCGTGAAGACGATTTCCTCATCCGTCCAGACATGCGGCACGTCATGACAGACGAACATCAACCCCACAAAGCGCCCGAACTTGAAAATCGGAATGGCAAGAAACGCCACGATCCCCTCGGCCGTATACCGCGCCCCGGACCCCGCCGTCAGGGTATCCGTATGGACATCGGTAATGGCAACCGGCTCACCCCGCCCCAGAGGTGACCGGAATTCCCCGTAATCGGCAAACATCCGTACACCCACAAGCGGGCGTCCCGCTTCGGCAATGCCGCCGACGGTCATACCGGTTCCGTCGTCATTGACCATCCCGTAACCCGCGCCGCTGGCATTCAGCTCCCGGCAGATGATCCGGGCCGCGACTTCTTCCATCATACTGGTATCGTCGAGGGCGCGGAGCTGGTCCCCGAGTTCGACAAGCGCAGCCTGCCGCAAAGCCTGCCGCTTGCTCCGGTCGATATCGAAAACAATCCCGGGAAAGCGGGCCACACGCCCCTCATCCCCCAGATCGCAGCGCCCGTTCCCCTCGAACCAGCGCTGCCCTTCCGGCGTCTCCGCCCGGAACTCGAAACGGCATTTTCCGCCGCGCCGCGTCGCCGCCGTGACAGCCTGCACCACCGCGAACCTGTCCCGCGAGTCCACGGCGTCGTAAATGATGTTGGGCATGACGCCTTCACGCAGACAGGCCGGGTCCAGTCCCAGCGTCAGAGCCAGCCTGGCATCGCCCATCATCCGCGACGTACTGTCGTCCCACATCCATGTCCCGGCAATCGCGCCCGCATCGAGCGCAAGCTGGAGCCGCTCGGCAGACTGGTTGGCATCCGTCAGGTCGCGCCCGATCGCCAGCAGGCGCTGCACATCCCCGTCCTCACCGAGCACGGGCGTGACCACCACGTCCCAGAAACGGCGCGCGCCTTTCATGGTCATGGCATAACCCTGAAACCGCGCCGTCTCGCCTTCAAGGGCGCTCTGCACCGCCAGAGCCGCCCGCCGTCGCGGCTGCCCGCGCCACAGATCCACCCAGGGCAAGCCGTGCATGATGATCGGGCTGTCCATTTCCATGGAGCGGACGCCCCCTTCGTTGACGAAGCGGATACAGCCGTCACAGTCGAGAATATGGATGCAGTCCGGCAGGCTCGACAGCAGCAGCCGTGTAAAGGATTCGCTGGATCTCAGGGCTTCTGCCGTCAGCGACGCGGAAGAGACATCCATCGCGAGCCCGACACTCCGGCGCCCGTCAGGGCGGCTCTCGTCTTCCCGCCAGCCACGCAGCAGCACATGCCGGAGCATGGGGGTGTCCTGCGGGGCGTGCTCCGCCGCAGACGGATGCGCAGACTGGTACGAAAAGCGTGAGGGCACCAGAATCCGGAAACGAAGCTCGTACCCCCCCTCGTCCCGCAGTTCGTCCTCAATGCTGTCATCATAGATGAACCGGTCATCCGGATGCAGAAACTCCAGCAGTTCGTCGATGGGCACACCCACCGCCAGCCGCTCGGGCGCCAACCCCCACAGCCCGGCGAACCGGGCATCTCCCGTCACCATTCGCATCGCAAAATCGCAGCGATAGAACGCGACATCCGCCGTATCCGCCACACGCTGCATCCGGAGCTGCATCCGCTCCACAGTCGCATGTTCAAGGGTAGCGTGTTCCTCTGGTGTCGGAGGAGCCGCATGTTCGCGCAGCAGGTCGTCCACCTGCAACGCACACAAGGCCCGGACATGCTCCAGCGCCGGAGCATTCTGCCGTACACACAGCCAGACCTCCACGGCACCGGACCGCACGGACAGCAGACATACCGTACACACACCAAGGGACTGACCATCCATAAGACAGGCCGCGCCCTCGGCGGCAATCGCACTCCCTCCCCCACCCAGCACGCGCACACCCTGCGTGTCCCGAACCAGAAGGGCAGCCTCCCCCCCACCTTCCGCCGCGGCAAGAGCCAGAAGATGAACGCACAGAATGGAGGCACGACCGCCGGAGGGAGAAGGATGCAGCATCTGTGCTTCCGTTTCCCTGTCCGTCTCCTGCACGAGATCCATCAGCCCTCTCCCTCAGCCCTGCCCGTCCGGACACGTCTCCTGCCGGAACTGTATCACGCCATAACAGATCCGCCATTTCCCGTATCCTGTCACGCCTCATCTCGGGCATCGGGCAGGAGGCAGAACAGCCGGTCCGATGCTGCAGCGCGGGGCTTGCCGAAAAACACGGGACGGGAGAAAACTGTGGCGCAACTGCACCAGCAGAGAAAATCCGGAAAATTATCACATATGATTTTGAATATTTTCCCAATTCCATGTTATAGTTTAGGGCTAAAGATGGCGAATCATAGTGCCTGTCACAGAATAGCCCTCTCCCTCACCTCCCGGTACAGGCTGGCCTGATCCGGTTTTTTTCTGCTTTTTCCTGACAGGCCTGCCCTGCGGGTCGCCGGAGTTTCCCCGTCATGAGCGACACAGTGCTCACTTCTTCCGCCACCGCCACCAGACCGCCGATGGTCGGCCGCATGATGTTCGCCGTCATTCTGGCCGCGATCGCCGGCCTGATGTTCGGGCTGGACGTAGGCGTCATTTCCGGTGCACTCGGCTTCATCCGCGACGAATTCCACGCATCCGATTTCGAACAGTCCTGGATCGTGTCTTCCATGATGTTCGGCGCGGCTCTGGGTGCGTTGGGCGCGGGACGCATGTCCTACGCATTCGGACGCCGCCGCGCGCTGATCTTCAGCGCGTTCCTGTTCGTAGCAGGCGGTCTGGTCTGTGCGCTGGCCTCCTGCGTCTCCGAACTGATCATCGGACGCGCGATGCTTGGACTGGCCATCGGCATCGGAAGCTTCGTGGCACCGCTCTACATCTCCGAAGTCTCGGACGAGAGCCGCCGCGGAAGCCTCGTCTCGATGTACCAGCTCATGATCACGTTCGGCATCCTTCTGGCCTTCGTGTCCAATGCCATCCTGTCCTACAGTGGCTCATGGCGCTGGATGCTCGGGATCATGGCCATTCCGGGCATATTCTTCCTGATCGGCTCGTTCTTCCTGCCCGACAGCCCGCGCTGGCTGATGCTGCGGGGCCGTCATGAAGAAGCCCTGTCCATCATGAAAGAGCTGCGCCACGACCCCGAACACGCCCATCAGGAAATCCGCGACATCCAGGGACAGATCCATGACCGCCAGCGCGGTCTGGCCATGTTCCTCGAGAACCCGAATTTCCGCCGCGCCGTCATGCTGGGCATCTGCCTTCAGATCGCACAGCAGCTCACGGGCATCAACGTCGTGATGTACTACGCCCCGCGCATTTTCCAGGAAGTCGGCTTCGGCTCCAGCGGGCAGATGTGGGGTACGGCAATCGTCGGCGTGGTCAACTGGCTTGCGACTTTCATCGCGATCGCCTTCGCAGACAGCTGGGGCCGTCGCCAGATGCTGATCACAGGGTTCGCCATCATGGCCACAGGACTGGCCATGCTTGCCGCCATCATGTCAGGCGGCCTCGGCAGCTCGGACCTGTCGCATTATCTCGCCGTTGCGGTCCTGCTGTGCTTCATCGCAGGTTTCGCCTTCTCGGCTGGACCGCTTGTCTGGGTGCTGTGCTCGGAAGTGATGCCGCTTCAGGGACGCGACTTCGGCATCACCTGCTCAACAGTCACGAACTGGATTACGAACATGGTCGTCGGCGCGACCTTCCTGGGGCTGCTGAGCTCGCTGGGCTCGGCCAACACCTTCTGGCTCTATGCGGGGCTGAATGCACTGTTCATTTTCATGGTGCTGTTCTTCGTCCCCGAGACCAAGGGCGTCTCCCTTGAATCCATCGAGATCCGTCTCAACCAGGGTATCAAGCTGCGCGATATCGGCCGCTGAACTCCGTACTCACGACATAAAAAAGGCCCCCGTTCCGGCTGGAACGGGGGCCTTTTTTACATCCGAAGCCTTAGCCCCGGGATGAGGCGATCTTGCGATCGGTCTTGTACTGGCTCAGCGCATAGACCGACCAGATGGCAGCCGGAATCCAGCCAATAATCGTTACCTGCAGCAGCAGGCACACCAGACCGGCAAACGGACGGCCGATGGTGAAGAACTGAAGCCAGGGCAGAAGCAGGGCAAGAATGAGACGCATGGTGCGCTCCTTTCACAAAGAGACTGTATCGTCAGTGATCGGGGAGAAACGCACCAGATGCAACTCCGGATCCGTCAAAGGCTCAGAGAGAAGCTCCGACCGGTTTGGAAGATGCCGTCTTGGTATGCATCCACCCGCCTTCAAATCCTGCACGTTCCAGACCGGCCCGCAGATAGGGATTTTTCTTCATGGTGTTCCAGACCAGCCCGCTACGCCAGTTCTCCAGCATCAGCAGAATCGGCCCCTGATCAATCCCGAGCTGCTGCCCATCCACCCAGTAGGATTTCTGATCGGCAAAGGACGGATTGAACGCGTCGAGGAAGCCATATTTGTTGTAGATCCGGTCTCCGTAACGGGCGCGCATTTCCTTGAGCGCCGGCAGGGCGATTTCCGGAGCAAAGGCGATGGACCCACCCACGGCCGTCGGTGCGATCGTGCCATCATCCAGAATGTAATCCCGCCCCGCGCCACGCGCGCTGTAGGCCAGATAATGGCGCTTCTTGCCGTCATAGATCTGCTGCGCATCCCCCGGACCGTCACAGGCCGTCAGGCCCCAGATATTGGGGCCATAATCTTTCCAGTCGCCCGGATTGGCCTGCGCATAGGCGCGCTGGGCATAGGCCGCTTCACGGCCGTTCTGGAAATAATCGACGTTATGCGCGCGGTCCCAGGCATCCTGAACGCCCCGGAAGTCGATCCAGGATTCACTGTACTGATGGCCGAACATCGGCGCGAAATTCAGCATCTTGTGCCCCTGAAAATCGCCCCACTGCCCTTCATAGGTCGCAGTCCAGGCCTTCCAGGTCTCGGCCGGAAGCGGGTGCGTCGGCGAACCCAGTGCCTGAAGATAAATGATGAGGCCTTCGTTATAGCCCTTCCAGTCGCTGGGCAGGAACGTGCGCGGCGGCATCCAGCCCATGCTGAGCCAGGGGCCATGCGCCTTCATCCACGTCCAGTCGATCCGGCGATACAGATGATCCGCAATGTCGCGGATTTCCTTCTCCTGCGGCGTGTCGCGATCGAAATAGGACTGCGAGAACAGCACGCCCCCCATCAGCAGCGCGGTGTCGATACTGGAGAGTTCGGACCAGTCTGCAACCCGCAGACCGGTATTGGGGTCAAGGAAATGATAGAAGAACCCCTTGTAACCCGCAGCGCCCGCAACATGATCGTTCTGCGGCAGGCTGGCCAGAAAGCGCAGCGTTGTCAGCGTCCGGTCCACGGCCTGCTGACGCGTGATGTAGTTACGCTCCACACCAATGCCGTAAGCCGTCAGCCCGAAACCGACGCTGGCAATGCTGGCAGCCCCATTGGGCAGTGGTGCGCGGTCCGGCACCAGGCCGTTCTTCGGATTGGCGGTTTCCCAGAACCAGTTGAACGTGCGCTTTTCCAGATCGTCCACAAAAGCGGCATCTGCAGCTGGAAGGTTTGCCGGCTGAAGCGCTGGTGAAAGCGCCGTACTGGCCGTCGGGGCCGCCTGAGCGGCCTGAAGAGTCAGGCTCAATGCACCCAGTGCAAATCCTGCCTGACAGAAACGGGAAATCCGGGATTTCCACCTCTGCCCTGCCGGGGCGGCTGGAGAGAAAAACGGGACTTCGGAAGTCCGCTGCGTCCGGTTCTGCATGCTCATGCGGGGAGGATAAGCAGAAGGACCGCCCACGATGCACCCACCGTTACATCAACTTTTAGTGATACCTGAAAAGTGAGGAAACTCCGCCCTTGTTCCGTAAAGCCTCACGACAGGATCGACGGAGATGTAACATTATTGGTATCTGAAATGACACTCTCCGAAACCTGAGGCGAATCTGCCCCGCACAGCATACGGGCAGCGACTTCAGCCGTCACGAATGTAGCGATCACCTCCGGGCGCTTGTCCCGCACCCCGAAATCCCCGATCGGACAGACCAGACGGTCGATCTGCTCCTGCGGAATGTCGACCTGGCGGAACGCACTCTCGAACCGTTTGCGCTTGGTGCGCGACCCGATCATGCCGACATAGCGCAGGTCGCCCCGCTCCAGCGCGGCCCCCGTGATGAGCGCATCCAGCGTATGGCTCTGGGTCAGAACCAGCACGCCCGATCCGGCAGGTGCTGCTTGCAGCAGCCCTTCCCAGCGGTCCGTGACATGCACCTCCACCCCGGATGGCACGATGCCGAACTCTTCTTCACGCGCATCCACCCAAACCAGCCGCAGCGGCAGAAGCGCCAGCGCGCGCGCCAACGCCCGTCCGACATGCCCCGCACCAAACAGCAGCAGTTGCGGCAGTTTCTCCCGCTCCGCGCAGATTTCCGCCTCAAGAGCCCCGGCATCCTCCACGCGCGCGATGCGGATCGTCACAGCGCCGCCGCAGCACTGGTTAATGGCCGGACCCAGCGGAATATGGCGCTCGACCGGTGCCCCGCCCGAAGCGAGAAGTGCACGCCCTTCCGCCATGCAATCCCATTCCAGACGCCCGCCGCCGATCGTGCCGGTCTGTTCGGTTCGGGTCAGGAGCATGAATGCCCCCTCTTCACGTGGCGTCGAGCCCAGGGCACGAATGACGGTCAGGCGCACAATCTCCTGCCCGTCCCGCCGCCAGCGCAGAACATCCGCCAGCATGTCAGCCAGCCCGATCCTGCAATGCCATCAGGGTTTTCAGAACCCGCTCAGGCGTGGCCGGTGCATCGAGTTTCGGACAGATCCGGTAGTCGTCCAGACTGGCGATCGCGTCTGAAATAGCCTGTAAAACCGCAACCCCATGCACAAAGGGCGGCTCTCCAACGGCCTTGGAACGGAAAATAGTCTCCTCCCGGTTGGGCGCGTTCTCCAGCAATTCCACATTGAAAATCCGCGGCCGGTCGGAACAGGCCGGGATCTTATAGGTGCTGGGCGCATGGGTCCGCAGACGCCCGCCTCCGTCCCAGACCAGTTCCTCCGTCGTGAGCCAGCCAGCCCCCTGCACGAACCCGCCCTCGATCTGCCCGATATCAATGTCCGGATTCAGGGACTGCCCGGCATCATGCAGGATATCCACGCGGTCAATGCTGTGCTCGCCCGTCAGCAGATCGACCGACACTTCCGCACAGGCCGCGCCATAGGCGAAATAGAAAAACGGCCGCCCGCGCCCGGTCTCAGGATTCCAGGAAATCTTCGGCGTCTTGTAAAACCCGTTCGAAGACAGCGACACCCGCGCGAAATAGGCCTGCCAGGCAAGCTGCTGAAAGGTCATGACCTCCGCGCCGACATGCACGCCATCGGGCCCGAAATGGATGTCTTCGGCCGCCATGTCCCACTTCTCAGCGGCAAAGACGATCATCCTATTCTTGATCTTGCGCACCGCATCCAGCACCGCCATGCCGTTCAAATCCGCCCCCGAAGACGCCGCCGTGGCGGACGTATTCGGAACCTTCCCGGTCGTCGTCGCCGTGATGCGGACGCGATCCGCCGTCAGGCCGAATTCGCGCAGGACGATCTGCACCATCTTGGTGTGCAGCCCCTGCCCCATTTCCGTCCCGCCGTGGTTCACCTGAACCGAGCCGTCCGTATAGACATGCACCAGCGCGCCGGCCTGATTGTAATGCGTGGCGGTAAAGGAAATGCCGAACTTCACCGGCGTCAGCGCAATGCCGCGACGGATGATGCGGCTGGTGCGGTTGAACGCCCGGATTTCGGCCTTGCGCGCCTGATAATCACAGCGCGCGACCAGCTTTGTCAGGATCTCGGCCGTAATCGAGTCCTCGACTGTCATATGATACGGCGTAAGATTACGCGTCCCGGTCCCGTAAACATTCCGCAATCGGACCGCCACGGGATCAAGCCCGGTCGCAAACGCAACTTCCTCGATCACGCGCTCCGCCGCGACAATCCCCTGCGGCCCGCCAAAACCGCGATAAGCTGTGTTGGACTGGGTGTTGGTCCGCAAGGGTTCGGATTTCAGCCGCACATCGGGATAGAAATAGGCATTGTCGGCATGGAACAGAGCTCGGTCCGTGACCGGCCCAGACAGATCCGCCGCCCAGCCGCACCGCGCCGCCAGAACCATGTCCACGGCCAGAATATCGCCCTCATCGGTGAAGCCGACGTCATAGTCGATCAGGAAGTCATGCCGCTTCCCGGTCGCCATCATGTCATCATCACGGTCCAGACGCGCCTTGACGGCCTGCCCCGTCCGGTCGGCAGCGATGGCGGCCAGACAGGCCCATGCATTGGCCTGCGTCTCCTTACCGCCGAACGCACCACCCATGCGCCGCACTTCCGTCGTGACCAGATGATGCGGCCGCCCCAACACGGCCGCCACCAGATGCTGCGTCTCGGACGGATGCTGCGTGGAGGACCAGACCCGCATTTCCCCGGCCTCTCCAGGCTGGGCGAGCGCGGCCTGCCCTTCCAGATAGACATGCTCCTGCCCGCCAATCTCGATCTGCCCCGACAGACGGCGCGGCGCGGCTTTCAGACCACGCTCCACATCCCCCCGCTGCATGGTCAGGGAGCGCCAGACCATCGGGCTGCCATTCTCCCGCGCCTGCGCGATGTTCAGGATCGCGGGCTTTTCTTCGTATTCAATTTTCGCCAGACGCACGGCCTGACGCGCCGCCTGACGCGAGGTCGCCACCACGGCGAACATCGTCTGCCCCCAGAAATGGACATGATCCGTCGCCAGAAGCGGTTCGTCTTCCCGGTGAACCGGACTGATCTGGTTCTCCCCCGGCACATCATCCGCCGTCAGCACGCAAACGACGCCCGGCGCGGCGCGGACGGCACCCAGATCCATCGATACGATCCGCGCATGAGCCTTCGTGCTCAGCCCCGGCACGAGATGCAGCGTGCCGCGTGGTTCAGGCAGGTCATCAATATACGCCGCCTGCCCCGTCACATGCAGCAGCGCGCTTTCATGCTTCATGCTGGTCGAAGCGGCCCCCGGAACGAGATCAGACATGCGCCAGCCCTCCCGTCCGGGCAAGACGCGCCTGACCGCAGCCCGTCGTTTCTTCAAAAAACCGCGTCAGCAGGTTGGCGGCCACGGTCTGCCGATACCAGGCACTCGCCCGCATATCGGTCAGCGGGGCGAAATCTTCCAGAATCGCCGATCGTGCCGCCTCCAGCGCGTCCTGATCCCAGACCCGCCCAATCAGTGCAGCTTCCGCACCCGATGCCCGCTTCGGGGTCGCGGCCATGCCGCCATAGGCCAGCCTGACCACAGTGATCCGGCCCTGATCGTCCGTCTCGATCATGAAAGCGCCCAGAACGGCGGAAATGTCCTGATCGAAGCGCTTGGAAATCTTGTAGGCACGGAACTGCGCACCCCGCGCAGGCTCAGGAATGATCAGGGCCTCCACGAACTCGCCGGGCTGCCGGTCCTGCTTTCCGTAAGCGATGAAATAGTCTTCCAGCGCAATAGACCGACGCTCCGCCCCGCGCCGCAGATGCAGCGTCGCATTGGCCGCAATGAACATCGGCGGTCCATCCCCGATCGGGGAGCCATTCGCGATATTCCCACACACCGTCGCACTGTTCCGCACCTGCGTAGAGCCCAGACGCCGGATCATTTCCCCCGCATCCGGCAGCAGTTCCGCAATGGCCGGGCGCGCGTCCTGATACGTCACCGCTGCCCCGATCCGCAGTCCTTCAGGGGTTCTGGTCAGGCTGCGCAGTTCGGGAACGCGCCCGATGGGCACGACATGCTTCAGGCGACGCATCCCCTTCGTCACCCAAAGCCCCACATCCGTGGCCCCCGCAACAATCGTCGCCTCCGGATCGGCCAGCAGGATCTCCGCCAGATCGTCCGCGGACGCCGGGATACTGAGCGTACCCTCCGGCCATTCAAGCCGCACGCTCTCGCCGTCCTGCAACGCCGTCAGACGTCCGGCGATCACCTCCACCTGCGCATCGAAACGGTCCGGCCCCGCCGCCATCGCCTGTTTCATGGCCCGCACGATCGGCGCATAGCCGGTGCAGCGGCATAGATTTCCGGCCAGTGCGTCATCAATGGCCTGATCGTCCGCCTTGGCCCCTTCAGTCTTTCGATAGGCCGCCATCGACATGACAAAACCCGGCGTACAGAACCCGCACTGCGAGCCATGCTGCTCGACCATGGCCGTCTGCACGGGATGCGGCTCATCCGGCGTGCCCAGATCCTCGATCGTAAAGACCTGTGCACCGTCCAGCATGCTGACGAACTGAATGCAGGCATTGACCGCCCGCCAGTTCAGCCGCCCGTCTTCAAGCCGGACGACCAGCACCGTACAGGCCCCGCAATCGCCTTCATTGCAGCCTTCCTTGGTGCCGGTCCGGCCACGGTCGCGCAGCCAGTCCAGCAGGGTGAGCGTCGGGGACAGATCCCTGAGCGTGCAGAGGTCTTCCCCCAGATAAAAACGGACAGTCTGGCGCATCGGGCGGGATCTCGGGCAAAAATACGAGGGGGCGTGCAGCCTTCTGTGCCGCACCGCAGGCGTTGCCGTCTATATCCAAGATCGGAACGAAGCGTTGCCTTTTCTAGAGCAGGGGATAATGGCAGGCGACTGTCCGGCCTTCCGCGATCCTGTGGAGTTCCGGGCGCTCCTGCGAACAGCGCGGCTGGGCCAACGGACAGCGCGTATGAAACGCACAGCCCTGCGGCGGATGGATCGGGCTCGGAACATCGCCTTTGAGCGGCGGAGGCAACGGCCGGTCCGGGCGTGGCACCGCGTTCAGCAATGCCCGCGTATAAGGGTGGGCCGGGGCTTCCAGAACAGCCAGCACATCCCCTTCCTCCACAATCCGCCCCAGATACATGACGGCAATCCGGTCCGCCATCTGCCGCACGACCGCCAAATCATGGGAGATAAACACACACGCCACACCCAGCGAATTGCGCAATTCCCGCAGCAGGTTCACGATCTGCGCCTGCACCGACACATCGAGCGCGGAAGTCGGTTCATCCGCGACCAGAAGATCCGGCCCCAGCATCAACGCACGCGCAATGTTCAGACGCTGCCGCTGACCGCCCGAGAACTCATGCGGATACCGGGACAGAACGGACGACGACAGACCAACCTGCTCCAGAAGCGTCCCGATCCTCTCCGCAATGCCGGTCCGTCCATGGATCCGCATCGGTTCCGCCAGCGTGTCGCCGATGGTCCGGCGCGGATTGAACGTCGAGGACGAGTCCTGAAACACCATCTGCATCCGGGGTCGCCAGCGGCGCAACGATCGGTCCGACAGGCCGGAAATCCGCTCGCCTTCAAAGAACACCTCGCCCGAACTCGGCGCCCCCAGCCCGATCAGCGTCCGGCCCAGCGTGGACTTGCCACAGCCGGACTCCCCGACCAGCGCCAGAGCCTCCCCGCGATGCACGGCCAGCGACACATCGCTCACGGCCCGCAGGGTCTCCCCGTGTGACAGACGGTAGTGTTTGCTGAGGTTTTTCGCTTCAAGAAGAATGGTCATGCGTCGTACAGCACGCAGGCCACGCGCCGCCCTTCTTCCGGTTCACGCAAAGCAGGACGCACGGCACAGTCCGGCCGCACGAAGCGGCAGCGCGGCGCGAAAACACACCCTTCAGGCCGCGCATCCGGAGCCGGCGGACGCCCCGGAATGGTGGGCAGCGCATCAGGTCTCGGTCCATCCAGCGGCGGGATCGCCTCCAGCAACGCCTGCGTATAAGGATGCAGCGGCCGCGCCATGACCGCTGCGACTGGTCCTTGCTCCACGACAAGCCCGGAATACACGACCGCCACATGCGTGCAGGTCTGCGCCACGACGCCCATGTCATGCGTAATCAGCATCACACCGGCCCCGCTGTCGCGGATTTCGCACAGCAATGTCAGGATCTGTGCCTGCACCGTGACATCAAGGGCCGTGGTCGGCTCATCCGCGATCAGAAGCGCGGGGCCACAGGACAGCGCCATTGCGATCATGGCGCGTTGGCGCAGACCGCCCGAAAGCTGGTGCGGATAGCGCTTTGCCGCGGCTTCCGGATCAGGCACCCCCATCCGCCCCAGCAGAGCCACGGTCCGCGCTCGCGCCTCACGGCGGCTGAGGCGCTCGTGCAGGCGAATCTGTTCATCAATCTGCGCACCAATGGAGCGAACGGGCAGGAACGCCGTCATCGGGTCCTGAAAGATCATGGCCATGCCCGCACCGCGCAGACGCCGCCACTCCCGATCCTTCATCCCCAGAAGTTCGCAGCCCTCGAAACGGATGGCCCCCGAAGCTTTCAGACCCGGCAGCAGCCCCATGACACTCATCGCCGTCAGGCTCTTCCCCGACCCGGACTCCCCCACCACGCCCAGCGCATCCCCGCGCCGCACGCTTAGAGACACGTCTTCCAGCAGCGCTGTTCCGTTCGGCAGTTCCAGATGCAGGTGATGCAGCTTCAGAAGCACTTCAGCGTCCATGCCGTCCCTCCCTGATCCGCGGGTCCAGCAGGGCATACAGCCCGTCCACCAATGCATTGGCGATGACGACGAAAACAGCGGCATACATGACCGTCGCCATGATAAGCGGCAGATCGAGCGTCGCCAGAGCCTGATAGGTCAGCCGCCCCACGCCCGGCATGGCGAACACGACTTCCGTCAGAAGCGCGCCGCCCCCCAGAAGCTGCGCGAAATCCAGCCCGAACAGCGACACATAACTCAGCCAAGACAACCGCAGGCCATGCCACAGCCACACCCGAACCGGCCCCGCCCCCTTGGCGCGCGCTGTACGGATGGAATCCTCGCCCATCGCCGTTAGCAGTTCGGAGCGCAGGACCCGCGCATACAGACCGATAAAACATACGGCCAGCGTCAAAGAGGGCAGGAACAGCGCCTTCGCCCAGCCCCAGGGGCTCTGCGAAAACGGCACATATCCGAGCGGCGGCACCCAGCGGAACAGAAACGTGTCATGCCAACGGCTCTGCGTGACGAGATTGACGACCTCGCCCAGCCAGAACACCGGCATAGACAGACCAATCAGCCCCAGAACCATCAGGAGCCGGTCCACCCAGCTGTCGCGCAGCACAGCCGCAGCAATCCCGAACACCAGTGACCCGCTAACCCAGAAAAACGCGGCCCACAGCACAAGCGAAAGCGTCACCGGGGCCGCCTGCAACACTTCAGGCACAACGCGCTGACCGTGATTGACGAAAGACGTCAGATCCCGACTGACGAACAGTTTCTGCATCATCGTCGCATACTGCGCCGGCAGCGGACGGTCGAAACCATACTCCGCCCGGATGCGCGCTACGACCTGCGGACTGGCCCCGCGGCCGGCAATCCGCGCCGTCGGATCCGCGCCCGGCGTGGCAAAGAAAATCGCGAACACCAGAACGGAAATCCCGAAAATGACCAGCAGCATCTGCCCGGTCCGGGACGCAAAACTCCGGATCATCAGGCCCCGCCTTTCGGATCAATCTGGTCCCGCAGTGCATTGCCCAGAACATTCAGCGCCAGAACAGTCAACACGATCGCAACGCCCGGAGCAATCGCCACCGCAGGGCGCGTATAGAGCAGCCCTTCGCCGTCCTGAATGATCGTTCCCCACGATGCCGCCGGAGCCTGCACACCGAGCGACAGGAACGACAGCGCGGATTCCGCGAGCATGCACAACGCCATC
Organism: Gluconobacter albidus; assembly: GCF_002723915.1. Taxonomy (GTDB): domain Bacteria; phylum Pseudomonadota; class Alphaproteobacteria; order Acetobacterales; family Acetobacteraceae; genus Gluconobacter; species Gluconobacter albidus. Next base: position 154,361 of record NZ_BEWL01000004.1, read on the forward strand.
ACCAGAGGCGCGAGCACGGCCATGGTCGGCATCAGTCCCGGCAGGATCTCCCGCCACAGAATGCGAAAATCTGACGCGCCCATCCCCCGAGCCGCCATCACAAAACCCGCCTGCGACAGACTCAGCGCCCGCGCCCGAAAAGGCCGGGCCGCATAGGGCACATAAACCAGCGCAATAATTCCAATCGGAATCAGCAGATTATCCGCGCCGATGGTGATGAACCCAAGCCGGATTCCATGTCCGACCGTGACGACGGACAGTGAAATCGCAAACAGATAGACCGGGATCGCCCAGAGCATGTCCAGAATACGCGACAGGATCAGGTCAATCCAACCGCCAAAATATCCCGCGCAAATCCCCAGACACGCCGCCAGACACAGACAGAACAGTGCGGAGGACGATGCAATCAGAAGCGAATTGCGGCCGCCATAAAGCACACGCGCCGCCACATCCCGCCCTTGCGAATCCGCGCCCAGCACATAAGGCCCCGGCCGCCAGTCCGGCCCAATCGGGCTGAGGCCCAGATGCAGCGGATTGTCATTCGGCTGCATCAGATCGACGCGCTGTCCATTACGGATCGTGGTTCCCGCAATATCGGACGAGAACGGCTCGACGTCGTTCAGCGCGGCATAAAGCGGGGCAGACAGGCAAGCAACAATGATGAAAGCCAGAAGCAGGGCCGCAAAAGCACCGTCACGTCGCGTGAAAACAGCGCGGACAACCCGCCGGTAACTTCCTTCCACGCCTGCTCCCATTCGTTCCGGTTTGCGTTGTTTCCTGTTCTACAGCACGAAACCACCCGGACAGAAGAGGCTCTTCGCAATCAGGCGAGATCGAGGGCCGGTTTGCGCACATGCAGACGAATGCGCTGCTGGAGCGTCCCCAGATCGGGAAGGAGTTCATTATGAAGCGCACGCACGCTGTCATGCGCGGCATAAAAGCGCCGTTTCCCGCTGCTGCTGACCAGAATGGCCGCGCCGAGAAAGACGCCGTTGATTTCGATAATGGTTGAACCAAGCATGATGCCGGACCCTGAAGAAAGAGCCCGACAATTCTATGTCAGGCGTTGTGACATGCCGGAGGCAAATGCCTCCGGACCTGAAAAGAAGCAGCGCGATTGCTGCGAGCTACACATTCGACACATCATCGACCGACTGGCCCTGTTTCTGTGGACGTCACTTCAGAATGTCGAATACGACACCCGGACACGCAGCGTCAACATATAACGTATGAACATGATGTGATATCTGTAAATACGTTTTAGTTAAGTTATTTATATGTTGTCGCAAACCCCATCATTTACCGTCTGCCCTTCCCCCCGTTTTCCATGTTAAGTGGAAATCATGAGCAAGAAGGTTCCGTTGTCCCCCGCCCCGTTCGAGGGTTATGCAGCCCCCCGGGGACGCGTTTTCAACTCTTTTCTGGAAACGGTAGGAGGCACCCCGCTGGTCGCGCTGCCTCACCTGACCCAGCGTGAGCATCTCAACGGGCGATTGCTCCTCAAACTGGAATTCTTCAACCCACTCGGTTCCGTCAAGGACCGCATCGGCGTGGCCATGCTGCGGGATGCCGAAGCGCGCGGCCTCATTACGCCGGGCCGCACGGTCCTGATCGAGCCGACATCGGGCAATACCGGCATTTCGCTAGCCTTTGCCGCCGTGGCGCTTGGCTACAGGCTGATCGTGACCATGCCGGAAAATGCGTCGACCGAACGTCGCAAGATGCTGCGCCTGATGGGTGCGGAAACCGAACTGACCGCCGCCGCCCGCGGTATGGCCGGTGCGATCGAACGCGCCGAACAGCTCAACCGCACCCTCCCCGACGCCTGGATGCCGAGCCAGTTCGAAAACGACGCCAATCCCGCCGTACATGAAGAGACGACGGCTCAGGAAATCTGGGAAGATACGGCAGGCAAGGTCGATATGGTCGTCGCCGGTCTGGGAACGGGCGGCACGGCCTCCGGCATTGCTCACGGCCTGAAGAAACATCGAAAATCCATCAAGATCTACGGCGTGGAACCGCGCGAAAGCGCGATCCTGCACGGAGACGAACCCGGCCCGCATGGTATTCAGGGCATTGGGCCGGGATTTGAACCCGATACTCTGGACCTCAAGGCGCTGGATGGCGTTTTCGAAGTCTCCGAACAGGAAGCCGTTGCCACCGCGCGCCTCTGTGCGGCGGTTGAAGGCATCCCCATCGGCATATCCTCGGGCGCTGCCCTGTTTGCCGGAATGGAACTGGCCCGCAAGCCGTCCAGCCGCGGCAAGACGATCGTGGCGATCGTGCCGTCCTTCGCGGAACGGTATCTCTCCACGCAGCTTTTCGACGGCCTGTCCTGAGAGTCGCAAAATAACTTTTTTATAAAGTTATTTTATTTAATATCCATATATGTTCGTTATTAAACTCGAATCCTGTTCCGGTCTCTTGAAGAAGAGTCGGGAGGGCTGAGAGGAGATAACGTCATGAACCTGTTTTCCGGCCGTCCCACATCTTTCGATCCCGCCTGGGCCACGCATGGCCTGCCCGGGACGGCGCAGCCCAACATCGCCAGAGCATTCCACACCCTCGGACAGCAGGTCGATCTGCTTCTGGTGCCGGGCCTGTTCGGCTCGGGCCCGGATCACTGGCAGTCACACTGGGAGCAGGCTTACGGCCTGCGCCGCCTGCATCAGAAGGACTGGGAAACACCAGATCCCGCAGACTGGGAAGCCGCCCTGACGGAGGCTGTCGAAACCTCAACACGCCCGGCTTTCCTGATCGCACACAGTCTCGGCGCCGTGCTGACCGCAAAATGGCTGACACGTCATGGCGGGCGGCGCGTTGCCGGAGCCTTTCTGGTGGCCCCGGCCGATATCGACCAGACGACACATCCGGATGTCGCGCTCATCCGTGCGTTCGGCCCCCTGCCTGCAACGCCTCTGCCCGCCGCCTCGGCCGTCATGGCCAGCAGCAACGATCCCTGGCTATCCCTGCCCCGCGCGCGCGAACTGGCCGGACACTGGCAGTCGGATTTTCTGGAAGCCGGCGCTGCGGGCCATATCGGCAGCAGCGAACCGCTGGGCCTGTGGGAGCATGGCGCAACAGCCATGCTCGATTTCGCCAGAAGGCGGCTGCCGCTCCGGGTCCAGTAACCCGGAGCAGACGCCCTCAGGCCTGACGGCCGGAAGGTTTCCAGCGGTTGAGCAACAGGGAATTGCTCACCACCGAGACAGAACTCATGGCCATGGCCGCCCCCGCCACGATCGGATTCAACATGCCGAATGCCGCCAGCGGCAGGCCCAGAATGTTGTAAATGAAGGCGAAGAACAGGTTCTGCCGGATCTTGGACAGGGTAGCGCTGGACAGGGAAATTGCGTCCAGAACCCCGGTCATTTCGCTTTTCATCAACACGACATCCGCCGTATCGAGTGCCACGGCAGACCCGGCACCGATGGCAAATCCGACATCTGCCGCTGCCAAAGCAGGCGCATCGTTGATGCCATCGCCCACCATGCCCACCAGATCGCCCTGAGCACGGTATTTCGCCACGCCTTCGGCCTTGTGCTCTGGCAGAACGCCTGCCAGATACTCATCCACACCGACCTGTCGCGCCACGACCGAAGCCGCGCGTTCGTTATCGCCCGTCAGCATCACAACACGAATGCCGCGCGCTTTCAGAGCCTGCACGGTCGTCACGGCATCGGTCCGCAGTTCATCCGCCAGCGCGATGATGCCCAGAACCTCTCCGGCCCGCGCTACGGCAATGACGGTATTGCCTTCGCTTTCCAGCGCGGCGACCGGCAGGGACGACAGGTCCAGCCCGCTGTCCTGCATGAAAGCAGGAGACCCCAGCCGTGCTTCCTGCCCGTCGATCCGGGCAATAACGCCCTTGCCGGGAACAGCTTCAAAACCCTCTGCTGCTACAGACGCGCTGACACCATTGCTCTGCGTATAGTCCACGATCGCCCGGGCCAGCGGGTGCTCCGAGTTGTGCTCAAGGGCGTAAGCAACGCCCAGAAGCGTATCCACGGGAATACCCGCTGCCGGATGAACCACCGCAACAGTCGGGCGCCCCAGGGTCAGGGTACCGGTCTTGTCGACAATAATGGTCTTCAGCTTTTCGGCCCGCTCCAGCGCATCGGCATTGCGAAACAGAATACCGGATTGTGCGCCACGCCCCGTCCCCACCATGATGGCCGTCGGCGTGGCCAGACCCAGCGAACACGGGCAGGCAATGACCAGAACGGACACGGCAGAAACGAGACTCCAGACCGCAGATCCGGTCACAGCCCAGCCGATCAGGAACGTCAGCACCGCAATCCCGATAACGGCCGGGACGAAAATACCCGAAACCCGATCGGCCAGACGCTGCACATTCGCCTTGGAGCCCTGCGCCTGCTCGACCATTTTCACGATCCGCGCCAGTGCGGTATCCGCGCCAACGCCCGTGGCCCTGACACGCAGCGCCCCATTGGCGTTCATCGTCCCGCCAAACACGTCCTGCCCGGCTTCCTTGAGAACCGGCACGCTCTCACCCGTCAGCATGGATTCGTTGACTTCGGACGCCCCTTCAAGGACCTCTCCGTCCACCGGCACACTTTCACCAGGACGCACGACGAAAATATCGCCGACATGCATGTCCGCCACGGCCCGGTCCACGATCACGCCGTCACGCTCGACATGCGCAATCTGAGGCTGAAGCTGAAGCAGGCTTTCGATCCCGGCGCTGGTCCGGTTCTTGGCCCGCGTTTCCATGAGCTTGCCGAGCGAAATCAGCGTGATGATGGACGCACTGGCTTCGAAATAGACATGCTGATGCAGCCCGAACACCACAACAACCGCACTGAACAGCCAGGCGATAGACGTCCCAAGAACGACCAGCACATCCATATTGGCCGAACCGCCTCGCACCGCATTCCAGGCCCTGCGATACAGATGCGCCCCGCACACGAACTGCACGATCGTGGCGAACAGAAACTGCACTGGAACCGGTACGATCATGCGCCCGAAGAACATGCCGATCATCTCGGCAAAGAGCGGAAGGGACAGGACGAGCGTCAGGATGAACCGGTTGCGCTCCCGCTTCCAGATGGCCTCGCGCTTGGCCTTCGGGTCTTCCCGCGTTCCCTCGTCCAGTCTTGTTGCGCCAAAACCGGCCTTCTCGATCTTCCCGATCAGAAACGCCGGCTCGACCACGCCAGAAATATAATTGATATGCGCCCGCTCAGCCGCGAAATTGACGCTGGCCTGCACGGAAGGCTGACGGTTCAGGATCTTTTCGATCCGCGCCGCACAGGCCGCACAGGTCATGCCCGACAGCGACAGGTCAAGGCTCTGCTCGTCCACGGAAAAGCCCGCGCGGCGCACGGCGGCCACAACAGTCTCGATGGAGGAGGAGGCATTTTCAAAAGCGACCTGCGCACGTTCGGAGGCGAAATTAACGGTCGCACTGACGCCCTCCTGACGGTTGAGGACTTTTTCGATCCGCGCGGCACAGGCGGCGCAGGTCATGCCGCCGACGGGGAAACTGATCGTTTCTGACATCTGGAAAGGGTCCTGTCGGCTAGGAAGACGGGAGGAAAGCTCCACAAGAAATATACCCCATACCCCTATTTTTCAAGTGCAGAAAAAGCAGCTTTTCCACTCCCGAGAACAATCTCGCGATCATGAAAAACACGCAGCGCATCATGATGCGCCACACTGACGCATGTGGTGTGGGGCAAAAAGAAAAGAAGGGCCTCGTAAAGACGACGTTCATTGACGTCGTCCAGAGCAGACGTCGCCTCGTCCAGAAACAGGATTGCAGGCCGGAACAGCAACGCCCGCGCCACCGCCAGACGCTGCTGCTCGCCCGGAGACAGCACAGCCCCCCAGTCCGCAGCTTCATCCAGCCGATGGCCGTATCCCGCCAGATTGACGGCTTCCAGAGCCTGCTGACAGAACGCTGTGTCGTAATGGTCTGGCGTCGCGGGATAGCTCAGCGCCTGACGCAGGGTCCCGGACGGAACATAACTGCGCTGGGGCAGAAACATGGCCTGTCTCATATTGAAAGAGACCTCTCCTCGCCCGTGACGCCACAGCCCGGCCAGCGCACGCAAAAAGGTGCTTTTTCCGGAACCGGACGGCCCACGCACCAGCCAGCGTTCGCCAGCCTGTATTGTCAGATCGCCAATCCGCGCAATCGGCGCCCCATCCGGCCGGTCCAGCGTCAGGTCGCGAATCTGCACGACAGGTGTTTCGGAAGCGAAACGTACAATCCCGCTCCGGGACGACTGACTGACAACCCGCTCGAACTCGCCCAGACGCTGAAGCACCGAACGCAGGGTCGCCAGATCGGCATAATTGAAAATGAACCATTCCAGACTGATCCGGACCTGCGTATAGGCCGAATTGATCTGCGAATAGAGCCCGAAACTCAGGGCATGAGCCATCGCTTTGGGGGCCAGCATCAGCCAGAGCGGTATCGTTGCGACTCCGGTATAAAACTCGCTGATGAAATTGACCCGCCACGTATACCGCACAACGGTGCGCCAGTTGGTGGCGATATGGGTCAGATAGCCGGACAACCGCAACTGCTCGGCATTTTCGCCCCCATAAAAGGCGATCTGCTCCGAATTACGCCGCACATCCATCAGCCCGGCACGCAGATCGGCATCGAAATGCTGCTGTCGGTAGTTCGCACCGATCAGCGGCGCGCCGAAGCGCTCCAGTATCCCGGAAGCCACCAGCGACGTGAGGACCGCTCCCAGAAAAAGATAGCCGGGAATGTGGAAATGATGACCATGCCAGTCGAAGGACAATACCCCTCCGATGTTCCAAAGAACGACCGCGAAAGACAGCAGCGTGGTCACCGCATCAATGGCGTCCAGCCCCAGTTTGAGCGTCTGGACCGTCATCTGGGACAGATCGTCCGCAATACGCTGGTCGGGGTTGTCGGCCCGGTTCGGGCCATGTTCAAGCCGGTAATATGCCTCTTCCGACAGATACTGCCGCAGATAGACTTTCGTGTTCCACAGACGCCACCGCATCGAGAGAACCTGCGTCAGATAGGTCTGGGTCGCATGAACCCCCACGGAGCCGAGCGTCACCAGAAGGTAAAACGGCAGCATCCCCAGACAGCGCCCGACCTCTCCTGCAAAGAACGCATCGAAAAACCGGTGATACCAGGCCCCGAACCAGACGGCGGACTGAACGTAGAGCACGGACAGCCCGATGGTCCCGCCCAGAAGGGACCAGGCCCACCACTTCTCTTCGGACTTCCAGTAAGGAAAAAGAACCTTCCAGTCCGCAAGGGAATGTGGCGGGGTTGCGTCGTCAGTAGTTTGCACGAAGCGTCGCCATGAAGCTGCGCGGGGCAGCCGGGAAGTTGAACTGCCACTGACCGCTGGCACGCTCGTAATAATACCGGTTGGTCAGGTTTGTTGCGTTAAGCTGAAGCCGCAGGTGGCGGTTGAACCGATACCCCGCCATGGCATCCAGAGTCATGTAACCGCCCTGGATGGTCGTGGCGTAACTGCCGCGCAGATTGCTGTTCGCATTAATTCCCGCCCCCACGTTCAGGCCTTTGAGAAAACCATCCTGGACATTGTAATGTACCCAGGACTTGAACATGTGGTGCGGTGAGAAAACACCCCCGAAGTCGCTGACCTTCGAGTTCGAAACCTTCGTATCCAGATAGGTATACCCAATGGATACGTCGAGCCCCGGCAGGATCTGGCCATCAACCTGCGCTTCCCAGCCCTGACGGCGGATCGGACCGGTCGTGACGTAGAACTGCGAGTGATATGGATCCTGCACCGGCTGGTTGATGCTTTCCATCCGGAACAGCGCGGACGAGATGTTCAGGCGTCCGCGGAAATATTCCGCCTTGAACCCGGTCTCGACCTGATTGCCTTCCTGTGGCGCAAGACCGCCCCCACCATAGGTCTGCCTGCCGACGGCCGGCGTGAAAATGCTGGCATAACTGGCATACCATGAGATGTTCGGCGTGATCTGGTAAACCGTTCCCAGATAGGGGGTGAGCTGCCCGCGCAGATCAGCCTGATTGACCCACTCCCCCTTCGGGGCAGGAGAAATCTTCTGAAGCTTCTCATAGTAGCGTGAAACACGCCCACCCAGAATCAGGGACAGGTGCCGGATCACCTCCAGCCGAAGCTGACCATAGAACCCCCACTGATAGGCATAGTCATCCGTCCCGTATCCATCGGCATTCTGCTTGTAATCAAAGCAGCTTGCCGGAGGCTGGGGAACGGCATTGGTGTTTTCGAGGCTGATATTGTTGTAGATATTGTTGCAGTTCACATTCGCATACTGCGTAATCTGCTCATAGGAATTGTAGTTGAACCCGAACAGCGCATGATGCGTCCTGTTGAGCAGCTTGAAACTGCCCTGAGCATACACATCCGCGGAGCGGGACGTGTTGGAGCCTCTGTATTTGGCAATCCCCTGATCCCGGTACTGAAGCTTTCCGGTCGTGGGACTGATCTTGTTCCAGGGCTCGTTATAGAAAATATTGTAGTCCTGGTCATAGAACGTGGCGCGGGCCGTCGCCGTCCAGTCCCCCCAGAGCTTCTGGGTGATGGACGCAATCGTCTGCTGCGTCATGTAGTTCGAATACCCCCAGCTCTGGCTCGGGTTCGCATCCCGGTTGCCGGACCACAGCGTATTGGCCGTGGTCAGCGGCAGACCATAATAAGGTGCCGTAATGTCCTGCTGCTGGGCAGCATGAGAGACCATGAACGTCGTCGTGGGCGTAACATCCCACTCCAGCGCGCCATAGGCCTGCCATTTGCGCGAATGGGAGTATTTGTAGAAAAAATGGTTGTCCTGATACAGGTCGGCCGTCCGGAAACGCACCGTCTTGGAGCGGTTCAGCGGAATGGTGATATCCGTATCCACCCGGTAATTGTCAAAACTGCCCACGCTGGCCGACCCGCCCGCAGCGAAGTCCATACCAGGCTTTTTCGTCACCTGGTTGACCACGCCACCCGCGCCGCCTCCGCCCTGCAACAGACCGGAGGAGCCACGAAGCACCTCGATCCTGTCATACATTGACAGATCAAAGGCCGCGTTGTTCAGCGTTCCTGCAGCGTTGGGCGTCCCATCAATCGACGTCGTGAGCTGATATCCGCGTGAATAATAATTGGAATTGGCCGTAGAGCCGGGAAAGACGCGAATCCCGTTGATCTGCCGCATCGCATCCGCCATCGTCAGCATGTTGGAATCTTCCATACGCTGCTGGGTGATGACCGAAATGGACTGCGGCACGTCCTTGAGCGCCACGGGGCTTTTCCCCCAGACCTCAACGGCAGGCGCCGTATAGGTGTGGTTGGTCCCCAGAACCTGAATATTTTCCTCTGCCGCTGCGTCCAGATCGTCTGAAGAGCGCGATACGACTGCGGCAGGGGCTGCGGCGGAGACCGCAGCAGGGGCTTTCGCAGACTTCGCGGCAGGAGTTTCGGCGCGCCGGGAGACGCCGCAATGCACAGGACGCGGCGCCCTGTGTGTGGCATGGCAGACAGACGGGTGGTTTCTGGCGCGCTCTGCAACCGTATCAGCCAGGGCCGCAGGGCATGCGCCCGCCATCAGGCTGCCCCAGATCAGGGCATGGTGGGAAATGGCGGAAAAGCCGAGCCGACGGCGAACTGAAATGCCATGCTGTGTCATAATGTCTGTCCTAAAGAGACATGCCAGCCCCATGCAACAACCCGTTCCACGAAAAGCGCCGTGTCGCGGCCTGAGACTGGCAATGAAACGCTCCTGTTCAGGAGGAGGCGTGCTCCTGCTTCAGGAAACGACGTCAAATCCCGTGTCTTCGACGACGCCCCTGAACGCTGCGGGCGAAACGTGGGCGGGGTCGTAAGAGACCGTCACCTTGCCGCCATCCAGCACGATATCGACGCCCGTTACGCCGTTTACGGCTTCAAGTGCGCGCTGGAGCTTGCCCGAACACCCGTTGCAGGACATGCCCTCGACCGTCATGTGCGCTGTTTCTGTCATGTCACGAAATCCTTGAAAGAGAGAGAAACTCCCCCGGTGACGGGCATATCCACATACGATGCGGGGGTAGGGTTTATATAACTATTCACCATAAAACGATTCTGGCAATATTTCCTATTCCACGATAACAATATGATATATATACCGCACCGGGGTATGCAATTTTCATATTGCCTCCGAAACAGATTCGACAAGATAATTTTTTCAGACACGGAAAAATAATCTTTTCCGATCCCCCGGCAGGGTATAGGGTCAGATCAGATTCGAACGATGAATCGCTCCGTTTCTCCCCCTTCTGTGGTGATTTCTGATGGTCAGGACACATGCCCGGATCTGGATCGGCCTGCTGGCCTGCCTGCTCATGCAGGTCGGGCTGCTGCTCGGCACATCCACCGCGCAGGCCAGATCTGAGGCCCCCCACATGGCCATGGCAATGCACCACATGGCCCATCACCAGAAGCCGGATGCCAAAGACTGCTGCAAAACCTCAGCGTTCCATGCCATCCCCCATCCGCAACAGTCTTCCGAAGGCTGCTGCCACACCCATGCGGTCTCAACCGACCCCATGCTGACAACGGCGTCCATCCACCCGTCCGGCCCGGTCCGTGCGACTTCGCAGGCCTTTGCGTCCGGCCTGCAGGGCCGTTTCAGCGGCACGGACTGGATCCCCGCCTCTCCGCCTCCCAAACCCCGCGCGATCTGACACACGCCTGACCGGCGTGGACCCGTCCTGCTACCCGCAATGGGCATTCAGGGCCTCACCTTCTGTCATTTTCGCGGATTTATCCTCATGACCTTTCCGTCCCGCTTCCGGGACGGCCTGACACGACGGCGTTTCGTGACGGGGATCGGCGCAGGCGGCCTTCTGGCGGCCCTGCCCCGGACCTCACAGGCGCTCTCGTCCAAGGCTGCCCCCTCTGGAGGTTCTCCTCTCAGGGCCTCTTCCGGCATTATACCCCCCCACCCCTCTGAGCGGTGGGATCTGAAGGTCGGCCACACGCGCATTTCGCTTGATGGCAAGACCATGCACGCCCCGACCGTCGGCGGCACGGTGCCCGGTCCGATCCTGCGCTTCAAACAGGGCGATACCGTCAGCATTAACGTGACCAACACGCTGGATGAACCGACCTCGATCCACTGGCACGGCATCCGCACGCCCGCGAACATGGACGGCGTACCGGGGCTGAGCTTCGGCGGCATCGCACCCGGCGAGACCTTCACCTACCGCTTCAAACTCCATCAGAGCGGCACCTACTGGTATCACAGCCATTCCGGGATGCAGGAAGCGATGGGCCTGTATGGTGCGATGGTGATCGACCCGCGCCGACCGGACCCGAACGCCTGCGACCGCGATTACGTCATTTTCCTCGCCGAATGGACGGATGTCATGCCCCATGACATCGTCAGCAACCTCAAGATGCAGGACGACTATTACGTCTTCCGCCAGCGCACGGCCGCATCCTTTCCGAAGGAAGCACGCGAAGCGGGAAGCGCCGGGGCTGCCCTCGCGGACCGTCTGGCCTGGTCAAAAATGCGCATGGCCGCGACCGACATCGCGGACGTCTCAGGCGCGATTTACACCTATACGCTGAACGGCCACGCCCCGGACATGAACTGGAGCGGCCTGTTCAAACCCGGCGAAAAAGTACGTCTACGCTTCATCAACGGCTCGACCATGACGTTTTTCGACATCCGGATCCCGGGGCTCGAAATGCTCGTCGTGCAGGCGGATGGCAACGACATCGAACCCGTCCCCGTGGACGAGTTCCGCATCGGCGTGGCGGAAACCTATGACGTGATCGTCCAGCCCACGGACGAGCGCGCCTATGCCATTTTCGCCCAGAGCGAAGACCGCACCGGCTACGCCCGCGGCACCCTCGCCCCGCGCGAAGACATGATCGCCCCCCTGCCCCCCATGGACCCGCGCCCGGTCCGAACCATGGTCGATATGGGCATGGGGAACATGAAGCCCGGCGAAAGCATGAAGGACATGGACATGTCGGGCGATATATCCGGCATGAAAATGGATGGCGACATGGCCGGAATGGACATGAAAGGCATGGATATGAGCCACATGGCCATGCCGAAGATGGAAGTGGACGATCCCGGCCCGCCACCCATCAATGTCGAAAACCAGATGCGCGCCATGATGCCGATCGACCGCACCGGCAGCCTCGGCGACGGGCTGGAAAACAACGGCCGCCGCGTCCTGAACTATAAGCAACTCCGCGCCACGCGCCCCGGAGCGGATCTGCGACCGCCGACGCGGGAAATCATCCTGCATCTGACCGGCAACATGGACCGCTACATCTGGGGCTTCAACGGCCGGAAATTCTCGGAATCCGGTCCGATCCGCCTCAAACTCGGCGAACGGGTGCGTTTCACGCTCATCAACGACACCATGATGGAACATCCGATCCATCTGCACGGTCTGTGGAGCGAGCTGGAAAACGGTCAGGGCGATTACCGCCCCTACAAGCACACCATCATTTCCCAGCCGGGCTCGAAGCTGAGCTATCTCGTGACGGCCGATACCCCCGGCATGTGGGCATATCACTGCCACCTGATGTATCACATGGATCTGGGCATGTTCCGCACGGTGATCGTGGCATGAAACACGCCCTCTCCCTCGCAGTCCTGTCCGCTCTCGCTGTTTCGGCCGGCACAGCCCGTGCCGCTCAGACGGTCTATCGCGCCGCCGATGCGCCGGAGGCGACCCCGGTCGTCTATATCGGCAACATCAAACCCGCCATGGATCAGGGCACCTGGCTGCACGGCATCTTCAACCAGCTTGAAGGCCGCTATGCGCCCGGCGGCACCGATTTCCGCTGGGATGGCGAAGCCTGGTTCGGCGGTGACTACAACAAGATCTGGCTCAAATCCGAAGGCACGCTCGAAAAGGGTCGCCTGAGCGATGGCGACCACGAACTCCTCTATACGCGCTCCATTTCGTCCTACTGGAACCTTCAGGGCGGCGTGCGGATGGATCTCGATGACGGCCCGACCCGTACCTGGGGCGCGTTCGGCATCGAAGGTCTGGCACTCTACGAGTTCGAGTTCGAGGCCACGGCCTATGTCAGCGACCGCGGACGTTTCGCCGCCCGCGTGGAAGGCTCTTACGATTTCCTGCTGACCAACCGCCTGATCCTTCAGCCGCAGGCTGAATTCAATTTTTACACGAAGTCCGACACGGGACGGCAGGCTGGCGCCGGTCTGTCGGATGTCGATGCCGGCCTGCGCCTGCGATACGAGCTCTGGCGGAAATTCGCGCCCTACGTGGCCGTGACCTACTCCGGATATCTCACCCAGGCCCGCCGGATCGCCCGTGACCAGCACGACGACACCGGCTCCGTCCGCTTCAGCCTCGGCGTCCGAAGCTGGTTCTGATTCCAACATCCCATAAAAGAAAGTCACACATCATGCGCAAAACCCTCCTCGCACTGGGCATCCTTTTCACAACCGTCGCAGCCTACGCCGATCCGTCCATGCCCGGCATGGACATGAGCCATATGGATATGGGCGGCAAAAGCACCATGACCATGTCGTCCCCCAAAACACAGGACCCGATGGCCGGACTGAACATGGATCAGCAAATGGCCCTGTGCGCGCGTCTGGAGACGCTCAGCAAACAGAACAGTCCCCTGACGCCGAAAATGAAGCAGCAGCGCGCCGCCTGTCAGAAAATGGACATGGGCATGACGAGCCAGTCCGCACCGGGCGAAACGCTGGACCGCTGAAGGCGCGGATTTTTTCAGCGCATCATCCGGCGGACGACCTGGAGAAGCTCGTCAATCGCGTCTTCTCCACCGTCTTCCTGCACCGCCCGGCGCACGCAGCCATTGGCGTGGGAGGACAGGATCTGGATGGACACACCATCCAGAGCCGACTTGATGGCGGAAATCTGGGTCAGGATATCCACGCAGTAGCGGTCGTTCTCGATCATGTTGAGAACACCGCCGACCTGCCCCTCAATCCGGCGGACGCGGTTCGTCAGGGCCTTCTTGCGGGGCTGCTCGACACGGCGGCCGTCATCGTCCAGCGGCGCACAGTTCTCGCAGACATCCACTGCATGTTCTTTCTGGGATAGTGCCATTCCTGGATCCGCCCTTTAGTCAGACATCCGAACATCACCCTGCGGGTCCATGTCCGCCCATCCGGGCCCGCCTCCTGAGCGCACCCATAGGGCGTGTGTATGCCCCGCTGCGCCGGGAATTGCCAGTCCGCAGACGCCGATCCGCCTTTTCCCGATCGAAAAAACCGAGTCTCCCGCAGGGAAACGGACGTTCTGTTCTGCCGGAAGAGGCGAATATTCCCTTTTTGTTTGGGATGTTGGTCCGCAACAGCCCCCATCAGCGCGGATTTTCGTAAAATTTATTATAAAATCCGGCAATTTTCTCCAGTCCCGCATAGGACCCCGGACAACGCTTGATGCAAATCATTCTCACTCCCCTTCCCGGACGGGCCGGATGCGCCTATCTAGGACAGAGGCCGGAGCCCGTGAGCTTCCGCCACACCACCGGGGTACGGAACTGATGTTGTATCTGGATACACTGCCCAAGGGCGGACATGCCGTGATCGAAAAGGTCGAACAGCGTGCGCCCCTGGACCCGATCGCCACACGCCTCGGCGAGCTGGGTTTCGTCCCCGGCGAGGCCGTACAGGTTGTCGCGACCGGTCCGATGGGCAGAGATCCGATTGCCGTGCGTCTGGGCTCGTCACGCTTTGCCCTGCGCCGCGGTGAAGCGGCCCGCGTTGGCCTGCGGACCGCTTCCTGACACCCCATGAGTGTAACCGCGTCTCCGCAGACACCCGCCTCCCCTTTGCATATCGCCCTCGTCGGAAATCCGAACTGCGGCAAAACGTCCCTGTTCAACCAGCTGACGGGCAGCCGCCAGAAGGTCGCCAACTATGCGGGCGTCACGGTCGAGCGCAAGGAAGGGTTCTTCACAACACCCCATGGCCGCACCATCCGCGTGCTCGACCTGCCGGGCGCCTACAGCCTTGATTCAACCAGCCCGGACGAAGATGTCACACGCGATGTCTGTCTCGGACGCCATCGGACCGAACCCCGCCCCGAAATGCTGGTGGCCGTCATCTCGGCGACCAATCTGCGTCTGCACCTGCGTTTTCTGCTGGAACTGAAGCAGCTCGGCCTTCCCGTTATTGTCGCACTGAACATGATGGACGAAGCCCGCCGTCACGGACTTCAGATCGACGCAGCCGGATTGCAGGCCGATCTGGACATGCCCATCGTCCCGGTCGTCAGCCTCAATCGTGCGGGCGTGATGCCGCTTCTTCAGGCGCTGGATCTCCCCCTCCCGCCCGCACCCGTACCCCTTCCGGCGGGGCTCGACCCGCATATGGAAGTCCGGCGCCTGCTTGCAACCCATGTCGTCGATCCCGCCGCTGGAACGGACCGCCTGACAGATCGGCTGGACCGCGTATTCCTGCATCCCGTCTGGGGGCCGGTCATCCTTCTTGCCGTCCTGTTCGTCATGTTCCAGACCGTCTTCGCCTGGGCGCAGCCGCTCATGGACGGGCTGGACAGCGGGATCTCCACTTTCGGGCAGATCGTCCTCAAGCCCCTGCCGGATGGCATTCTGCACAGCCTTCTGGCCGATGGCGTTCTGGCGGGTGCGGGCACCGTCATCGTGTTCCTGCCGCAGATCCTCATCCTGTTTTTGTGGATTCTGGCCCTTGAGGAATCCGGCTATCTGCCCCGCGCCGCCTTCCTGCTGGACCGGCTGATGGCGCTGGCCGGGCTGAGCGGACGCTCCTTTATTCCTCTGCTGTCGAGCTTCGCCTGCGCCATTCCCGGCATCATGGCCGCCCGCACGATCCAGAACCCGCGCGACCGTCTGGTCACGATCCTGATCGCGCCGCTCATGACCTGCTCGGCGCGTCTGCCGGTCTATACGCTGCTGATCGGCGCGTTCGTGCCACATCATACGGTGCTCGGAATTTTCGGGCTTCAGGGGCTGGTGCTGTTCGGGCTTTACGCAGTCGCCATCGTCAGCGGCGTGATCGCCGCACGGGTCATGACGCGGGGCGTGAAGTCCGAAGAACATCCGCTGCTGCTCGAACTGCCGTCCTATCGCCGCCCGAACCTCAGGAGCCTCGTGCTCGGACTGTGGCAGCGCGCGGTGATGTTCCTCTCCCGCGTCGGCACGATTATTGTCTCGCTGAACGTGCTGCTCTGGGCGTTGTCGAGCTTCCCGCTTCCGCCCGCAGGCGCTCCGGGTGCCGCGATTGATTACAGTCTGGCGGGCCGGATCGGCCATCTGATGCAATGGGTGTTCGCACCCATTGGCTTCAACTGGCAGATCTGCGTCTCGCTCATCCCCGGCCTCGCCGCGCGTGAAGTGGCGGTCAGTTCGCTGGCCACCGTCTACGCCATCGGGGCCACGGATGACGGCGCGGCCGACAAACTCCTGCCCCTGCTCTCGACGCAATGGAGCATGGCCACTGCGTTTTCACTGCTGGCGTGGTATGTCTATGCCCCGCAATGCATTTCCACGCTGGCTGTCATGCGTCGGGAAACCGGGTCCATCAAAACCGTTCTGTGGGCTGCGGCGTATCTGTTCGGCCTGGCCTATCTGGCCGCGTTCCTGACCTATCACATCACCCGCGCCATTACGGGAGTTCCCTGATGCTTGAACTTGCTATTGCCGTACTGATCGTCTGCGCGGCCGCCATTTACTGGTACGCCCGCCTCTTTCCCGCCCGATGGGGCAAAGTGCGGACGGCCGTCGGCCTCTCCGCCCCGCAACCCACAATCGGCAAGGGCTGCGGCGGCTGCTCGGGCTGTGACCGCGCGGGCAAAGGTGGCTGCCACTAAGGCAGCCCCCCCATTCTCAGGCCTTCTGCAGGCCCGGATTGCCACGCTCAACCGCAAAGCTGGCATAGGTGGACAGCCTGCCCCCCGGCACCATGACCCGATCAATGGTCTTCAGATCGGCATGCCAAACTTCCGGCCCCACATCGCACAGAACGTAACCGCGCTTGTCGGTCGTGGCTTTCAGATGCGGGTTCTCGCTGCGGGCGATGCGGCTGAAATGGTCGTCATCGCCCAGACCATCCGCTCCCGATGAAATGGACGTCGCGAGAAACTCCACCGAAACCGGTTTGCCGCGCCCCGGCTCGATCAGCAGATCTCCGGCGAAGTGCCGATGCGCGTCTCCGGTCACGTTCACCACATTGCCTGGGCAATGCGTGTCGATGAAGTCCAGCAGGCGCTTGCGGCTGTAAAGATAGCCCGACCACTGGTCCATGCTGTAGGTCAGCTCGGAATGGGCGGACTTCCGATGCGCCAGATCCATGACCATGACCTGATGCGCCAGCAGGTTCCATTTCGCATCCGACCGCCCCAGACCATCAAACAGCCACTGCTCCTGTTCCGCGCCCATCATGGTGCGCTCGGGAGACCAGACGTCCTTGCCCTGCGCGGCATTTGTGTCACCATACGCCTGATCGCTGCGGTACTGGCGCGTATCCAACACGAACATGTTCATCAGATCGCCAAAGGTGAAGCTGCGATAGAGCTGCATGTGGCTGCCATCGGGAATGGACATCGCCCGCAGTGGCATGTTCTCGTAATACGCCTGTAGTCCGACCGCCCGGCGCAGACGGAAAATCTCCGGCGGCGTGCCGTCCTGATCCGTATCGCCAGCCCAGTTGTTGTCGATCTCGTGGTCGTCAAAGCTGACAATCCACGATGTCGCCGCATGGGCGGCCTGAAGATCCGGATCCAGCTTGTACTGGGCATAGCGGCGGCGATATTCGTCCAGCGAATAACATTCCGGCCCGACATGACGCCGCAGAACATGCGCCTTGCGCCCGTCGATATCCCGCAGATGATCGCCGCTATCCGCGCCTTCGTAAATATAGTCGCCATAATGGAACACGAAGTCGATCGGCTCATTCGCAATGGCGCGCCAGGCGGTGTAGTAGCCATATTCGTAATGCTGGCAACCTGCGGCTGCAAAGCGCACGCGCGACAGCGGCGCACCCGGCATCGGCAGCGTACGCCCCCGGCCAACCGGGCTCTGATAGCCGGCAATGTGAAAGCGGTACCAGTACGGCCGGTCCGGCTTCAGCCCCGCAACCTCGACATGAACCGAATGGCCAAGCTCCGGATGGGCGAGCGCCTGTCCGCTCTGCACGGGTTTCGAGAACGTTTCGTTCTCGCTGACTTCCCATCCCACCAGAACCGGTTTGAGAGCCTCCATACCGCCTGCCTCTTCCAGCGGGTCGGGTGCAAGGCGTGTCCACAGCACCAGACCGTCCGAAGCCGGATCGCCGGAGGCCACGCCAAGCTGGAACGGAGTGGCCGTGAAAGTCGGATTTTTATCCAGATCCCGCGGGACGGCAGCCCGCAGCGCACGGACGCGCGTCGAGAGGAGGAGACCCGCACCAAGGCCGGTCAGCAGGCTTCTACGTTTCATGAACACCATGCAGCAGTTCTTTCCTACGAAGCCCGGCTCCCTGCGGAACCGGGCTTCCAGAGGTCTTTGGACACACGCCCTCCGCTCTGTGGACACATGAAATGGAGATTTGCCCACTCCCCCAAACGCCATTTCATGAAACTGTCACGAATACGGCCGGTCGAATTCCCTAAACGCTGTTGCGCCGTAGCCCGGAGGGGTCCTTTCAGGGCGTGGTGATTCGGAAACATCCAGAAACGGGAACATGGATGCGCTGTCAGCAGGAATGGTTGCGCCTTTATCGCAGGGTGCGTTCCCGGACCCGTCGGGATGATGCGGACGACCACCTTCAGAACGCTCTCATGAGCTATTTCGAGCGCCCCGAAGGCAGCGTTCAGCATCAGGATGCCTATATCACCCGAAGCGCCGTGAATTCCTCGCTCAACGCGATCCGTCGCGAACGGCAGGGCTGCGTACAGGCGGCAGACGACTTCGAGACGCTCGTCAATGTCGCCGATCCCGCGCCCTCGCAGGAGGATATTTACGAATCAACACAAAGGCTGGCGCATTTTCATGAAGGCTGCGAACAGCTTCCGGACCGAACCCGACAGATCTTCCTGATGAACCGTGTTGAAAAAATGAAGTACAGCCATATTGCGCAATCGCTGACGATCAGTGAAAGCAGCGTTGAAAAACATATCGCAAAGGCGCTGATCTTCCTTTCAACATGGATGGATCACTGAAATACCGATCTGATGGATGTCATCAAACTCCGCGCGGCAGAATGGATTGCACGCCTCCATGCCGAGGACTGCACGCCCCTCGACCATGACATGTTCCGCGACTGGCTGGCGAGCGATCCCCGGAACGGACCGGTTTTCGAACATCTGACGGAACTGTGGGAACTCTCCGGAGGCGCGCGCACGCCCCACGTCGTTGCAAAACCGGCTCAGACCGTCCGGCGCCCCGTGCTCAGCCGGCGTCATGCGCTGGCCGGACTGGTGGCAACGGTCTTTCTGGCCGTTCCCCCGTGGGAGGGCGCACATGCGCGCCGGATCGAGGAGACCGGGATCGGAAGCATCCGCGATGTCCACCTCACGCCCCGGACGGATTGCCGCCTCGACACCCAGACGCGCCTCGTAGTGGGGCCGAACGGACAGCAGGCGCGGCTGTGTCACGGGCAGATCCTGCTCTCGGTTGCAGGGCCGGACCCGTTCCATCTTTCCGCCGATGGCATGACGGTACAGCTTCATGACCAGACTTCCGCCGATATCCGCATCAATCGCGGCAATACGGAAGTCACGGCCATCCGGGGCAAGGTGTTCCTGACCGCCGCAACCCTGCGTGAAACGGGACGCTGGGTGATGCCCGGACAGCGCCTGCGGATGTATCGCAACGGAGGCTGGAACATTGATTACCCCGATCTGGAGACGCTGCTGTCCTGGCAGGGCGGTGAACTGGTCTTCCGCAACCAGCCGCTGGCCGAGGTGATCGAGGAAATTAACCGTTACGCTTCCCGCCAGATCGTCCTGTCCGCGCCGCGTCTGGCGTCGCAGCGTCTGAGCGGCGTGTATCACGTGCGTCAGGGAGATGCGTTTTTGCAGATGCTCCCGCATCTGCTGCCCCTGCGGATCCGCCCGGCCCACAACACGTATGAAATCATCGCTTTGTGACGTTTCGATGAAAACCGCTGCATAACGCTGAGGTTTTTGGTTTTTCATCTGTCTTCCTGTTGAGACCGCTTTCAGGCCCGACGACAGGAAACGAGCCCCATGACCCCGCCCTCCCGTTACCCCCGCCGCACCGTTCTGCTTCTGTCGGCAGGCGCGACCATTCTGACGCACTCGCTGTCCAGCGCTTTCGCCGCACCCGCCGCTCCGGTGCACATCGCGCCGCAGTCCATGGCGCAGGCCCTCGTGACGCTGGGGCATCAGACGGGCCGCAACATCATCTTCACTTCCGATGCCGTGGCCCATCTGCGCGCCCCTGCCGTGGACGGCACGCTGTCGCCCGACGATGCGGTCAGGCGCCTGCTGCGGGGAAGCGGACTGAAGGCCGAGGCCATGCCGGATGGCGGCGTCATCATCCGCAAGGACCCCTCCGCGCGCCCAAAGTCGCAGCGCCTGCGTGAAGCGCAGGCGCATGACATCGAACAGATCGTCGCCACCGGCCACCGCACACGCTCGGTCATGAGTGTCAGCGGCGACGAAATGCAGACGCTCATGCCGGGCCAGAGCCCGATGCAGGCGCTGGATCTGCTGCCGGGTGTCACGTTCACCAACGTCGATCCCTGGGGGAACAACGAACAGAACTCCAGTATCTACGTCCATGGCTTCAACCAGAACCAGCTCGGCTACACGATGGACGGCGTGCCGCTCGGCGCCGGGGCTTACGGCAACTATAACGGCCTGTCCCCGCAGCGCGCAGCGATCAGTGAAGACATCGGATCGACATCCCTGTCGTCAGGCGCCGGTGCGCTGGGCACGACTTCGACCAGCAATCTGGGCGGGACGATCGAATTCACCACGCGCGATCCGAAGCAGAAGGCTGGTGCCACAATCAACCAGACCTTTGGCAGCTATTCCACATTCCGGACATTCGCGCGGGTCGATACGGGCAATTTCGGCAAAGGCAATTCCGCCTATATGGCGTTTGCCCGTCAGGACGCCCGTCCGTGGAACCTCGGCAATGCCAACCGGCAGGGCGGTTATCAGGTGAACGGAAAATTCGTCCATAAAGGCGAAAACACAACCATCACCGCCTATTTCGACTGGCAGAACAAGGCCGAGCCGAACACGCAGGGTTTAACCGCCCCGACCGACCTGTATGCCCGCGGGGCCTTCTTCCCGGATCTGAACGCCGCCATGGCAGGATACCCGGCTGAAAGCTCCACCAAAGCCGGACCGGCAACGCCCAACAACAAATATTATTTCTCCGCCGCACAGCGGACCGATTATCTGACCTATCTGAAAATTTCCCACCGGTTCTCCCCGAACCTGAACTGGGACAACCAGCTTTACTTCCACTACGACGACGGTGCAGGCGTGGTGGCAACCTCCATTCGCACGAACGCGATCCTGACGATCCTCGGCTCCTATCTCGACCCGACCGGCACGAAATACATCAAGAACGGGCAGTTCACCTACAGCGTCGCAGGCATTGATCCGAAGGTCTGGAACGCCACGGGAGGAACGGGTTTCGCCGTCCGCACCACGGAATACAGCGACTATCGCGGCGGTCTGATCAGCACGCTGCATTATCGTCTCGGCCATCACAACATCGAGCTGGGTGGCTGGTATGAGCGCAACAACAACGAACAGGGCCGCTACTGGTATCCGCTGACGCAGAATGACACGCTGACACCCTATACACGCCCGACCAACCCGCTGTTCACGCAGTGGAACAACGCGTTCTACACCAACACCTTCGTCACGCATCTTCAGGACAGCTGGAAGGTGACGTCACGCCTGACGCTGACGGCGGGCTTCAAGTCCGAGATGGTCTATACGAACGGCACCCTCCCGGTGGCCGCCCTGCCGCAGTCCCTCGCCTCTTCGGTGAAGGGAGCGAAAACGATCGTCGATACCAGCACCCACACCGTCGCGGGTGGCACCATTCCGTCTTACAAACCGTTCCTGCCCGCTTTCGGTGCATTGTGGAATGTCACACAGCACGAACAGCTCTTTGCCAATATTCAGGAAAACATGAACTCCTTCGCCGCCACCGGCTACGGCTCGACGTCTCCGTGGGCCGTGTCCGATCAGGCAGATTTCGAGAAGTTCAAGCGCAGCGGCAAGCCGGAAACGTCCTGGACCTATGAAACCGGCCTCCGCACCAGCCACCCGATCAATACGCGCATCCTGACCGGGATCAGCGGACAGCTCGAATATTATCACGTCGATTTCTTCAACCGCCTCGGCACCATTTCACCGCCGGGTCAGGGCATTTCAGGCGTCGGCAATACGGTGGCGAACCTCGGCAGCGTCTCGACAAACGGCATGGACATGTCGTTCACCCTGCGCTTCGGACCGCATTTCTCGATCTATGATGCCGTGTCCTATGTCAGTAGCATCTACGGCAACGACTTCATGGATGGCGCGACGCTCTATGCCACCAAGGACAAGAAGATTCCGGCCATTCCGGCATGGTCCGACAAGTTCGCCGTCAACTACAATCAGGGCGGCTTCAACGCCCAGTTCAGCGGCAGCTATATGGGCGTCCGTCCGGGGACCATCACCAACAGCGTCATGGTGCCACCGCGCGTGCAGCTCGCCTTCAGTTCCAGCTACACGTTCCACCAGATCCCACACATGAACAGTCTCAAGCTCCAGTTCAACGCCAGCAACCTGACGAATGCGCGCTCCTGGTCCACGATCGCCGCCGGCGACGCCAACACCTATACCGGCTACCCCACCGCTCCGCGTATGTTCTTCGGAACAGTGTCCGCAGCCTTCTGAACACAACACACCCCTTCCCCGCTTTCTCCGGGGAAGGGGCACAGGTTTCAGGAACGCGCCGGCAACGGGCTAAACTGCCAGACGCTTTCGGAGGCCGGGCACCGCCCTTTCAGGCCCCCTTCGACCTCCCGGTTTTCCAGACGCCTGATCTCGTAAGCCTCTCCGTAAACTTCGCGCACAAAGGCCTCGTCCACGGAAAACGGCGGTCCCTTCAGGCAGGACTGATCATAGGCCAGCGTCACGAGCAGTTCCGACACGGGGCCAGTCAGCGCCAGAAGATGGGTGACATAAACCCGCCGCAGATCTTCCGGCAGGGCAATCAGCGCGGCACGGTCATAAATGGCCTCCACCGGGCCAAGGACATCCGGCGTCAAATCGAAAATATTACCTGCAAAAATACAGATGCCTCCTGCCGAGAAACGCCGGAGCGCACCAACCTGAACCACATCGGGCGTGACGCCGAGATTATCGAAAAAGCACCCGACCGCGATATCGCTGAGTTCACATCCGATAACCCGATACCCCTGCCCCGCAAGCCAGACCATGTCCTGACTCATGCCGCACAGAGGCACAAAAATCCGCGCTCCGGCAGACAGGTCCAGCGCGGCGATATGGCGGGTCAGAAGCGGATTGGCCCCCGCTTCATGAAAGCCCGTCTCACCGCGTTCCCATTTTTCCTGCCAGAAAACGGCATTCGACGCGACATCCATAAATCCGGCTTTCTCCCTGCTTTTCACGGCTGAGACTGCGCCGCCCTGCACGGGAGAAGCAATGGCATGTGCTGGAAAAATGTGAGAAAAGCCCCCATGGTCATGCTCACCCCCTCCCAGCGGCAGGCGCTCGATGAAATCATTGCCGCCCATGCCGCAGGCCTGCCGACGCATCTGCTGACGGGATATGCGGGCAGCGGCAAAACGACGCTGATGCAGGCCGTCGCCCGGCATTTCATGGGCGAGAAAAAGGTGGTGGTCATCACGGCCCCCACCCACAAGGCCACGGCAGTCCTACGCTCGAAAGTGGACCGGGACGTGGACTGCCGCACCATCCAGAGCCTGCTGAGCCTTCAGCCGTCCTCACAGGGCACGACCACGACGCTCGTGCGCTCCAAGCGGCCGCAGACGATCGCCGATGGCATCGTGATCGTCGATGAATGTTCGATGCTCTCGGCGGAACTGATGAACTGGATCCGCGATCTGCTGCGCTACTGCTTCGTGCTGTTCGTAGGCGACCCGGCACAGCTTCCGCCTGTTGGAGAAGCCGCCTCCCCCTCGTTTTCCGTGCCCTCCCGCTCCCATCTCGACACCGTCGTACGACAGGCGGCAGGCAATCCGATCCTCGAAGCCGCGACCCTCATCCGCCAGAGTCAGGGCAGTGAAGCCGACTGGAGCTGGGTCCGCGATGCCCGTCAGGAACAGACCGGCCTGTTCCTGCCCAAGGATGTGGAAAGCTGGGTCCGCAAGGCCTTCCTGTCCGACGCATTCGACGCCGATAACGACTGGTGCCGCTATCTGTGCTGGACCAATGCACGGGTGCATCAGATCAACCGGATGGTCCGGCTCTGGCGTTATGGCGGCGAAACACCCACCCCCTTCATGCCCGGCGAACGCGTGGTGTCCCGCGCACCGTTTTCCATCCAGCAAGAAGAAAGCGGCCCACGTCAGGCCATCGCCACGAACGAGGAAGTCCTCGTCATGGACATCAAACCCGGCCGTCTGTCCTACAAGTTTGAGCTGTGCAAGGACGTTCCAGCCTGGGTGGCCGATCTGGCGTCATGGGAAGTCACGCTGCTAACGATGGCGGGCGAGGAAATCACTGGCCATATCGTGCAGAACCCGAAAGATCTGGAGGCCGTGGACCGGCGTCTGGTGCAGGAAGCGAAACAGCAGCACCGACGCTGGAGTCACCGTTTCGCCTTCCACAACGCCCTGCTCCAGCTTCAGGCGATCTATGCCATGACGGTCCATACGGCGCAGGGCAGCACGTTCAAAAACGTGTTCGTGGATCTCGGCGACATCGGCCGTCGCGCCCGGCAGAACCCGCTGGAGACGCAGCAGCTCTGCTATGTGGCGGTCACGCGCGCGACGGACATGGTGTTCCTCGTCAACACGGCGGGTCTTTCCGCACAATAGGCCGCGACGCCCAGAGCGACGCCAGAATGGACCCTGAAACATTGTGCCAGACCGAGAAAACCGCGCCCGGAAGTGCGGCCAGCGGGGAAAAGTAAAGACGCCCCAGCGTGGCGGCCAGCCCCGAATTCTGCATCCCGACTTCCAACGCCAGCGTCCGGCAGACACTTTCGTCAAACCCGAGCAAACGGCCGCCCCAGTAGCCCCCCAGAAGCCCGACCCCGTTATGCAGGATGACAGCCAGCAGCATGATGGGACCGGCCTCCTTCAGAGACGGCCCCACACCGGCCACGATCGCTCCGATAATGAGCAGGATCGACATCATGGCCACCAGCGGCAGAGCCGGCTCGACGCGTCGTACCGCCCGATGACAGAAAGTATTGAGAACAACACCAGCCAGAACGGGAAGTGCCACCATCGTCACGATGCTGCGAAACAGCGCCCAGCTATCCACCGCAACGCCCGCCGAGACATAGAACCGCACCAGAAGCGGCGTCGCAACGATCCCGACGAGCGTTGAAAACGCACTGATGCTGACGGAAAGCGCAACATCCCCACGTGACAGATAGATCATGACGTTGGACGCCGTACCACTCGACACGCACCCTACCAGCACCATGCCCGTCATCAGCGCAGGCGACAGTCCCAGCAGATGCGCGATCCCCCACGCCGCAAGCGGCATGACGAGATAGTGCAGCCCCACCCCTGCCAGAACCGGCGCGGGCCTGCGGAGAATTCGCCCGAAATCGGCCGGGGTCAGGGAAACGCCCATCGTGAACATGACGAACGCCAGAAGCGGCGTGATGACGGGAACGAGTGTCAGAAACGGTCCGGGCAGGAGAAGGGCAAGCCCGGACACCACAATGGCCCAGAGCGGAAAAAGACGCGTCATCACTGCAGCCGGACCATCTCGCAGAAACATTCTTCAGGGGGCATTTGATCCATCGCGTCAAAGAGGACAAAAAAAGTTCTTATGCCGGGTGACGGCGATTCCGTCACCCGCCGAGAAGAAAGACCCAGCCCGAAAAATGCCATTAACCTCAAGGTAAGGTCGAGCTGTCTTTATTGTTTTTGTGAGGAATCGAAGTCTGTCCATCAGCATTTTCGGGAGTGGCCTGTGCGGCCTGTTCAATAACCCATGCAGTATCCATGACACCTGATCCGCCCACTCTGCTTGGGTACAGCACGGTTATTTTCCTGCTTCTGGGCATTCATTTCATCCTAACCGAGTTTTCCGGCAGACGATGGTCCCGCATGGCATGGTATGGGGCCCCGTTCTTTCTGGGGGCGGTCTCCGGCCTGTTCTCGACTGTTCACGCCGTTCTGCCAGGGCTGTGGGGATTCCGTCTGAGTGCCCTGTTCATGATCATGGCCTTCGGAGCCGCGTGGCAGGCCATGCGGATCATATTAGGATACCCCCCAAGGGTTTTCCCTGTTCTACTGGCCTGCATCGCCTTTTTTGTCCTTTCTGCTCTGGCCGGTCCGACAGGGCTGTTCCGTGTGCTCAGCACGGCCTTTCGTTTGAGCGCGCTTGCCATACTCCATGTTCTCGGAATCCAAGATCTCCGGCACGCCACCCAGATCAGAACACCCGCACGGCGCAATCTGGAGAAGCTTCTGACCCTCTATGCAGGGTTTTATTTCCTGCTGGTGGCGCTCGTTGTGTGGATACCGGCCCCGCTGGGCGCTGCTCCGGCCACCATCTGGGCGGTTGCGAGTTATAATTTCCTGACCGTCATCGAAGTGGCGCTGTTCGCTCTGGGCATGATCGCCATCCCCTGGGAGCAACTGGCCTTCCAGCAGCAGGAACTGATCCTTCAGGACCCTCTTTCAGGAGGCGGCAACCGCCGGGCCTTTCAGGCATGGCTGGAAAATGACGGAAAAAACTGCGCCCACGAAGCGCTTCTCATGGTCGATATCGACCATTTCAAAAACATCAACGACGTGCATGGCCACGCGATCGGGGATCAGATCATCATCGCCATGGGTCGTGTCTGTAAAGATCTCCTTTACCCCACAACGACACTGTTCCGCATTGGCGGAGACGAATTTGTCGTTGTTTTCCAGTGTGGCAGTGTTGACGAGATGCTCGCCACGGCCCAGCGCCTCCGCAACGCTTTCTCAGCCGAAACGCATGTGATCGGAGAGGAAGGCATCACTGCAACACTCAGCATCGGCGCGGCCCTGTGCCCCGGGACGGGCATCAGCCGGACAGATCTTCTGGCCCGGGCCGATAATGCCCTTTATGCCGCCAAGCAGACAGGCCGAGACCGCGTGGTGCATTTCGCACACGAAGAAAACCCTTCCCCGCCTGACATTTCCGACACGTCCACACCATGCCCCTGACGGTCCGGATCTTCACTCTTTCCTGAGTGCTGCAGCCCGGACTTCGGCGGTTGTAAGCAGAAGCTCCCTGTACCGGGCCAACCCGGCCCAGCCCAGCGCGACGAGCAGCGCCGCAACCGAGAAGGTCGCAACCCAAACCGGAATTGCCGTGGAGGCACGCTCCGCAACACACACACCCAGCACCATTGGAGGCAATACAAACCGGAGAGCCCGTGTCCTCTGAAGCCATGCAGGTTTCTGAAGGCGCGCAAAACGCAGCATTTTCGGCTCATGACAGGCCTGCAGCAGCAGAAACAGGCTCCATAGAAATATGCACAGAGCGATCATCACAGCCGGCGCGCCATCTGAAATGAGACGAAGGCCAGAAACAGCGCCACCAGATCCGTTGCGGCGAAAACCGTCGGGACATGAAAAAACGCAACACCCGGTCGGGTCGCAAGGTCTAGTGGGGTCAGGAAAAAACCCAGTCCTCCCAGACAGAAAAGCTGGATTTTCCAGCCCTGAAGCGGACGACCAAGAAGACTCCATGCCATTCCGGAAACGACACTGAGCACCCAGACAGCCAGAAAAACGTGCCCTTCAGCCAGTGGGCGGTCTGGCAAAGAGATGGGTAACAGACGGTTGGCCCAGAAAAAAGCAAGCGCGCCCATCGGCAGCCCCACAACGCTGCCAATGGCCAGCCCCTCGGCGATCCGGAACATGATCCGCTCCCCCGACTGACGGCGACGTTTCATCAGGAAAATGATGGACCCGCTCGCGAACATGACGGCGCCCATGGCTCCCGAGAGGAAATACAGCCACCGCATACCCACACCCGTCCAGCGCGCATAATGCAGCCCTTTCAGAACCTGTTCCGTATGGGTGATGGCGCCGGGCAGCAGGACATGACGCAGAACATGACCGTCCACCGGGCTGAAATCGACATGCTCGCGCGTCAGCAACGGACCAGAAGAGTCAGTCCGCGAGACGAGGATGGTCTGCGGCTGGAACAGGATATATCCGGTCTGGCCGGCCCCAATCGTACGTTCAGCCTCCGCCACGAGCGGAGCCAGCGGCGGAAAAGCTTCTGGGATTGGAACGGCTGGTTTTTCGGGCCTGTGAGCCGCAGACGGAGCAGAGACCCGGAAAGCGTTTTCAAGGGATGCGAGATAGGACACGGGCGGAAAAAGCGTCCGTGCACGGATGAAGGTCCCGCTATAGGCCATGAGGAGAATGAACGGCAGGAACACAACAGCCGCCACCACATGCACGTCCAGCCATGCCCGCAGCCTGGCGGCAAAAGGACGCAGGAGCATCAGATCCGAGACAAGCCCCTTCAGGTGGATGATGATGCCCGAGCCGATCGTCAGCAGAAGCGCCAGACCCGCAAACGCAACAACCGTTTCTCCGTAAACGCCGGAACGCATCGTGTAATGCAGGTCGTAAAAGAACGTTCCCCCCGCCGTCGCACGGACATTCAGACGCTCTCCGGTCTGTGGATTGTACGGAACGGTCAGGAATTCATGCCCGTCATGATGCTCAAGACGCAGATAGGGATCCCGCGCGGAAGGCAGGGTTACGAACGGCTTTTCGCCCTGCGCGAGCAGGTCGTGTACGGCCGGGAGCACATGGTCCAGAGACCGGGGAGAAAATGCAGCGGTCTGCGGTGGAGCTTCTGGCTGGAGCCATCGCGTCAGTTCGGTGTCGAACACCGCCAGACAGCCTGACGTAAAAACGCAGAACAGCAGAAGCCCTGCGGCAAAACCAACCCAGGCATGCAGCCATCCCATCCGGGTGCGGAGCGTATCCTGCATCAGGAATGCAACAGGACGGCCAGAAGGGCCACAACGCCGACGGCCCCGGCAATGATCCCACCGCGCAACGGATTGCGTGTTCCGAAAGCCAGCAGAAACAGCAGAGGGAACGCGGCAACGGCAATCATCTGCCCCAGAACCGTCGCATCATGCCGCACGGAGGGGCCCCATTTCAGGGCGCCCAGCGTGATGAAATGCGCCGCCATCCAGACCAGCACAAAAACCGCTACCGCACGCCAGATCCACCGATGCGCTGGCGATGACATACGGC
Source organism: Gluconobacter albidus (assembly GCF_002723915.1). Classification (GTDB taxonomy): domain Bacteria; phylum Pseudomonadota; class Alphaproteobacteria; order Acetobacterales; family Acetobacteraceae; genus Gluconobacter; species Gluconobacter albidus. The sequence continues at coordinate 183,755 of NZ_BEWL01000004.1, forward strand.
CCCCGGAACGACGGGGGCGTACGACTGTGGAGGCTTTGACGGTCATCAGAAATTCGAGCGCAGGGTAAACATGAAATTCCGGGGCTCACCGTAATAGTTGTAATAATAGAAATTGCCGAGGCGCTGATAATACCGCGTATTGGAGATGTTGTTGAGATTCATTGTCAGGGCCAGATAGCGGTTCCACTGATATCCGACCTGCGCCGAGGCCGTGATGGAGCCGGACTGCGTCACGAGGCGGTTGGTACCGAACGTCCCGCTCTGTGCATTGATGCCGCCCCCGATGCTCCAGATGTTTTTCTGCGCCCCCTGGTAGGGTTCGAACCGGTAATGCGTCCAGAGTTTCCACAGATGGCGCGGCGAGTTCCCGGCATAGGTGAGCCCTGCATTCGAGGGCGTACCATCATCAACGATGCGGTTGTCATTATAGGTGTAACTGGCGTTGATGTCCCATCCCGGCAGAGGCCGGCCAATCACTTCGGCTTCCGCCCCCTGACTGCGCGTTTTGCCCGCCGCAACGTAACAGGTGGCGGTATGGCTCGGCCCACAGGTCGGGTCCAGATCGCTGTTGGCGATGGCGTCGTTCCGCTGCACGATCCTGTATCCCGCCAGAGTGAAAGTCAGCATCTGGTTAAACAGGGCGCCTTTCATGCCACCTTCAAGCTGCCCGCCCCGTACCGGCTGAAGCTGGCGCCCATCCACACCATAGGCAGACTGGGGGCTGAACGTGTCCGTATAGCTGGCATAGAGGGTTATGTGAGGCAGGACGTGGTAGACCAGCGCGGCATAGGGCGTAAGGATACCCTGCTGGTCAATGGACGTGCTGGTCACGGCACCCGGCACCAGATCGCGCGATTTCTGTACATATCCGCTGATACGACCGCCCAGCGTCAGGAAAATGCTCGGCATGAGCTGAAAGCGCCCCTGTCCGTACACTCCCCACTGTTCGGTGGGCTGCCAGCTGCGGCTTTTGACGGAGGGAAGAATGGCGCCTGAAATTGCGCCATAGTCGCTGATCGGCAGACCGGCCAGAGCGGCGTTCGTGCGGGAATTGACGCTTGCCCCGCCGCCTTCATAGACATAGCGGTTATAATTCGCGCCGATCATGAGCGTATGCGTCCGGTTCAGCAGATGCAGCGGTCCGGTCAGATACCCGTCCACACCGTCATTGGTCTCGCTATAAATGGAGCGGGCCGCCACATAATTCGCTGTCTGGGACTTGGCATTATAGGCGTTGATATAGCTGTATTGCAGATCGGTATCGGCCGTTCTGTGCCGCCCTGTGACACGCCCGACCCAGCCCGCGCCAAACCGCCGTTCGAGCTGCGCCATGACCTCGGTCGTAGGCACCTGCCCCTTGTTCCAGTCCGACCCAATGAACGTATTACGCGGCAGATTGAGGTCCGCGCCCGTCCCGCTCATCCGCGGCAGCCCCATATAGCGGGTCGTGTCGTTGGACTGCGACGTGACGGAAACGGTCAGTGTGGTGCGGCGGTCAATATGGATGTCCGTCACGCCATAAATCGTCCAGCGACGGTCATAGGCGTTTTTATAGAAGAAATCGCGGTCGGTCCCGGCCATGACAAGGCGGGCGGACACGATTTTCGAGTTTCCGATCGGACCACCCACATCGACCGTGGCGTGATAGTTGTCCCATGATCCGGCACTGAAAGACGCATTTCCCTGAAATGTTTCGGTCGGGCGCTTATGAACGAAATTGACACTGCCACCCGGCGCGCTCGAGCCCTGCAACACGCCATCCGGGCCGCGCAGAACCTCGATCCGGTCATAAATCGCAAGATCGAACTGCTGGGAAAACTGGAACCCCCCGTTCGCGGGCGATCCGTCATACTGCGCGGCCAGCGAAAAACCACGGGAAGAAAATCCCGCCGTACCATCGCCATACAGATTGACGTTGACGCCCGCGACCTGTTTGAGCGCGTTATCGACCGTGAAAAGATTCTGGTCCTTCATCTGCTGCGTGCTCAGGACGGAAATCGACTGCGGCACGTCCTCTGGCCGTAGCAGCATGCGCGTCGTGGACACCGCACGCACGGTATAGGTGCCGGTACCGTCCGTGGCGGCGGTTGCACGATGTCCATGAACCAGAAGCTGTTCAACACTACCGGGGACATCCGAATCAGACGCAACGGCAGAACGCCCCTGAAGGGAGGGCTTTTTCTTCGCAGGCGTCCCGTTCTGCTCCTGTCCCGTCGCAGAGAGATCCGCAGGCGCGGTCTGCGCCACAGCCTCCTCCCATCCGCCGGACAGAAGTGCGATCACATACAGGGTTTTTCTGAACCCCGTTCCCTGGCGGGAACGCGACGTCATATTATTCCCTGCCTGCATCATCCGCACTTTCAAGTGATCGTTTACCGGTGCCTTCCCACAGAAGGACTGACGCAAGCCTATATGAGAATAGTTCTTATTAACATAGAGGTATTCTGCTCATTCCGGCAAAAAAAGCCATTATGAAAACATACGAAACACTCTCAGCCCCCGATACGGGAGGCGGGTACGGAAATCCCCTTCCGGACATCTGCCAAAACGGATCACCGAATCCGGAATATCATACCGGAAAAACGAAACCGGACATCTTCATAAATCCCTGCAAAACCGGGCCCTGCGGACCATTCTGCCACCCTGCGAACAATCATGATCGCACCCTGAATTTTTAGGTTTCCGTGATGCGCCCGAAGTGCCAAAAGCCCTCGCGTTCGGGACGCTCAGGTCACCGTTCCAGTCAGGAAGTGCATCGTGTTCAAAACGCTCTCCGGTCCGACCATTGCGGGTCTCTGCGCCCTGTTCGCGTCGACCTTCATTGCCGTGACGACCGAGGTTGCTCCGGTGGGTCTGCTGATCGACATGGCCAAGTCCTTCAACATCACCGAAGGCCATGCCGGACTGGCCGTGAGCGCCTATGCCCTGCTTGTCGCTTTCGGGGCCGTCCCCATCACCATCGCCACGAGCCGCATGAACCGCAAGATGCTCATGATGCTCTGTCTTGGCGGATATGTCGTCTCCAACCTGATTTCCGCCATGGCACCAAGCTTCGGCGTCCTTTGCATCGGCCGGGCACTGGGCGGCCTGTCCCATGCGCTGCTGATGTCCATTGCCGCCGCCTACACCGCCCATCTCGTACCCGAACGCATGACAGGCCGCGCCATTTCGTTTGTTTTTGGAGGGACGTCGCTGGGTTCGGTTCTGGGCGTTCCCGGAGCCGCCGCGATCAGCCAGCTCACAAGCTGGCGCGTGGCGCTCTACGTCATCGCAGCGCTGGCCGCGATGCTGACGATCTTCATCGCGCTCTACCTACCACCCGTTCGCGGAGCCGATACCAAGGCCCTCAAGGTCCCGACCATCCGGTCGCCACATGCCGCGCGGATTTTCGGCATCGTGATCGGCGTGAACGCCATTTTCTTCTTCGCGCATAACCTGCTCTATACTTACGTCTCCCCGCTGCTTCTGGCGCATGGCCTGCCTGAACACCTGTTGAGCATTGCGCTCCTCATCACGGGCGTTGTCAGCATTTTCGGTCTGTGGGCGGCGGGACAGGTCGTGGATCGCTGGCCTGCGGGCGGACTGTTCGGCGGCGGCATCGCCATGCTGACCGGCATGACCCTGGTCTATGGCCACCTGCTGTCCGCCTGGCCAAGCGTTGGGGCAGTCGGGCTGTGGTGCATGGGCTATGCCGCCATCATTCCCTTCGTCATGTCCGGCGCCATCCGTGCCCGGGCGACCAGTGCGGATGTGGCGGGCGCTGCCGTCAACAGCAGCAGCAATATGGGCATCCTGCTGGGCTCGGCGATTGGCGGCCATCTTCTCAATACACTGGGATTTGCGGTGCTCTGTCCCGCCTCCGTCGTAATCGCACTGGGGGGTATCCTGCTCGCGGCTTTCAATCCGGCCGCCTTCCCCCGACGGCTTCAGCACGGCTGATGCAACGTGGCTTCGATTGAGTTGGAGAATTGTTTTTCAGGATATAGTCTGAACCGAATTGATGTCAGCACCAACAGTACACAGGGTATTCGTCGTGAAAAAAGAAACATCCGCAGTAGTACTCTTTGTAAAAGACGAAGCCCATGACATCATCGCATGGTTGTCCTGGCACATCTCTTTGGGGTTCGACAGGATTTTCGTCTATGATGATCAGTCCTCAGACGGCACTTTTGACATAGCAAAATCCTGCGCCGAAATTTATGGCGTCGAAGTCTTCAGGACATCTGCGATCCCCGGTTCTTACCACGACAGAAAACAGAACAGCTATTTTGACGCCATCGGAAAAGCCAGAGGCCGCTACGACTGGATCACCATGCTCGATAGCGACGAATATGTCAGCATTGATGGCTCTGATGACATCAATGCTTTTCTGGGCAACTTCAGCGAGACCGATACCGCCATTGCCCTGAACTGGTGCATATACGGAAGTTCAGAGAAAATTCTGAAGGACAGGGTCCCTACCTATCAGGCCTTCACCTACAGATCCAAAGCCGATTTCGAGGACAACACCCTCGTCAAAAGCTTCGTAAGACCCGAGGCCGTCGATCCTGCCGTCAGATCGTCTCACAGGTTCGGCCTGTCCTACGGCAATTACGTGGATGCTCTGGGACGGCCCGTTGAATGGACGTCTGAAGAAACGAAAGCGGTTGTCTGGGAAAAAGCCAGAATCAACCACTATATCTGCCGATCGCGGGAACATTTTGTCGAATGGTTCAGAAACCGCCCCGACCCCGAGACAGCACAGGGCCCTGATTACTGGTCCCATTTTGATCGCAACGACAGTCATGCCCCCCAGGATCCGGACCGGGTGACTGCGGCCAATGCCGTCTGTGCCAATATCAAGAAGGCCGTCTTTCATGCGTCCATGCATGATTTCCTCGTCCGGGGAAACTCTCTGGAGCGGGGAAGAAATCCTGTATTGCCCACCAGAAAAACAGAATTCTTCCACCTGAAGAACTTTCGGGGTGACGATCTTTCCGTCGACAGAATTGATGGATATCTCAGCCAAGGAGAAGGGAGCGAACAGGTTCTGGCCGCAATCCCGTATGCCGGCAACAGGATCTGGATTTTCAGAGATCCCTCTCTTGTGTCTTCAAATATCCATTTTCACATCAAAAATTCTTCCTGCCATACATATTGTTACGACCTAGAGTTCGAATCAAACGCGACGGATGCCTCCATCTTCATAAAATCTCCAAAAACCGGGAAATATCTGACGTCTCCGTCCGAGGGCAGCAGACTGGAATTCACGACGGACGGTGCCGAGGATCAGAGAAAATTCCATTTTTCGGAAAAAGTATCAGACACGACATTCCACGGCGAAAATGAATATTCGGAAGCCGACATGGTTTATTATATCCTTAATTCCGGAGGATCGTTTTCATATGAGGAATTTATCCTGAAATTCGCCAATCTGAACCGTGCGGAAATGGAGAATCTCAGGAATTTATTCGGACAGCAGATCAGGGCCATCCTCTGAAAAGACGCTCACCCGGCGTTGCGGAAACGCGCCTCAACTCCACAACGCGCAGCCCTGATGGCCTCGGGCACATTTTGTCCTCTGGCCAGTCCGGCTGCCAGACCACTGGCGAGCTGACAGCCCGTTCCCCTCAGCTCGAAGGAAAAGCGCGGTGAGCGGAAGGCCAAGGGACAAGAGCCTGCCGCGTACAGGATATCCTCAGAAACCGACGACGGCAGATCGTGCCCGCCTTTCAGCAGAACACTCCGACAGCCCCGGGACAGCAGCACGTCCACAACCGCCTCGCGCTCCGAGGCCGGATCCATCCCCAGAGCAGCCGCCAGCGCCGCCAGTTCCGGCAGATTGGGAGTCAGGACAGTGGTTCGGGGCAGAAGCAGCGCGATCATACCCTGTACGCCCTCCGGATCCAGCAGCGCATGACCGGAGCTTGAACAGAGCACCGGGTCCAGCACCACCGGCACATCTGGCAGAAGCGCTGCAACAACACGGATCAGAAGCGCATTGAACATGGCCCCGATCTTGACGGCACCGATCCCCGTTTCCAGCGCCGCTTCAATCTGCGCGGCCAAAAGAGCGGGCGCGACGGGCTCTACCGCCAGAACGCGACGATCCGTCTGGGCCGTAACGGCAGTGACAGCGAGGCGTGCGGTCTGCCCGGACGCCTGAACGGACAGCATATCCCGCGCAAGACCAGCTCCCCCGCTGGAATCCATCCCGCCAATCAGAAGAACAGGGCGCTTCATCGTCCCGTCGTTGCAATGAAGGCAGGACCACCCGCCTGTGTGGAAAAGCGTTTAGCAGCCCGCCAGGCCCGCAGACCACTGGCACAGACGAAAACGGTCCTGCCCATCCCCTTCGCCACCGTTTCCGGGTGCTCGATCGGCCCGCGAACGGCCCAGGACACGGAGGGCGGTCCCTGTTCCTCCAGCCCCCGCAGATCGAAAACGCGGTCGTCCGCGCGGATCTCCTCAAGCCCGAGAATGAAAGGGCCATCGCCTTCGGAGGAAACCGCAGCATCAAACCGGAAAGACGAACTTCTCCAGCGTTCCAGATCCAGCGTCATGATCTGCCCCAGCGGAGAGGGCTGCGTCTGAAGCAGAACGGAGAGCACCATCTGCGCCTGTATGGCCCCGAGCACCGCAACAACAGGCCCCATCACACCGGCTTCCGCACAATTCGGCAGAATGGCGGGAAGATCCGGAAAAACAGCCCGGTAATCCGGTGCCGTACCACAGAACCCACCCGCATAGCCCGACCGCCCAAGCACCGAAGCACTCACGAGGGGAAGACCCGCTTCCACACACAGATCGGACAGCAGATAGGTGACGGCCACGCTGTCCGCCGCATCCACGACAACGGACACATCCGTCAGGAGGCTCCGCGCCAGTGTCGGCTCCAGACGCTCCGCCACAGGCACGATCTGACAGTCCGGATTCAGATCCGACAGCCGGTCGGCCACGCAAGCGGCCTTGAAGCGGCCAATATCGTCCATGCGAAAGAGCGTCTGGCGATGCAGGTTGCTCTCGTCCACACGATCATGATCGACCACCGTCATCCGCCCGCATCCAGCTCCGGCAAGCGCAGGGAGAACAGTCGCGCCCAGACCGCCCGCGCCCACCACCAGGATATGGGCTTCCAAAAGGCGCTTCTGGTCAGCCTCCCCCTGCGGGAAAAGCCCGGTCTGCCGCACATAACGGCTCATCGTCTGTAGGCCTGCGTCGCGGCGACCCATTCCCGACACCGCGACACCGGGTCTTCCGCCTGCTGGATGTCCGTCACAACGGCCGCGCTGTTCGCCCCCGCCGCGAACACCCCTTCAAGGCGCTCCGGCGTGAGGCCACCGATGGCGACAAGCGGCGTCTCTCCGGCGCGGGTTTTCCAGTCCCGGACGCGCTCCAGCCCCTGCGGCCCCCATTTCATTTTCTTCAGAAGCGTCGGATAGACGGGGCCGAGTGCGACATAGGCCGGCTCATAAGACAGGGCCCGTTCGAGTTCCGCCGGGTCGTGGGTGGACAGTCCGAACCGGATCCCCGCACGCCGCAGAGCGTCAAAATCAGCAGTCTCCATGTCTTCCTGCCCGAGATGGACGAAATCGCATCCCAGTTCCAGCGCAAGACGCCAGTAATCATTGATGACAAGCTGCGCGCCATGTGTCGCGCACAGCGTCCGCGCATGACGGATCTGACGGCGCAGTTCCGCCTCTGTCATGTCCTTCAGCCGAAGCTGAACCAGACGCACGCCACAGGGCAGCAGCGTTTCCAGAAACGACACATCGCCCACCAGAAGATAAAACGGATCAAGCACTGTCATCACGCCAGCTCCGCCAGACCGAAAACGGGTGTCGAGGCGCAGGCCATGTCCCGTCTGGGCATCAGCCCGGCCTCGAACGCTTCCCGCCCCGCCTGAATCGCGCGACCGAATGCCCGCGCCATGGCCGCCGGGTCCACGGCCTTGGCCACCGCCGTGTTGAGCAGAATGGCGTCCAACCCCATCTCCATGGCCTGCGCCGCCTGACTGGGCGCACCGATCCCCGCATCCACAACCAGCGGAATACCGGCAAAATGCGCCCGCATGGTCCGCAGACCTTCAGGATTGCGCAGCCCCTGCCCCGATCCGATGGGCGCGCCCCACGGCATCAGCACCTTGCATCCGGCTTCCAGAAGTTTTTCCCCCACGATCAGGTCTTCGGTTGTGTAGGGAAACACCTCGAACCCCTCCGCACACAGCACACGCGCGGCTTCGACGAGTGCGAACGGGTCCGGCTGGAGTGTGTCGGCATGGCCGATGACTTCCAGTTTGATCCACGATGTTCCGAACACTTCGCGCGCCATGCGGGCCGTGGTGACGGCTTCGCGGGCCGTATGACACCCCGCCGTATTGGGCAGCAGGCGGCATCGGCTTTCGGACAGGATGTTCCGGAACGCCGCACCCGCAGCGCCCTCCCGCCGCAGCGAAACCGTGATGATCTCCGCGCCGGACGCCTCGATCGCCTCCAGCAGAACCGCGGGCGACGGATACTGCGCCGTCCCGAGCATCAGTCGCGACGTCAGATCAACGCCATAAAACATGTCAGCCTCCCTGCATCGGAGACAGGACTTCGACCTTCATGCCTTCGTCCAGACGGGTTGCCTCACGCATGGAACGGGCAATGAAATCGCCGTTCAGGGCCGTGGCCACGCAGGGGGCTTCAAAACCCTGTTCGATCAGCAGGTCGGCCAGCGTCCGGGCCTGTGTCCTGACGATTTCGCCGTTCAGATCAATCCGCATGCGCATAAATCTCCGCAAGTTCTGCCGCCAGCCGCTCGGCGCAGACGGGCGCCATCAGGAAACCGTGGCGGTACATCCCGTTGACGTAACTCCGCCCCCCGACATGGCGCACGGCCGGGATATTGTCCGGAAAGGACGGGCGCAGTCCCGCGCCCAGTTCAAGGATTTCAGCCTCGGCAAAGCCCGGATGAAGCGTGTAGGCCGCCGAAAGCAGTTCCATCGCCGCTCGCGCGGTCACCGGGCCGGGCCGGGCGCTTTCCACCATGGTCGCCCCGATCATGTACCGATCCCCATCCCTTGGCACGACGTAACAGGGAAAGCGCGGATGCAGCAGCCGGACCGGCCGCGTCAGCGACACGTCCGGGGCATGCACGATCAGCATTTCCCCCCGCACGCCGCGCAGATCGGCGAGACTGTCCCGCGATGCCATCCCCCGGCAGTCCACGACATGACCGCGTGGCGCCCCGGAACGGAAGGTCACGCCTTTCGCCAGCAGGCTGTCGCGCAGGCTGGCAAGCGCTTTGCGCGGGTCCAGATGCGCTTCGGTCGGGAAGAACAGTCCGCGTGCAAACCGCCCGTCCAGATCCGGCTCCAGCTCGCCGGGGACGACCCAGTCGTGCTGCTGCGTGGCACGCGCAAAACGATCCAGTTCGGCGCCATCACGCGGCGGGGCGACGACAAGCGTGCCACGCTTTGTGACGCCCGGAACATGGGCCGCCCACCAGTCCACCGCCGCCTGCCCCTGCGCCACGATCAGGTCGGGCGCGCTTTCTCCCTCGCAGAACGGGGCCAGCATTCCCCCCGCAAACCGTGACGCCGCCTCTGGACTGCCCTCCGGGACGATGACTTCCACGTCAAGACCCCGGTCGGAAAGGGCCGTGGCGCAACACAGCGCCGCAACCCCCTCCCCCAGGACGGAATGGATCATTCCGCCGGTTCCGTCACGGGAACATAAAGCTCGCCGCCTTCCCGGAACTTCCCGGCCATTTCTTCCATCCCGGCCTGCTTTTCCGCTTCGGCCCGGATGTCATGGGAGATCTTCATCGAACAGAATTTCGGCCCGCACATCGAACAGAAATGCGAGACCTTGTGCGCTTCTTTCGGGAGGGTCTCGTCATGCATGGACCGCGCCGTATCGGGGTCCAGACCCAGATTGAACTGGTCTTCCCACCGGAACTCGAACCGCGCGCGGGACAGCGCATCGTCACGCATCTGCGCGCCCGGATGCCCCTTCGCCAGATCCGCCGCATGGGCTGCAAGCTTGTAGGTGATGACGCCGGTTTTGACGTCGTTCCGGTCCGGCAGGCCCAGATGTTCCTTGGGCGTCACATAACAGAGCATCGCCGTGCCGAACCAGCCGATCATGGCCGCACCAATGGCGGAGGTGATGTGGTCGTAACCCGGCGCAATATCGGTCGTTAGCGGGCCAAGCGTGTAGAACGGTGCCTCGTGGCAGTGCTCAAGCTGCTTGTCCATGTTGGCCTTGATCTTGTGCATCGGCACATGACCCGGCCCTTCGATCATGACCTGACAGTCCTTCGCCCAGGCGATTTTTGTCAGTTCACCAAGGGTTTCCAGCTCTGCAAACTGCGCCGCGTCATTGGCATCCGCGATCGAACCGGGACGCAGACCATCACCCAGCGAGAACGAGACGTCATAACGGCGGCAGATGTCGCAGATTTCATCAAAATGTTCGTACAGGAAGCTCTCGCGATGATGATGCAGGCACCATTTTGCCATGATGGAGCCACCGCGGGAAACAATACCCGTCACGCGGCGGGCCGTCAGCGGGATCATGTGCAGGCGGACACCGGCATGGATGGTGAAATAATCCACCCCCTGCTCCGCCTGTTCGATCAGCGTATCGCGGAAGATTTCCCATGTCAGGTCTTCCGCAATTCCCCCAACCTTCTCCAGCGCCTGATAGAGCGGAACCGTCCCGATCGGCACAGGTGCGTTGCGGATGATCCAGTCGCGGATGTTGTGAATATTGCGGCCTGTCGAGAGATCCATGACCGTATCCGCGCCCCAGCGGATGGACCACACCATTTTCTCGACTTCTTCTTCCATCGAAGACGTCACGGCCGAGTTACCGATATTGGCATTGATCTTCACAAGGAAGTTACGGCCAATAATCATCGGTTCGAGTTCGCGGTGATTGATATTGGCGGGAATAATGGCGCGACCCGAGGCAATTTCCTGCCGTACGAATTCCGGCGTCACGAAATCCGGAATGCTGGCTCCGAAATCCTCGCCGTCGCGCGCTTCTTTCAGGGCTTCCGTCCGGCCGATATTCTCGCGGATGGCGACGAATTCCATTTCCGGCGTAATGACACCCGCACGGGCATAGGCCATCTGTGTGACGGCGCGATCTCCAACAGCCCGCAGGGGACGGCGCTGCTGCGGAAAGCTCGGAGTCAGGCGGTCACCCTGTGCAAAACCGTTATCGGCTGCCGTGATCGTCCGCCCTTCATACTCTTCCACGTCTCCACGATCGCGCAGCCAGTTTCCCCGGCTGTCCGACAGGCCCTTTGCGATGTCGATGCTGACGGAGGGATCGGTATAGGGGCCTGAACTGTCATAGACATTCAGCGGACATTCACCCGAAACCGCAATCTGCCGGAGCGGCACCGCGATGTCATGATGCACGCCACGGACATGGATCTTGCTGGAGGCCGGCAGAGGGCCGGTCGTAATAGCGGGAATGGAAGCGTTCATGTGGTGTCTCCTCAAGCGCACTCGAAAAGACCCAAGAAACGTGAGGCAGAAAGGGAGCCGCCGCCCCCAGTGCCCAATAACGGACACGGAAAAGGCCAGATCGGCCCGAGAGGGACACGCCCTCCGGTCTTCCTACGCCAGCATCAACTGGGTCAGGTTCAAAGGGTCGCCTCACCGTGGCGCCGGTTTCCCGACGTCACCAATTGGCCTCTCAGTCCCTTGGGCGGGACTCCCCTGACAGGCGCGACAGTGCTGGAGAAGCGCCCGAAGATCAAGTGCAGAATGGAGCACACATTTCCTTGATCCAATGACGGGCGCTTCATCACGCGAGACCCCGGACATGTGTTGCAGACGCAGAAGAACGATCATCAAACCGTCACACACACAGAGCCAAACGCTCCCTACAAGGTCATTTCGCAAAACGTCCGATCGGATCGCCCTGCCGTGCTTTCACACAAGCTCTTATGGTCTGCTGTTCTGGGCGCATGTGCCTGCGTTCCGCTGAAGGCCTATTCCTGGGGGGAGAGAGCGCATTCCCTCATCGACAGCACCGCAATCAACGCCCTTCCGGATGACGGACCGACTTACCTCAAAAAACAGGTCTCGCTGATCGCGGATTCGGCCAGCGTTCCGGATAGCTGGCGGGCTGCGAGCGAGCCGTTTTCAAAGATGGCCGAAGACCCCAATCATGGCTGGTTTCGCGAACAGTCCGCTTTTCTGAAAACGATCCCCCGCTCGCGCGTCGCCTTTATTCTTGCGCTGTACCGCGAACATGAACGCCTCGAAGCCCTCGGCTCGCCCGAAGCAAAACGCATGAACGTCCGCTGGGCCGGTACACTGCCTTACGCCGTGGTCGAAGGATACGAACACCTCGTCGCAGATATGCGCGCGATCCGCGAAGCGCAGGCCGCCGGACATAATCCATCGGCCCTTCAGACCGATACCGCCTTCATAGTGGCCTGGATGGGGCATTACGTCGCCGACGGATCGCAACCCCTACATGTCACGATCCATCATGACGGCTGGGTTGGCCCCAACCCGCATCATTATACCCGAGACCATAATGTCCATGGCCGTTTCGAGTCCGATTACGTCGAAATGATCAACCTGACCGAACGGGACTTGCAGCAGCACCTCGCACCACTCGGGCATCAGAGCGGCGACGTCTTCGACCTCGTTCTTGCCTATCTCGCGCAGTCACATCGGGATGTCGAAACGGTCTACGCTCTCGACCAGTCCGGCGCCCTCAAAGACCCGCAGAACAAGGCTGCGCGTCACCTGGTTTACGAGCGCACCGCAGCGGCGGCGGCCATGCTGCGCGACCTTGTCTATCGGGCATGGCGGGAGAGCGCCCTGCCGCCCGAGACGTCAGCGCAGCCCGACCCGGCAGACCCGGAAAGCCCCGGATATGATTCCGCTTCAGGGACAGTACCCGCCGCGCGCTCCCCCTCTCTTCCTCCGTCCGTCCGTCCCTCTCCGGCTGGCTGAAACCGGCCCGGTTCGGGGCAGGCATCGCCAGTCTGTCATGACGTCATTTTTTGGAGCTGTGTCAGCCTTGGATTTCCATTGCAATGACCGGATCGTCTGGATTTCGCAGCAGATCCTGCCTCACGAACCGGACGTACGCCGCTGGCTGCGCGGTTTTCGTGATATCGACACCGACGACGTCATTCAGGAGTGCTACGCCATTCTGCTCGATGTCGAAGTCGCAGCAATACAAACGCCCAGAGCCTATTTCTTCCGGATCGCCCGGAATATCGTCCTCCAGCAGTACCGCCGGGCGAAGGTTGTCTCCATTACGGCACTGGCGGAATTCGACGTCCACGGCATCGCGGACGATGCCTCATGTCCTCACCGGACGATCGAAGCCCGGCAGGAACTCGAACGGCTTCATCACATGATGCAGGACCTCCCCGAACGTTGTCGTCAGGTCCTTCTGCTGAGGAAACTGGAAGGACTTTCACAACGTCAGGTTTCCGAACGGCTCGGCATTTCGGAAAATATTGTCGAAAAACAGGTCGCCCGTGGTCTGCGCGCACTGAGCCGACTATTCTGCGACGACCGGCCGACACCCCCGAAAACGCGCCCCGCCCCGATGAAGAAGGTTACGACCCTCCTTTGAGCCATGATGACACGAGCATAGGCTCGATTGATGCGGTCGCCTTCGATTGGGTCGCACGCCTCGACAACGCCCCTCTGAATGTTTCCGATGCCGCAGCCCTCCAGCGCTGGCTCGCAGAAGACGTGCGCCATCGCGGAGCCTTCGTGCGTGCGCAGAGCCTCTGGATGTCAGCAGGCCGCATGGCCGCGCTTCAGGGCATGCCGCTTCGCGCTCCCGTCCCGCCCCGCGCTCTTTCAAGGCGCGCGCTTATCCGTACGGCCGTAGCGGCCGGGATCGCAGGGACATGCCTGATCCCGCATCGCTCCGCAGATGCCTCGGAGATTTTCCACGCGGCCTCCGGGCTGATGCACGTCACCCAGCCGGAATGCGGCGAGATCGTTCTCGATCAGGGGACGATCCTGCGCATTCGCCGCAATACCGGCCGCCCTGCGTTCGACCTGCTCACAGGGCGCATGAGTCTGGCAGCACGCCGCGTGTCCCTCCCGATCAACATGAACGGGCTTTTCATCGCCTTGCAGCCTTCCAGCAAACTGATTGCTCATGCAGCCGGAACCGACAGCGATGCCCTCGTGCTGCAGGGTCACGCCCTGAGCCACTGCGTGCAGGAACGGATGGACCGCCATCTCCATGCACGGGACTGGATCCAGACCACCCCCCGTTCCATTACGGTTACAACCCTCTGCGACGACGACATGGAGCGCGCTGTCGCCTGGAGTCAGGGCAAACTCGAATTCCAGTCCGTGGATGTCGTAGAGGCCATCTCCGAACTGAACCGTTACAATGCCAGAAAGATTATCCTGACCGGATCTGCCTGCGCGCACCGGAAAATCAGCGGTATCTTCATGCTTGACGACCCTCTCGGTTTCGCCCGCGTTCTCAGGGAAATATTTGGTGTCCGCCTCAGTATTTCCAAAGAAAACATTGCAATTTCATGACCGGAATCATGCGTTCGTGACGCCATAAAAGCTTCACACAAACACAACGGCGGATTTTTCGATCTTTTACATCTTTGAAGCGAACGTAGCCGAACGGGGATCGAACCTGCTGTGTCTCGCTTTATCCATCATACACGATTTCTTTCTGCTCTTGCCTTCTCGACAACCTGCCTCGCCAGCGGTTTCGTACCCCACAGGGCCTTTGCGCAATCGACTGCATTCAATATCGGACGCATGCCGATTTCCCGCGCGATCATTGCCTATGGTCGGCAGGCCAATATGCAGATCATTCTGGCCGATCCCGTGCGCCAGTCCATCACCGGAAATGCCGTTCAGGGCAGCATGGACAGTCAAACCGCTCTGGAGAAACTTCTGGCCGGAACCGGACTTGAAGTAATTTCCACGCATGACCGACTGATTGTCATCGGTCTTCGCAAGACAGCCGCAGCTTCCGGCGTCAAAACAGCCTCTGCCCGCCGCCTTGGACGGGATGCAACCGTCAGCGAGAACGTGAATGTCACAGGAAAGCGGGACAACACCTCGACCAAGCGCTACGCTTCGCAGATCGTCGATACGCTCAGCGCGGCCCAGATGCGCACGGTGCCCGATCTGAGCGTGGTCGAGGCGGCCCGGCGCATCGTGGGCATTTCGGTTATGCCGAGCACGGACGACAACCGGTCGGACAACAATATCGAAAACATCACGATCCGCGGCCTCGACAATTCCTACAATCTCATCACCATTGATGGTGCCCAGCTTGCCAGCGCCAACAATACCTATCGCGGCGCACGGCTGGACCTCATCCCATCGTCCATGCTGGGCGAACTCCAGGTTCTCAAAACTGTGGACGCCTATAACGATCCGCAGGGGATCGGCGGTCAGGTCAACATGGTGACGAAAAGCGCATTCGATTACGGCAACAGTTTCGATACGCAGCTTCTCGGCGGATGGAACAATCTTGCCGGGAGTGTCGTCCAGCCGATGCACGAAAACTGGCGCGTCGACGGCGCCCTGACGCGCGTATTCGGCAAGAACAAGGAATTCGGCTTCGTCCTTTCCGGCAACTATCAGGAACTTCATTCCGCCTCGCACGCGATTTTGCCGGGCGATACGACAGGTGACGGCTGGAACTATTACAGCACCTCGGGAACATCCGTGGGCTCCCCTACCAACACGGACGCACAGGCTGCAAAAGGCAACGCTGTTCCCGTGCGTTCGCAGGATTATGCTTTTGATGACGCCTATCGGCGCTACAGCCTGACCGGGAAGTTCCAGTATCGCCCGTCCAGCCGCTTCGATCTGTCGGTTTTTGGCGGCTACTTCCACACACTCGATCAGGAAACGCGCAACGAAGCGCTTTCGATGCCCTCAGGCACATGGACGCAGGGCGCAACCCCCGACACCGGTTCCGTCACGACCGGCCAGTATCAGTTCGGAATCACACAACAGCCCGAGACGCAGCGGACATGGTTCGTCAACGGCAAGATCCATTACGACATCAACGACCGGATGCACCTGAATTTCCTCGCGTCAGACTCCATCGCCTGGGACGACAGCTACCGCACCATGATCAAATACAACACCGGAATGAACGAAAACACGAACAAGACAACATACCAGTCTGCCTACGGATATAATTATTCCATCAACAACGGCGCTCCGGTCATTGCCCTGAACGACCTCTCCGCGGCCAATGACGCCAACAACTACAACCCGCGCTACTGGCGGTTTTACGGCTTCCACGTCAAGAATGACGTACGGTTTCTGAGGGGCGACTGGCGATGGGACGTCGGGCATGGTTTCTGGCTGAATGCCGGCGTCACCCAGACGATGACACATGTGGACAACAGTGAAACCTACACCCAGTGGATCCCGAAAGATGCCATAACCGCTGCTGAAATCGGGAACATGAACGAAGTACTCGCGAGCAAGGTCCTGACGCTGGAATCCGCTCCGGGGCTGAAATTCCCCATTTTTAATTATCAGGAAGCCCTCAACAAGCTCCTGAACGACAAATCTCTTTTCAAAACCACCAACACAACGTCAACGACCAAACCAGCCTACTATCACCTTCAGGAGTCCATCACTGCCGCCTACTTCCAGACCGGCTGGCACAACCGCTACGTTTCGCTTCAGGGCGGCTTCCGCTGGGACCACACACGCGCCGACATCGGAAATTTCAATGGCGTAACAAATTCCGGCGTCACCGATTACCAGTTCGAAACGCGCGGCGCCGGTTACGATTATCTCCTCCCCTCGGTTCTGGCCTCATTCAACGTCAGCCCCACAATGAAGCTGCGCGCGGCATTCACCGAGACGGTCGGTCGCCCCAACTACGGAGACTACGGCGCCGCGACAAGCACCACATTCGACGGCGCGACCGTCAATATTTCCCAGGGCAACCCGAACCTCAAACCCCGTCATTCCTGGAATTACGACCTGTCCTATGAATGGTATCCGCAGAAGGACACCCTCGTAACGGTCGGGATCTTCTACAAAGACATTCACGACGAAATCTATACACGCACATCATACGGCAATGTCGTGATGGACGGGAGCACTTACGCTGCAGTCGTCTCCGAACCCCTCAACGCCTCCGGTGCGGGCATGCGTGGCGTCGAAATGCAGTTCATGCGTCAACGCTTCGGCTTCCTGCCCGGAATTCTGAAGAATTTCGGTATTTCCTTCAACGCGACCTTCCTTCAGGGGTTCTACGAGGAAACCATGGACGACGGCTCGCAGCGCAGGGTACACGGTCTCTCGAACCAGCCGTCACACATCTATAACGCCTCACTGTTTTATGCCGACAAACATCTCGAGGCGCGCGTCGCCTATAACCGGATCGGAAAGTCCCTCTATTCCACGTCCGGCACGGCAAGCTGGCAGGACATGTGGCTTCAGGAGCGCGGACAGCTCGACCTTCAGGTCAGCTACCGTTTCTACAAATGGCTTTCCGCCACCGGTCAGGTCCAGAACCTGACGGGGGAAGGTTACGAAACCCGGATGGGGCCGCGTGAAAACCTGATCCAGGACCGTCATCCCGCCGGACGCAGCGTCTGGTTCGGCCTCCGCTTCCAGCCGGATTTCTGATCTCATGAAAACGCTTGTTCCGTCATTTTTCGCCCTCCTCCTCACCGCGTCCGTCAGTGCCCCAGCCCTCGCTCAGGAGGCAGCCCCCATGCTGGGTGCGGCAAAGATTCTGCGCACCGTGCCGGCACGGGAAGCCACGCAGGGTGTCGCCAACGATCCCCGGTTTCTCTACGCCATCGAAAACAGCACAATCGGCAAATACGACCGAAGAACAGGCCAGCGTGTAGGCTTATGGTCGGGTGATCGCAGGGTTTTCATCCATATCAACAGCTGCGAAACGCAGGGGACCGAACTGGTCTGCGCGATGTCGAACTATCCCAATGTTCCGATGTGGAGTTCTGTCGAGTGGTTCGACACGAAGACCATGCGTCACCTCCGCAGCCACAGTTTCGGCCCCGGACGCGGATCGCTCACCTGGATCGACTGGCATGACGGAAGCTGGTGGGCATGTTTCGCAAATTACGACGGCGATGGCGGCGAAGCTCCCCGTGACCACCGCTCCACACTGCTTGTGCGGATGGATCCGCATTTCGTCACACAGGAGCAGTGGCTGTTTCCCGAAGACGTCCTCAACAGCTTCGGCCATCACAGCGCATCGGGCGGACACTGGGGTCAGGATGGCCGCCTCTATGTCTCCGGACATGACGCCCCCAGCCTTTATGTTCTCGCCCTTCCGGATGCTGGCGGGCGCCTCCTTCATGTCGGCACATATGATTTGCCCACACGCGGACAGGCCTTCGACTGGGACGTTATCTCCAGCCATCACCTGTGGACCATCGACCGGCAGAAAATGACCCTGGTCGAAAGCAGCCTTCCGACACCATAAACGCTTCAGCGCATCAGATCGTCCGCAAAGCGTCGCAACAATTTTCCCAGCTGGTCGAGGTCATCATCCGTCCATGACGCGAGGATGCGATTGGCCAGCCGTTCGCGCGCCCGGTTCAGCACTGCAATCATCTCTCTCCCGCGCGTGCTGACCACGGCCTCGCGGACACGCCTGTCCTTTATCGAAGGCTGACGTTCAATCAGCCCAAGGGACTCCAGCTTCGCCATCTGGCGGCTCACTGTCGTGTGATCTCGACCCGTCCGGTCCGCAAGTTCCACCACGCCAATCGGTCCATATCTGCCGACACGGGCGAGGAGCGGAAACAATGCCCGATCAAGCGGGAGCCCCGCTTCTTCGATCAGTCGATCATCCCGGCGCGGACGGTTGATTTCGTCGACAAGGTCGATGAGCGCGCTGTGCAATTCCTGCAGGACCTTGGAGTCGTGTGTATTTTTCACGTAATTATTGCTTTATCCAATTTAATGGTGATATGTGCATATTACACGCTGTTTACTGGAGAAGCCAATGGCTTTTGATACGGACGTTCTGATCTGCGGCGCAGGAGCAGCAGGCCTGACCCTGGCTATCGACCTCGCACGACATGGAATTGACTCCATCCTGATCGAGCAGAACGCGCAGCCCTTCGGTGGCTCGCGGGGAAAAGGCCTTCAACCGCGGTCACTGGAAATCTTCGAGGATCTCGGCCTTCTCGACAGACTTATGGAGGCGGGCGGCCCATACCCCCCGCTCCTCGTCTATCGTGCGGATGGAAGCCGTGAGAAAACGTCCCTGAGCGAGGACAGGACAACTCCCAGCCCGGCAGAACCTTATGCACATCCCCTCATGGTCGCGCAGTTCCGCACGGAAGCTGTCCTGCGCGAGCGCCTTGCAGAACTGGGGCAACAGCCCCGTTTCGGCTGCCAGCTGACAGCCTTTGAGCAGGACGCAGATGGCGTCTCAGCCCGCATTCAGGATGCAACGGGATCGCACACTCTGCGGGCGCGATACCTCATCGGAACCGACGGCGGACGCAGTTTCGTCAGGAATGCGCTCGGGATCGGTTTCCCCGGCCAGTCCCTGGGTGTCCGCGCGCTTGTTGCCGATGTGGACCTCACCGGGCTGGATCGGCTCGCCTGGCATCGCTTCCAGCTTGGAACTGCCGCAACCCAGATCATGGTCTGCCCGCTCGTCGGAACCGAACTGTTCCAGATCCAGGCGCCCGTACCTCTGGAAGGAGAGGTGGACCTCTCCGCTCAGGGCCTGACAAGCCTTCTCAGGGATCGCAGTGACCGTGACGATATTGTCGTGCAATCGGTCGTATGGTCATCGGTTTATTCCATGAGTTCCCGGCTTGCGGACCGCTATCGTGTCGGACGCGTTTTCCTGGCAGGTGATGCTGCCCATATTCATCCGCCTACCGGTGGCCAGGGGCTCAATACCAGTGTTCAGGACGCCTATAACCTCGGCTGGAAACTGGCTGCTGTCCTCAAAGGCGCACCGGACGCCCTGCTCGAGACTTATGAAGAGGAACGGCGGCCGATCGCCAGCGACATGCTGGATCTCTCGACTCGCATGCTGGGCGAGGCACGAGACGGCAGGATGCGCCGCAATCGTGAAGTCCGGCAGATGGACCTTGGCTATCGCGCATCTTCCCTGTCGCAGTCCGAGCGGGCTGAAACGGCGCGGATCAAGGCCGGCGATCGCGCGCCAGATGCACCATGCCGCACTCCAGACGGTCAGCAGACCCGACTGTTCACCCTCTTTCAGGGCCCCGAATGGATTTTGATGGGACAAAATGTTCAGAACCGTCCAGCCGCCAGCTCTGGCCTTCGCATCATAACCGTCGGCGACGGAGGAGATGTTGTGGACGATAACGGCTTCATTGCCGAGGCCTATGGCCTCGACGGCAACGAGTGGGTCCTGATCCGACCAGACGGCTATATTGCAGCATTTTCTTCCAGCGAAGGACTGAAAGAAACGCTTTCGCACTACCACGAGGTGGCAATCCCCGCGTCTGCGCCTTCTCCCTCCGCCCCTGAAAAGAAACACATGGCCTGAATTACATTTTTCCCTTAAATAAGGCCTATGCATCACATCGGATTTTTTGTCTGCCCGAACCACCGGATTCTCGATCTCGCAGGCCCTCTGGGGGCTTTCGAAGAGGCCAACACCCTCATTGAGGGTGGGGCCTACCGGCTGACGGTCATCTCCGAACCCGGCGGCATCGTCGTCGGGAGCTCGGGGATGCCCATCGACACCCAACCCAGCCTCAGCACGGTTTTCGACACGGTTCTGTTCATCGGCGGAGACATCGAGGCTTTCCAAAACCCCGGCGTCATCGCAGCCGCAAAAAATCTCACGGCAAACACTGGCCGTATTGCGAGTGTGTGTACCGGTGCATTCCTCCTCGCAGAAACCGGGTTGCTCGACGGTCGCCGTGCAACGACCCACTGGCGCCTCGCACCAGAACTGCAACAGCGCTATCCCCAGATCAGGGTTGAGGCCGACCGTATCTTCATCTCGGACCACAATGTCTGGACATCTGCGGGGATTTCCGCAGGGATTGACCTGGCACTAGCCCTCATCGAAACCGACCACGGCATCGAAATTGCACGCAACGTCGCACGTGAACTTGTCGTCCCTTATCGCCGATCCGGAGGGCAGTCACAGTTTTCGGCCATGTCCCGGATGGAACCGGAATCAGACCGGATCCGCATGGCGCTGGCATTCGCGCGCGACCATCTGGTCGAGCCCCTGCCGATTGAACGTCTGGCCGAAGCGGCCCGGTTAAGCGTCCGGCAGTTCGGGCGCGCATTTCGCAGCCAGACCGGCGAGACACCGGCCAGAGCGGTTGAACGTCTGCGCGTGGAAGCAGCCTGTGGCCGCCTGCAAAGCGGGTCGGAACCAATCGAACAGATCGCAAAAGCCGTTGGTTTTTCCGATCCGGAACGCATGCGCCGCGCCTTCGTCAAGCTGCACGGTCATCCGCCACAGGCGATCCGGCGCGCGGGCCGTCAGGACAGTGCCCTCTGAGTGATGACAAGGGCATGCTCTCAAATAGAGAGGACGCCCAGCAATGCCTCTGGCGGATCATGAATGAACCCGTCGGCCTTCAGCATGACCAGCCCATGCAGCTGCCCCCACCTGACATGTGCCGAAAGATGCGAAGCCTCCGGGTCCGAAGCCGTAACGCGCTCCAGCAGCGGCTGAAAACTTGCGGTCGCTGCACGTTTGAGAGCGCTGTCGGGTGCAGCCCCCGGAACCAGACCCGATGCGAACATCAGGCGATAAAGCTCCACATTCCCTTCCCCGAACACAAGGTAGGCCACGGCCATCCGTTTCAGCGCCGTCTCTTCAGCACCGTCCGATGCGGCTTTGAGAAGAGCCTCGGTGAACCGTTCGAACCCATCCGTCGCAACGGCGGCGAGAAGGTCTTCACGGTCACTGAAATGGCGATACGGCGCCGACTGCGCCACGCCAGCCCTGCGTGCCAGCGATGCCATGGAAAGCCCCTGCGCCCCATGAGCGGCAATTTCCGCCCGGGCGGCATCGAGCAACACTTTCCGCAAATCACCATGATGATAGGTCCTGCGAGAACCGGAGGATTGTATGCCTGCGCCTTGCTTCATGTGATGACTTATAACATTTAAGTTGACACCGGATCAACAAATGATGATGTGATGAACTATCACATAGGACATCGTCATGACTCTGATCCCGAAATCCCATGCCTCCACGCACTCAGGCGCGCCCTATCTCGCCAGGAATTTCAAACCGATCGAAGTTGAAACGACCGCTTTCGATCTGGAAGTGACCGGTCGTATTCCCGAAGCACTGAACGGTCGCCTGCTTCGCATCGGTCCTAACCCCGCCGGCACCCCGGATCCCGCACGTTACCACTGGTTTTCAGGCTCGGGAATGGCGCACGGCCTGCGCCTGCGGGGCGGCAGGGCGGAGTGGTATCGCAGCCGTTATGTCCGGGACGCAGCCGTGGTCGCTGCTCTGAAATATCCACCGCTCGGAGGGCCTGGGGCCGGTTTGCGCGATGGCAGCGTAAACACGAACGTCATCAGCGTCGGTGGAAAACTATACGCCGTTGTCGAAGCCGGCAGCCTGCCCGTCGAACTGACCTACGAACTGGAAAGCGTTGCACGTGCGGATTTCAATGGCACGCTTGAAGCCGGCTTTACCGGCCATCCAAAGTTCGACCCCCTGACCGGTGAACATCACGCCCTGACGTATGAACCCGGACAGCCCGTTCGTTATATTTCGCTCGATCAGAACGGGCGTGCCACGACAAAAGCGCGGATCAACCTGCCTCATATTCCACTGATCCACGATATGGCATTTACCGCATCGTTCATCGTCATACCGGATCTTCCTGTCACGTTTCAGCCCGAACGCTCGGAAGCGAAATTTCCCTGGCTTTGGGACGCGCGCCGGGATGCGCGGATCGGACTGTTGCCACGCGACGGAGACGTTACCGCCCTTCAATGGTTCGAAGCCCCACGCTGCTTCGTCTTCCATTTCGTGAATGCCTATGACGATGGCGACCTGACCCTCATTGACCTTGTTCGCCATCCCCGCATGTTCGACCGCGATCACAACGGCCCGAACGAAGGAGCGCCCACCCTCGTCCGCTGGACGCTCGACCGCCGCTCCGGACAGTTGAGCGAAACGCTCCTTGACGATCACGGCACTGAATTTCCACGGATCAATGACCGGTTCAGCGGTCAGTCCTATCGCTTCGGCTATACAGCCCACTGGGGCCGCGACGTGCGCTTTGGCCCGGCCATGAAACACGACATGCTGCGGGGAACCACGGAAATACATCATTACGGCCCCGACCGCATGACACTGGAGCCCATCTTCGTGCGCAAGCCAGATGCCCTTGCCGAAGATGAAGGCTGGATCATGTCTTACGTGTATGATGCAGCCCGAAATCTGAGCGATGTCGTGATTCTGGACGCACAGGATTTCGCAGGTGAACCCGTCGCTACAATACACTTGCCGGTTCGTGTGCCGTTTGGTTTCCATGGAGAATGGATTGCCGACGACATCCCTGAATCACCTCCGGCCTGAAACCGGTACGCACCATTTTTGGGTGCATACCAGCTCTCTACAGACTAAAGAACCGGACGCATCAAACCGTCCTGAGACCCTGGAAGTTTTTTATAAACGACGTCACGAATTTCTGGGGGCGCCTCCGCAGGGTTTCCAGCATGAAACGGTGGCTGCGGATCATACTGGACAAGAAGCTGCACTTCCTGCGCAGCCTGTGCCCCACGGAGTTCAGCCGCGATCGCCAGACCGAAATCAATGCCAGCCGTCACCCCGCCGCCGCTCATGAAGCGGCCGTCTTTCACGATACGCGCAGGATCCGGAATGGCCCCATACTCCTTGAGCACGTTCAGAAACGCCCAATGACAGGCACTCCGCTGTCCCTTCAGGACGCCTGAAGCCGCAAGGATGATCGAGCCGGTGCAGACAGAGGTCACATATCTCGCAGTCTCGGACAGACGCCGGACGTGCCCCAGCATCTCGGGCTTCATCATGGCCGAAAGATTCAGGGCACCAGGCACGCAAATGACATCGACCTTGTCGATATCGGAAAGTTTTTCCGTCGGCCCGAAAACAATCCCTTTTTCCAGCGTGACGAAACCGCCCTCAGGACTGGCAAAACGAATTTTCGTATTGGGAATGCGCGAAAGGATTTCATTGGGACCCGCAAAATCGAGAAGCGTCCCGTTCGGATAAATCGCGAACAGAAAATCGATAGGCTTTTCGGCTGTACCCGGCACAGCCGCCCGTACGCTTTCCGGCAAAAGGCGCGTTGCCGCCGTGGCGGCAATCGCAGCGCCGCCCATGAGCATCATGCGCCGACGCGCACGCCCGTCCTCACTCAACTCTTCCGAGATCGTCTCGCCAATAATTCCAGACATTTCCGTCTCCTCATCTCTCCGGCCCTACAGGGCTGGTTGCTGGACGGTTCTGAGACGTAATCGCACATCAGAATTTCCAAAAGGACCTATTTCCCTTGTTTTACGCCACCTGAAACATACGGCGTCATATGTCTTAAAATAAGGGAAATACGTCCTTTAGGTCATGTCGCATTTCGCTAGGATCAACGGGAACGATGATCGCGTCCGGAACGCCTGTCACGTTTTTCTAATATGGGGATCTGATATGAGACTTTCGGGAAAAACCGCCCTCATCACGGGCGGTACGAGCGGTATCGGCCTTGCGACCGCAAAGCGGTTTATCGCAGAAGGTGCCCGCATTGCCGTGACCGGCCGTGACGAAACCCGGTTTGCGGATGTGCATGCAGAACTGGACGGCGAAGCCCTCGTTCTTGCTGCTGACGTCCGGTCTGTCGACGCCATGAAATCCGTTGCTGACGAGGTCCGCAAATCATTTGGCGGCCTCGACATCCTGTTTGTAAATGCCGGCTATGTCATTCCGACACCATTACAGTCGATTGATGAACGTCAATACGACGACATCATGGATGTCAGCGTCAAAGGCGCCGTATTCACAATGCAGGCGGCGCTGCCCGTGCTGCGTGAAGGAGCCTCCGTTATTCTGACGACGTCCTTCATTGACCAGACCGGCAAACATGGCCTGTCTCTGGTCGCCGCCGCCAAAGCGGCAGTCCGATCATTCGCGCGGAGCTGGTCCTATGAACTGCTCAACCACAAAATCCGTGTCAACGCGGTCGCACCCGGCGGTATTGAAACGCCGCTTCTGAACAAAATCGGCCTTTCTGAAGCCGAAGTAGAAAACTTCAAAGCACAGTTCGCTGCGAGCGTCCCTCTGGGGCGAATGGGCCGGGCCGAGGAAATTGCCGCCGCCGTCCTGTATCTCGCAAGCGACGAATCCCGATACGTTATCGGAACAGAACTGGTCGTCGATGGCGGTTGTTCGCAGCTTTGAACCACAGATCCAACAGCTTCCACGCATATTTAACACCGGGACAACCATCATGACATTTACAAAGCCGCTCGCCTCTTTTCTGGGTGCCTCCATAGCCTTCGCCCTGCACTGTACCCCTGCCCTGGCAGCCAGTACGCAATCGCCTGATGCGGCTGCCGTAAAAGCTGTGACCGAACAGTTTGCTACTGACCTCGCCAAAGGGGACCTCAAGGCGATTTCACGTCTCTACACCGATGATGCCAGGCTGCTACCGCCCAATGACGATCCGGTTTCCGGTCGTGCTGCAATCCTCGCCTATTTCGAGAAGACCCTGCGGCCGGATCTCGTCGGGGGCGCCACATTCGATCACTACGAGATTTATGGCGGTGAAAACTCCGCCATAAGCCTCTCTCAGATCAGAATGCTCGATACCAAAGGTCAGGTTATTGAGCGCGGAAAACAAACAATTGTCCTGCTCAAGCAGGATGGAAAATGGAAGATTCATCGGGATATGTGGTCTGACAACGCTCCCACCAGTCCTGAAAAACCATAATATAATCCGGCACGGAACCTGCTGTGCTCGCGGCGTCATGCCTATTCATAGCGCAGCACAGCAGATCAGACATTCTCTATCGCCAAGAATCTTCAGTTCATGCGTCTTCTTCTCGTTCTCCTCTCTCCCTGACACCACACGGACGCAGCTCCAGAAGCTGCATTTCCGTGTGATGAAACAAATGTTGTAATCTGTGAGAATTTCGCCCTCTTAATTCGAAATCGGATTATTCTGACTATCGGTCCATTTGGTGCCGTTGGCATGGTAGAATGCAGCAACACCGGTCACGCCGTTCAGCTTGCAATCCGAACACCACATCTGGGTTCCGTCCTGAGCGGGACGATAGACGTTGTTGAGATCAGACGCAGACATTGACCCCGGCGTGGTCCCCGCATTTGCGCTCAGCATTCCAGTAACGGAGAGGCTGGCATTCGTCCCACCACTGTCCTGCAGCTTCAGGGTATTCCCCGAAGGCGCTGAAAAATAGGGCGCACCATTCACACCATCCCCTGTGGCGGGCTCGATCTGCACCGTATGCCCGGGCCCCACGGTGACGTCACCACTTCCGCTGACAGTCAAACCACAATTGGTCCCTGAGCCGCAGAGCGCAACCGAGCTGTCCGACATGCCATACTTGATCGCGCCATTCACATAACCGCTGATCGTGCCATACCAGCTCTGGGTACGATTGGTGACACTCGGATTGGTGCCAGGCGTTACGACAGGGCCAACGTAGAGGTTCGGGTTCGCACCCGCCACATCCTGCTGAAGCCGCGTGATCTGCCGGTAAGACATCCCGTCTGCGATGGCCACATTCTCACTCAGCGTGAAGGTCTTCCCAACGGCCGTACTGGCATCAAACCTGGAGCAATGACTGGCGACGTAAAGCGATTGGCCATAGATCGCGCTGCTGTTGCAACCACCCCAGAGCGAAATCTGGATCGGCAGACTGCCTGAAACCACAACGCCTGCGCTGTCCTCGGTGAACTCGGTGCCGTCATTGATTGTACCGTTGGACTGCGGCGAAATCACATATCCCGAATACTTCACGCTGTGCGGCGTCTTGGCATAGGTCGCAAAATCCGTCTCTTCAGCCTGGTATTCATGCGCCAGAGAGGTTTCCGCACCTGCCGTCGGCTCGACATAGCTGGCATACACATTCCGGGCAAAAACCTTGCCGGGAGAGCCAATCCAGACCGTCGGTGTCGTACGGCTGGAATAGAGCGACGTGTCCAGTTTCGTCACATCCGGAACCGCCCCTGTTCCAGGGGCCTGCTCGAACACCGACCAGCCGTTGACCGTAATCGTATTGCCCGACCAGCCCGTGACATAGCCGCCATAAAAACGGGCGGTCGGGATCTGACCGGATGAACTGCCCGTATCCGTCAGGCTCGTATCAATGGAATTCGACCAGATATACATGCCTGCACGCAGCTGATTGATCTGCTCCGCCGTCAGCGCGGATGCCAGCGTCACGGATGTGGCCGTATAGGCCGTGACCGGAAGGATCAGGCGGGCTGGCGCATTGTCGAGATGCTCATAGAACCCCACGATATCGCCCATGCCCGCGTTGGCGGAAACACCTTCATGCCAGTCGGTGCCTGAAATGGCCGCACGACCCGCACTGTCCGTCTGGGTGCCCCCCGTCGCAATCACGCACAGCGCGCAGCCATTGTTGTAATTACCATAAGGGCGCGCAACAATATTGACGATCGCACTGGTTGCCGCATCCCCAGCCCCACCAGAAACGACCGGAAGAGAAAACCCCCCCAACCAGATCGCATTTATATCACCGGCCAGAGCATCCTGCGCGCCAGCCCCAAGGCTGTCCTGTATGGCAGAAACCAGCGACCCGTTACTTGCCGTATATTGCGCCTGCGTTGAAACATTCGCAGTCACGTTCCCATTATCATTGAGGCCGGCAATACCATTTGGGACGTTAATATCGCTTTGATTAAGACCATTACAGGCGACCGGCGTACCACCACCATCAACCCCGCAGATTTCCTGCACAACCAGAGTTTTCTTCCACACTCCGTTATTGTCTTTGTATGCTTCAGCGTACGGGATTTTTTGTGAATTTTCTTTTGTTATTACTGTGACCTGCTGAAAATCTCCATTCTTGTCTTTATAAGACATCGGATAAGAAAATGCGAAGGTCGGAAATATAAGAAATAAGATTACAATCTTCTTCAATGCATAAATCTCCCAATACGCATAGCGAGACTGACGCCGGTCTAAGCAGGCATCACCGAAATTCAATTTTTTGGAAATACAATGGTATAAATTACCATGCTTTCATAAATTAGCAGAAATTCGGTTATATTGCAAGTTTTTACCGTATCGACCTGTCTGCACAGACTTCCGGATATCTTCACCGCACTTCAGTAAAACCCTGAATTGGCCCTACAAATCCTCAGACAATCCTCCTGCCTTG
>NZ_BEWL01000005.1 GCF_002723915.1 Gluconobacter albidus
GGGGGCTACCGAGAGGGGTCAACAGGAAAATTGCATTTTTGTGAAAAAATCAGATTCCGTGGAACTTTTTGAACCAAACGGCGAATTCCCTCATGCCATCCTCAAAGGAGACTTCAGGCTTCCACCCGCACAATTCTCTCACTTTTTCCAAAGAAGCCCATGTCGATTCCATATCCGCCACAGGACGGGGGTGCCGTTCAACAAGAGCCCTCTTCCCCAAATCCCGTTCAAGCAATGCGATCATGCGGGTAACTTTTTCAGGCCTGTCCCCCCCAAGATTAAGCAGGCGCGCCTTTCCTGCTTCTGGCGGCTTGGCAAAAACCTTCACCACACCTCTGACAATATCATCGATATAGGTGAAATCGCGTGAAAGATCCTTCCCTTCATAAAGGGTGACGGGCCGATCTTCTGAAATCGCTTTTGCAAACCCGTAATAAGCCATGTCAGGCCGTCCCCACGGACCATAGACCGTGAAAAACCTCAACCCGGTCTGCGGGATACCATACAGATATGAATAGGATTCCGACGTCAGTTCGGCGGCACGCTTGGTGACCGCATACAGAGAACTCGGCTGTTCGACCCGATCCGTTTCCCGAAAAGGGGTTTCCTGATTGCGCCCATAGACCGAGGACGAAGACGCATACACAACATGCGTCAGTTTTTTCAGACTTCGGCACGCTTCAAGAAGCGAAACCTGCCCCATCACATTGGAAGTCACATAAGAATAGGGATCCACCAGAGAATACCGGACACCAGCCTGAGCGGCGAGATGGATCACGCACTCCAGATCGGAATGTAGCCCGATGACATCCTGCATGGTCTGGGCATTGGCCACATCCACTTTCAGAAAGCTGAACTTGGGATGAGGCTCCAGCTGGCCTAACCGCGCCATTTTCAGGGAAGGATCATAATAGTCGTTGAGAACATCAATCCCAACGACCTCCATCCCCTGCTTCAGAAGGGCTGCGGCAACATGAAACCCGATAAATCCGGCAACTCCGGTAACCAGAATCTTCACAGGCCCATCAGTGCTTCAGGGCAGAACTGGTAACAACATCCCCCACACGGATCCCCAGCTTCTCCGTCACACCACCCGCGAGCTCGAGCGTATTAGCAACTACACCATCGCTCCGCAGGATAGCTTCGCTCAGGGGAACAGCATTTTCCGCGATGGCATGAATATGATTTGTGGAATCAATGAAAACAATGTCCAGAGGCACAAGCGTATTGCGCATCCACATGTCTGACACCTGCGGCGCTGGCCACATGAACAGCATGCCCTCGTTCTCAGGCAGATGCTTACGGAACATTTCTCCGACTTCCTGCTGGCGATACGTCTTGGCCAGTTCCACCGTGAACACATGCTTCTGCCCATCACGGGTCGTGATTGTCAGGCTGTCCGTTGGCAGACGCGCCTGCGCCTGCGTGATCGGATCTTCCGCTCTGGCAACGCCAGCACTCATTCCAAGAGCCGCCAGCAGCACAAAACTTAAAATTCGCATGAGGATATGACTTTCAGGTTCAGGAAATCAGGAACGGATTGGTGCGACGCTCTTCGCCGATGGTCGTCGGCATTCCATGTCCACACAGAACCACGGTATCATCTGGCAAATTCAGAAGATGGGTCCGGATGCCATCGATAAGGGAGCGTGAATCCCCATAGGCAAAATCCGTACGACCAACCGTTCCACGAAACAGCGTATCTCCTGCCAGCACCCGTCGGTTACCGTGATCCACGAAAACGACATGCCCCGGAGTATGACCCGGAACATGCGCCACATGCAGGTCCTGTCCCAGAAAATGCAGAACCTCACCGCCTTCAACGAAGCGATCAGGAACCACATTTTCCATGCCGGTGATCCCGAAAGCCGCAGCCTGTTTCGTAATACTCTGCAAAAGGAATTCGTCCCGCCGATCCGGCCCTATAACCGGAACACTCTGATCCTGCCGTTTTTCAAGAGCTTTTTTCAGGGGAGCGGCCCCACCGGCATGATCCAGATGACCATGCGTCAGGAGAATGGCCTCGACAGACAAGTCGCCCAGTTCCTGAAGGATATCATCAACATCCCCGCCTGGATCCACCACGACAGCGCGGCCCGCGTCGTTCGAGAGAATGGTGCAGTTCTGCCGCAAGGGCGTAACCGGCACCCGCTTCGCATACAAAGGAGTCATCACCCCTCCTCCCAGACGATCCGTTCTGATGTGGCGATACAGGCTCCGCCTCCGCACGACAAGTCAATCAGGGGATTGCCGCGCGCAGATCATTGACCCGTTTTCACAGGAAGGTCACTCTTGCCCTTTCCTCTCCAGACCAAGGTGTCATCATGAGCCGCATCATCCGCACGGAACCCAACGCCATCCTGTCCAAGGCTGTCGAATATCACGGATTCATCTTCACTCAGGGCGTTGTGGCCGCGGATCTTTCTCAGGGCATTGAAGAACAGACCCGCAGCGTGCTCGCCCAGCTCGACCAGATTCTTGAGGAACACGGCACCGACAACACGCGCATCCTTCAGGCCCAGATCTGGGTGAAGGATATCGCCGATCGCGCTGCGCTCAACACGATCTGGTCGGCCTGGCTTCCGGAAAACGCAGCACCCGCCCGTGCCTGTGTTCAGGCCGTGATGGCCGACCCGAAAATTCTTGTCGAGATCATGCTCACAACAACGAAGTAATCTGACCCGAACGATTGTGGCGAGAATGCAGCACGATGTGGTGTCAAAAAGATTTTCCATGGAAATGAAAATTTAACACACAGGTCTGCATTCTGCTCTTGTCAGGGTTGCAGGAAGGTTGTTACCTCCCTGTAACCCGAACAACACACAACCAATCAGGATCCTAAAGATCGTGAAGCATAAAAGTTGCCGGAAAACCTTTCTCTCCGCTCTGGCGCTCTCCGCTGTCGCGTTCTTTTCAGGACAGGCCCAGGCCCGTCACAGTTCGGGTCATCATGGACGGACTGTTTTCCACGCCCACCGTTCCATCAGTCACCACCATTCCTATGCTCACGTCATCCAGTGCGTCGCCTATGCCAAAACGGCCTCCGAGGTCGAACTGCACGGCAATGCGCGGGACTGGTGGTATAATGCTGCTGGCGTTTACGCGCGCGGGTCTGCACCGCAGGCCGGATCGGTTCTGAACTTCCGGGCTATCCGCCGCATGCCACTCGGCCATGTCGCTGTCGTGCGTTCGGTTGAAGACAGCC
Organism: Gluconobacter albidus; assembly: GCF_002723915.1. GTDB lineage: Bacteria > Pseudomonadota > Alphaproteobacteria > Acetobacterales > Acetobacteraceae > Gluconobacter > Gluconobacter albidus. The sequence goes on from NZ_BEWL01000005.1 coordinate 3,206, forward strand.
GCACGATCTATATTGACCAGTCACACTGGGCCTCGAACGGCATCGCACACAATGTCCGCGTCGTTGACGTTTCTCCCAACAACGACTGGAGCGCCGTTCGCGTCAGCCTCAATGACCGCAGCGGTCGACTGGGCAGCATCTACCCGACATACGGCTTCATCTATCCCCACTCCGACGAAGGTGACCGCAGCCCGGCCCCGCATGTTGTGCTGGCCCGTGCTTCGACCTCCTCGAGTTTTCGTCACAGTGCTGTCGTGAATGGCTCCGATGCCCTGAGCCATCCAATGCTCAGCACGGAAGTTGCCGAAGCGCCGGACGACGCCTTCACCTCGGACGCGCCAGACCGCTCGATTCGCTGATATAATCGGGGAAATATAACTCGGCGCTCAATCCGGCCGGGATTCCCGATGATAGGGATGGCCGGTATTGATGGCCTGGGCCCGGAAAACCTGTTCGGCGATCAGAACCCTGACCAGCATGTGCGGCCAGGTCAGTTTCCCAAGGGAAATCACGGAATCAGCGCGCTGGATCACGCTCGAATCCAGCCCTTCCGCACCACCGATCAGAAAATGAATGGGACGCCCCGACTCCTGCCAGCGGGACAGCATCTCCGCCAGACGCAGACTGTCAGGCGTCTTGCCGCCCTCATCCAGAGCCACGATCAGCGCATTGTCGGGACAGGCCCCCAGCAGAGCCGCAGCATCCTTGCGCTTCTGCTCCTGGACGCTGCCCTTTGACGGCGCGAGTTCCGTCACCGTCAGGGCGGGCCGGATCCGGCCCGCATAACGTTCGAACAGTTCGCGCTCCGGCCCGGCTTTGAGCCGGCCGATTGCGACCAGTTTCATTCAGTCCTGCTCTTCGCCCTGTCCGACCGCGACTTCGTTTTCGCTGCCATCCAGATCCGTGCCCCACATCCGCTCCAGACCATAAAGCTCGCGGCTTTCCGGCTTGAAGAGATGAACAACAACATCACCAGCGTCGATCAGGACCCAGTCGCTACCATTCGCGCCTTCGATCAGGATACGCTTGATGCCGATCTCATTGAGTTTCTTCTCGATGTGATGCGCCATCGCGGAGATCTGGCGGTCGGCGAGACCGGTCGCAATGACCATGCGGTCTGCGAAGTTCGCACGGCCTACAAGATCCAGCACAACGATGTCTTCACCCTTGTCTTCATCCAGACTCGTGGTGATGACCGCAAGCATGCTGGTCAGAACGTCCGGCTGCACGGCTTCGCGCTTGACGGCCGTTTTCTTCGGTCCGGCGACAGCAGCCTTCTTGCGAGCCGTTCCCGGCACCTTGGCAGCCTCGGCCAGTGCCGCATCGGGGGAGCTGGTTTTCCGGCGCACAGGCTTTTTGGCCTGCGATTCGGGAGAGGTCGTCTTGGTGATGGTTTTTACTCCTGATCGGACTCCGGACGAAACTGGCCGGACTCACGCAACGCTGTAGCCGATATATCGTTCTGCGGCGCAGAAAGGAACGTCCATGCGTTGCCTTTTCGCTCCGCAAGCACCGGAGATTCCCGCGAAGGCCGTCTCTTATGCCGTAAAACAGACGCCGCAGCCCCTCTGAGCGCGGGTGAAACGCTTCCCGGGCGCGGAGCAACGGCTATGGGAACCATCGCCGCCAGGCGCCGCCAGCGCTTCCATCGCGAGAGTTGCGCCAGGCCGTCCGCCCCCATCAGCCAGACAAACCGCACATGCGGAAAGCGCTGCTTCAGCAACGCCATGGTCCTGACAGTAAAGCGCTGCCCCAAACGGGATTCGATATCGGTCGCAACGATTCGCCGCCCATCTGCAATCCGCTCCGCAGAAGCAAGACGCACCCTGAACGGTGCCATCCCCTTGCCTGGCTTGAGCGGATTCCCCGGCGAGACCATGAGCCATACCTGATCCAGCCGCAGCGCCCGCAATGCCCGCCGTGCCACCATGAGATGACCGGCATGGGCGGGGTTAAAAGATCCTCCCAGCAGGCCGATCCGCATGTTCCGGCCGTCGCCAGACGTCGGAATACTGCTCAGCCCCGCACCTGTCCGGTGCCGATCACCTCGTAGCGATAGCATGTCAGCTGTTCGAGCCCCACCGGGCCGCGTGCATGCATGCGGCCAGTCGCAATCCCGATTTCCGCTCCGAATCCGAATTCTCCACCGTCACAAAACTGCGTGGACGCATTCCACATCACAACCGCACTGTCCGTTCCATTAAGAAACCCAGCCGCGGCCTCCGCATCCTCCGCAATAATGGCCTCGGTATGCGAGCTTCCATGCCGGGCGATGTGATCCAGAGCGTCCTCAACCCCATCCACCACCGCAACCGACAGCACCGAATCCAGCCATTCCGTCCTGAAATCTTCAGTTCGGGCCGCTTCAAGTGTCGGCACAATCGCGCGGGCCCGGTCATCAGCCCGGAACGCGCATCCTTTCGCCCCCAGATCCTGAACCAAGAGCGACAGGAGTGTCGGCGCAATCGCAGCGTCAATCAGCAACGTTTCCGTTGCCCCACAGACGCCCGTCCGGCGCATTTTCGCGTCCAACAGCACCTTCCGCGCCATGGCCGGATCAGCGCTTGCATGAACATAGGTGTGATTCAGGCCATCCGCATGGGCAAGAACCGGAACGCGGGCTTCGCGCTGCACCCGCTCCACAAGGGATTTGCCACCACGCGGAATAATCAGATCAATCTGCCCCGAAGCCTGCAACATGGCTCCCACCAGAGCACGATCGGCAGATGGCAGAATCTGCACACAGGCTTCATCCAACCCGGCGGCCCGTAATCCATCTTCCATCGCAACCTGAATCGCGCGCGCCGAATGCAGGCTCTCCCCGCCCCCGCGTAAAATCACAGCATTGCCTGACTTGATGCACAGCGCCGCCGCATCCGCGCCAACATTCGGACGGCTTTCGTAGATCATGCCGATCACGCCAAGTGGTGTCGCAACCCGGCGGAAGTGCAAACCATTCGGCCGATCCCACTCTGCCAGAATACGTCCCACCGGGTCCGGCAGACGCGCAACATCCTCCAGACCCCGCGCCATGGCCTCGATCCGCTCCGGCGTCAGCGTCAGACGATCACGGAAAGCTGCATTCCGGTCTTCGGAAAGGGCAGCCAGATCCTTCCGGTTGGCCGCAACAATCCCGGCAGACCGCTCCCGCAAAGCTTTTGTAGCCTCAAAAAGCGCAAGATTACGGGTTTCCTCGCTGGCGCGCGCCAGATTCCGGCTGGCACGGCGGGCCTTTTCCGCCAGACCGCCCAGAATCCGGACGGCGTCTTCCCCCGTCTCAGACATTGAAACGGAACAGCAGGACGTCTCCATCCTGCACCACATATTCCTTGCCTTCGATCCGCAGCTTGCCGACTTCCTTGGCCCCGGCCTCGCCATTGCAGGCCACGTAATCGTCGAACGCCACGGTTTCGCAGGCGATGAAGCCACGCTCGAAGTCGTTGTGAATGACAGCAGCGGCCTGAGGTGCCTTCGTCCCGGCCGTAATCGTCCAGGCGCGGGATTCCTTCGGTCCAACCGTGAAATACGTCCGCAGACCCAGAAGTTTGTAACCAGCCGCAATCACACGATCCAGTCCGCTGTCCGTCAGGCCCAGACCGTCCAGAAATTCCGTACGGTCTTCATGCGGCAACTGACTGACTTCCGCTTCAATGGCGGCCGACACCACGACAACGCCCGCACCCTCGGCTTCGGCCCGCTTGCGCACGGCTTCCGAAAACGCGTTGCCGGTGGACGCCGAGGCTTCCTCGACATTGCAGACATACAGAACAGGCTTCGTCGTCAGAAGCTGAAGACGGGACGCCTCAACCTCCTGTCCCTTCGGAACAGCCGTCCGCGCCGGCTTGCCATCCCGCAGAGCCACAAGCAGCGGCTCCAGGAGTTCAAGCTGTGCCTGTGCCTCACGATCGTTGCCGCGGGCGCGTTTCTGAAGCCCGATCTGGCGCTTCTCAAGGCTCTCCAGATCCGCCAGCATCAGTTCAGTTTCAATGATGTCCGCATCCCGAACCGGATCAACGCCACCTTCAACATGCGTGATGTCGTCGTCTTCAAAGCAGCGCAGAACATGCACAATGGCATCGACTTCACGGATATTGGCAAGGAACTGGTTCCCAAGCCCTTCGCCCTTGGACGCGCCGCGAACCAGACCGGCAATATCCACGAACTCAAGGCTTGTGGGAACCTTGCGGATGGACTTGCCGATCCGCGCCAGTTCATCCAGCCGCGCATCCGGCACGGCCACACGCCCCGTATTCGGCTCGATGGTGCAGAACGGGTAATTTGCAGCCTGTGCAGCCGCCGTTTCCGTCAGGGCATTGAACAGCGTGGACTTGCCAACATTGGGCAGACCAACGATGCCGCAATTGAAACCCATTCGTGCTCTCCATCATCATTAAAAGACCGCTCGGACGCGAACGACCCGTTCCAGAAAATTCCGTTGCCCTGTTGTTCGCAGAAACCGGAGAGGCTCACAACCTCCCACCCTCGCGAAACAGGCTTCAGCCCACGATTCCCGCCAGATCCTGCAAGGCCCGCACATGCGCCTTCAAAGCCGCACGCCCCTGTGCAGTCAGAACCAGCCAGGTTCGCTGCCGCCCCCCCAGAGGCGCCTTGCGCAACCGCACATAACCCGCTTCCTGCATCTGCGCGAGATGTTTGGACAGGACCGAGTCACTCACGCCCAGAAGGTCCCGCGCCCGGCCAAATTCCATGTCGTTCACCTCCGACAGGGCCGCAGCAAGCTGCAAGCGAACCGGAGGATGAATAACAGGATCGAATTGGGGAACAACCGTCACAACCGCGCCGTCATACCAGCCTGCCAGGCTCTCCGCCAGAGCAGTGCAACCCCATAGCCGATCGCAAAACTGCCCAGCGTCGCAATCCACGGCAGCCACGCTAGATGGAGTACCCTCGCCCCCGCTCCAGACAGCGCCATCATCGCATAAACCCCCAGAATCATACCGATTGCGATCTTCCGGGTGCGCCCCCGACGGTATCCATTGACGAAATATCCCATCTGCCGCCGCGCGAGCGCGTAGAAAATGCCCATCAATGCGACGCACAGTCCTTCCAGCAGAAAAATGAAGGACGGGTCCAGACTCATCGCAAAGGTCAGAAGCGCCAGCAGACCGCCCATGACCGGCGCATTCCACCACGGACAGACCAGCTCCTTCGGAAGCCTGTTCCTGAAGGCGTCCAGGGCTTCCAGCTGCGCACGCGCATCGTCCCGACTCCTCACATCCGTCGTTTCGAATCCATCCTGCTGCATAGCCTTGACTTTCCAATATGGAAAATGATGATCTGATTTTCCAATATGGAAAGAGAACAGGCCCATGACAATCCTGCACGACATCCCGACAGCAAGAATTCTGGCAATCCTCTGGCTCGCATTCCTGCTGGCCGCCTGCGTGCACCACAGCCGCAGGGGAATGCAGGACTGGAAAATCTTCCGCACTGCCCCCCATACTCAGGAAAGACGCCGCTTCTATCTGAAATGGCTGTTGCAGAGCGTCCTGTTTTTCGATCTTGGGGGTCTCGTGACGCTCTGGATTCTGCCTGAATCCGTGAAGCCCACATCCCTTATCCAGCTACGCCTGTCCGCACCGGCGACACCGGTCAGCACGACGCCTCCTGAAATATCACCCGCGTTTTTCGCAGGATTCACCTGCGGGCTTCTGATCCTCGCGGGCATGTTCATTCTGCTCCGCAAGCTGAAGCGGCCCGCACTCCTCAACCCACTTGGTGATTTTTCTGCCCTGATCCCACGCACCCTGCCCGAAGCCGGGCTGGCCTTTCTGCTCTGCCTGAATGCGGGTCTGGGAGAAGAGCTTTTCTTCCGTCTGGCACTTCCCCTGCTCGCAGGCCAGCTCACCGGGAGCCTGATCGCAGGCGCAGCGCTCTCAACACTGCTGTTCGGGGGAATGCACTGGTATCAGGGGCGCAAAGGCGTGCTGATCACAACGGTCATCGGCCTGATCTTCATGCTCCGCGCCCTCCACGGACCCCCCCTGATCTGGCTGATGGGATTTCACGCCCTGATGGATGTCATGGCCCTGTTTGTCAGACCTGCCCTGACCGGCCATTTCAGCCGGAACACCGTTACGCCGCCAGCAGGGCAACCTTTGTCATGAAGGCTTCGTGCTCTTTCTTCGCAAGAAGGGGCGCTGCGTCCGCCATGGCCTCAAGCCAGCGCTCGAGTTCCGGCTCTTCCGCCTTGGCGAAATTCCCCAGCACATGACCCGTCACACGATCCTTGTGCCCCGGATGACCGATTCCCATCCGCACGCGCCAGTAATCCGGCCCCGACAGACACTTGTCCATCGAGCGCAGACCATTATGCCCGGCGGCGCCACCACCACGCTTGATGCGCAGCTTGCCGAAAGCAAGATCGAGTTCATCGTGAAATGCGGTGATATCGTCCGACGCAATCTTGAAGAACTGCGCGGCCTGCTGAACACTGTCACCCGACAGGTTCATATACGTCATCGGCTTGAGGAGCAGAATCTTCTGCCCCCCGATGACGCCTTCGGAAGTCTCCCCCCGGAAGCGCTTGCGCCACGGTGAAAAACCGTGGCGCCTGGCGATCTCGTCGACCGCCATAAAGCCGATATTGTGTCGATGACGGCTCATCCCCGGCTCGGGATTGCCGAGACCGGTCCAGAGCCTCATGACATTACTTCTTCTTTGCGCCCGGCTTCGTAGCAGCGGCAGCTTCAGCAGCGGCCTTGGCAGCAGCTTCGGCTTCCATTTCGGCGTCAATGGTCGGTGCCGCGATGGAGGCGATGACCATGTCCGCAGCCTGACCACTGGCCAGAACAGCGCCTTCGGTGCCCTTGAGGTCCGTCCAGCGCACGTTTTCGTGGATGTCGAGGCCGCTCAGATCTGCCGTGAAGTGCTCCGGAATGTTGGCCGGATCAGCCTGCACGTCGATGTAATGACGCACAACGTTCAGAACGCCGCCACGCTTGATGCCCGGGGACTTCTCTTCGCCAACGAAAGCGATGGAGACTTCCACGTGGATCTTCGTGCCAGCCGTAACGCGCTGGAAGTCCACATGGATCGGGGCATCGGAAACCGGGTGCAGCTGCACGTCGCGGATCAGGGCCGCAACCGGCTCTGCGCCTTCGACAGCAAGGTTGTACACGCGCGAGGACCAACCACCGCGATGCAGTTCCTTCATGATCACACGCGGATCAAGTGCGATGATGGAGGGCTCTTCCTTGCCACCGTAGATCACGGCCGGCACCAGGCCCTCACGTCTCGTTGCGCGCGCTGCCCCCTTACCAGCCTTCGCACGCGTCGAGACAGCAAGTGTCGTCAAATTAGCCACTGTTACGCTCCTGCGTATTGAATTTCGTCAACACAGACCTCCAGGGGTGCCTGTGCGAGGCGCGGAGTAGCGGAAAACCGCCACCGATACAACCATTTTCGGACTCAACGGCCCTGCTGCACCCCTCTGGACCATCCCGTCCCGCGACCGCTACGATTGCGTTCCGTTTCCACAGTTCCCGGCAGATATCCCCTCCGATGAGCATCGCCGCCCGCATCGAATGCCTGCCCTTTACCCGCTTTCACTGGAAACTGCTGTTCCTCGGCGGCCTCGGCTATACCTTCGACGGCCTCGATTCCGCCATTGTCGCCTTTGCGCTGCCCATGCTGAAAAACCAGTGGCATCTGAGCGGCCCGGCGCTGGGCCTGCTCGGAAGCGCCACCTATCTGGGCTACGGGCTGGGCGCCCTGCTATCCGGCTGGTGGGGAGACCGGTCGGGCCGCCGCCGCGTCATGATGAGCGCGCTGGCCATTTACGCCATCGGCTCGCTCCTGTCCGCCGGATCGTCCTCCTTCATCGCCTTCTTCCTGTGCCGCCTGCTATCCGGGATCGGGGCCGGTGCGGAAGCCACGATCATCGCACCCTATCTCAGCGAATTCGTCGCCGCGCGCTATCGGGGCGCCTTCACCGCGGCCCTGACCGGATTTTATTCCTTCGGCTACGTCACGGCGGCGATTCTGGGATTCATGCTTGTCCCCGCCATGGAGGATGGCTGGCGCTGGGCTCTGGCCCTGACAGGCTTTCCAGTCCTCATGCTGCTGTGGTGGCGCCGCGCTCTGCCCGAATCCCCCCGCTGGCTCGACGAACGGGGCCACACGGCAGAGGCCTGCCGGATCGTCGGCGATATTGAAGAAAGCGCAGGCCTCGCGGTCGGCCTGACCACCGCGACCGACCGTGGCGCTCCTTCCCTGCGCCCGGTCCGGGATCTGTTTGCCCCGAACCTGCGGCGCTCCACCTTCATGAGCTGGGCTATGTGGCTCGCCATCACTTTCAGCTTCTACGCCTTCTTCACCTGGATCCCGACCCTGATGATCGAACGGGGCATGACCATCACCCGAAGCTTCGGCTACGCCATCTCGATCTATTTCGCCCAGCTCCCTGGCTATGCCTGCGCCGCCCTGCTCACTGACCGCCTTGGACGACGCGGAACCGTGGCCCTGTTCATGCTCGCCGGAGCACTCAGCGCCATCGGCATGGCCGCCAGCCGGACTCCCATGGAGGTCCTGATCTTCGGCATCCTGCTGTCCTTTTTCATGAACGGCACTTTCGGCGGCATCTACGCCTACACCCCCGAACTCTTCCCGACCGCCCTGCGCGCCCGGGGCATGGGCCTCGCTTCCGCCATCGCACGCCTCGGCGCCATCGCCTCCCCCGTCCTGATCGGCTGGCTTTACCCGCTCGCCGGCTTTCCCGGCGTCTTCGGCTTGACCACCCTGATCCTCCTGTCCGGCGCCACCGTCACACTCCTCTTCGGCCCCAGAACGGAAAAACGTCCCCTCGACGAAAACCAGACGTTCGCACAGACCTGATTTTTGCCTCAGCCCGCCTCATGCCGCATTCCAAACGGAATCATGCCTGATTTTCATTACAGAAGTGTTCTGCCTTTGCAGAATGGGATCTCAGGGTGCAGACAGTTACGATAGGCTCACAACGCAATCCGGGGATCGACCTGCTCAGGGGCATTTCCATTATCCTCGTCGTCATCCATCACCTCGCTTTGCGCATCCCCCTGGTGCACACCGGCCTTTCCACAGTCTTCCCCGACTTTCTGCTGAAAGCCCTGACCTGGGACGGCGCCAAAGGCGTAAAGATCTTCTTCGTCATTTCAGGCTTTCTGATTACCGATCACACAATCCGCCGCTGGGGCAGTCCAGGTAAAATCAACGTCTTCGCTTTCTCCGGACGCCGCGCCTGCCGGATCCTGCCATGCCTGCTGGTTCTGTTGGGAATTCTCGCGGTTCTCAAAATCGCGGGGGCGCCTGACTTCCGCTTCCATCACGACAGCCAGACGCTGCCCGGCGCCATTTTTGCAGCCCTGTTCATGCATCTGAACCTCTATGAAGCCCGGACGAACTACCTACCGGCCAACTGGGACGTATTGTGGTCGCTGTCGGTCGAGGAACTGTTCTATCTCGCCTTCCCGATCCTCTGCCTCCTGAGTGGGCGCATTCCAAAACTGATCGGCCCCGGACTGCTTGTCTGCATTTTCGCGCTGCTCGCCCTCTCCCTCCCGTTTGCTGAATGGCAACTCCGGGACGCCTCGGAAATCTGGCAGGACGAAGCCTATGGACCGGGTATTTCCGCAATCGCCATGGGCGTCTGCACAGCCCTGCTCGCACACCGGATGCCTCCTGCCATGTTTGCGCGCCTCACGCCTTGGCTGGGCTGGGCCGGAACCTTCGGTGTCGGGCTCTATTTGCTGGACAGCCATATCCTCTGGCAGACCCTGAACTACGGCGCTCCACTGTTCTTTACATTATCCTGCGCGGTCCTGCTGCTCGCCTTCTACAACGGCTGGGGCAAGGCGACCGCAAACCGGTTTCTGGCATGGCCGCGTCAGTGGGGACGACTAAGCTATGAAATCTATCTCAGCCACATGTTCGTCGTCATGCCGATGGTCCACCTGTTCAGAGCCACCGGAGAGAACTGGACGTTCGGCTGGGTCTGGTTCCTCCCGACCCTCGGCCTGTCCTTCTGCCTCGGCGTCCTCGTGGACCGTTTTCTCTCACGCCCCGCCGATCGCTGGCTGCTGGAGAAATCCGGCCTTCGCCGCCCTCAGCCCAGTGGAGAGGCCAGCGGGCGGATCGCCGAAATCTGATGCCCGATATGCCCACCGCCTGCGAGTGTGCGGCGGCGATGGCTGAAGAAACGCGGATCTGTCAGCGTATCGACGCCCAGAATCTGTACGGTCCGGACTCCGGCCTGTTCCAAGCGAAACCCGCAATAGCCCGGCAGATCAAACAGGAAATGCCCGGCGCGGGGCGCTGAACGGAAAAAGATTTCCCCCTCCGCCCCATAAGCCAGAACAGCATCGCGCATATCCGGCCCGACTTCATAGCTCGCCGGTGCAATGCAAGGCCCGACAACAGCCCGAATTCCCACAGCCCCCAGCGCAACCATCTGCGCTACCACGGATTCGAGAATCCCGCCCGCAGCGCCACGCCAGCCCGCATGGGCCACACCCACGATCCGTCCATCCTCAGAAGACAGCAGCACCGGCCCGCAATCCGCCGTAATGACGCTCACGCCGATCTCCGGACGGTCCGTCACCAGCGCATCCCCGACCTCCCCGGCCCCCGCGACCCAGAGGGACGTTTCGGCCGTCACAGGCACAGTGATGTCACTATGCGTCTGCTTCAGCCCCAGCAGATGATCCGGCTCCACCCCGATCGCCTGTGCCACCCGGGCCCTGTTCTCCGTCACATTCGCCAGGTCGTCCTGCGAGGACAGCGAACAGTTCAGGCTGTCATACGGCGCCAGCGAGACGCCCCCGAGCCGCGTGAAGAACCCGTGCGGCACCCTGAGAACCGATCCCGTCAGCACAGCCTCAGACATGTGCCGACACCTGCGCCAGGCGCCGCATCGCATAAACCATGAGCCCCATCCCCGCGAGCGCCATCGGAATGCACAGCAACTGCCCCATCGTCGTGCCACCGGACAGGAACCCGATATTCGCATCCGGCTGCCGGAAAAACTCGCAGAAACTCCGTGCACAGGCATAGCCGAACAGGAACAGCCCCGACAGGAACCCGAACCGCTCACGCGCCGCCGGACGGCTGGCTGCAAACAGCATGACGCACAGCAGCAGCACACCCTCGGTCAGGGCTTCATATAATTCGGAAGGATGACGCGGAATCGGCCCACCCGTCGGGAAAATCATCGCCCAGGGCAGATCCGGAGACGCCGGACGCCCCCACAGCTCCCCGTTCACGAAATTCGCACAGCGCCCAAGCCCCAGCCCGATCGGCACCACCGGCACGATCCGGTCCGCAAAGGCCAAAAAGCTCAGACGGTTCTTCCAGCTGAAATAGGCCAGCGCCAGAATGACGCCCAGCGCCCCACCATGAAACGACATCCCACCGTCCCACGTCTTGAAGATCTCCAGCGGGTGCGAAAGATAATCCATCGGCCGGTAGAACAGGACGTAACCCAGCCTCCCCCCCAGCAACACACCAAGAATGGCGTAAAACAGGAAGTCGTCGACCTGCTCTTTCGTCGCCACTTCCGGCGCCAGACGGTTCAGCCGCTTCGCAATCGGCAGCGCAATGATGAACGACACCATATAGGCGAGCGCATACCAGCGCACCGCAAGAGGGCCGACATGAAAGGCAACCGGATCAAAATCAGGAAAGATCAGGGGATGGCTCACGGAATCGGCTCTCAGAGATTGGGGTGGGAACGGGAAAGATAGTCGCGCACATACTGCCCGATTCCATCTTCAAGAGACGTAAACGGCGCATCATAGCCCGCAGCGCGCAGGCGGCTCATATCCGCACAGGTAAAGGACTGGTACTGCCCGCGCAGCTTCTCGGGCATGTCCACGAATTCGACATCCCTCGCCCGCTTCGCAGCGTCACAGACCGCATGTGCCAGATCGAGATAACTCCGCGCCACACCGGTCCCGCAGTTGAACAGCCCGCTGGCCTGAGGATGATCGAACAGCCACAGCATGACGCTGACAACGTCCCCGACCCAGATGAAGTCCCGCTGCTGCTGCCCGTCGGCCAGTCCCGGCACGTCCGAGCGGAACAGCTTTGCAGCACGATCCTGCACGACCTCGTCATATTTGACCTTCACGACCGAGATCATTGACCCCTTGTGGTATTCGTTCGGCCCATAAACGTTGAAGAACTTGAGCCCGGCCCATTGCGGCGGCACAGCCGCTCCGCTTTCGATTTCCCGCTTCACCCACAGATCGAAAGCCTGCTTGGACCAGCCATACAGGTTCAGCGGCCTCAGGCCATCAATGCCATCCAGCCCGTCACGGAACATCTCCGGCCGATCCGCCGCCCCGTAGGTCGCGGCAGAGGACGCATAAATCATCCGCACACCCCGCGCCGCGCACCACCGCCACAGTTTCTGCGACAGGGCCACGTTGCTCGACCAGACAAGATCTCCGTCCCGCGCCGTGGTGGCGCTGATCGCCCCCATGTGAAACACGGCTTCCACATCAGGTTCGGTCGCAAGGAAACCTTCCAGCTCAGCAGGCGTGATGATGCGATCCGGCGCATGGGACGCCAGATTGCGCCACTTCACCCCGTCCCTGAGCCGGTCAACCACAACCGTCCGCAAGCCCCGGCGACGCAGGGCGGCATGAAGACACGAACCAATGAATCCGGCCCCGCCGGTGACGATAATCATCCTTCCTGTATAGTCTGCCCCCGATAACGATCCAAGCGACGCGCCCGACACGACACGCCGCAGAACAGCAGGACCCTCACCATGGCTGACAGACCCCGCTTTTTCGACGACCTCGCTGGCCTTGCCGGTAACGCATTTTCCGCCGTGACCGGCGCCCGCGAAGAGCTTCATGCCATCGTCCGCACCCGCGTGGACGAAATCCTCAACAGCCTCGACCTCGTGCGACGTGACGAATTCGACGCGGTACAGGAAATGGCAACCCGTGCGCGCATGGCACAGGACGCAACAGAACAGCGTCTGGCCGAAATCGAATCGCGTCTGGCTTCTGTCGAGGAGCTTGCAACCGAAGAAAAAGGCGGCCCACAGGGCTGATCTGCAACAGTCCCCGAAACCAGTGTGACTTTTGCAACGCGTAATGCTTGCACCCGAGGCCAAGGCTCCATAACGTAACTGATGTCGGGAGCGGGTTTTCCGCTTCCGGCCGCAGACATCTGGAGCGCCGCACCGGCGCCAGGCCGGTGCCAGGCTCCACGGCCTTGGGAGACCCGCCATGCCTGCCCTGAGCACCTCACTCACCAATGAAACAGAATCCCATCCGCTCGACCTGATGGAACAGGTCATGGGCCTCTATGAATGGGAGTTCGAACGCCTCGGCCCGTCCGAAATGGCCGCCCAGGCCCCCGGACAGTGGTGCGACTATTCCCTGTACTTCACATGGTCCGACGAACTGTCGGCCCTGCATCTGAACTGCATCATGGACCTGCGCTCCCCCGCAAAGCGCCGGCCGGCCGTCCACGAACTCGTTTCCCTCGCCAATAACCGCCTCTGGATCGGCCATTTCGCCGTCGATCCCGACACAGGCACGCCCTCCTACCGACATACGCTCCTGCTGCGCGGCGTGCAGACGCTGCCAGGCGAAAGCATGGAAGACCTCGTGGAAATCGCGATGTCAGAATGCGAGCGTTTTTATCCCGCCTTCCAGTTCGCGCTCTGGGGCGGAAAATCACCGCAGGAGGCCATAGACGCCGCCATGCTCGACTGTGTGGGAGACGCCTGACAGTGCCATCCGTCCCTTCAATCCTTCTTGCAGGGTGCGGCAAGCTGGGAGGCGCGCTCCTCGACGGGTGGCTCGCCTCCCCCACTCCGCCACGCCTCGTCGTCCTTGACCGACACCGAACCAGTCCGGACGATACGATCACCGTCGTCCGGACAGCCGCCGAAATCCCTGCCGATTTCCAACCCGACATCATCGTCCTCGCCGTTAAACCTGGCGCTGCCGAAATCGTGATCGACGCGCTTGGAAAAGCGCTGGGGCCGCGCCTGAACGGTGCCGCCCTTCTCTCAGTCATGGCGGGCCGTACCTGCGAGGCTCTTTCGGAAGCAGCCCGGCTTGCGGGCGCGGAAATTCCGGTCCTGCGCGCCATGCCCAACACCCCCTCCTCGGTCGGTGCCGGGATCAGCGGTCTCTACGCTTCGGCCGCAGCCACCCCGGAGCAGACCTCCATCTGTCACGATCTGCTTTTCGCGGTTGGCGACGTCGTACCGGTCGAAAACGAAAACGATCTGTCGGTCGTCACGGCCATTTCCGGCTCCGGCCCGGCCTATGTGTTCCTTCTGGCCGAACTGCTGGAAAAAGCTGGGCAACAGCATGGTCTGGCGCCGAATGTCGCCCGCCGTCTGGCCCGTGGAACAATCTATGGCGCAGGACGCATGCTCGACGATCTGCCCGAAAGCGCAGAAGACCTCCGCAAGGCCGTCACCAGCCCCAACGGCACCACTGCCGCGGCTCTGGCCATCCTCATGAAACCCGATGCGTGGCCCGAAACGGTTCCAAAAGCTATTGACGCTGCTACAAAACGGGCCGACGAACTCGCTGGCTGACGGTTTCTTTATGGGAGAGAGCTTGTCGGCGGACCGCAATGCTCCCACCAATAGACCAGAAGCTTTCGACAGGAGACCCGTATGGACGGACGGCAGGACCCCTTTGAATCCGACGACATGGCACTGAGTGGTCCGCCGGACATGGCGCAGGAAGCCTTCGACGCCGCCCTCCTCCAGTCTGCCCTGTCGCTCGCCGCAAGCGAGGGATGGCACCGCTTTTCGCTCGTGGATGCCGCCCGGGACGCCGACCTGCCGGTCGAGACAGTCCGCAAACGCTATCCCGTCAAAGCTCTCCTCCTGCTCCAGCTCGGGCGTCTGGCCGACGCCAGCGCCCTGCGTGACGATGGTAATGGCGGCACGCTGCGCGAATATCTCTTCGACCTGATCATGCGCCGCTTCGATATTTTTCAGGAATATCGCGAAGGGGTGCGGGCAGTCTTGCAGGCTGTTCCCTACGATCCCGCTCTGGCCGCCTTTCTAGCTGGCACAACCCTTGATTCCATGAAATGGCTGGCAGAAACAGCCGGAATCGACTGTACGGGTTTCGGCGGCGTATGGCGCATCAATGCCCTTGCAGCCGTCTGGGCACATGCCATGCGGGCTTGGGAAAAAGACGAAAGCCCGGACCTAGCGGCGACCATGGCTGCCCTCGATGGCGCACTGGACCGTGCCGAGCGATACGGGATTCTCAAGCCCTCAGCCCGGCGCAAAATGGACGAGGCCCTGAACAATACCGGCCTGCCAGACCACGATCTCGAACTGGAGTCCTGACTTCGGACTTTACGAAGACAACCGGTTCGGACTAGAAGTCCGAAAGCATGCGCTCCAGAGAGCGCATCGATTGGGGTGTAGCCAAGCGGTAAGGCAGCGGATTTTGATTCCGCCACGCGGAGGTTCGAATCCTCCCGCCCCAGCCAAACTCCGATATAAATCATTGATATCAAACAGATTTTATTCGGGTAAAAAATTGAGTTTTGGGACTTTTCTCCATTTTCGTCCCCAAAACTGGCTCCAATGCTCAAACGAAAAAATGGCTGTTACCACTTCCGCAGAGTAGTCCCTTCACATATTCGTGATGCTTTGGGTCAGACTGAAATCTGGCTCTCTCTAGGCACGCACAGGAAGAGAGACGCCACGTCCCGTGCGGGCATGATATATGGACAGGTCGAGAACCTGTTCTGTTTCCTGTCGGGTGGTGGTGCCTTGCCTGAAAAGTTTGACCTTAAGAATTATCTTCTGGAGATGGTGAAGCGCCACCCGTCTGATTTCAAAGAGGATTGGCTGGCAGGAGCCAGTGCTGGAATTGACGTAAAGAAAAAATATCTCTCAGGAGCCTCTGACAGATTCCTTCAGCAGTTCGTGCAGGACGTGGATGGCCGAAACGCTCACCTTCTGAACGAAATCCAGCGTCTGGGTGCAGAACTGGAAGCTGCCAAAGCAGCAGGCAATCATGAGCGGGAAGGTCAACTGTTAGCCCTGCTGGGTCAGGCCATCTCCAAGATACCCGATATGAGCCAGCAGGCTCCCGCTGCTCCTGTCATGCACCACCAGATTCCGCCAAAAATCTCCTCAGTACCCTTCAGAGACATCGCCAACAGGTATCTGGAAATTAAGAGGGCAAGCGTCTCCATAGAGACCTATAACCACTTTGTAGCCGCATGCAGTCTGTTTGGCAGATTCACTGACACCACCCGTGAGCTGCATACTTTTACCCGTAAAGACTCATCAGCTTTCATCAACGTCTTGAGACAGATGCCCAAATACTGGGGGAAATCTCCCAAAGAAGAAACGATGACTCTGGGAGAAATTGTCGCATACCACCGGACGCGAAATCCTGGATACGTGACTTTATCAACAGACACGATGAGCCGACACATCAACAAGATGGCCGAAATCTGGAGTTATGCCATCTCGATTGGAGAACTGGACGACAAGAAGGAATACGATATCTGGTCGAAGCATATGGTAACGGCCATTAACGAACAGACCGTGGACAGAAGGCCGTTCAAGGAAACAGAGTTGGCGGCTCTCATGGAAACCCTGTGGAAGCCACGGATTAATATCAACACAGTCAGACAGATTATATCCGTTGCGACCTATACAGGCATGAGGCTGGAAGAAATTTGCAGACTTCGCCCATGCGATATTCATGAAGTTGAGGGTGTTCTCTGTTTCGATATCCGGATTCATCGAGATGCGGATGGGAAGGAAATCTGGAACCCAAAATCAGAGGCCGGTGAACGTCTCATTCCCGTTCATTCTTATATCAAGAACTCTACCGGATTGATTGAACGCGCCAAAAACTGCGAGAAATCCAAAAGAGACCGGATATTTTTCGACCTTCCTTATGCTGCCTCCACTAATAAATATGGAGCGGCTTTCTCTCAAAGGTTTAGCAAGTTCAAGAAAGATGCGGGTCTGCCTCGTGAGACAACATTTCACAGTTTCCGACATCTGTTCCGAACCATGCTTGGTCACCGAAGCGATGGACTGAACTACCCGGTAGAGTGGATTGACCAGATTCTGGGCCATGAAACAGCCGGAATGGGAAGCCATTACAATGCAGGGACAACACCATCGAACCTGATGAAAGTCGTTCGAACAGTGAAGTTCGAAAGCTGGGACCCCATGGAAATAAAAAACCGATAACGCTGCACTGAAACAAAACTGCATTTCTGTCTGCTATACTTCCCTCTCAGGACTGGAAAACATCCCGGAGACCAGTTTGGAGAAGGAAGTACGACATGTATCTACGACAGAACCATTATAGACCATTCTGCCTCTCTCCACGATTACACGGGGAAAGATGCAGGATGATGTGCAGTATGACGAGATAGACCACTGGATAAGAACCACCAGACCCGATGTCTGGCGCAGGCTGTTACCCCTGCATGGGATTTACAAGAACGAAATTACCCGCAAGGTCGCAGAAAACTGCGCGTTTCTTGCCTGTTTCGAAGAGACCGAACAGGTCGCCATGGAAGTCGTGGACTGGGTTGAAACCCTATCCGATGACCTTGTTTCCGGCTTTGACCTTCTCTCCCAGTCCTACAGTGAACTGAAGCAGACCCAGCGAATCACGGGACAGGTTCTCACACGCAAAGCCAACAGGTTACGCCGCAATCTCCGCAGGGTTCTGGAACTCTCCCCCGAACAGGACAGGGTGCAGCAGGCCTTTGATGACGAGAAGCTGGCTGCCAGCAAATCGTTCATCGTGGTTCCAGACAGACAGAATCCGGACACTGGCCTGTCAGCGCATACGCTGCGTCAGTGGCAGCTTAGAAAACACTATGCCGTCACTTTGGCGATAGCCGACAGCCTGCATGATTTTGCTACCGGATTTCTGGGCTATCAGGGGCTGTTCCTGACCCTCACGTTACCCGGAGAGTATCACGCCTGTTCCTATGAAGAGGCCAAGGCAGAAATCTCCAGACGCTGGAAAACCGTCAGACGCAAGGCACGGGAGAAAGATGTCCTCCTGCTGGGCATGACTGCGCTCGAACTCCAGGACGACGAAACACCCCACTATCATATCCAGCTCTACATCGACCCAACTCAGAGAGTATGGCTTGAGGAGCAGATACTTCAGGCATTTCCGAACGAGATTGAACGACAGGCGGAAGCCATCAAAGACATCCGGGATGTGCTGTCTGTCTCTCTTTATCTCACCAAGGACTACGGCAAGCCCGAGACCAACCTGACCTTCATTGGCCTGACACGCGACATCCGAGCCCGCTACACGAATGTCTACGCAGGTAAGCGATACGGAACCCTGTCCGATGCCAGGATTGCCACAGCTCACAGACTGATAAAGCGGAAAGCCTTTGGCGGAACAGCACTGCTTCTGATGCGGGGATTTTCCGATGAGAGAGTAAACCGAATATCAGCCCGACATCCCGATTTCCATTATGTCCGCACAGGGATGCCAAGGGTTCTGACAGCTCTGGTGCATACAATGCATTTCAGGACAGTGAAGGATTTCAATGCATCCCCTGTCAGCCAGACCTCCATGGTCAGACAGAAGGTTTCAGCAGGGAAAACAGGGGTTCAGTCTCTCTTTGTTCCAACTTGTTTAAATGACTACCAAGAAGGTGTCCCGGCTTCAGCCTGTGGATGGGAGCGGCTTCAGTCCAGAGGGCAACCTCCTCCTTTTCAGGGCTGAAAGTGAAACCCTGACAGCCTCCACCGACCAGACCCAGATTGGCGCAAAAACCAGAGAAATCCCCAAGAGGCGCGAAATCTTCCCTGAACCGGAACGTGTCTGTCAGACCTGTCTCACCCGTTCCCTGCACAGAGTGGTGTCATAATCCTCCTCAGAAATGAGGACCAACCATGAAAACGGAGACATTGCATATCCGGGTGAAACCGGAAGAACGGGAAAGACTGAAAAGTACAGCAGGAACACGCAGACTGTCTGTCTGGTGCAGGAAAGTTCTGCTGAACGAACTGGCAGGAGGGGCTTCAATTGCAGAGGAGCTTCTAGCCTTGCGTCGTGAGCTGTCTGCCATCGGGAACAACCTGAATCAGATAGCCAGACGACTGAATACAGGGGAGCAGGTCGATATCGCTGCCCTCCCTGCTGACATCGACACCCTGAAAGCCCGCATCAACAGGGTTCTGAGGCGGGTGCGATGATACTCAAGAGCAACCCCATCAAAACAGCTTCCGGGTCAGGAGCCATTTTCCACCATCTGGTCGAGAAGACTGACGAGAACGAGCATATTCTGCTCTGGAAAGGCAGACGTCAGGATGTCGATGACTGTATCGCTGATGCAGCAGCGTTTCATCGCGTGAATGCCGTTCAGCACTTCCAGGTCTCTTCGAAAGAGAAGCTGTCCGACGAACAGTTTGCTGACTGCATCACCATGCTCGCGAAAGAGTTCGGATTTCAGGCCTCGGATGTGTGTCTTGCCGTCATTCACACCAAGACCCGCCACGATGGCAAAGCAGACAATCGCCACTGCCAGTTTCTGGTTCGCACGACGCATGCCGAGACCGGCAAGGTTCTCGATGTCTCGCATCGCTATGAACGTCAGGAAAAAGTCGCCCGTCTGTTCGAGCTGAAACACGGTCTTGAGCTGACCAAAGGGCGTCACAACGTGGCAGTGTATCACGCTGTTCCAGAGGAATTTCGGGACCGTCTGAAAATTCTGTGCGAAGGACCGCTCCCGAACTCCTGCCTGTCAGACCCGCAATCGAAACTGTCCCAGAGACAGGGAGCCAGTCCGTTCGACATCAAATACGAGGTCCGGGAGCTGTTCTCCCGTAGCCAGAGCTGGCAGGCATTTGAACAGACCCTCACAGAGCGTGGCTGGTCTCTGGAAGCGGGACAGAAGAAACCGGATGTTCTCATTCTGAAGGACGAAAACGGGGTCTTTGTGGGGTCTCTGGCTCGTTTGCTGGGCCTGAAGAAAGCCGAGCTTCAGCAACTCAGAACAGACCCGGAGGTCATGAAGAAAAAGGGAGTAGCCAGCCCTGGCCCTCGTGACACACGAGACCCAACTGGCAAGGGGGAAACCCCCGTTGACCCCCATAGCGAGAGAGCTGAGGATTCCGATAGCAGGTCCGACACACAGGGGGAGTCCAGCGCTTCCTCCACATCTGGAAAGTATCCAGCACCTGAGAAGAGAGGACCAAAAACCCCTCACTGGCTGGGACCCATTGCTCCGCTTCTGCACTCGTCCCGCTCGACAATTACGGAGGGGATGTCACACGCGGAAATCCAGTCGGTCATCGACTTCAACGCTCAGGAAGCGGAAAGAGATGACCAGCTCCGGGAGCTACTGCACGACCAGAAACGCTCTGCGGCCCTGCTGACCGAAATCCTCACCAGCTTTCAAAGCCAGTGGCAGACCCTGCCTCCTGAACCCTATCCCGACCCGAAAAGTCGCGATGCATCGGTTCTTCGCAAAACGCAGGAACAGAGACTGGAGCCAGCCCGTCAGGCGTGGAAACAGGCCAAAGAAAAAGCGAGTGTCTGGAATCTCTGGAACGGAGCTGACATCCAAAGAGCCAGAGCCGCGTTCGAGGCTCTTCTGCATCGCTATGGCTATGACCGTCACGAGGTCGGCAAACTCGACCTGCTGGACGATGACAACTTTGCCTATGCCGTGAACTGGATGGCGGAACGTGTCGTGTCAGGTCGGGAGCGTCAGCACAGGGCGTGGCAGAAGACCCCCGAGGTTCGCAGATACCTGACAGCGAAAGCCGAGATGGAGAGACTTGTGGCTCATCTGGACGCCACAAAGGACGTGGGACTGTTGCTCTTGGCGAGAACCAACCCGGAGGAGGCCCTGAGACGTCTGGCAGCACTGAAGGAAAACGAGAGACACGCCCAGCCAGTCATGAAAATTCAATTTCCTGACCAGCCCCGGCAAAAGCGTTCTCCCGTTCAGACCTTCTCGCTTTAAAGCGCTGCCTTGACCGTACTGCCTGAGAGCTTGGCATCAACAGAGCCATTCATCTGCTTGAACAGTTCAGCATACATGACCTCTTCAGCCCGTAAATCTTCCAGTGTCAGACGGAGGCCGGAGACATTGGAGAGGTTTTCACCGACCGGAATCACCGTCACCGAGAGATAGGCCATCTCATGGGGTGTCGTGTAGGTCAGCGGTTCATTCGCTTCCGCAGTCGTCCCGGTCTGGGTCGTCACGACCTTTCCATCCGGTCCGGCATAGGCTGTCCCGGAGGGTGTGCCATAGCGGGTCATGGGCTGAAGATGCAGACCGTATTTGGACGCGATATCCGCCTGAAGGTCCGCGTAATGCGGGGACGCTTCCATGGGAAAGGACGCAGAGCGTTCAATCTTCGTAACCACCGCCCCCATGACAGGAATGGACAGGCGCACAGTCAGGGTGTCCTGTCCCTTCTGACAGGTCAGGGTGCTGGGGAAATACTGCGTGTTGACCCCGACCCCCTTGTAGGTGGTGGACAGATAGGTGTTCGTCACCTGAGGAGCTTTGCCGCAATAGGACGTCATGGTGCTGGTGGCATCAGCCTGCGTCATGCCAAGCTTAAGGCCAAGAATGCTGTCCTGCCCGAACACGTTGTCGAGGGGCTGATAGGTTACGGTCTGCTTGAGATGCACCCCGCCATTGTCGGGAGGCGTCTGTGGCTGGGACGGTGGCACAGACAGTCCCAGAAGATGGGCACAGGCCGGTGTGATGAGTCCCTGATTATGCGCCAGCAGACACTGCGTCAGGCTCTGGGCATGGCCGGAGAGTGGAAGACTGCCAACCGCAAACATGAGGGCGAAAGCCGGAAGGAAAGACCTGCTCATGATTGCTGCCTCAGTCCGCTGCCGCCAGTATTCTGGCTGGTGGTGAAACTGTGATGGACCACGATGTCCTTGTGGAGTGTCACCTTGAGGATATTGCTTTTGGCGCTGTCTCTGGTTCCCAGAACGCCAAGCCCTACAACGTCCTGCACCATGGACAGACCATCCTGCCGGGTGGACGAATACACATACACCCACTGCTCATTGCCGTTCTCGAAGGACGTTTCGGACGGCTCGCCATAGAGTTGACGGAGCTGGGACGAGGTTGTCACACCATCGCGAATGGAGCGGTCGATATCCGCAGCCGTGACACTCTTCAGGGACGCATTGCCAGCCGAGGAGCAGGCACTCAGACAGCCCAGCACAACAGCCAGAACCGCTGTTTTCATCATCTTCAAGACGGTTTTCCTTTTTGATGGAGAGGCAGAACCCACGTCACAGGCTCTCAAGAAAGCGGGGGTTGCTGTTGATGGTCGTGCTGAGGGTCTGGATGGCCTGTCGCTTGTTCTGAAACAGACGCCACAGAACGCGCAGAAACCCGATGACCACGAACAGAGCGCCCAACAGGATGACAGCGACCATGACCCAGGTCGCCACAAGCCAAAGCGGATTGGTGCCCTGACGGGTGTAATGACCAACCAGATTCCGGAAGATGTCTGCCCCCTTCAGAATCAGGGCAAGGACAAGCAGAACCATCAGGGCGCGGGCGGTCATCCTGCCAACGGAGGCAAACAGAACCGACCACGGAAGGGTGTTATGGACGATTGAGGAGTGACCGAGAGACAGGTTGCGGATGTAGAGCATCCGTCCAACTTTTTCCCCCTTCACATTGCCCCAGACGAGACAGACCTGCTGGCCCTCTCTCACCTGACACGGCACATCCACCTGAAACTGGCGACCGTCAGACGCGACAACCCAGAACTTCTGGTAGTGACGGGTAGAGAAAGTTTTCTCGGCAGGAATATCCACAAACAGCGTATCTCCGACCTTCATGCTGCTCGCGGGAGGCCGGTACGTGATGTCTTCCGACCACTGGCGGACGCTGTGAACCGTTCCCCGGATTCCGTGAAGCCAGAAGGGTTTTCCGCAGAGTTCAATATCCAT
The DNA here is from genome assembly GCF_002723915.1 of Gluconobacter albidus. Classification (GTDB taxonomy): domain Bacteria; phylum Pseudomonadota; class Alphaproteobacteria; order Acetobacterales; family Acetobacteraceae; genus Gluconobacter; species Gluconobacter albidus. The sequence continues at coordinate 26,155 of NZ_BEWL01000005.1, forward strand.
GCCGTGCCCGAAACCTTCCGAAAAACAGGGGAGAAACATGACCCACCCTGTTATCGGGAGAGCGGCATCCAGTTCCCTGTCCGTGCTGAATTGCTCTGCAACATATCCCGTAAACACCTGATTTTGTTATGATTCAGGGAGGAGACCGGAAGGGCCTGAAAGGGTCCCACAAAGGTGTCCCGGAACAACAGGACAGGGATTATGGGAAAATATGGCTATGCACGCGTAAGCACGTCACGACAGCAGACGGACAATCAGGTCACGGACCTTCTGCGGGAGGGCGTGCCGGAAACGCAGATTGTGACGGAAACAGTGTCAGGGGCGACCGCGTGGAAATCGCGTCCGGCCCTGAAGAAACTGGTCAGACGGCTTCAGGCCGGGGACACGCTGACGGTGGTAAAGCTCGACCGTCTGGGGCGTAATGCCCTGGATGTCCTGACCCTCATCGACGTGCTGAAAAAACGGGAGATTTCTGTCAGGATTCTCAATCTGGGGATTGATACCGCAGGCGCTGGCGGCAAGCTGTTCCTGCTGCTTCTGGCGGGATTTGCGGAGTTTGAACGCAACATCATCCGCGAGCGGGTGCTGTCAGGGCTGGAGACGGCCAAAGCGAAAGGCATCCGCCTCGGAAGAAAGCCGACACTGACAGAAGACGACATCGCTCAGGCGCGTCGTCTCAAGGCTCAGGGACTGTCTGCCAGAGAAGTGGCGAAACTCCTGCACGTCTCCAAGATGACGGCCTGGCGAGCCATGAACTCCTGAAATCCGTCCCGCAATCCCTGTCCCAGAATTGCAGAACCGGACTCTCAGCCATGCAAAATCACCCTATTCCCAAATCAGGTGCTTTTGGGACGGAAATCTCATCGTATTATTCAATGACGGAAACAGGTTTAATATATATAATAATAAACCGAATTACGAAACCTGACAGAGAATTATAGAAATGCCAATAAAATACATACCAACAAAATTAGACGATTCATCGAACCCCATCACGTCTCAGATAATAAAAGAAATTACTCAAAAAACACTATTTAGTGCGGCAGATGAAGGTGTTTTATATTACGGATGGCCAAGATTTACAGACTATGATTCTATAAAGCACTTTGCAGACCTTACTCTGGTTTCTGCAAAAAGAGGATTAGTACTTATACGCGTACTTCACTCCGATGAAGAACGCCTCATCTCAGATGAAAAACAAAGTATATTGCAGGTAGCCGCTAGCGCGATTGGTTTATTAATAAAAAGTAGCCTTCTGCGAAAGCGAACAGCACTATTTTTTGATGTAATTCCGGTAATTTATGCGTCTGGGGTCGCAGATAATCCCGAAGCAGAGGTACCTACATTCGGGTCTTTACAAAATCTCTTTCGCTTTCTCGAAGCAATTGAGGACCAAGAAATACCCAATAACGCACTAGATGAAATTCAATCTATCCTCGAAGGGCCCAAAGCTCTAGGCGCCCCTACAAAAAGAAGTATAAAAAATCCTTCAACGGAAAAAATTGCCAACTCTTTAAAAAAACTTGAAGAAGAAATAGCAAAATTTGATACCAAACAAAGGCAGGTAGCATTAACGGCAATAGCCGGACCTCAGAGAATTAGAGGTCTTGCCGGGTCTGGTAAGACAGTAATACTTGCAATGAAGGCCGCAATTACACACTTGGATAATCCAGATGCTAAAATTTTAGTTACTTATTATACTAGAAGTCTGCACGATAGTCTGCGAAGAATGATTACGAAATTTGTCAGGCATTTTGGCGATGGAGAGCCCAACTGGGAAAACATCCATGTCTATCACGGGTGGGGACGTCAAAATGTACCCGGAACATACCGCACAGCAGCCCTACGAGCAGGCTTGTCGCCAATGGACTTCGGTTCTGCCCAAAGGAATGCGCGAGGCGGGGAGAGTGGATTCAGCTACGTATGTCGCCATCTCGTAGCGAGCGAACGTATTGAGCCTTACTACGACATAACCTTAATTGATGAGGGTCAAGATTTCCCTCCAAGCTTCTACCAACTCTGCTTTTATCTGACTAAAGGAGAACGAGATGCCAAGCAGATAATTTGGGCTTACGATGAACTCCAAGACGTTTTTGACGTCCGTGTCCGTACCCCGGAAGAGCTCTTCGGTACTGATACTGACGGCAAACCTCGTATTTCCTTGAGCCGCTCGTGCCCTCAAGAGATGGAAACAAACGATTTTGTTCTACCCAAGTGTTACCGAAATCAGCGAAATACACTTGTTCTAGCCCATGCGGTCGGGTTTGGTTTATATGGTACACCAGTTCAAATGCTTCAAAATCAGAAGCACTGGGAAGACGTCGGGTATGAATTACTCCGCGGAAATCTAAATCAAGGTTCCTCCGTTGTTATTACACGTCCACAAAAAAATAGTCCAACTACCTTGGATACACCCGACGATACACCTCTTATCGAAGTGAAGGGTTTTAACGAAGTCGGACATGAGGTGGAGTACTGCGTAACAGAAATACAAAAATTCATATCTGAAGGCGGACTACTCCCTGAAGATATAATGGTAATATCGGTCGATGACAGAGTGGCCAGGGACTACTTAAACATAACCGCACAAAAATTGTCAGATATTGGATATAAAACCAATAATATTATTGCGGATAGGTACAGTGAACCTCCATTTAAAATTGAAGGAAAAATAACTCTATCAACCGTTTATCGAGCGAAAGGAAATGAAGCTGCCGTAGTTTTCGTTTTAGGATGCGACGCAGTATCCCTAGAATCTCGAACAGGAAGAAATAGATTATTTACAGCATTCACAAGAACAAAAGGATGGTTAAGGATTACTGGATTTGGCTCACGATTTTCTGCATTAGAAAAAGAAATACTTTCAGCCCTGAGTGATACTCCTGAAATGAAATTTATAATGCCAGATATTAATAAAATCGATTTAATACAAAGAGACCTATCCGAAAAAGATGCGAGACTTCAGCGCGCAGAGAGTGAAATGCAACGCATAAAGGAGAGCCTGAATCTTTCAGATGAAGACATGAAGAATATTTTTGCAAAGAAAGATAAATTAAAATGAAAGAAAGAGATTTTTCAAAAGAAATTCGGAACGCTTGGTCTTTGGTGGATAAGAAACTCGAAATAGGACGTTCAGCTATATGCTTGAACTCCCTCGCTATCGACGCGGCCGTCAGAGATGTTTTTTTATCCGAAGAATCATCCTACGCTGATATATATAGATGTGCTTTGAGTAGGTCTTCATATAATTTTATCTTAAAAGATTATTCCTATTTTCAATTTACTTGGAATTCATCCGATGATTGGCGTCTTGCTTTTTTTCCAAATCCATGGCTGGCGGGTAATCAAACAGCCCTTCAGTCTCTCGAAGAATGGGAGACTATGGAGTCCGAAGGAATTCTGGCAGATGAAGACGTATCGGCACTACTTGATGATATGCCCTATATTTCGGCGGTACCTCCAATTAGATTCGAATATTCAAGAAATCAATATAAGGAAATTAGACATCCTTGCGCTCACTTCCATATAGGGCGCCATACTGAGAATAGATGGTCATCCTCGTTACTAATAGGGCCAGAGGCATTCGTTTCACTCATTTCTAGCCAGTATTACGCTACAGAATGGAGCGCACTGAGCCGTTTTTCTTCAGAATTTTCAGAATATTGTATAGATGAAAAATTTATGGAGATAGTTTCAAATCTCAAATTCTGTCCGGATTTCTCCGAAAACGAAAAAAGATTGTTCCATTTTGGAAAAGGTTAGTAAAATTGAGTATAATACCGCCATAGATTGAGATTTGTGGCGGTATTATAGAACCGCAGAAAACAGCCAGAAAATAACCGCCATAAATCTCCGCCAAAATTATAAGGAGAATTATATGAAATACGGTTATTGCAGAGTGTCCACAGTAGGACAGGATTTGAAGGAACAGGAAGACGCCCTAATGGCTCTTGGAGTTCCAAAAGCGAATATCTTCAAGGAAAAGATTTCAGGTGTCATCAGGTCAGATGACAGACCTCAATTCGGGAAGCTTCTGAAAAAGATTCAGGCCGGGGATGAGCTGGTCGTGATGAAGCTCGACCGACTTGGAAGGTCTACTCTCGATATCCTGACAGTCATCCAGAACCTGAGAGGTCAGGGAATTGCCATCACTATTGAGGGAGTGGGGACCATCAGGGATGACATGATGGGAAGCCTTACTATGAACCTCCTGGCGTCCTTTGCAGAGTTCGAGCGTGCTCTGATTATCGACCGGACCCAGTCAGGCAGGAAGCGAGCCATGGCCAATGGTGTCAGGATGGGAAGAAAGGAGAAGCTTTCTCCCCAAGCTCAGAATGCCATCAAGCGACGCTATGGGAGCGAGACCGGGAAAGCCTTAGCCAACGAGTATGGCGTTGGCTTGAGGACAATCCAGCGAATAGCTTCCGCAGCATGATGCAAAACGGATTGCAAAACAGCCCAGATAAGCTATCCTCGTCTCCGTAGTTATCTCCAAAGTCGTCTCCAAACTTGGCTGTTTTTCTCGACCTAACTGCTTGATTTTATTGAGACATCGGCTTTTTTGGCTAATTCCTCCCACCCCAGCCACCCTCCATTCAGACAGACTGCTTCAGTCCCGGACTGGCCTTGAACCGCACGGTCCGTCCCGCAGAAACCGTGACGGACTCCCCGGTTCTCGGATTGACTGCCTGCCGTGCCCTGGTTTCACAGACCGTGAATGTTCCGAAAGACGGCAGCGTAAATCCTCCTTCTTCCCGTAATTCCTCGATAATCGCCTCAATCATGTCATTGACGGCCCTCTGGGCAACAACCCCAGTGCAATTCATGGAATCCTGAAGAACTGCGGCAAGAAAAGCTTTGCTCATGAATGAAACTCCGGATTTACTGAATACAGATCGGGTCTTTCCAATACAGAAACGCCGCTCAAGCGCATCAAGGGGCAAGTTGTCCATCGTCTCGAGATGTCATAATATTTCATATAGATTTGCTTCAGAAACAACCATAATATCATGAATTTAACGTTTCTTTCCCCCTCTGGCGGGTCCGCAACGATGTCTGTCTGCCTGTTTGCCTATTACAGTCCGGATTCCAGACTCCCGCCCCACACCCGGCATCTGCTCAGCCAGATTGCCTCCTGCGGTTTCACGATCCACATCGCAGCCTCGGGCCTCTCGGACGCTAACGCCCACCTGCTTCAGAAAGATCTCGCAGACCCGGCCGATCCGATCGCCGCGACTGTCCATCCGCGCCCCAATACCGGGCTGGACTTCGGAGCCTGGCAGTTCCTGCTTGCCAAAGGATGCGCGGACAACGCGTCAGAAATTCTTTTCGCCAATGACAGCGTCTTCGGCCCGCTCCTCCCCCTGCAGCCCATCATGGAGCGGATGCGGGAAAAGGATTTCCAGATCTGGGGCATGGTCCGCTCCGAGGCGGTCGTGTCCCATCTCCAGTCGTGGTTCCTGTGCATGACGCGCGACGCCCTGAACCACCCGGCGATCCAGCGCATTTTCAACCAGCCCTTCAACGACATGACCAAGGACGAAATCATCCTCCACGGAGAACTCGGCCTTGGGCTGGCCATCAAGGCATCTGGTTTATCCACGGGAGCCTCCTGGGGCAGCACCCGCGGCCTTGCCCGTCTTCTGGCCCTCAACCCCATGCATGCGGACTGGCGGACTGTTCTGCGGTCGGGCAACGCTCCGTTCATCAAAACCGAGCTGCTGCGCGACAATCCAAGCGGCATCGCCTCCATCCATTTATGGAGAGCGGAAATCCCAGATCCGACCTTTTTCAATCCGGACTGGATCGCGGCCTATCTGGCCGCAACCCCACCCCGTAACCGCTCTGGCCGGGCAAGCCTGCGCGCCAGAGCGGTTCAGGCGTTCGCCAGCGAAGACCGCCGCCACGCCCTCACAGCCCTGCTCCTCGGACGCTAGACCCTTCGGCCCGAGGCCTGTTTCAGAAAGCCATAAAGCTCATCTGCCTGTATGTCATAGGTCGCAAGCCGATCTCGAAAGGGGTTGGCGTAAGCCTCAAAACGCTCGGGTGCATCCAACAATGACGAGACAGCCTCGGCCAACGTCCTGGCTTTGCCGTCCAGCGGCAGGCAGGTTCCGTTCAGCCCGTCTACTACGTCCTCAGACTGCCCCCCCGGAGATGTCGTCACAACCCAGACATCCCGTGCCAGCGCCTCACGCACCGTCAGGCCATAGCTTTCCTTCCATTGCGACGGAAACAGCAGCACGTCGACCTGATCGTAAAAATCGTCCAGCCCTGACTGCGTATAGGCAGGAACAACACGAAGCTGCCCCCGCACCGACCAGTCTTCAGGAAAAATCGACTGGAAGCCCAGATTGAGCTTGTTATCAACCAGCACAAGCTCCCAGTCACTCCGGGACAGAGACTGCATCGCTTCTTTCAGCAGACCATAGCCCTTGACGGCCTCCGTCCCCCCGACAAACCCGAACCGTAGCGGTGTACCGGCAGTTCGCTTCCTGCGCGGACGCTCAGGCCAGCGAAACCCGTTCCGGTTGACCACGATCCGCTCGGGCGCAATCCCGTTCGCCAGATACAGCTCACGATGCGCCTGTGACGGGCTGATCAGCAGAGCCGCCCCATTCAGCGCCTGTCGCATCACCACAGCCCGATCCGCGAGATGCCGTGCCCCTGGCACACAGGCCTGACAGACAGCCGGATCAATGGTCGTCTGGAAGCAGTAACGCCCCTCAGCCCGAACCATGAACTGACGCTCACACAACCACCAGGCATCATGCAGCGTCAGAACATAGGGAACCCCCTTCTCCTGACAGACCTGCAAAAGCCCGGCTCCAAGACCCTGCGCGGCATGAACATGAACGACATCCGGCTGACAGGCCTCCAGAATTTCCGCGAACCTTGCAGCCATGGCCGGATTGTCCAGTTGCCCCAGCCCCCCCTGATCATCAGGCAGAACCGAGGCAAAAACCGTCATGCCATCCACATCGTAGCGAATATCGCCATCAGGAAGATCCATAACGCTCGGTCGGGACGTCAGAACACTGACTTTCACCCCTTTGCGCACCAGCCGGCCCCCCATCTCCTCAGCCACGATCGTGGCCCCCCCAAAAGAGCGGGGAGCGAAATAGACATTCGCCATAAGAACCCTGAGGTCCTGCGCTTCCCGAATGACCGGAACACCGAACAGAAGCCGGGCCTGTGTCTGCACCATCGCCTCGGGCGCATAACGGGCCATCACGTCTTCATACGCCGCCTCTGCCAGACGCCTGCGGTAACCGTCGTCCCGCGCCAGCCTGAGAAAGGCGTCCCGCCATCCCTCGGCATCCGCCGCCAGACACCCATTTTTGCCATCCCGCATCACACTCAGAAAAGCCGCGCGGGGCGAACAGATCGCAGCTACCTGAACAATGGCCGCTTCAAGAAACTTGATATTGCTCTTGCAATCGTTGAACAGCGTCGGTTCCAGCGGTGCAATTGCAATATCCGTCTGCGACAGAGCTTGGAGATATTCAGCATAGGACAGTTCGGTCAGACGTTCGACCCGCTCTCCAAACCGCTCAAATACGGGGGAAAGCTGCAACTGCCCGATCACCCTCAGGCAAAGCCGGGGCTCCTCAGCCATCGCAGCCAACAAGCCTGCCTCCGCCTGCCTGAAATCCGCATCATGGGTATTGGTGCCTGATCCGTAAGACACCCACACACGCCCGGACCCTGAATGCACAGGCAGGGACGCTGCAATTTTCAGCGTCTCCACATCCAGAGCATTCTCCAGAACCATCACATCCGACAGACCCGTCCTGCGCATGGCACCTGCAAGCGCCTCGGTAGAAGCAATGCCCCGACCACAGGCCAGCATACACCGGCGAAACAGCACTACCCCCGACAGCAGAAGATCGCGCTCCTCCGCAGGAAGAGCTTCGATATTTCCGTTCTGACGATATTCCTCTTCATCAAAAATCAGATCATCGACCTCCCAGCGAGGAGCAAGCTCCAGCCGATGAGCCTCCTGAACCAGCTTCAGAACATCCTCAAACCCGGGGACCCGATAAAAAATGACCTGTGTACAAAGCTGCAACGCCGACATGGCATCAGCAATATCGCGCCAGTCAACAACCTGAACCGACCAGCCCAGCGCCGTCAGAAAATCCCGCTTCTGCCAGACACGATACTTGGCACACTGTCGCAGACTGAGTTCCGCGATGATCAGAACCTTCGGTCGCAACCCCTCTGCCTGATGTCCGCAAGCGGCTTTGTAAGGATGGGGCTGCCCCGTTTCGCTACCGGCTTCAGGAAGACCATCCCGCACTTTCGCGCCAACCCGTTGCAGACGACGCAGGCGATGGACGACAGTCTTCTGAATCCCAGCCAACCCGTCCCGCCCCCACAGACGCAGAAACCGTCCCGGAACCTCCCGCACAGGTATGCCGGACAGCAGTTTACCCAACATCAATGCACGAATAGCGCGCAGAGGAAGCGTCACACGCCAGGACAGGGAGGTCTGAATCAAAGAAAGCTGCCGAAGAAGAAGCTGATTTTCCTTTTGCAGCTGCTCGGCCCTCAATCCATTCAGCCGGGCCGCACTTCGATAGCTTTCAGTCAGTGTATCACGCGCGTCATCGCGCATTCCGTCAGGCTTTCAAAAAGGTCAAAAACACGAAAGGCCGAACCCTTGCGGATCCGGCCTTCCTGAACACCACAGATCTGTCAGATGACAGAGCCCATGATCAGCTCAGGGTGAAGTTCGAAGCGTTCAGATCGCTGACGCCAACGAACGTGATCTTGGAGCTGTCGGACAGTGCGATCGTGGTGTTACCACCAGCAACCGTAGCGCTCGACAGGACATTCGCCAGACCGTTGTTGTTCTGAAGGCCATACTGATACAGAGCCATCAGGTTGCCGGCAGCGCTGCCGAAGTCGGTGATAGTATAATCGCCACCAGCAGCACCCTTGGTCAGGGCGAACAGGTTTGCAGCGCCCGAACCACCCGTGAGGGTGGCAGAACCCGATCCACCAACCAGCGTATCGGCAGAAGAACCACCGATGATGGTTTCGTTGCCCTTGCCTGCGAAAGCGTGCAGCGTGCCATTGGAAGATGCAGCCGACACGGTCTCGTTGCCATCACCACCAACGAACAGGTTGGTCGAGCTTGCAGAACCGCCAACCAGCAGCAGGTCGAGGCCCGAAGCGCCGAACAGCGTGGACGTACCAGCGGAGACGGTCGTTGCACCCGTGCCGTTCAGGAACGTCAGGGAGCCCGAGGCCGTGATGGAATTGGACGTACCGCGAACCTGCCAGAGGTCGGCAGAAGCCGAAATCGTGTCATTCAGGCCGCCCGAGACGGTGCTCATGGCGCCGGTCGAGAAGTACGTGCTGGAGCTGCCGCCCGTGATGAAGCTGTTGTTGCCGCCCGAAACAGTGTTGTGCGACGTCGTGTCGTACACCGTTGCATTGGAACCCAGCGTAACCACGGAGCTGCCGCCGAGCAGCGTAACCGTATCCGTACCGGTCAGACCGTCGATGGTGTCCTGACCCTCGGAGCGAACGACGTTCGTCCCGCTGCCCAGAACGATGCTGTTGTTGCCAACACCACCGCTGATGGTGTTGTTACCGCTGGTACCCGTAATGGTGTCGTTGCCGTCACCCGTCGCAACGGTCCAGTTGCCCGAGGAACCGGCGCCATTGAACGTATTGTTGCCAACACCACCAACGAACGTACCGTTCTGGTTGCCAGCCTTGAACGTAACACCGGCATAATCACCGGCAAGAACGCTGATGCTGCTGGCCGTGCTGCCCGAAACGTCCAGGCTCACAGCTGAATTCAGCGTGTCCTGACCGGATTCGGAATAGCTGCCAACGGAGATGTACTGGGTGGTACCGCCAGAAACGGAATAATCACCGCCCTGACTAATCAGACCATGGCCAGGATTGGAACCCGTAGCAGAGTTGCTACCGGCGACCAGGTCATAAGATTCGAGACCGCCACTGGTGTGGAGGGTGGAAAGAGCAGTCTGGTACTGCTGCGCCAGAAGCTGGGTCTGACCACCATTGACCGTGACCGCAAAGGTCTGGCCGGAGGCGCCAACGACTGTAGTAATGTTAGCCATTACCATGCACTCCTAAAATAAGGTTGCCTCGCACCGGCGGCCCTCGGACCACCCAAATGATCGAGCGACGAGTCTTGCACATACCAGAGCCGAATTGTCAAAGGCAATCAACTTTGCGCACGATACAAGGATTCACGATCCAACATTTACAGATTCGAAAGGCAGCGCCGACAAAGAGTTCTCCATTTTCATTATATAAAAATGGAAAAGAGCGGATCACCCAACTCTTCAATCAAATCCTTTTATATCGAAAAAGTTCCGTCAATGTTAATTTCGTAAGAAATAAACATTAAGACTACCGCTTCAGTCCTTATGGAAAACGGCATGTCCTTTTTTCAGGATATGCTGCCCTCCGCAGAAAAACCGACCCGCACAGGCCTTCTCGTGAATTTTTCCAAACCGCCTTCTCTCCCCTCTTCAGAGGCCGACCGTTTTCTGGTCCGTCTGGCGCTTCTCCTGACATCAGAAAAGACCGATGACCGTATCACTTCGAACCGACAGGATGTGGCCGATCACGTTCACTTGATCGCCTGGCTGACGATGATCCTGACCGAGGAGAAGGGCATCTCAACCGCCCGGATCGAATACTCACCGCGCCTTCCCAGCCACACCGGGCAGAATCTCCGTCAACTTCTGGACACACACCTTCCGGCCAGCGACATCCGGATCGTGCCCCACCCGCCCCGGAATAACGAAGTGTCTCCCCCCGTCCTGCTTCAGGTCATCGGAGACGCAACAGATGGATCTGCCTCATTTCCTGTTTTACAGTTCGGAGCTCATCACCCTGAAGGGTCCTTCGCTTTCGCTCCCGAAAATGTCCTGATCCATGCAGGCGATTCCCCATTTCTGGGATTTCTACTCTCCGACACGCCGGAAAGCAGACATTACCGACAGGCCATCCAGCAGCTTCTCCGCAACGACCGGAAAACGCGTCTCCTGCAGACCCGGACACAGAAGGTGCAGCAGGAATCTCTGGAAAAGACACACATTATTCAGGATCTGCGCGTTTCACTTCGCATGCTGTCCAACAGCAAGGCAGCGACTCTTGCAGACATACATCCGAATAACCCTGCAGAAAAGAACACTGCACCTTCCGTCGAAGCGGCTTCCATTCCGGTGCCTCCCCTGTGGCTCCGGGCCTGCCGCCGCCTGAAGCGCTCCCTTCGTCCCCGGCCTTCGCCCATCGACATTCCCGCTCCGAATCCCGCTACTGACGAGGACGTCACACTCTCTTCTCCAACTCCTTTTTCCGTCTCCCGCGTCCTTTTCATCGCCGGCGAACCGGGCACTCCCGGCGTTCTCTACCGGTGCGACAGGAATGCGGCCGCAGCCCGGGATGCGGGCTTCGAGGCCAGAGTCGTCCCCTGTGCCTCTGTGGGCTTCGACGATATCCGCTGGGCAGACGTCATGGTGTTCTGGCGCGTTGAATATAGCGGTCATGTCAGTACGATTTTCGATCTCGCCAGATCCGAAAACGTCATGACCATTTTTGACGCGGACGATATTGTCTTTGTGCCGCATTACGCACGCGTCGATCTGATTGACGGTATCCGCTCGATCGGCGCCACGGAAGAACAGATCGAGCGCTGCTTCTCGGACATGCGCCGCACCTTCCTGCGCTGCGACCAAGGCTCTACCACGACGGCGGAACTGGTGTTTGCCATGCACAGCCTTCGCCCCGTCGTTCACCTGCTACCCAATGTCTACGACATGACCTCGCTAAAGCGCGCCCGGATGGCGCTGCGCATGCGTGGAGAGCCGGGCAGCGTCAACGCCGAAGACGGACTGGTCCGCATCGGCTACGCCGCAGGCTCCCGGACACATCAGCGGGATTTCGGCCCCATCTGCACTACCATCGCGGATATCCTGCACGAACGCCCGCAGGTCCGGCTTGTCCTGTTCCGCGAACCCGACACACATCGCCCCATTCTGCTCATGGACGAATTTCCCAGCCTGATCCCTGTGCAGGACCAGATCGAATGGCGCGACATGGTGCCGCTCGCGGAGCTTCAGGACGAATTTGCCCGGTTCGACATCTCCATCGCCCCCCTGGAGACAGGAAATGTTTTCTGTGAGGCAAAGAGCGAGATCAAATTTTTCGAGGCCGCCCTGTCCGGCGTGGTGACGGTCGCCTCTCCCACAGGTCCGTTCCAGCGCGTCATCCATCACGGAGAAACCGGCCTTCTCGCCAGTAGTCCGGCCGAATGGCACGATGCTCTGATCGCTCTGATCGACAACCCCGAACGGCGCATCCGGATGGCGCGGGATGCCTATCATTCCATTCTCTGGCCCTTTGGTCCGCAGGCCCAGGCCCGGCGGATGAAACTTGCGCTGACTTCCCTGAATGGCGACGACGCAGCGGCCCTCGCCGTGGAAACAAGCCTGGCCAGAGATCGCCTTGCACCGTCAGGCCTGCCCGTCATTCCCGCCAGCCGAACCCTTTTTCACCATGATGCCCTGGGGGAAGCACCGGTCACGGTTGTCATCACGTCCTATAATTACGAAGCGCATCTTCTGGACGCTCTGGAATCCGTCGCCGCCCAGACCCTGCCGGTACTGGATCTGATTGTCGTGGATGACGGATCGTCCGACGGCTCGCTTGCTTTGACGACAACATGGATGGAACGGCACCGCGAACGCTTTAATCGCCTGATCCTGCGTCAGTCCCTCACGAATGCCGGTCTGGGTGGCGCACGCAACATCGGAATGGATGCAGCCGAAACAGTGCATGTCATGCAGCTCGATGCCGACAATATCCTGCGCCCCGAAGCCTGCGAAGTACTTCTGAATTCCATGAATGACGGCACGGCCTATGCCTATCCGCTCATCGCCTGTTTCAACGAAAACGGCCCGGTCCTGATGGATATGACTGCTGACACCCACCACCAGCCGAGTACCCCGAAACTTCTGGGAGACCTGCCCTTCAACCCGCTCTCCCTCGTTTCCGGAAACCGTATCGACGCGATGGCCATGGTCACGAAATGGGCCTGGGCTGCCGTCGGCGGTTACTATGTTTCACGTGAAGCAATGGGCTGGGAAGATTTCGATCTGTGGTGCTCAATGGCGGAACGCGGCCTGCCCGGCCATCATGTCCCGCAAATTCTAGCTGATTATCGCCAGCATGAAACATCCATGACGAATGCCTCGACTGAAAAAGACGCCCACAAAGCCCGCGTCGTGGCCTTCGTTCAGGACCGCCATCCGTGGATCCGCCTCAGCGCCGAACAGGCAAAACCCCGGAAAAACTGAGCCTCTTCCAGACCGGCCACAAAAAACCCGCTCCCGGACAGCTCCGGAAGCGGGTTTTTCATAACCTGAAAGATCGAACCGGGCTCCCCGAAAGAAGCCCGATACGCCCCAATCAGAACGGTGCGTCGATATCCACAACGTCGATCAGCTTGTGATTGACGAATTCCTTGATGCCCAGACCGATCAGCTCGCGGCCATAACCCGAACGGGCCACGCCACCGAACGGCAGATCAGCCTTCACCATCGTCGGATGGTTGATATAGACCATGCCCGTATAGATCTGCTCGGCAACCTTTACGCCACGCTTGGTATCCTTCGTGAAGACCGAACCACCCAGACCGAACGGCGAGTCATTGGCAATGCGAATGGCGTCCGCATCATCCTTGGCACGATAGAGCTGTGTCACCGGACCGAAGAACTCCCAAAGACGGGCTTCATTGTTCTCGTGCAGGTTGGTCATCAGCAGCGGCTGGAAGAACGCACCCTTCTCCGGCACCGACGGGCCAATCGCCTCGACAACCGCACCATGCTTCTTGGCTTCCTCGACCTGAGCCTTCAGATCGTCCGCAGCCTTCTGCGACGACAGCGGCGCCAGCGTGGTGGACGCATCCATCGGATCGCCAGCCTTCAGCTTGAGAACTTCCACCTTGTACAGCTCAAGGAAACGATCATAAACGGCATCCGCCACGATCAGACGCTTGGCGGACACGCAGACCTGACCGGCATTCCAGTGACGGCCGAAAGCCGCCCATTTCGCGGTCTTCTCCAGATCAGCATCGTCCAGGACGACGAATGCGTCAGAACCGCCCAGCTCCATCGTGGACTTCTTCAGGGCCTGCGCTGCAATCCCGGCAACAATGGCACCTGCGCCTTCGGACCCCGTCAGAGCCACGCCACAGACGCGCGGATCCTTAAGGATCGTCTCGGTGTGATGACGGGCGGCATACAGGTTGCGGAACCCGCCCTTCGGCAGCCCGGCTTCCTTCATCAGGTCATCGAACGCAGCCGCGCACTGCGGCACGTTGGATGCGTGTTTGAGAATGACCGTGTTACCGGCAGAGAGCTGCGGCGCAATGATGCGGGCGATCTGGTAGAACGGGAAGTTCCACGGCTCGATCGCAAACACGATGCCCTGCGGCTGGTGGATCAGAACGGCATCGCCCGAGTTCGGGTCCGCAACCGGCAGCTTCTCGGATTTGAGAAGCTCTTCGGCATGCTTGGCATAATATTCGAAGATTTCAGCCGACAGGATCGTCTCGGCCTTGGCTTCGGCATAAATTTTGCCCATTTCCAGCGTCAGAAGACGGGAATACTTGTCGATATCACGACGAAGGATATTGGCGGCGGCGGTCATGATCTTCGCACGCTCGGCGAAAGAGGTGTGGCGCCAGCTCTTGAACGCATCATAGGCTTCGGTCAGCGCGGTCTGGACTTCCTGATCGGTGGCATCCGGGAAAGTCTTGAGCGTTTCACCGGTATAAGGGTTGATCGTAGCATAAGCCATGACGGGTCATATTCCTGTATGGTGACGTGTTTGCGACATATTGGCACGAATGCCGAAAGACAAAACCCCCTAACATTCCTCCCTCCCGAAAGTTCACAGAGCTGTGTTCGTTTCGGGGAGATTATCCCATAACTCCTCAAGCCACGCCGTCGCCGTACTGTCAGAGGGCGCGCGCCAGTCTCCCCGTGGCGAAAGAGAGCCGCCCGCGACCAGTTTCGGCCCGTTGGGCATGGCGGAGCGCTTGAACTGGCTCGTCCCAAAAAACCGCCGCAGAAAAATTTCCAGCCAGTGCCTGATTTCGGCCAGATCGTATGAAATTTTTCGATCTTCCGGATAATGCGCGGGCCAGTCTCCGCGGGATGCGTCCCCCCAGGCAATCTCAGCCAGAAACGCGATCCGGGACGGGCGGAACCCATGACGCAGAATATGATAGAGCGTGAAATCCTGAAGCGGATAGGGCCCGATCGTCTGCTCCGTGCTCTGCACACCCTGCCCGGTATCAGGAACCAGCTCGGGCGTGATCTCCGCGCTGACAATCCGCTCCAGAACGGGCCCAACACCTTCACCCAGCTTTCCCTCACGCGCCAGCCAGCGGATAACATGCTGGATCAGAGTCTTCGGCATCCCGGCATTGACGTTATAGTGGGACATCTGGTCCCCCACGCCGTAGGTGCACCAGCCCAGCGCCAGTTCCGACAGATCGCCCGTCCCGATCACAATCCCATTGCGGTAATTGGCGATCCGGAACAGGAAATCGGTCCGCAATCCCGCCTGCACGTTCTCGAACGTGATGTCATGCACGGGCTGCCCTTCCGCAAAGGGATGGTCGATCCCCGCCAGCATGGTCTGCGCCGTGGGCCGGATATCAAGCTCGTTCACCTCGACACCCAGCGCTTTCATGAGCGCATGAGCCAGAGATCGGCTTTCGGTTCCGGTCGCAAATCCGGGCATCGTGTAGGCCAGAACATGCGTTCGCGGCCAGCCAAGCTCATCCGCCGCCCGCACCGCCACCAGAAGCGCGAGCGTGCTGTCCAGCCCGCCTGAAACGCCAATCACAGCCCGCTGCGCCCCACTGGCCTGCAATCGCCGTCGCAACGCACTGACCTGAATAGTCCAGCCCTCGTAACAGTCCCGCGCCAGCGTCCGCGCATCGGACGGCACAAACGGAAACCGCACAACCTCCCGCTTAAGCCCCAGATCCGTCATCGGAGGCTGAAGCATGAACCCGACAGCCCGGAACTCCTGACCCGCCTGCCCGAACTGCCCGGTCCGCATCCGCTCCTGCCGCAACAGATCCAGATCCACATCCGCCACAACCAGCCGCTCGCCCTGCGGAAAACGGTCCGACTGCGCCAGAAGTCGCCCGGCCTCATGGACCGATACCTGTCCGTCCCAGGCCAGATCCGTCGTGGATTCCCCCTCGCCTGCCGCCGCATAGGCATAGGCCGTGAGCGTCCGCATGGACTGCGCCTGGCATAGCAAAGACCGGTCATCCGTCCGCCCGATCGTTACCGGCGAGGCAGACGGATTGAGAATGACCGTCGCGCCCCCTTCCGCAAGCTTCCCGCTCGGCGGAGACGCAACCCACAGATCCTCACAGATTTCCACGCCGAGCGTCAGGCCGCGCTGATCTTCTGCCTGAAACAGCAGATCCGCACCAAACGGCACGTTCTCCTCAAACAGGCAAATGCTCCCCGACGTACGCAACCCGGACGTGAAATGTCGCGGCTCATAGAATTCCCGATAGCGCGGCAGATGAGATTTCGGCACCACGCCCAGAATCCGCCCCCGATGCACGACCGCCGCACAGTTATAGAGCAGTCCGCCCCGCACCAGCGGCACCCCCACCACCGCAACGGACAACAGATCCCGCGACCCCGCCACAACCCGTCGGAGAGCCTCAAGCGCTCCCTCCAACACCACATCCTGAAACCGCAGATCGTCCAGCGTATAGCCCGTCAGCCCCAGTTCAGGGAAAACCACCGCCGCCACACCCTGCCGATCACAGTCCCGCAGAACATTCAGCGTCCGTTCCGCATTCTTCAGCGGATCAGCAAGCATCACCGGCAGCGTACAGGCTGCGATCCGGGCAAACCCCTGATGATACAGGGAACGGAACAGGGTCATGACAATCCTCCGGCAGGCAGGCTTCACGAAAACAGGAACCGCGCGCCCGGCCCCCACATAAAACGGATGCTGCGAAAATGAACCCGTTCATCCCGCCGCCGTTCAGCCTTTTCAACACCCGCTTCTCCGTCGGAGGGCGCGACTGACAAAGGAGACACCCCATGGACCTGCTACGCTGGACCATTGCCTTCCTGATCCTGGCCCTGTTCGCCGCGGTGCTGGGCTTCGGCGGAATTTCGGCAGACTTTGCCTATATCGGCAAGATCCTTTTCTTCATTTTCCTGGTGCTGCTGGTCATCAGCCTCATCTTCGGGCGCGGACGCGGCACCCGTCTCTGAGTACAGCCTTCAGCGGCGGGAGCGTCCCATGCGGACGCTCCCGACCAAGGCAACCAGAAAGACTGCTACAGCATACAGACCACCGAGTTCCGTCATGGAAACCGGCAGACCGAACAGGTAATCCGGCGAATCACACGGCTTGTTCGGCCGGGCTGGCATGGCCGACATCCAGTCCTTGAAACTGCCACCATGAAAAACCGGTGCCCGGCATTCGGGGGCGGGGCTAGGCCAGAATTTATGCTCCACGCCCGCATGCAGCACCGCCAGCCCGATGCTGGTCATCAGGCATAAAATCCCGGCAAAAACCGTATAACGCGCATAACGTCTGGGCAGAACGATCGTGACAATCCCGATCCCGATCAGCACCCACCACGGGCGCCGCTCCCAGAGGCAAAGCTCGCAGGGCGCGAGCTTCAGCCAGTGTTCAGCAAACCAGACAACCCCGAGCGCCACCGCGCCGGCCAGAACATAAAACCCACCCAGCGCAGACGTGGAAACGGGGCGACGTGGTCTGTTCATGGGCACGGATGGATTGCCTCCAGGCTATCAAGAAACTGCTTGGACCAGCTTCCTGCGGTATTGCGGGAAACTTCCTCATACATTGCCGACCATGCCGCATGGCGGGCCTGCACGTCCATGGTCAGCCCGATATGCAGCGCATCGGCCATCCCTTCGGCATCCAGCGGATTGATCAGAAGGGCTTCGGGCATTTCCGGAGCAGCACCCGCAAACCGCGACAGCACCAGCACGCCGGGATCCTCCTCGTCCTGAGCCGCGATGAACTCCTTGGCCACCAGATTCATGCCATCGCGCAGTGGTGTTACGAACCCCACATCCGCCATCCGGTACAGACCAGCCAGAATATCACGCCCGATCGGCCAGGTCGTATACCGGATCGGCACCCAGTCCGGCGTGCCATAAGCGCCATTGATCGTCCCGACCAGCCCGTCCAGTTCTTCCTTGAGCAGCCGGTAGCTCTCCACCCCGCCACGCGAAACCGGCGTGACCTGAAGGAACGTCACCTGCCCCCGATGTTCAGGATAATTTTTCAGAAGAGCCTCGAACCCCTTCATCCGCTCCGGAAGCCCCTTGGAATAATCCAGCCGGTCCACCCCGATGATCAGCCGCGTGCCTTCCAGCGTATCGACGATCTTCACAACCTCGTCCGAAGCCGCACTCTTGATCGCCTGCTGGCGGAAACTCACGGGATCAATCCCGATGGGCACCGCCTTGACGGCAGCTTTCAGACCATAGGCCTCGAAACATCCCCTGAGATTGGCCTCATCTTCCGGCGTCTGCACCCCGATCAGATCACAGGCCGCCAGACCCGTCAGCAGCATGTCGAGCTTGGGCAGAAGCCGCGCCACACTCCAGGGCGGGAACGGAATATGCAGGAAGAAGCCAATCCGCCCCGTCACGCCCCTGTCACGCAGCATCTGCCCCAGCGGGAACACATGATAGTCATGGATCCAGATCGTATCGCCCGGCTCCAGAAACGCGATCAACCGGTCCGCAAAAACCCGGTTCGCCTCATAATAGACGTCGCAGTCCTCGCGCGTGTAGCGGATCAGGTTGGTGCGGTAATGGCACAGGGGCCACAACACACCATTGGAAAAATTAAGATAGAAGCGGTCGTACTGCTTCTGCGTCAGATCAAACGTCACATAATTAACGTTCCCGACCTGCTCACGCTGGACGGGCCGATCGGCCGCATCCGCATGCTGATGCCCCGACCACCCGAACCAGACGGTCTCCCGCGTCTGGACCGCGTCGTACAGGCCAACCGTCAGCCCGCCTGCAGGCTGCGTCCGCTCCCCTGGCGCGGGTGTGCGGTTCGATACAATGATCAGGCGCCCCATCCGCGTCCCTCCGAAAGATCGTGCAGCCAGCGTCGGAACGTGGCCGCATCTGGAAAATCATCCGGAATGAGCCAGCCCTCGCCACCCATCTGGCGCGCAGCCCTCACCCCGTCCCGGTCCGTTACGTCATCGCCGGCAAACAGCGGAAGGCGTCCCCTGAAAGGCGGTTCCGCCATCAGTTCCTCAAGCGCCTTGCCCTTGTCGATCCCCAGCGGCCGAAGCTCGATGGCCATCTGCGCATCCTGAAGATGAAACCCGTGGCTCTCCACGGGCCAGACCGACGTCAGTTCCCGGAACGCCGACTCCGCCTCGGGAACACGGCGATAATGCAGCACCATTCCAGCTTTTTTGTGTTCAATGCTGGCCCCGGGATAACGGACGGCAAGCTCCTCGCTTTTCGCGGTCCAATCGGCCGGAACCAGCGGCAACACGCGCTGGCGCACCTCCTGATCCGGCGCCGGACGCACGGCAACACCGTGCTCCCCTGCCACGGCATATGGAATACCCGGCAGAAAATGATCAATCTGGGCGATGGGTCGCCCCGTGATGATCGCCAGCGCACCGTCGAGCATATCGCGCAGCCGCTGCAGATCGGCCGTCAGCCCGTCCGGAACACGGACGGCTTCAGGCGTGGGAGCGATATCTACAAGGGTACCGTCAAAATCAAGCAGCAGGGCTGCCCGGGATGGGGAAAAGGGAACCTGAATCATGAAGCTGTCATTTCTTCCTGTTTCTGGGTCATTCCGCCCCGTCCCATCCTCATTCGAGGCCGGGATCAGCCTCGGGAGGCGTCAGGGGCTGCCCTGAAGGCGGCGCCGGAGCAAGGGACGGTGCCGCACCTGTGGAGGGCGCGAGCGGAATGGGATTATGACTGTCCGGAGCAAGCGGTACAGGACCACCCGAGGCGGAACTGGGCGCAGATACCGGAGCATCGCCGCCTTCTTCCACCGGAACGTCCGCACCGGCGAGCACGGGCGCCTTTACCGCCGGCAGGGGTCCCGCCTGCGGTGCCGTCGGCACACCCGCACAGGAGACAACGCGCACATCGTACAAAGGGCTGCCATAAGTTGCGACAGAAGGTTCCTGCGCCAGCATCCAGCCATCAAAAGGCGGCCGTCCTGGGTCGCTGCTGTCCTTCAGATGCAGCAGAGCCCCGGCATCCGCCGCCAGCGTCTGCGGCCGGCTGACACAGGACTCAACCCCAACCGAAAGACTGCGATAGGTCGCACTCCCGCCCACAGGAACCGTCAGAAGTTCCAGATGGCCGTCCAGCCGATCGAGAACACGCAGCACCGCCTGTGACTGCCCCTGCCAGGTCGCAGCCGGATACATGACCGGGGGCGCCACGCCCATCGCAGCCTGCGCTACCCCCGACAGACACGCCCCGGCAAGGCCGCACAGAAGCGCCGCCCGGCCCGTAATACGCCGTTTCATCATGACGGTTCTCCCCCGGAGCGCCCCTGCAAAGGATTCTTCAGATCCGACAGCATGACCTGAAACGTCTGCAACATCGCCTGTGGCGCAACCCCCATCAGAACCCCGTCTTCAAAAGCATCCTGGAGCGCCTGACGCAATTCCGCATCGTTCTCGCGCAGGATCTGCACCTTCTCCACACAGGACACGGGGTTCCCCTCATGGTCGACCCACAGAAAAGCACCTTCCTGCGTCATGACTCAGGGCTCGTCCGACAGACTGCCCGCAGCCGGCTTGGACGCAGCAGCCTTCTGGCTCTTCTGCAAAGAATCCGTCACGGAGAAAATGAACTTGCTCAGAAGCTGCTCCAGACTGATGGAGCCTTGGGTTTCCGTCATGACACCGCCGGGCTTTACCAGCGAATCCGCCCCACCCGGAGACAGCGCAATATACTTGCCACCCAGCAGGCTGTCAGACGTCACGATCGCAGCGGAATCCGTGGGCAGCTTCACATCTGGCGCCAGCGTAAACGTCACCTGCGCCTGAAACGTCTTCGGATCGACCGTCGTGCCGGTCACATGCCCGACGGTAATTCCGGCCAGACGCACATCGGACCCCACATTCAGCCCGTCGATCTGGCTGAACGAGGCATGAACCGGATAGCCTCCGTCGTTACCCTGATGATGCCCGACCATCGCCGCCACCAGAAGTCCCGCAAGGCAGACAAGGACTGCGAACCCGGCCAGAAGCTCCAGCCGGTCATGGCGGACCGTAACAGCGGTCATGACAATACCCTCGTGAAAATCATCCTTCCTGCACTACCCGACTCCGCTTCCCGCGTCCAATCCCCCCGCAGAAATCGTCCCGATCAGGCGTGGGAAAAATGTTATCCCCCATATCCCCATGTTCCCACCCATTAGCGCCCGTCGAGAGGCCCTTTTCCGGCTTACGGCCCAACCGGCACAGGGCGTAGATTTACATCATGACAGCTCGCCTTCACTGGACCGGCGTTCGCATGAGGACGCTTCAGGTCATGACCGACCCCGACGACAGCGCCATGCGCTCCGTCACCCTTCCCGCTGCCTGGGATGACGAGGCCGCACAGGCCCTTGCGCGCATCACCCTGAATGGCGGACCGGTCAGACTTGCCGCCGAAGCCGCGCGCTGGGTGGACACGATCGACGCGTGCCCCCCTCTGCCCGGCACCCCGGCGAACACCCCCGCTCCGGGGCGCAGCCTGTCCTATCTTCTGCTGATGCAGCAGATGACCCCCAATACGGCGCTGTGGCAGTGCCAGCCGGACGAAGCGCCGGGCTTCACCATCCGCCTGTCCAGCTTCGTGCAGGATTCCGGATTCGCCACGGAACATTTCGTCGCCTGCCTGCGTCTGGCCTGCGACGCCCTGCGCCGCCTTCATGCCGCAACACGGATCGAACGCACCGGCGAGCTGCCCCTGTTCGATCTGCCCGCGAAGCCTGAAGACGAAGCCGCAGGTCTCGTCCTCCTGACCGATCTGGACGCCTGCCTGGCGGCCCTCGGTCTCGACTATGACAGCGACGACGCCCGGAACGCGGCCCGCGCCCTGTCCGCACTCGCCACCACGGTGGCCCGCGCCGGGACGAAACTGCCGCCGCCCGCCATCCCGGAATCCCCGCTGACAGACCTCCGCGCCGCTGCATCCTCGGCCTACAGTACACAGGAAGGTCGGCATTTCTGCCCGATCGAAACCGGCTTTTCCTCGCCCGGTCCGACCGAGGGGCTTCTGGGCGTCGAAACCTGCGGCCTCGCCC
Source organism: Gluconobacter albidus (assembly GCF_002723915.1). Classification (GTDB taxonomy): domain Bacteria; phylum Pseudomonadota; class Alphaproteobacteria; order Acetobacterales; family Acetobacteraceae; genus Gluconobacter; species Gluconobacter albidus. Next base: position 48,535 of record NZ_BEWL01000005.1, read on the forward strand.
CGGCATTTTCTCCCCTGCGCGAAGACGGACATCTGCGCGCCTCCACGCTGACCCGGCTGGCCTGCCGTGGCCTGACGCCCGAATCCGCGCTGGCACTGGCGCTGGCGGGCGAAACGCCGCTGCCGCCCGTTCGCCCCGAAGCACAGGGCGCCATGCATACAGCCCTCAAAAGCGTTGTGGATTTCCTGCCCGCCGTCCCCGAACCCGATCTCGCCGATCTTCAGGCCAGACTGGCCCGCGGCGTGCGGCGTCCACTCCCGATGCGCCAGACCGGTTTCACCCAGCGCGCCGCAGTGGGAGGGCACAGCCTCTTCATGCGCACCAGCGAGTTCGAAGACGGAACGCTCGGCGAAATCAGCATCACCCCGCCCCGCGAAAGCCCCATGGCCCGCGGCCTGATGGACTGCCTGGGTCATGCCGTCAGCATCGGCCTGCAATATGGCGCCCCGCTGGAATCCTTCGTGGAGCGATTCGCTTATACGCGCTTTGGCCCCGCGGGCACCGTGGAAGGCGATCCCTCCACGGCCTACGCGACCTCAATGCTGGATTATGCCTTCCGCACCCTGTCGGACGCCTACCTCGGTCAGCCCATGCCCGACGCCCCACGCCTCGAACCCGGTTCGGAAGACCCCGCCCCCATGCTTCCCTTCGGACGAAGCTCGGGCGAGAGCCCGGAATGGAAAGACCGCGGACGCCGCCTGAAGCTGGTCAGCTAGGGCGAAAACGGGTTTCGATGGCTCCGGCGAGCAGAATACATTGACAGTCAACGGACTCGCCGGTAGCTAGCGCCTGCGCTGAGAAGGAATCCGGTTGAATGGCCGGGTGAAAACGATGCGTACAGGGTAAGGGATCAGATCTCATGGGACACGCCCCTGCCGGTAACGACGGAAACTTCGACGAACGCCTCCGGCGTGCCCGTCAGAAGCTCGATCCCCGCTCAGGGGAATTCGCCGTAACCGACGCGGGCAATGATGACAGTTCCATGTCATCCCTTGGACTGGCGATCCGCGTGGGAACCGACCTTGTGGCCGGGCTCGCGGTCGGTGTAGCCATAGGCTACGCCTTGGGTCACTGGTTCGGGTACAGGGCTTTGTTCCTGTCCGTCTTCGCCCTGACGGGATGTGGTGCCGGCATGTTGAATGTCTGGCGGGTTTTGAAGGATTCGGACATGGTGTCCGGACCGAAAGATGACGGGAGAAGCCAGCGTGGCAGCCGGATCGACGATTGACGCGCTCGGACAGTTCGAGCTCCATCCGGTTCTCGGACATCTGGGAGAAGCCCTGCGGTTCTCGCAGTCACCACTGTTCATGCTGATCGCCGTCGCCATTGTTCTCGTTTTTCTGTATGTCGGAATGCGTCCTGCCGCCGTTGTGCCGGGTCGCCTTCAGGCCGCCGCCGAAATCAGCTACGACTTCGTACATGACCTTGCCGTCAGCACGATCGGCGAAAATGGCGCGACGTTCTTCCCGTTCGTCTTTGCGATTTTCTTCTTCATCCTGGCCGGCAACTATCTCGGTCTGCTGCCCTTCTCCTTCACGTACACCAGCCACATCGCCGTGACCTTTGGTCTGGCCATCATGGTGTTCGTCATCTCGATCCTTGCTTCCATCCGTTTTCAGGGTGTCGGCTTCCTCAAGCACTTCCTGCCCGCTGGAACGCCTGTCTGGCTTGCTCCGCTGCTGGTGCCGATCGAGCTCATCTCTTTCCTTTCGCGTCCGGTCAGCCTGTCGATCCGACTTTTCGCCAACATGGTGGCGGGTCACGTGCTTCTGGAAGTGTTTGCCGGCTTCACGATCATGCTCGCCGGTCTGGGCGCATTCGGCCATGTCCTGGCCATCGCCCCGATCGCGATCAATGTCGCGCTGACGGCCCTAGAACTGCTGGTGGGTGTGCTGCAGGCCTATGTGTTCGCCATCCTCACCTGCATCTATCTGCGTGAGGCCGTCGCTCACTGAGCCACCCCGCTTCGCACTAACCCTTTAATCGACCCAACAAGGAACCTGACAATGGACGTTCAAGCCGCTCACGAATTCGGCATCAGCATCGCCCAGGCCGCCCGTGACCTCGGTGCCGGTATTGCCGTTTTCGCCCTCGCCGGTGTCGGCATGGGTCTCGGCAACATCTTCTCCACGCTGATCAGCTCGGTTGCCCGCAACCCGGCTTCGCGTCCGCATGTCTTCGGCATCGGCATGCTGGGCTTCGCGCTGACGGAAGCCGTCGCGCTGTTCGCCCTGCTGATCGCGTTCCTGATCCTGTTCGCCTGAGGTCGAACATGTACCGTACGCCACGCCTCTTCCTGTTCGCCGCTCCGCTTGCGGCCGTGCCGGGCCGTGCCGTGGCTGCGGGCATGCCACAGCTGAACTTTCACGATCCGCTGCTGATCGGACAGGTCGTCTGGGGAGCCGTCATTTTCGGCGGCTTCTATCTCGGCCTGAGCCGCTTCGCACTGCCGCGTGTCGAACGGGTCCTGACCAACCGTCGGACCCGCATCCAGAGCGATCTGGATGTTGCCCGCAAGGCAAAAGCCGAGGCTGACCGCGCCAGCGCGGAACTCCTCAGCGCCCGTCATGAAGCAGCCGAGCAGGCCCGCGCCCACGTGGAGCGGATCCAGAGCGAAGCCCGCGCCAACGCGGATGCTCACGCTGCGGAAACGGCCAAGCGTCTCGAAACCGAGATCGCAAACGCCGAGACCCGAATCACCCAGTCCCGTGAACAGGCCCTGTCCAGCCTGTCCGAGATCGCCACCAGCACCGCCCAGGATCTGGTTTCGCGTCTGATCGGTACACAGGACGAACAGTCTGTCGCCAGCGCCGTCAAACGCGTCAGCGCCTAAGGAGACGATGATGTTCCACGATCCCCGGTTCTGGACCGCTCTCGCCTTCGTCCTGTTCTTCGTCATTTTCGGGCGCAAGCTCTGGGTAGCCCTTACCGGCCACCTGGATGCCCGCGCTGAAAGCGTCCGTCACGACCTCGACGAAGCAGCCCGCCTGCGTCGCGAAGCCGAGCAGATGCTGGAAGATGCCACCCGCGAGCGTGAAAAGACCCTGGCCGAAACACAGGCCATGCTTGCACGCTCCGAAGCCGAGGCCGCCGGTCTGGCAGAACGCGCCCGCAAGGACGCTGAAGCCGCCGCAGCCCGCTACGAGAAGATGGCGCAGGATCGGATTCACGCTGCCGAGCGCTCGGCCATCCGTGAAATTCAGGATCGCGCTGCCCAGATCGCAGTCGCCGCAGCCCGCGACGTTGTGTCGACCCGCCTGACGGAAAGCCCCGACATCGCCTCCAGCCTGCTCGACCAGAGCATCAACAGCCTGCCGGAAGCCCTTCGGCGCTCCGCTGCCTGATCCGATGCCCACCTCCACGGTGCAAGGTTCCTTTCATGACGACGGACAGCCCATAAGGCTCTCCGTCGTCATGGCCGTTCTGAACGAGGCGGACAATATCCTCCCCGTCTGTCAGGAACTGGCTGAGACCTTCGGTGCCGACCCTTCAATAGAAATTCTGGCCATTGACGACGGCAGCACTGACGCCACCGTCAAAAAGCTGCTGGAAGCCCGGCAGACCCTGCTGCCCCGCCTGCGGATCATCAGCCATCCGAAGCGCCTCGGAAAATCAGCCGCTCTCCGAACAGGCATCACCGCCGCGAAGGGACAATGGATCGCCACCATTGACGGCGACGGGCAGGATGATCCGTCCGCCATCCTGACAATGCTGGAGCGTGCGACATCGACTCCGGACGCCCCGCCTCTGGTGGTCGGCGTCCGGCGCAAGCGCAACGACCGCCTCTCACGCCGGGTCGCCACGCGCTTCGCAAACGGACTGCGCCGTCGTCTCCTGAACGACGGCTGCCCCGATACAGGCGCACCGCTCAAGCTCTTCCCGCGCAACCTCTTCCTGAAAATTCCACAATTTGAAGGCGTCCACCGCTTTCTTCCCGCCCTGCTGGGACATTACGGCGCACCGCTGATCTGCATCGAAGTCCAGCATCGCGCCCGACTGCATGGCAGCTCGAAATATACCAATTTTAACCGGGCTCTTGTGGGTATCCGTGACCTTCTGGGCGTCATGTGGCTTCAGAACCGCACGCATCTGCCCGATCACCTGACCGAACACTGAAACCGTCACCGGGTCACGCTTTCGCGGCTCCCTGCCGCACGTCCGGCCTGACAGAACGGCGCGGAGAGTGCCCATGATCCTGAACCTCCGGCATTATGCTTTTCTGGGGCTGCTGGCCTTTCTGCTCGCCCTGCCAGGCCGCATGACACTTCCGCCGCTTGACCGGGACGAACCGCGCTACATGGAAGCATCGGAACAGATGCTTCTCTCGCACAACTTCATCGACGTCCGCTTTCAGGACAAGCCACGCTATCTTCAGCCAGCCGGAATCTATTGGTTGGAAGCGGCCTCCACCGCTACCGCCGAAAAAATCTTTGGCCCATCGGTGCTGCGCAAGACCTGGCCGTACCGGATTCCCAGCCTGCTCGCCGCCACGATGATCGTGCCATTGACGGCCTGGATCGGCGCAACCCTGTTCGGAGGCCCCACCGGCCTGATGGCCGCTGGCCTGCTGATGGTCTCGACCCTGTTCGTCGCCGAAAGCCATATGGCGACCATCGACACCGTCCTGCTGCTTGATATCCTGTGTATTCAGGCCGCACTTCTGTGCGCCTTCACCGATCGACAAAAAAACCGCCCCACCCATCTCCGGGTCGCGGTTGCCTACTGGCTCGCTCTGGGTGTGGGTCTCATGCTCAAGGGCCCCGTCGTCCTCATTCCGGGTTTCGGCACCCCTCTGGCCCTGTGGCTGATGGAGCGGGGCCGGTCATGGTGGGCACGTCTTCGCCCCCGCTGGGGCTGGCTCATCATGCTTGCCGTCGTCGTTCCCTGGTGCGTCGCCATCGAAGTCATCAGCGGCGGAGACTTCTTTGCCCGTGCGGTCGGACGCAATTTTCTCGGCAAGGTGGCCCATGGTCAGGAAGCCCACGGACTGCCCCCCGGCTTTCACCTTCTGGTCTTCGGACTGGCCTTCTGGCCCGGATCGCTTTTCGCCGCCCTCGCCATCCCGGCCGTCTGGAAGAACAGAAAACTTCCACAAGTCCGCTTTCTGCTGAGCTGGATTCTCCCACACTGGCTGGTATTTGAACTGATCGCCACCAAACTCCCCCACTACGTCCTGCCGACCTATCCCGCGATTGCCATTCTCACCGCAGCCAGCCTGATGATCTGGCCCATTCCCAAAAGCCCGCGATGGGCAAAAGCCCTGCTCGGCGCTTACGGCGTTGTGTGGACAATCCTCGGTGTCGGCTTCTGCTTCGCTGGCAGTATTGCTCTCTACAGTCTTGATTACACAGTCTCTCTCTCAGCGCTGATCGCTCTGGGCGGTGCCCTGCCGCTGGTGCTCGGAGCTGTCATGCTGCTGCTGAAACGGGACCGCAAACAGGCTGCCTTCTGCGCCATGGGCGCAGCCGTCATCGCTCATGCCGGCCTTTTCCTAGGCGTCATCCCTAATCTGCAAACCATCCGCCTCAGCCCCCGGATCGCAGACCTCTTCGAAAACGTCCGTCCCTGCCCTGACAGCATCCTCGTCTCTTCATCCTATTCAGAGCCAAGCCTCGTCTTCCTTGCCGGTCCCAACACTCAGCTCATAGGCCCCGCAGCCGCAGCAGAATATCTGCACAATCACCCGCAATGCAGTCTGGCGTTGATTGATCGCCGGGATGAACCCATTTTTAATAAAGAATTAACCAAATACGGCCTCGACATTGTCGAGTATGGGCGCCTTCAGGGCATCAATTATTCAAACGGACATCATCTTGATTTAGGGCTTTTCGCCCCTCGATGACTGTACACATCGCAGAATTCAGACGATACTGGAGAAAATATGGGATCTTAATGGCGCGTCCCGCGTATCATAAAATTGAAACCTCGCGTGTCTCACGCTCTGATATTTGATAACAAACAGTCAACATAACCAAGTCTTTGACGGCGCCAGTTTTTATCCTAAGCTTGAAATACTATGTCAGAATCAAAGCATTAATGATTTGTCAGGAGAAAATTAATGATTATCTGCCAAATTGATGAATTTTCTGTTAACGGTATACGGGGATGGGCAACAGATACTGAAAATCCCTCGCAGCCCGTATTCCTTCACGCTTTGGCAGACGGTCAGGAATTCCTTCAGTTTCATTGCACGGATCTGCGTGAAGATGTGCATGCCTCCGGTATTCCTTCACTCAATACCGGCTTCCAGATCCCAATGCCGCACAGCCTTCTTGACGGCAAAACACATACTATAACCTTCAAAAACCGCCTCCAGCAGATTGAAATCTATTCACAAGGCCAGGGGCTGGAACATATTTCCTTCTCTGGCAGGCTCCCTGTAGAAACCCATTCTTTCGTCGATGGCCTGAAACAGGGCGTTCTGAATGGCTGGGTCGTCCGTGGCAATGCAGCCGAAGGATGGAAGGGGGGCCAGCAAATTCTCGTGACCTGTAACGGTCAGAAAATTGCCCAGATCGAGGCCAACAGATATCGAGGCGATGTTGGAAAAGCCCTGTCCTGTGACCCTTATTGCGGCTTCCAGTTTTCGCCACCAGACCTATATCGCAAACCCTACGAGCAGGAATTCCGTTTCTACGTCCTGCCCGATATGCTGGAAGTTGCCAACAGCCCATGTCTGACCAGCTTTGTCACGGACGCCAACGAATCCCTGATCATTGACGTGATCGACCAGATTGACGCGCTCCATGTGGAACTGACGCGCCTGCGCCGCAAAGTCAGGGAAATTCTCCCGCAACCCGGATTTACCATCGCCGATTATCATTCCTGGGCAACGGCCTACTTCCCGGTTCTTCGCAAATATGTCGACCGTACCCGCAACGATGACCTTATCTTGGGGAACCCGCTGGTCAGCATTGTCTGTCCGGTCTGGAATCCGGATCTCACGGATTTTACAGCAGCAATCGAAAGCGTCCGCGCCCAGACATGGCAGAACTGGGAACTCATCCTTGTTGATGACTGTAGCAAAAATGCTGAACTGCGCGCCGTCATCGAAGATTTTGCCAAAGCTGACTCCCGCATAAAGCCGCTCTTCCAGAAACAGAATGGTGGCATCAGCATTGCGACCAATGCGGGACTTGAAGCCGCCCAAGGTGAATGGGTCGCGTTTTTCGATCACGATGATCTGCTCGCGGATGTCGCCGTCGAATACATGCTCCGGGAAGCCACAAGAAGCCGCGCCGATCTGATCTATTCAGACGAAGATAAAATTGACGCCAGCGGTTATTACCGGGAGCCCGCTTTCAAAACGGACTGGAACTATAGGCTTCTTCTTGGCGTCAACTATGTCTGCCATTTCGTGATGATCCGTCATTCTGCCCTGCAGAAAGTCGGCGGCCTCAACAAGGAATATGACGGCGCACAGGACCACGATTTCCTGCTTCGCGCCTCCGAGCACATTCCTTCAGAAAAAATCCATCACGTTCCTGAAATTCTGTATCACTGGCGCATCACTGCAAATTCAACGGCTTCCGACATTGGCAACAAGCGCTATGCCATTGATGCGGGCATCAAAGCGGTGAACGACCATCTCGAACGTCGCAATCTGCCCGCAAATGTCGATTCCCAGATGGGAATGACGCTTTACACAGTGAACTGGCAGTTCAATCAGTTTCCGTCGGTCACGATCATCATTCCCTACAAGGATGAAATTCCCACGACCGCCCGCTGCCTGGATGCCATCCAGAAATATACACGCTATCCGAATTACAAGGTTATTCTGGTCAACAACTGGTCGATCACAGAGGAAGCGGAGGCTTTTGCACAGAAAGTCGATGACATTCCCAATGTTGAGATCCTGACCGTCAAAGAACCTTTCAACTACTCCCGCATCAACAATCTCGCAGCAAAAGACGAAACATCCGATTTCCTTTTATTCCTGAACAACGACGTTTTTGTTGAGCAGGAAAACTGGCTCGAAATCCTTGTCAACGAAGCCCTTGCAGATCCGCAGGTTGCAATCGTCGGCGGCAAATTCGTCTATCCCAATCAGACCGTGCAGCACGCCGGGGTCCTGCTCGGGATCGGTGATGTCGCCGGGCATGCCCATGTCGGCATCCCGCGGAACGAAGGCGGTTACGCAGGTCGTGCCTACTTCCCACAGGAAATCTCGGCTGTGACCGCCGCCGGAATGCTGATCCGTCGTCCAGCCTTCGAACTGGTCGGAGGCTTTGACGAAGAGCACCTCAAAGTCGCGTTCAACGATATTGATCTGTGCCTCAAGGTGCGCGACGCTGGCTACAAGGTCATCTGGACCCCGGATTTCTGTGCAGAGCATCATGAAAGTCTGAGCCGCGGCAGCGATGATCGTCCTTCAACAGAACGCCGCTTCTTCCACGAAACGCAGTTCATGATTGAAAAATGGGGCAATACGCTTCGTGCGGATCCATTCTACAATCCGCATTTCACCCTCGACAGACAGGTCTTTTTTGACCTGACAATCCCGGGCGTGGATGAAACGCGATATCCCCCTCTCGAATCTGCGAGAAAGAAAATTCGTCCTCTCTGGGACACTTCAACGCTCACAGCAGAATCAAAGCCGTCTCCTGCCACGAAAAAGCCCGTGACTAAAAAAATCCAGACCAAAACCCGGATCAAGAAACCCTCTGCTACAACCGCAGCCAAAGCGGCTGAATAACACCGAAGTTCTTCGATAAATAAATTCAACCGGCCATGGGCTGCTGCATGCAATAATGCAGTCCATGGCCTATTGGGTATGGCCAGATCGAAAAACCGTTTCCTGACAAATCAACGACAAGAAAAAAGCAGTTTTCAAAAACTGTCTTATTTAAGAGAAAGAGATGACCGTGGTGGAGCTGAGGGGAATCGAACCCCTGACCTCCTCATTGCGAACGAGGCGCTCTCCCATCTGAGCTACAGCCCCACGGTCAAGCAATAGTTCTCCTCTTCCCACACACTGTCAAGCAGAGCTGCGCGCAGGATGTTGTTCTGTGCTACTGCTATGGCTACAAGCTTTTTCCGACCGGCCTTTCGGCTGCCCCGACCGACATTCGACGAGGTTTTACATGGTTGCCCTGCACGCCATTATCCTGATGCTGATCCAGGCTTTCGTATGGATTCTTCTGGCGTATTGCATTCTGTCGATGCTGCTTGGTTTCGGGATTCTCGATATCCGCAACCGCTTTTTCTATTCCATTTTCAACACACTGGCCAAGATCGTCGAGCCCGTGATGTCGCCAATCCGCAATATCCTGCCAAATACGGGTGGCATAGATTTTGCCCCCATGGTGGTCCTGCTGCTGATCCAGTTTCTGGTCTATCCGGCCGTAAACCGGATCTTTTTCATGCTCGCAACCCAGAGCAGCTTTTAAAAAGCTTTATCTCAGGAAGCGCCACACATCTTCAAGCGCCTCAATGAGGCTGTCAGCGGTTTCCTGATGCAGCATCCCGTCCGGACGTTGCATCAGGACCGACCATTTCCCTCCCTGCGGGCGCTCCATCTTGATGCTCCAGTCCCCGGGAATACGGGAGAAAACCCGCTCCATACGTGCTTCAGCCGTTAACGGCTTTGCGTAATTATGTCCCATCGCTGATTGCTTTCGCCTTTCCGACCGAGATTTTTCGAGGGTCAGCCCGTACCACCCACCGTCAGACCGGAGATTTTCAGGGTCGGCTGCCCAACACCTACCGGCACACCCTGCCCAGCCTTGCCGCAGGTTCCAATCCCCGGATCAAGCGCCACATCGGACCCGATCATGGAAATCTGGTTCATGGCATCCGCCCCGTTTCCGATCAGAGTCGCCCCCTTTACCGGACGGACGATTTTCCCGTCTTCCACCAGATAGGCTTCCGAGGCCGCAAACACGAATTTTCCCGACGTAATATCAACCTGCCCGCCGCCGAAATTCACGGCATAGAGGCCCCGTTTGATCGAGCGGATCATCTCGTCCGTCGTGGCACTCCCTTCCAGCATCAGCGTATTGGTCATGCGAGGCATCGGAGCATGAGCATAGGACTGGCGACGCCCGTTTCCGGTCGATTTCGTTCCCATCAGCCGGCCATTCAGACGGTCCTGAAGATATCCGGTGAGAATCCCATCCTCAATCAGCACTGTCCGGGACGTCGGCGTGCCTTCATCATCAACACTAAGCGACCCCCGACATTCGGGTAGCGTTCCGTCATCAACCACGATCACGCCTGGAGAGGCCACACGCTTGCCGATCATCCCTGAAAAGGACGACGTTCCCTTGCGGTTGAAATCCCCTTCCAGCCCATGACCTACGGCCTCATGGAGCAGAATGCCCGGCCAGCCCGGCCCAAGCACCACATCCATCTCGCCCGCAGGGGCCGGCGCTGCATCCAGTGTGATCAGGGCCTGTTTCAGCGCCTTGTCGACAGCATCCCGCCACGTTTCCGGGGCCAGCAGACGGTCCAGTTCGTAACGACCACCCAGACCACAGCTTCCACTCTCGCGCTGACCATCCTTTTCCACAACGACCGACACGTTCATCCGCACCAGAGGTCGCAGATCCGCAACAGCGCCCCCGGCATCCGCCCGACGCATGATCTGCACCGCCTGCCATTCGGAGCTCAGCACGGCACTTACCTGCACCACACGGGAATCCAGCCCCCGCGCATAGGCATCAATTTCGCTCAGAACCGCAGCGCGGGCCGCAAAATCCGTCCCCTCAAGCGGACGGGAGTCTCCATAGAGCCGCTGGTTCGTCGCCTGCGGCCCTGGCGCCATAACGCCACTCCGTCCCTGCCGAACGGCCCCTACCGTACTGACGGCCCGCGCCAGAGCCTCGCGGCTGATATCGTCAGCATGAGCAAAAGCCGTCTCCGTTCCCAGAACAGCCCGCAAACCAAACCCTGAAGACGTATTGAAGCTGGCCGAACGGATCGTCCCGTCATCCAGACTGATACTCTCGTTTTCCCGATATTCCAGAAAAAGCTCACCGTCATCCACACCCTCAAGCCCCCGATCAACGAGTGCCTTGGCATCGTCACGGGTCAGCTTTGAATCAGGCCGCCCGAAAAACAGGGCATCGGTCGTCGCAAGAGCGCCCAGAGCATCAGCAGCAACAGACATGAAAAATCTCCAGACAGAAACAGAAAACGGGTGGCAGAACCGTGCTTTTAAGAAAGGGCTTTTTCCAGCCGTTTCAAGGCTTCGGAGAGGATCTCGGGCTTTTTGCAGAATGCGAACCGGATCAGGTTCTGCGGTGGAGCATCCCCCTCAGGGTCATAGAAGGCTGAAACCGGAATCGTCGCGACCCCTGCATGCTCAACCAGCCAGCGCGCGAAGTCCACATCATCGCGCCCATCCGCATGACGTGAGATATCCGCCACGATGAAATAGCTTCCATCGGCGGGCAATGTCTCAAAGCCCAGACGATGCAGACCGTCCCGCAACAGATCCCGCTGCATTTCCATCTGCGCCGACAGAGCCTGGTAATAGCTTTCGTCCTTTTTCAGCCCATAAGCCACAGCCCGCTGAAGGTTCGGAGCAGTCGCGAACACCAGAACCTGATGCGCCTTCGCCACCACCGATGCCAGCGCGGCCGGCGCGGTCACATAGCCGACTTTCCATCCCGTCAGAGAGAAACTTTTGCCCGCACTTCCGATCCGCATGCACCGCTCCCGCATTCCCGGCAGCGTCATCAGAGGCATATGTTTCACGTGAAACGTCAGGTGTTCATAAACCTCGTCACAGATCGCATACGCATCATACTCCCGCACCAGATCCGCAATCAGTTCAAGCTCCTCGCGGACAAAAACCTTCCCGGACGGATTCATCGGCGAATTGAGCATGATCGCCTTGGTCTTCGGCCCAAACGCTGCCCGCAATTCCGCTTCCGGCAGCGACCAGTGCGGCGGCTGAAGCCGCACACAGCGTGGAACGGCTCCCAGAAGCCTGAGCGCCGGCAGATAGGTGTCATAAAGCGGCTCGATCACCACCACCTCATCCCCCGGCTCCACCACCGCCATCAGACAGGCCGCCAGTGCTTCGGTCGCCCCGGACGTCACCACAACTTCCGTCGCCGGATCGACCTCCAGCCCATAGAAACGTCGGTTGGAAGATGCCACAGCCTCGCGCAGCTCCAGCAGCCCCGTCAGCGGCGCATACTGGTTACGCCCGTCCTGCAGCGCCTCCGCAGCCACCTGAATGATATCCTGCGGCCCCTCCGTATCCGGGAATCCCTGCCCGAGATTGATCGCCCCATGTTTTACGGCCAGCTGGGACATGATCGTGAAAATGGTCGTCGGAAGACCCGCAAGATACTGATTCGGAGTTTTCATTGATGAGGTCCAGAACACACGAAAAACACAAAGCGCCTCACCATTGCAGGCCAGCGCGGGGCTGAAAAGCCTTTAGTCCCGCATCCGTGTTTTCCGACGCATATCGCGCAGCAGGATCTGCCCCAGCCCCCGCATAAGAAGCATCGCCAGCACGATCAGAACGATCCCGACACCACAGGAAACAATAGCTGCCGTCCAGGAAAGGGGAACGGCATTCTTCGGTGCACCATCCGTCGTAACCGTGATGGAAAACAGACTGTCATGCACGCCGAATACGTCCTGCGGAACAAAGAACCGCAACGCGGGCATCGCCGCCAGCAGAACCCCCGCCAGACCGAACACAATGACCACCAAGCCACCAGCAAACGCCAGAAGGCTTCCCGCAGCCAGCCGCAACACAACCCACAACAGGGCAAACGGATTGGACTGCTGCACCCCGACCGACAGCTCATGCCGGATCGTAAAACGTGCAGCCAGCCTGCCCGGCTTCCCCAGCTTTTCCAGAAGTGCCTGTACGGCGCCATCGCCCAGCCGCGCCTGCGCCGCAACCTGCGCCCGCACTTCAGCAACAATCAGGTCCCGCTCGCTCTCGGGCAGGCTCAGCAGGCCGCCCCGGAATTCATGCAGATAACGCTCAACCGGCAGGGACAGAAGATCACTGTCTTTCCAGCCATCCAGAGATTCGGCAGCACGGGTCATGAGGATATTTCCCAAAAAGAGTCTCGCTGCCCTCTTTCCATGCAAGTTCCGGACCAGACGTGGAAAGCTTTGATCCGCTTCCGCAAGATTCTACCTCAAATCCGCAGAATGGCGTAATTTCCCATACTCGACAGACGGGCATTTGTCGCTTAATCGTTTTGCAGCCGTTTACACGATGCAAGGCGACAGATCGATGGCCAAGAAAGCCCCCACTTCCTCTACCGCGACACCGAAGGCCGCCCCGGCGCGCCGTACCTCGAAGGCCGCAGCGCCCAAGGCTGCCCCCGCAGCTTCAGGCAAGCCGCCCGCTCCGAACCCGCAGGCCGTGGCCCGCGTCTTCGAGATGATCCAGGAGCACGCGGCGGAATTCGTCGATCTGCGCTTCACCGACCCGAAGGGCAAGTGGCACCACACGACCCAGACGGTCTCGACCATCGAAGACGACACCTTCGTCGAAGGCTTCATGTTCGACGGCTCGTCCATCCAGGGCTGGAAAGCCATCAACGAGTCCGACATGGTCCTGCTTCCGGATCCGGAAACGGCCGTCATGGACCCGTTCTCCGCCAAGCCGCAGCTGATCCTGTTCTGCGACATCATTGATCCGAAGACGGGCAATTTCTACAACCGCGATCCGCGCTCGACCGCCAAGCTCGCAGAAGCCTATCTTAAGTCAGCCGGCTTCGGCGACACGGCGTTCTTCGGTCCGGAAGCCGAGTTCTTCATCTTCGACAACGTGCAGTTCGGCACAGGCCCGAATTTCGGCACGTATCAGCTCGACAGCATCGAAGGTCCCGGCGCCTCCATGAAGGCCTATCCGGAAGGCAACATGGGCCATCGCCCTGTCGTCAAGGGTGGCTACTTCCCGGTCCCACCCGTGGACAGCGAGCATGACCTGCGCGCCGAAATGCTCTCGACGATGGGCGAAATGGGCCTGCCGATCGAAAAGCACCACCACGAAGTCGCACAGTCGCAGCACGAGCTCGGCACGAAGTTTGACACGCTCGTGAAGTCCGCCGACTTCATGCAGATCTACAAGTACTGCGTGCACAACGTTGCCCATTCCTACGGCAAGACAGCCACGTTTATGCCGAAGCCGATCTCGGGCGACAACGGCTCGGGCATGCATGTCCACCAGTCCATCTGGAAAGACGGCAAGCCGACCTTCGCCGGTGACAAGTATGCAGACCTGTCCGAAGACGCGCTGTTCTACATCGGTGGCATCATCAAGCACGCGAAGGCTCTGAACGCCTTCACGAACCCGTCCACCAACTCCTACAAGCGCCTGATCCCGGGCTTCGAAGCGCCCGTGCTTCTGGCCTACTCCGCAGCGAACCGTTCGGCTTCGTGTCGTATCCCGCACGCGACCAACCCGAAGGCCAAGCGCGTCGAAGTCCGCTTCCCGGACCCGATGGCAAACCCCTATCTCGCGTTCGCCGCCATGCTGATGGCCGGCCTCGACGGCATCCGCAACAAGATCCACCCGGGCGACGCCATGGACAAGGATCTGTACGAACTGCCGAAGGAAGAACTGGCCCAGATCCCGACGGTCTGCGGTTCGCTCCGTGAGGCTCTCGAAGCCCTCAAGGAAGACCACGCATTCCTTCTCGAAGGCGGCGTCTTCACCAAGGACCAGATCGAAAGCTACATCGACATCAAGTGGCCGGAAGTCTACAAGTTCGAACACACGCCGCATCCGGCAGAGTTCGAGATGTACTACTCGGTCTGATCCGGGTCAGAACATCACGTCTACGGAAAGCCCGGCCTTCGTGCCGGGCTTTTCTGTTTTCAACACACCACGTCAAGACGGCCCGATGATCCCTCCCGCCCTTCAGGCCTTCTCCTCCTCCGCTCTGCCCGTCCTCGACATTGCAGGCACGATCGTGTTCGCGATTTCCGGCGCGATCGAGGCCGCACGCGCGCGCCTGACCATCGTGACGTTCATGTTCTTTGCTGCCATTACCGGCGTCGGTGGTGGAACCGTGCGGGACCTGCTGATTGGCGCCCCCGTCTTCTGGATGCACACCTCCATCCCGATTACGGCCTGTCTGCTGTCCGCCATTGCCGTGTGGTTCACCCCGGCCCGCTTCTGGCCAGCCCGCGCCGTGGAATGGTTTGACGGTCTCGGGATCGCAGCCTATGGCGTCTTCGGCTCAGCCAAGGCGCTGGCCTACGGCATCCCGCTGATCCCGGCGGCTCTCATGGGAATCGTCAGCGCCTGCATGGGCGGTATTTTCCGGGATGTGCTGGCAGGCGTGCCGTCCATCATCATCCGGCCGGAGCTCTACGTCACGGCCGTTGCCCTGGCGTCAGGAGCCTATGTCTCCCTGACGGCGCTGGGTCTGAGCACCACAATTGCCGCAGATCTCGCCGTTCTGGCCGGCTTCAGCCTGCGCGCTGCGGCCCTCATCAAAGGGCTCGGCCTGCCGCATTACAAACGATAGGCGGCAGGCGCGTTCAAACGCCTGTCAGGCGATAACGTCGAACCCGACATCTTCCACGACATGCTGCAACGCCACCGGCGTCACTTTCTGCTCATCATACTGAATGGCAGCCTGTCCCGGATCAAGCGTTACCTCTGCGGACGACACACCCGGAACATTGGACAGGGCGGACTGCAACTTGCCCGAACATCCATTGCACGACATCCCGTCAACCTTGAACGTCACCATCGAAACCATAACAGACTCTCCTGTCTTCAAAGGCTGCTCCGCAAAACAGCCGATCCCCGAGTGGGACATATTCCCGGAAAAATGCAAACAGCTTTTTCAGGCTGCGTCAGCTGACTCGTCCAGCGGCTGGACCTTCATGATTTCAGCCTGCGCTCCACATTTCGCAAGCACCTCACCCAGAACCTTGAAATGCGGTGACGCCAGATGCGCTTCAAACCCGGCTTCCGAAGCCCAGATTTCGTTGGCAACGAAGCGGCCAGCCTTTTCCGTATCCCGGCTGATCACATACTGGCGGCAGGCCTCCTCCTTGCGCGAAGAGACAACACAGGCCGCAAAAGCCTGCTCGGCAGCGGCAGCGTGTTCGGCGGCAACCGTAACAATGGCCGTGATGTGAACCGTCTGGCTCATGATGGAACTCCTCATCAACAATAGAAGCTACCCCATCCGCATCTTCCGAAAGCGGGCAGCGTTTCACGTGAAACCATACCTCACCCCTTTGTGAGAAAGAACCCATGCCGGGTATCACACCCACAAAGACCGAACAGCAAAAAGGCGCCTCCCCGCAGGAAGGCGCCCTGTCCCGAACACCAGACGGAAAAAGCCGCTCAGCCTTCCGCGTAGGTCGAAATATCCGGGCAGGAACAGACGAGGTTCCGGTCCCCCCAGGCATTGTCCAGACGCCCGACCGGCGACCAGTATTTCGACGTGTCCACACCACCTGGGAAACACCCTGCCTCGCGGCTGTAGGAACGGTCCCACGCGCCTGCCAGATCCGCCGTGGTATGCGGCGCAAAACGCAGCGGGCTGGCGTCCATCGCCACACGCCCGGCTTCGACTTCGGCAATCTCCGCACGAATGGCGATCATCGCATCGCAGAAACGATCCAGCTCGCCCTTCCCTTCGGATTCCGTCGGCTCAATCATGAACGTCCCCGCCACCGGGAAGCTGACGGTTGGTGCATGGAATCCGTGGTCGATCAGACGCTTGGCGATATCATCCACCGTCACACCGACCGTGTCCTTCAGCGGCCGCAGATCCACGATGCATTCATGCGCCGTAAAGCCGTTGGTGCCGCGATACAGAACCGGATAATGCCCTTCCAGACGCGATGCGATGTAGTTCGCATTCAGGATCGCCATCGTCGTCGCCTGACGCAGTCCCTCGTCGCCCATCATCATGATGTAGGCCGCGGAAATCGGCAGAATGGACGCCGAGCCGTAAGGCGCTGCGGATACCGCAATGCCATGCTGTCCCGGCAGATACGGCGCAAGATGCTTGCCCACGCCGATCGGCCCCATGCCCGGACCGCCACCGCCATGCGGAATGCAGAACGTCTTGTGCAGGTTGAAATGCGAGACATCCGCGCCATAAAGCCCCGGACGTGCCAGACCAACCTGTGCATTGAGGTTCGCGCCATCCAGATAGACCTGACCGCCGGCGGCATGAACCAGTTCGCAGATCTCCACGATCCGCTCCTCGAACACGCCATGAGTGGACGGATACGTGATCATGATGGCCGCCACGCGCCCGTCATGCTGCGCAATCTTCGCCTTCAGATCCTCGACATCAACATTGCCATTCTCATCGCAGGCCACGACAACAACCCGCATCCCGACCATCTGGGCCGAAGCCGGATTGGTCCCATGCGCGGACGCCGGAATCAGGCAGACATCGCGGTTCTCGTCCCCACGCGCGCGGTGATAACCACGGATCGCCAGAAGCCCGGCATACTCACCCTGCGCGCCGGAATTCGGCTGAAGCGACACGGCGTCATACCCCGAAATCGCACAGAGCGTGCGCTCCAGATACGCGAACAGCTCGGCATAACCCTGAACCTGATCGGCGGGCGCGAACGGATGAATCCGCGCGAATTCCGGCCAGGTGATGGGGATCATCTCCGCCGTCGCATTGAGCTTCATGGTGCAGGAGCCCAGCGGGATCATTGTCCGGTCCAGCGCCAGATCCTTGTCCGCCAGCGCACGCATGTAGCGCAGCAGATCCGTCTCGGAACGGTGGGTATGGAACACAGGATGCGTCAGCAGCGGCGCCGTACGGGACAGACCCTCCGGCAGCGCATCCGTCACATCGAGCGCCTGCTCGACAGACGCCAGATCCGCACCCTCACCCGCAAACGCCGCCCAGACCGCACGGATCGTCTCCGGCGTCGTAGTCTCGTCACAGGACACGCCAATCCGGCCATTCCCCGCATCGCGCAGATTGATACCGGATGCCACGGCCCGCGCCAGAACCTGCGGTGCCGCGGCACCCGCCTGAACGGTAATCGTGTCGAAGAATACGTCCGTCTCGACGCTCGCGCCCAGAGCCTTCAGCCCCGCGGACAGGATCGCCGCCATCCGGTGTGTACGTGCAGCAATCGCCTTCAGCCCTTCCGGACCATGATACACCGCATACATGGACGCGATGATCGCCAGAAGCGCCTGCGCCGTGCAGATGTTGGACGTCGCCTTCTCGCGGCGGATATGCTGTTCGCGCGTCTGAAGCGCCAGACGATAGGCGGGCTTGCCCGCACTGTCGCGCGACACGCCAACCAGACGTCCTGGCATATGCCGCTTGAACGCATCGCGCGTCGCCATGAACCCCGCATGCGGGCCACCAGCCCCCATCGGCACGCCATAACGCTGCATCGAGCCAATCGCGATATCCGCGCCCAGCGCACCAGGGCTTTCCAGCAGCACCAGAGCCAGCGGATCGCAGGCCAGAGCCGCAATCGCGCCCTTGTCGTGCAGCGCCGCAATCACGCCGCGCAGATCCCGCACGCGCCCCGAAGAGCCGGGATAGGACAGCAGTGCGCCGAACACGGAAGACGCGTCCAGATCCGTCTCCGGATCCCCGACCACAATATCCCAGCCCAGCGGCTCGGCCCGCGTGCGGATCACGGCAACCGTCTGCGGGTGCGTGTCGGCATCCACGAAGAACGCCGTCGCCTTCGACTTGCCCACGCGCTGCGCCAGCGCCATGGCTTCCGCACAGGCGGTGCCCTCGTCCAGCAGGGACGCATTGGCAATGTCTAGCCCAGTCAGATCCGCCACCAGCGTCTGGAAATTCAGCAACGCCTCAAGGCGGCCCTGGCTGATTTCGGGCTGATACGGCGTGTAAGCCGTGTACCAGGCCGGATTTTCGAGAATGTTCCGCTGGATGACCGGCGGCAGAACCGTGTCGTAATAGCCCTGCCCGATCATGGAGGTCAGAACCTGATTGCGCGACGCGATCTGACGCAGACGCACAAGCGCATCCTGCTCGGTCAGGGCCGCACCAATCCCGTGATCCCCGCGATCGAGAATGGCGGCCGGAATGGTCCGGTCGATCAGGTCATCGAGACTGGACGCGCCAACAACCCGCAGCATCTCCCCGATTTCGGAAGGGCGCGGGCCAATATGGCGGGAGCTGAAATCTTCGGTCTGGGCAGGCCACAAGGTCGTCACAGGCAGGTTCTCTGGCATTTCATGAAAAGCGGAGGCGGGAATTCGGGGCAGGCTGAAAGAAAAACGGGGCCTGCCAGCGCAGACCCCGCAAGCCTCAGAGGCTCTTGTACTGTTCGGCCGTCAGCAGGCCCTTGAGGTCGTCCGGGTTGGAAACCGTCATGCGGAAAATCCAGCCCTCGCCTTCCGCATCGCGGCCCACCAGCGTCGGATCATCGGACAGCGCGTCGTTGAAGCCCGCAAGCGTCCCCGCAACCGGCGCATAGATGTCGGACGCTGCCTTCACGGACTCCACAACCGCGGCCGCATCACCGGCGGCAACTTCCGTGCCCTCGTCCTTGGCTTCAACGAACACCAGTTCGCCCAGCTCTTCGGAGGCATGCGTGGTGATGCCAACAGTCGCCTGCTCGCCATCGACGCGGATCCATTCATGGGACTTCGTGTAATAGGTCGTCATTGCTGCTTTTTCCTGATCTGAAATTCGACTGTAAGTTCAGCGCTTGAAACCGGGTGCCACGAACGGCATCGCCCGCACATGCAGTGGCACATACTTGCCCCGCAGTTCCGCAAAAACGGGTGTGTCCAGCGCCGCATGATCCGACGCGACATAGCCCATCGCAACAGGAGCCTTCACGCTCGGGCCAAACGCCCCGGACGTGACCACCCCGATTTCCTTCTGCCCCTCGGCATCGGCAAAGAGCTTCGCCCCCGCCCGCACCGGAGCCCGACCTTCCGCCAGCAGACCCACGCGCCTGCGCGAGACACCATCGCGCGTCTGCTTCAGCACGACCTCCGCCCCCGGATAGCCGCCAGCGCGGGACCCGCCCTCACGACGCGCCTTCTGGATCGCCCAGCCCAACGAAGCTTCAACCGGCGTGGTCGTGACATCAATGTCATTGCCATACAGGCACAGCCCGGCTTCAAGACGCAGCGAGTCCCGCGCGCCCAGACCAATCGGCAGCACATCCGGCTGCGCCAGGATCGCACGTGCGATTTTTTCAGAATCCGCGCCCGCACAGCCGATCTCGAACCCGTCCTCGCCCGTATAGCCGGACCGCGACACCGTCACCTTCACGGGCCCAGTCGCAGTGGCCAGTTCGGTCTCGATCACATCCATGAAGCGCATGTCCTTCACGGCCGGGCAAAGCGGCGCCAGAGCCGCTTCCGCAGCCGGCCCCTGAAGCGCCATAAGCCCCCGATCAAACTGGCGAGTCACAACACACCGATCAGACAGCGCGGCCTCGATCCGGTCTGCGTCCTGAACCTTGCAACCCGCGTTCACGACCACCAGAAGATCATGGCCCATATTGGCGACCATCAGATCGTCCAGAATGCCACCCTCTTCATTGGTCAGCAGTCCATAACGCTGGCGCCCGGCGGCAAGCCCGACGTAATCCGCCGGGACCAGCGTCTCCAGAGCCGCAGCCGCGTCCTTCACGTCGCCGCTTTTCGCGGCAATGCGGATCTGCCCCATATGGGACACGTCGAACAGACCAGCCTTCTCGCGCGTATGCAGATGCTCCGCCATCAGTCCCGCAGGGAACTGGATCGGCATCTCAAAGCCTGCGAACGGCACCATCTTCGCGCCAAGTTCCAGATTCAGATCGTAAAGGGGAGTACGCTGGAGGGAATCGCTCATACGAAAAAGCCCGGTCCATTCTATCTCAAAACGTGAAGATGCAGACGCCCCGGCTTCCCGCAGAATGCGGCCGGAAAAACGTCGCCCCTTCTGTCCTTTCGCCTGAGATCGCTATCCCGTCGGCGGATGCGTCAAGCGCACCTCTCTCCAGAATGTCCTGACCGCCTCGGTCCTTTGGCCTGAGAGTTTCCGGGGCGGTTGCTCCTTCGGCGCCAGCCTCTCGGCCGGTCTCTCCCGTGTCGGTCCTTCCGATCCTGCCAGTTTCCGAAAAACTCCGCAATCGTTACGATCGCTCCTGCGTTGTGTCCCGAGACCTTAAATGCACAAAGGAGAACTCCATGGCTGGCGAACTGACGGTCATTGCCGAATTCGAGACCACACCGGCAACCTATGACAGATTTCTCAAGGTCTGCGCCTATGACAGCGAACGCTCCGTCGCCGACGAATCCGGCTGCCACAGCTTCACGGTCCTCTCGCCTGAAACGGAAGCCGATACCGTCATCCTGGTGGAAGTCTATACCGACCGCGCGGCCTTCGAAGAGCACCTCAGGACCCCGCATTTCGAGGTCTTCGCAAACGCTGTAAAAGAACTGGACATCAAGGAACGCAGCGTCCGCTTCCTGAAGAAAAGGGCTCCCTGAGCAATGCATCTTTCAAGCACGAAACACCTCCTGGCCATCACCCTCCTGTGCGGCACGGTGTCCGCCTGCGCTTCCCATCCGCAGCACAATCCGCGCACCCGCCTGATCGGCATTCCCAACCCCGCCAGCGTCTATTGCACGCAGCAGGGCGGCCGACACGGTGATGTCCGGACTGCAGGCGGCGAAACCGGCACCTGCACCTTCCCGCCCAACCAGATCTGCGACGAATGGACGCTCTACCGCGAGCACCGCTGCGTCGCCCCGCTGGCCAAAATGACACCCTGATTTTTCAGCCTGGTCAGATCAAGCCCGGTCAGGCCCGAAAGAGCCGCCGGGTTTTTTCATGACCTCAATACATAACATGTTATGTATTCTATCCACATGACCCCCGGAATCCGCATGACCGCCCCCTCTCCCCTGAGCGCCCTGACCACCCGCAACACCAGGCTCTTCACACTCCTGCTGGAACGCGAACTCAAAAAGACCGGCCTCCGGATCGGCCAGCTCCCCGTGTTGCAGGCTTTGCAGGACGGAAAGACCCTCAATCAGAAAGCGCTTGCGGATTTTGCGGATATCGAACAGCCAGGCATGACGACACTTCTCGCCCGGATGGAACGCGACGACCTGATCCGGCGCGAACCAGACCCAACAGACCGCCGCAGCACACTGGTCACCCTGACACTGGACGGCCAGCGGAAAAGCCGGAATATCGTTCCTGTTATGGAACATTTAACCGACACAGCACTCAAGGGGTTTACACCCCTCGAACGCGATATTCTCGTAACACTTCTGGAACGGATTAACAGCAGCCTGAAAGAGCAGCTGTAACCGCCTGCCCCTTTAATGAAGAGGCAGGCGCGGAATCATTTTCCGGTCTTCGGAAGATGCTCGGCAATATAAGGCGGCAGGTTGAACGCCCCGACATGGATCTCCGGCGTCCAGTAGCGCGTCGTACCCACGATCTTCGCAGCATCCGCACGGGCGCGGATCTGCTCGACCGTCTGCGTGTTCGGTGCCTGCCCCTTGGAGGCCACACCCAGCGTCATGAACCCGCCGACATAGGTCGGAACAGCCGCCACATACGCACCGACATGCGGGAAGAACTTCGCACGACGCAGGCTCGTCTCATGCAGTTCATCCGCCTGCATGAACGGAACGCCACACTGGTTCACGATCAGACCTTCGTCCGACAGGATGCGCGCGCAGTTGCTGTAGAACTCGTCCGTGAACAGCACTTCGCCCACACCGATCGGATCGGTGCTGTCGACGATGATCACATCGAACGCGCCATCAGCCGCCTTCAGAACATAGTCGATGCCGTCGCCGACAATGACCTCGGCCCGCGGGTCGTTCCAGGCATCTCCGGCAATGTTCGGCAGATACTGCTTGGACAGTTCGATCACCGCACCGTCGATCTCGACCATGACAGCCTTCTCGACCGTCTCATGCTGCAACACGCGACGCAGAACGCCACCATCACCCGCACCGATGATCAGAACACGCTTCGCACAGGGATGCGCCAGCAGCGGCACATGCGTCAGCATTTCCTGATAGACGAACTCGTCACGCTCGGTGATCTGGATAACGCCGTCCAGAACCAGCACGCGGCCGTGGCTGGAACTTTCGAACACCACCACATCCTGAAAGTCGGATTTTACCCGTGCGAGTTCGCGCGTAACGAGAAAACGCTGTCCCCAGTCCGGGTACAGTGTCTCGTTGAGCCATGTTTCAGCCATGGATCATCGTTTCCTTGTCGGAGTATATTGAAAAAGGGCCGGTGACCCGGCCCTTTCATCAGTTCAGACCGCCTTTGCGGCCTTGTCCTGCACGCGGCCGCGCCGCACGGCATCGACCTCGATCCGGCCGGCCTGGAACAGGCGCTGCATCACCGGAATCGACAGGTTCGGATCACACACGCCGCACATGAACACGTCCACAGCGGCATAATTCCGCTCCGGCCACGTGTGGATCGAAATATGGCTTTCCGCCAGCACGATCACGCCCGACACGCCGCCATTGGGCGTGAAGTGGTGAAAATGGCTATGCAGGATCGTCGCGCCAGCCGCAACCGCAGCTTCGCACAGCGTTTCATCAATCCGCGTCGGATCATCGAGATTCCGAGCGTCCCAGAAATCGATCAGCAGGTGATTGCCAGCAAAACGCTCGCCATCACGCTCAATGAAGTAATCCTTGCGCTCATCTTCAACAAAGTGAGCGTCGCTGTTCTGGATATCTCTCGGGAGTTCCGATACCATCCCCAGTTGAGCAAGTGCGTTCATCACGTACCCCCAAACCAGTAGACAGCCTGTTGGGCAAAAAATGCCCCCTTGGGCCAGGAAGCGCGCTAGTTAGCGGCCCCTCCCCCCTGATGCAAGCACTTTATGGGGCGATTCCCCAATATGTCACATATCTCCCCCGCCCCATGTCCCCATTGCATGAGAAAGAGGTTTTCCCTTTCCTGCACACAGGGCTGGAACGCGGAAAATTCTTGAATCCAAGACCCCGCATACAGTTCGGGCGCCGGATCTGCGGGAAACGAATCCCACACATTCCGACGCCCGACAGACGATGATACGTCCCGTTTCCGGGAAGCCGAATCCGGCCTCCCGAACCCGCCTGATCAGTTCTTGCTCTTGTCGACCAGCTTGCCCTTGGCAATCCACGGCATCATCGCACGCAGCTTCTCGCCGGTCTTCTCGATCTGGTGCGCGTCGTTTCGGGCGCGGATGGCCTTGAAGCCAACGCCACCGGACTGGTTCTCAAGGATGAAGTTGCGAACGAACGTGCCGTCCTGGATGTCCGTCAGGACGCGCTTCATCTCAGCCTTGGTTTCCGCCGTGATGATGCGCGGACCCGTCACGTACTCGCCATACTCCGCAGTATTGGAGATGGAGTAGTTCATGTTGGAGATGCCACCTTCGTAGATCAGATCCACGATCAGCTTCATCTCGTGCAGGCACTCGAAATAAGCCATTTCCGGCGCATATCCGCCTTCAACCAGCGTCTCGAAGCCGGCGCGGATCAGATCGACCACACCACCACACAGGACAGCCTGTTCGCCAAACAGATCGGTTTCGACTTCTTCCTTGAAGGTTGTCTCGATGATGCCTGCACGGCCGCCACCATTGGCGCTGGCATAGGACAGAGCGATTTCGAGCGCATTGCCCGAAGCATTCTGCGCCACGGCCACGAGGGACGGAACGCCACCACCACGCTGATATTCGGAACGGACCGTGTGGCCCGGGCCCTTCGGCGCGATCAGGAACACGTCCAGATCCGGACGGGCTTCAATGATGCGGAAATGGATGGACAGACCATGCGCGAAGGCAAGGGCTGCGCCCTGCTTCAGGTTCTTCTCAAGGCTGTCCTTGTACAGGGCGCCCTGGCCTTCATCCGGCGTCAGAACCATGACCACATCGGCCCACGCGGCTGCGTCTTCCGGGGACATGACCTTGAAACCGGCCTCTTCAGCCTTCTTGACGGCAGAAGACGTCGGACGCAGGCCGATGACGATGTCCGTCAGGCCGCTGTCCTTGAGGTTGTTGGCATGAGCGTGACCCTGGCTGCCATAGCCGATGATCGCGACTTTCTTGCTCTTGATCAGATTCAGATCGGCATCGCGATCATAATATACCCGCATCAGACAGGCTCCTTTTTAAGGTGAAAGACTGAAGGACCGCGCCCGATGGCGGCAATCCCGGTGCGCGAAACCTCGGCCAGACCAAGGGGGCGCATCAACTCGATGAACGCGTCGATCTTCTCGGGCGACCCCGTCAGCTCGAACACGAAACTCGTGGCCGTCGTATCCACGGGCCGCGCACGGAACGAATCCGCAATGCGCAGGGCCTCCGTCCGGCGCTCGCCGGACGAGACGATCTTCACCAGCGCAAGCTCGCGGCCCACATACGGGCCTTCCTGCGTCAGGTCGCAGACATCATGCACCGGGATCAGGCGCTTGAGCTGCGCCTTGATCTGCTGGATCACCATCGGCGTGCCCGACGTCAGCACCGTGATGCGCGAGAGCTTCTGCTCCGCATCCACCAGCGCCACCGTCAGGCTCTCGATGTTGTAGCCCCGGCCGGAAAACAGGCCCACCACGCGGGCCAGCGCGCCACTTTCGTCCTCGATCAGGACTGAAATGACCGAATTCTGGATCGTCTCCGTCATCAGACCAGCATCTTCCCTTCTTCGGTCAGTCCCGCCGCTTCGGAATCCTGATCCGGACCCAGCAGCATCTGGTTATGCGCCGCACCCGATGGAATCATCGGATAGCAGTTCTCGCCCTCGGCCACGCAGATATCGGCCACGACCGGCCCATCATGCGCCAGCATCCGGCGGATCACGTCATCCAGCTCACCCACATGCGTCGCCCGCATCCCGGTCGCATGGAACGCTTCGGCCAGCTTCACGAAGTCCGGCAGCGCTTCACTGTAGGACTGCGAATACCGCGAGCCATGAAGCAGTTCCTGCCACTGACGGACCATGCCCATATAGTGGTTGTTCAGGATGAAGATCTTCACCGGCAGGCGATACTGCGCGATCGTCCCCAGTTCCTGGATGTTCATGAGCGTGGACGCCTCACCGGCGATGTCGATCACCAGCGCATCCGGATGCGCCACCTGCGCGCCTACGGCAGCCGGCAGACCATAGCCCATCGTCCCCAGCCCACCCGACGTCAGCCAGCGGTTCGGCTTGTCGAACTGGAAGTGCTGGGCTGCCCACATCTGGTGCTGACCAACTTCGGTGGACACGAACGTATCACGACCCGTTTCCTTCGCCAGCTCATACAGACGGCGAACCGCATGCTGCGGACGGATGACGGCAGACGGCGTCATGTCCTGCGTAAAGCCAAACCCGTCCACACTCCGCCAGGACGCAATCTGGTTCCACCAGGTCGACAGATCCGGCGTAGGGGTCTCCCCCCAGCCTTCGAGCAGCGCTTCAAGCGTATCGCGCACATCGCCTTCGATCCGCACATCCACCGGCACGATCTTGTCGATCTGGCTTGGGTCAATATCGGCATGAACCT
Organism: Gluconobacter albidus; assembly: GCF_002723915.1. Taxonomy (GTDB): domain Bacteria; phylum Pseudomonadota; class Alphaproteobacteria; order Acetobacterales; family Acetobacteraceae; genus Gluconobacter; species Gluconobacter albidus. Next base: position 74,973 of record NZ_BEWL01000005.1, read on the forward strand.
TGAACGAATTGGGCGAGAACGCATCCACACGCCCCGTCACGCGGTCATCGAAACGCGACCCCAGAGCGATCAGCAGATCACAGCCATGCGTGGCCATGTTCGCCTCGACCGAACCGTGCATCCCCAGCATACCCAGGAACTGCGGATCAGGAGACGGAAACGCCCCCAGCCCCATCAGCGTGGATGTCACCGGGAAACCGGTCTTGCGCGCTAGACGACGCAGCAGGTCCGACGCTTCCGGCCCGGAATTGATGATGCCACCCCCCGTATAGAAGAGCGGGCGCTTCGCCGTCTTCATGGCTTCGAGGGTCCGGGCGATCGCCTCCGCATCCGGCCCACCCTGATGGCGCAGCCGCTGGAGGCGCGACAGTGCCGGCTTCGTCAGCGGCGCCTTGCCGACCGTGATGTCCTTGGGCAGATCCACCAGAACCGGCCCCGGACGCCCCGAGCGTGCCACCTCGAACGCCTCACGCACGGTCTGCGCCAGCGTTCCGGGCTCCCGGACGAGATAGTTGTGCTTGGTCGCAGGGCGCGTGATGCCGGTCGTGTCGGCTTCCTGAAACGCATCATTGCCGATCAGCTTCGTCGGCACCTGCCCCGCCAGACAGACGAGCGGAATGGAATCCATCAGCGCGTCCACAAGCCCGGTCACGGCATTGGTCGCCCCCGGACCCGACGTCACCAGAACCACGCCAACCTTGCCCGTCGAGCGCGCATAGGCTTCCGCCGCATGAACGGCGGCCTGCTCATGACGCACAAGAATGTGTCGAATCCGGTCCTGCTTGAAAAGAGCATCGTAAATCGGAAGGACAGCCCCACCCGGATATCCGAATATGACCTCCACACCCTCTTCATCGAGAACGCGCAGAAGCACTTCCGCGCCATTCAGCGCCTCGTTGCCTGTTCCTGCGTCTCTTTCAGCAGCCGTCACCGTTTCCTCCCAAGGTATGAGCGGCGGGATTTAGGACGACAACGCGGCGGCGTCAACTCGTTCCGATATAAAGTTCTCTATTTTTTCATAATGACTTTCCGATTCTTGCGCAAAATGGGTATATCTGCGCAACGAAATCATCGCGTCACCCTCTTTTCCCAACGCATGATGCCGGAACCACGTCGCCTGCCGCCGCGTATAGCGCCCGATGGCAAGGACCGCGGATTTCCGCGCTTCCTCAAGCATTTCTTCTCCTCGCAGAACGGAGGCCAGTTCAGGCACGCCATGAGCACGCATGGCAGGTAGAACCGGATCAAGCCCTCTCTCCAGCAGACGGGACACTTCCTCCAGAGCCCCGGCCTCCAGCATCTGCCCGAATCTGACATCAATCGCCCGGCGCAACCCCTCCCGCTCAGGGTCAAGCTGCACGGACACAAACCGGCACGGCGCAGGTGGCAAACCCGGCTGCGACCGCCACCAGGCCAGCCCATGCCCTGTCCCCGTCCAGACCTCCCAAGCCCGCGAAATCCGCTGCGTATCGTTCGGACGCAGACCAGACGCCGTTTCAGGGTCAACCTGCATCAGACGCCCATGCAGCGCCTCCGGCCCGATCCCTTCCGCCAGCCCCCGTGCTTCGGTCCGCGCAGCGTCTCCGGGGGCCGGCACCTCCACCAGACCATCCGTCAGCGCCCGCAGATACATCCCCGTCCCACCACACAGGATCGGCATGCGCCCCACGGCCCACGCCTCGTCCATTTCCCGCAGGGCTTCGGATCGCCACCAAGCCACACTTCCCGGCACAGCCGCATCCAGAACCCCGTAAAGCCGGTGCGGGACAGCAGCCTCATCCGCATCATCAGGCCGGGCCGTCAGAATCCGCAGATCGCGGTAAACCTGCATGGAATCCGCGTTGATAACCGTACCGTCAAAGCGTCGCGCAAGGTCGAGCGCCAGTGCTGACTTGCCGGAGCACGTCGGTCCGGCCACAATGATCGCAGTTTTTGTTGTCTTCGGGGCGTTCATTCTCCCCTCCTGCCACACGTGCCGGACCGTTACGAGATCTCATGTCCCTTCCTGCCGTCCTGACCCTCATCGCCGACCGAAAATCCGGCCCCCTCAAACCCGAGGCCATCGACATGGCCCGCGCGCTCGTCAAGGGTAACGCGCCGATCGTCCTGTCTCCGGGCGAAGCGGTCGACATTCCCTGCCCGCCGCCGCGCCCCGGTTCGGCCAACATCGCCACGATCCGCGCAACGCTCGCGCCCTATCGTGTCGATGCGCTGCTTCTCAAAACGCGCGGTCGCCGCCGGGCTGTCCTCGTCGCGGACATGGACAGCACCATTGTCACGGGCGAAACGCTGGACGAACTGGCGGACCTTCTGGGCTGCGGGGAAGACGTCGCGGCCATCACCCGCGCCTCCATGAACGGCGAGCTGGATTTCGAAACCGCGCTCGAACAGCGCGTGGCCCTTCTGGCCGGAAAGCCCGCTTCGGTTCTCGAACAGGTCTGGGAGTCCGTCACCCTGACGGAAGGCGCCCGCGAACTCGTGCAGACCATGCGCAAGCATAATGGCCGCACGGCGCTCGTCTCAGGCGGCTTCACATGGTTTACACAGCGCGTAGCCGAACTGTGCGGATTCGACGAAAATTACGGCAATGAACTGGAAATCGCAGACGGCAAAATCACCGGCGGTCTCGCTGGCCCGATCCTCGGCCCCGACGCCAAGCGCGATCATCTCGAACGCCTGACCTCAGAGCGCGGCGTGCAGCTTCGCGCAGCCCTGACAACCGGCGACGGCGCCAACGACATCCCCATGCTCGCCAGCGCGGGCCTCGGTCTGGCCTTCCATGCCAAACCGAATGTCCGCCGCATCATTCCCACCCAAATCAACTTCGCCAGCCTGCGCGCGCATCTTTTCGCACAGGGCTATCATGCGAAGGATTTCGTCACGGACTGACCGGGCTCAAACCCGCAGAATACGAAAAAGCCGCCGGAGAGAGATTCTCCGGCGGCTTTTTTTTGATCAGTATCCCCAGGTGTAAGGCGGCACACCCGAATAGGACGGCGCGGCGTAATAACCGGGAGCATATCCGTATCCGCCGTACCCACCACCATAGCCATAAGGCGAAGCCTCGATCGCCATGCCGGTCGCAACGCCGAGTCCGACACCCAGGCCCCAACCGCCCCAGCCCCAGCCGCCGCCCCAGCCCGGCATTCCCCAGCCATAGCCAAACCAGCCTGGTCCACCCCAGCCGTTCCAGCCACCCCAGCCCGGATAGCCCCAGCCGCCAAAGCGCGGGCCACCCCAGCCTCCGCCCCAGCCGCCACCACGGAATCCCCATCCGGGACGGCCACCGCCATAGCCACCGCCGCCCCAACCTCCATGATATCCACCACCGGGAGGGCGGAATCCACCACCGCCCGGACCATGAAAGCCACCTCCCATCCCGCCGGGTCTCATCCCCCCGCCCATACCACCGGGTCCCATGCCGCCACCGTGAAAGCCCCCACCGGGGCCTCCACCGCCATGAAATCCACCGCCTCCGCCACCCGGACCTCCGCCCGGGCCGCCCCCATGCTGCGCAAAGGCGGGAGCGGAAATCGTGGACGCCAGCAAGGCCAGCATCAGTGCAACGGCCGGTTTGTATGTGAGGGTCATGGCAAGTCTCCTGCGGGAAAGCCCGATCATATGTCCCATATCGGCATTACCAGATCGTGTAGGAAGAGGGCCTTTCCATGACGAAACAACTTGTTTCACGTGAAACACTTCCGTCACCTTCGCTTCCGCTTCGCGCCCAGATGCCCCCCAAGGCTTTCCAGTGCCAGACGAAGCTCCTCATCCTCAATATCCGGCACTTCAATCTGCAACGGTTTCGGACGCTTCGGCGTCGGCCGTTCGAACGCCACCAGATCCTGAACAATCTTCAGGCGCTCGATCCCATATTCGCCCCGCAGCCCACAGGCCACATTGATACGCTCGATGATCTGCGGCGCCAGATGCTGAAGCTCCATGGCAATCGGTCCCGCACAGGCCAGCGTCAGCGTTCCCGCCGACAGACGGCGCGGTTCAGTCTGTTTGGACAGACGCGGACCGACAAAATCCGCCCAGTCCATCATCAGACGCGCCAGAACCGGTGGCTTCTTCTTGAAGACAGGCTGTGTCAGCGCCTGCACGAAAGACCCGATCTGCTTCGTGCCCGAACGGCGCGGCGTCCAGTTGCGATCAGGCGCGGGAACCCAGCCATCAGGCTCCTGCGCCGGTTTCTTTCGGGCCGTATTTCGCAACGGGCGCTTGTCCGAACCGCGATCCTTCGTCATATCCGTTCCCGTGACTCCTGATGCATCCGCCCTGCTGCGCTGGTACGACCACCACCGCCGCGCCCTTCCCTGGCGCAGCCTGCCCGGCCAGCGTCCAGACCCATATGCCGTCTGGCTGAGCGAGATCATGCTCCAGCAGACGACCGTCAAAGCCGTCATATCCTATTACGAGCGCTTTCTCACGCATTACCCTACAGTCCAAGACCTCGCGGCGGCTCCGCTCGAAGACGTCCTGCACCTCTGGGCCGGCCTCGGCTACTATGCCCGTGCCCGCAATCTCCATGCCTGTGCGAAACGCGTCTCCGAACGCGGCGGTTTCCCAGACACGGTCACAGAATTGCTGACCCTTCCCGGAATCGGTGCCTACACGGCTCGCGCCATTGCCGCCATCGCCTTTGGGCGCCCCGTCGTCCCCGTTGACGGCAATGTCGAGCGCGTCACGGCCCGCCTCAACGCAACCGAAGAACCACTCCCGGCTGCGCGACCCCTTCTGGCGAAACAGGCCGCGCTCCTAAACGCCGATCCTGTCGCGCAAAGCCGTCCCTCCGACTTCGCACAGGCCCTGTTCGACCTCGGCGCAACGATCTGCACGCCCCGCAACCCTGCATGCCTGACCTGCCCCTGGCAGACCTCCTGCATCGCCCATGCTCGCGGAATCGCAGCCCAACTCCCGGCCAAACAGCCCAAACAGACACGCCCCACCCGTTACGGCGTACATTTCCTCCTGCACGATTCCAGCGGTCAGATCCTGCTGCGAACCCGCCCTCCCACCGGCCTTCTGGGCGGCATGGACGAGCTTCCCGGAACGGACTGGCGCAGCGCACCCTGGAGCAAAGACGAAGCCCTTGGTCATGCGCCCTGCCTGACCGACTGGACCAACAGAGGCGAAATCCGCCACGTCTTCACCCATTTCACCCTGTTCCTCACGGTCTATGAGGCTTGCCTTCCACAGGGCCATAATGCAGGGATCGATTCCTCTTTCGGCACGTTCCGTTCAACGAAACGCGCCGCTCTGCCCGGCGTCATGAAGAAATGTCTGGCTCTCACCCAACAGCCTTCGGAGACATGATGACTGAGACCCCTCCGACACTCCGCCTCTGGTTCATGGACTGGTTCGGCTGGATGCTCGATCACAACTCCCTGAAAGACGCGCTGTGCCGCACTCCTTTTCAGGAAGGCCGCCTTCCGGGCCTCAGCGCCAGCGTTCCGCTGCCTTTCCAGCTTCCCTGCCGTCCGCTACTGGAAAAACGGATTTCAATGCCCCGCCCCTTTCCCGAAATGGAACTGCGGGAACATGCCCCAAACCGCGTGGTCTTTTTCCTTCCACAGAGCGGAACCTATCTGAGAAGCGCCCCAACCGGCGCGGATTCGATAGATTTCGGAGCCCCCGAGCCAAGGGAATGGGAAACGTTCTTTCCCATGACAATGGAAATGCTGCGCGGGCTCTCCCTGATCCTGAAGCCCGACATCGTAAGCCTGAAAGACGACGCGGGACACAGCCTTCCCGCCCCCGCACTCCAGCACGGCTCCTCACTCCAGTTCGGTGACAGATCCCTCCCCCTGTTCCTGAATACGGCGGCCCTGATCCAGATCGGCCAGATCATGCCCGGAAACACCACCAGCCTCGCACTCACATGGAGCGCCGACGCCCCGCCAACTCCCGTCACCGCTTCCCGCGAAGCCCCCACCCAGCCGCCTTCCCCTTAAAAACAGCTCCTGATCCACAAGGCGCAGACATACCTCCTGCACGCCTTGCGGATCAGGAGATGCTCCGTTACCTGTAATATTTGAACAAGACCTTTCTGGTCCTCATCGGTTCCACGGAAATTCCCTGTCTGTATTGGATTCTCCCTCATGAGAAAGGGTTTTTTCAATTAATTGTAATTTTTGATTGATGTCCTTCACAGACAGAATTTTTATTCTAAACATTCATGCGTCTGGAGCAGACAGGTATTTCATACGAAGCCGGTCTGCTTTCCGGCTGTCATGGGAAGATATGTCGCCAACAGGTTCTTTTCTTGCCGCGTTCAGGGGCCGTCCTTACGGAACGGACCGTTTATTGTCTTATACTGTTCATTATTTAACGACAGACAATCGCTATCCCGGCCTTTACGATTTTCCACTCTCCCCTGACGGCACGTTACCCCCGACACCCTGCTCCAGACACCAGCCCGCAACCTGCCATCCGCCTGTCTCTGGTCAGATGACTGCATGGTCCTGTCAGCACGCCAGACCATCCAGTCATCTGACCGTCCCTATGGCTCCTGAGGTATCGAAATCATGACCTACACTGTCGGACATTATCTTTCCGAACGCCTGACGCAGATCGGCCTGAAGCACCATTTCGCCGTCGCGGGCGACTACAACCTCGTTCTGCTCGACCAGATGATCGAACAGGGCGGCACCAAGCAGATCTATGACTGCAACGAGTTGAACTGCTCCTTCGCCGCCGAAGGCTATGCCCGCGCCAATGGTGCCGCCGCAGCCATCATCACCTTCAGCGTCGGCGCGATTTCCGCCATGAACGGTCTGGGCGGCGCCTACGCCGAAAACCTGCCGATCCTCGTGATTTCCGGCGCGCCGAACACCAACGATCACGGTTCGGGCCATGTCCTGCACCACACGATCGGCACGACCGAATACAGCTACCAGATGGAAATGGCCAAGCACGTCACCTGTGCGGCCGAAAGCATCACCTCCGCCGAGACGGCCCCGGCGAAGATCGACCATGTCATCCGCACCATGCTGCGCGAGAAGAAGCCAGCCTATCTCGAAATCGCCTGTAACGTCTCGGCCGCACCCTGTGTCCGTCCGGGTCCGGTGTCGTCCCTGCACGCCCACCCACGCCCCGACGAAGCCAGCCTCAAGGCCGCTCTGGACGAAAGCCTGAGCTTCCTCGACAAGGCCACCAAGGTCGCCATCCTCGTCGGCACCAAGCTGCGCGCCGCCGAAGCGCTCAAAGAAACCGTCGAACTGGCCGACAAGCTCAACTGCCCCGTGACGGTCATGGCTGCCGCCAAGAGCTACTTCCCCGAAACGCATCCCGGCTTCCGGGGCGTCTACTGGGGCGATGTCAGCAGCCCCGGTGCCCAGGAGATCATCGAAGGCGCCGACGCCGTGATCTGCCTTGCTCCCGTCTGGAACGACTACTCCTCGGGCGGCTGGCAGAGCATCATCCGCGGCGAAAAGGTTCTCGAAATCGATCCGGACCGTGTGACCGTCAACGGCAAGACCTTCGACGGCTTCCGCCTCAAGGAATTCGTCAAGGCCCTGACCGAGAAGGCCCCGAAGAAGTCCGCAGCCCTGACCGGCGAATACAAGCCCGTCATCCTGCCCAAGGCCGATCAGGCCAAGCCGCTGACCAACGACGAAATGACCCGCCAGATCAACGATCTGGTCGACGGCAACACCACCCTTTTCGCCGAGACCGGCGACTCATGGTTCAACGCCATGCGCATGCATCTTCCCGAAGGTGCGAAGGTCGAGACGGAAATGCAGTGGGGCCATATCGGCTGGTCCGTTCCGTCCATGTTCGGCAACGCCACCGGCTCGCCGGAGCGCAAGCATGTGCTGATGGTTGGTGACGGCTCCTTCCAGCTCACCGCGCAGGAAGTGGCCCAGATGGTCCGCTACGAACTGCCGGTCATCATCTTCCTGGTGAACAACCACGGCTACGTCATCGAAATCGCCATCCATGATGGCCCGTACAACTACATCCAGAACTGGGATTACGCCGCTCTGATGCAGTGCTTCAACCAGGGCGTCCCCGGCGAGGAAAGCGGCAAGTACGGTCTCGGCCTGCATGCCACGACGGGCGAAGAACTGGCCGAAGCCATCGCCAAGGCCAAGAAGAACACCCGTGGCCCGACGCTCATCGAGTGCAAGCTCGACCGGACGGACTGCACCAAGACACTGGTCCAGTGGGGCAAGGCCGTTGCAGCCGCAAACTCCCGCAAGCCCCAGAACACCTGATCAACACCTGACCACAAACAGGTCTCCAAAGAAAAACCCCCGTGTCAGACACGGGGGTTTTTTCTTTTGTACCACATGAAAACCTGACGACCGTCAGAGCAGACGCGCGACCTTCATGAACAGAAACGTCACGCTCATGAAGACGAAACAGACAATGCCTGCCTCCACGGTCCCCAGCGATCCCTGAGCCAGAAACATCCCGCCGGTATTCATGCCGAAGAACCCGGTTACGAATGTCGCGGGCAGCATCAACGTGGTCCCGACGGAAACGATATACAGCCGCCGGTTGGTCTCTTCCGCCTGATTGGACCCGAGTTCGTCCTGCAACGACCGCGCACGGTCCTGAAGCGCGATCAGATCGTCCAGAGCCGCATGAACCTGCCGTTCCGCCCGGTCCCGCAGTTCATCCTCGGCCCAGTCCGGAAGATCCAGATCTTCGTCTTTCAGAACACGGTCAATCGGCGTCACAACCCGGCGCAGCTCGGTCGCACGACGGCGCACCTTGCCCACGATACTACCCAGATGCCCCAGATCGGAGCGATGCTCGATCAGCAGAAGCACATCTTCCGCCCGGTCCAGCTCATCATCCAGATGCCCGAGCTGACGCCGCACGGTCCCGGTAAATTCCCGCAAGGCACGATCAATGATCCCCGCAGGCGTCCTGGGGATCTGATCCGGCCGCAGGGAACGATAGGCCGCTCCCAGCACCGGAATGGGATTGCGCCGCGTCGTAATCAGCAGATCCGGGCGCATCGCAAACCGCCAGGCACAGATCTCCCGGTCTTCTTCGGACAGCGCATCGTCAAAGGCTGGGAGCGCCCCCCAGATCAGATCCTCGAACGCCTCAAGCGCAATCCCATATTCTGTCTCGGCCAGCATCGCACAGACGTCTTCGGGCAGATCCGGCAGATGTGCGACATACCCCCGCGCCGAACTGTGCACCGTATCGAAATGCAGCCAGTACCAGCCTTCGTTCTCAAGCGGACGTCCCGGCGCCAGGAGCGCCTCCACCTCGGCCGATCCCAGCGTCCGCAGATCCTGCCCCGGAACGGCATGCACGGCCCAGACAAGCCCGTTTGCGAACGCAGGCGCGCCGGTTTCCTGATGCTGTGGGTCCAGAACCGTGAAGGGGAAGTTGTAGGCAGTGCTGTCTGACACGACATCCTCCTGTTTTCAGGGGGTTCAGGACCGGCAGAACCGGCATGCAGGTTCAACAGAAACGACGGGGCAACGCGCCCTCTCCGGCTTCTCGCATGCCCTGCATACAGACGCAATATACCCGTCTTTCCGCACCGAAACCGTCCCGCGAATGCAACTCCACCCCAAACAGACAGTTAAAACACCATATCGCAATGAGTCAGCCCTGACACACGGGCACGCTCCTCCGGAAAGGAACATTCATGTCCATCCGCACAGCTTTCTTCGCCAGCAGCCTCCTGCTCGTCACTGCAATCGCTGCTCCTGCAATGGCCCAGGCGGTCAGCGCTCCCAGCAACGACCAGCCACAGACCTCGACCTCTGCGATCCAGAAAGCGCAGAACTCCACGGTCAGCCAGCCGAACAACGCCCTGCCAACCAACCCGCGCACCATAACCGAACAGCCGGACCAGCCCGCTCCCGCCGCGCCCAGCCCCATGACCCGCAGTACGAACGAAACGGGCCCCGTCCCGTCGGACCAGAAGGACGTGCACAAGCTTCCCGGCAAGCATCATCACACGCATAAAAAGACGCCTGCTCCGAGCAAGACGTCGTCGCCGGAATAAGACGGAAAAGCCTATTGCCGGGCCCGCCCTTTCCGCGGGTCCGCCAAGCCTTTATACAGGCAGCCATCCAAAGATGGGCAGCAAGGGCCATTTCATGACGACGCAGGATTACAAGGTTCGCGACATTACTCTGGCAGACTGGGGCCGCAAGGAAATCTCCATCGCCGAAGGCGAAATGCCGGGCCTGATGGCTCTTCGCGAAGAGTACAAGGACAAACAGCCGCTCAAGGGCGCACGCATCGCCGGCTGTCTGCACATGACCATTCAGACCGCCGTTCTGATCGAGACACTGATCGATCTGGGCGCCACGGTCCGCTGGTCCTCGTGCAACATTTTCTCCACGCAGGATCACGCCGCCGCCGCCATCGCCGCAGCGAACATCCCCGTCTTCGCCTGGAAGGGCCTGACGGAAGACGAGTTCAACTGGTGCATCGAGCAGACCATTCATGGTCCCGATGGCTGGACGCCGAACATGATCCTCGATGATGGTGGCGACCTCACCATCATGATGCACGACAAGTACCCCGAAATGCTCAAGGACGTGCGCGGCATCTCCGAAGAGACGACGACGGGCGTGCATCGTCTGTGGGAAATGTCCAAGAAGGGCACGCTGAAGGTTCCGGCCATCAACGTGAACGACAGCGTCACGAAGTCCAAGTTCGACAACCTGTATGGCTGCCGTGAGAGCCTCGTGGACGCGATCCGTCGCGGCACGGACGTCATGATGGCCGGCAAGGTCGCCGTGGTTGCCGGTTACGGCGACGTGGGCAAGGGCTCCGCTGCTTCCCTGCGCAACGCAGGCTGCCGCGTGCTCGTGACCGAAGTCGATCCGATCTGCGCTCTTCAGGCCGCCATGGAAGGCTATGAAGTCGTCACGATGGAAAATGCAGCCCCGCGCGGCGACATCTTCGTCACCTGCACCGGCAACGTGGACATCATCACGATCGACCATGTGCGCGAGATGAAGGACCGTGCGATCGTCTGCAACATCGGTCACTTCGACAGCGAAATCCAGGTCGAAGCCCTGCGCAACTACCGCTGGAACAACATCAAGCCGCAGGTTGACGAGATCGAGCTGGCTCCGAACCGCCGCATCATCCTTCTGTCCGAAGGCCGCCTGGTGAACCTGGGCAACGCAACGGGCCACCCGTCCTTCGTGATGTCCGCGTCCTTCACCAACCAGACCCTGGCGCAGATCGAACTGTGGACGGCAAAGCCCGGCCAGTACGAAGTTAAGGTCTACACCCTGCCGAAGTCTCTGGACGAGAAGGTCGCTGCCCTGCACCTCGCGAAGGTCGGCGCAGAACTTTCCAAAATGTCACAGAAACAGGCGGACTACATCGACGTTCCCGTCAACGGTCCGTTCAAGCACGAAGAATACCGCTACTAAGACGAGGCGGATCAGGAAGGGCGGAATCCCGGTTGCGCCCTTTCCGGATTTCCTTAACCAACAGGAGTTACACTCATGGGTCTTTTCAGCACGATCATGTCCAAGATCTTCGGACATGCAGAAGCCGCCACACCGTCCACCACAGCCGCTCCGGCTGAAGCAGCCGCAGCTCCGGCCACCGCAGCAGCAGCCCCGGCAGCAGCGCCCGTGGATGTGGACGCCGTCCTGTCCGGTCTGGCCGCAAATGCAGGCCAGCCGCTGAACTACAAGACTTCCATCGTGGACCTCCTGAAGCTGCTCGGCCTCGACAGCTCGCTCCAGTCCCGCAAGGAACTGGCCGGTGAGCTGCATTATTCGGGCAGCACGGACGACACCGCGACGATGAACGTCTGGCTCATCAAGCAGGTCTATGCCGAGCTGGCCAAAAATGGCGGCAAGGTTCCGGCTGACTGGACGCACTGATCCGCGTCCCGTCCGCACGGACACCATAAAAAAAGCCCGGCTGTCATCAGCCGGGCTTTTTTTATGAAACGGTGATCTCAGGGAAGGATCGCATTCCCCGGCTCAAGCGTCTGCATCGAACGCTCCACCCCGGACGCCTGCCCCGCACGCAGTTCCTCAAGAGACTGATGGAATATCCGCACCCTGACCTCAACATGCCGATCCGGATAACGCCACCGCTCGAACGCCAGAACCGTATCCGGCGCCGTGCTGTCCGGCTGATCGTCAAACGTCCATGACAGCCCGAAAATCGCCGCCAGCGCATCCTGGTTCGTATCGTGCCCCGCCAGAACCAGAAGCCGCGTGGAATCCGTCACACCCGGAATCTCCGTCACCGAACGGTCCGCCAGAAACGCCCGGACGCTCTCGGCCATCACCCCGTTACGCGCCGCCGCCACAACAGGCAGACGTCGCAACATCCGGCTCTCTGCTTCATGAACCGGCAGAACGGTTTTCAGCAGCCCCGGAACATCCGCTTTCGCAGACCCGAAAACACCCTCTGCAAAGCCTTCGGAATACAGCAGCAGCAGACTTTCCGCCGCCATGCCACCCGTCGCCACCCCTCCCGAGAGACGCGGCGCGCCTTTCTTCCATTCAAGCACCGCATCATCGCGCAGACACCACGCCGTATGCGCAACACCATCACACGCGCCGGGCGCCATCAGTGTCTGCAAAGCCTGCAAACCACCCCGAACATCCGAACGTTTCGAGACAGGCAGCATGGAGGCAAACGCCTGCTCCGTCTCCTGCTTCGACGGCACCGCGCGTCCAGCCGAAATGGCATTGAACACTGGGTCCGGCCCATGCTCCTGCCATTGCGCAGAAACATGACAGTCCGGAGCCAAACCACGCGCCCAGACCTGCCCGGTCTGCTGCGTCCGATGATCCGCGCCATCCGCCCAGATCCGCACGCTATTGGAACAGGATCGTAACGGATCAAACCCGAGACCCATATAATGCGTCCGGACAGCCTGAACCATGGCCCCAAGCGCCACAGCCCCATGCGGCGTCATTTCTCCGGGCGCGACAGACCATTCAGGCCAGTTGAAACCGGTCTTCTCCCGCAACGCCGTTGCAGACGCCGTCGGACTGCGGATCCCGTGCCGCGACAGCAGCACGACTTTTTCCAGAACAGGCCCCGACGGCACGGAAGCACTCTCCGAACATCCCGTCAGGAACAAGGCCCACAGAAGAATAGAGTGCGTCTTTTTCACGGGAAGGTCGCCGTCATGTTGAAGAAGACGCTGCGCCCGGCCAGGCGCCAGTAAAGCGGCGCATCACCATAAGACTGGTTGCCCGCAAAATCGCTGATGGAGCGATTGTTGAAGAGGTTGGAAATCTTGAGGCTCGGCGTCACGTCGCGCATGAAACCACCGATATTATGAATGCGCCACCCCAGTGCCAGATCCGCAGTTACATTGCTGTGGATTTTGTACTGGTTTTCAAACACAGCATTTCCAGCCGCATTTGTGGTGCTGTCCAGCCCCCAGTGATGCCCGACATATTTCCCCATCAGCGAGAAATACGGCCCCTTCGGATTTTCATAAAGCAGACCGAACGATGCCAGTGAATCCGGCGTCGTCGCAACGCGCACGGTGCTATGTTTGTAGCGCGCATCATTTACGCTGTAATTGCCGTAAAGCGAGAAGCCATATCCAATGACATACTGCCCCTCAAGCTCGATCCCCTTATAAATCGCGCCGCCACTGTTCACGTATGTAGACGTGGTTCCGATACCATCAACCTTGATCTGTGCGGATGCGATATAATTGGAAAAATCGATATAATACCCATCCAGTGACAGCATCCAGTTCTTGCCGTGATAGACCGACCCCACCTGATAATTCAGTGTCGTTTCGGGCTTCACGTTTCCAACCGACTTCACCTGGAAAACCGACATCGGAGGTGCCAGAAAGCCTCGCGCGATCTGCGCATAAGCGCTCCAGTTTTTCATAATCCGTTGATTGATCGCAATGGGTGGCTGCCAGGATCCATAATGCTGCGCATCATTCAGCGGCACCTTCGTGGACTTGTTAATGGCTGCATCATAGTCCCTTATGAACATGGAATATTTCACACCCGGCTTGATAACTGCCCCTTTCCAGGGGTGAATATCCAGTTCGAGATAGGGCTGAATGGTCGTGTTCAGATCCGAAATATCATAACTGTAAGCCGACCCTGTTTTGGACGGAACCGGTATCGCATTTTTACTCAGATCGAGTGCATAGGTGTATCGGCGATCCTTCTGCACATCCGCCCACACACCGAACAGAACATCCCCGTAAGACGTATGCGCCTTAAATCGTAACGTATCGCCATAGGAACGGAATTTGGCGTCCGCATATTTCCCGGGAATATCATTGGCATAGGTCGCCACCTTCTTCTCGGCCGTATTATAGAACGTCACGCCATTCGCAGCGGTGCTCGTCTGGCTGGCATCCGTGCTTTCCGTATAATCATGCTCGAAGCCGCTCGTATAAAGCTGGTTCTCCATCGTCAGCCACGACGCAAGACGGCTTTTCAGACTGACGTAATCAAAATCCGACGTGTAGGTGCTGGGATTATATCCATAATAACACTGCGCGGCCGGGTCGTTGCACAGCCCGTAATTCTTCCCGTATTTCGCATATTCCGCGAGCGTCGCGCCCTGCGTCGTAAACTGCCATTCCTTGTTATAGGTCGCCTCGAATGTCAGCGTCGTCTCGGGCGCAAGATCAATCACGTCCTTGAACATCAGATTGCTCCGGCGCTCTGCGGAGTTCGTCAGATATCCGTTCGTCTCCTCGTGCTGCATGTCGAGAAACGCCCGACCAAAGCGCGTCTTGCCGCTGTCAAACTCGATCCCCCCGGCACGCGTATTGAAACTGCCATACGTCCCATAGAGCGACACGCCCCTCTTGGCCGGAGGCGTCTTGGACGTGAAACCCATCGTGCCACCGAACGTGGCATTTCCGATCGTCGAGCCCGTTCCCGGACCGCGATCAATCTGCGCCTCCCCCAAAAAATGCGAAATAAACAAAGACGAAGTCGTGTGATGCAGATCAGTGGCATCGCCAAACGGAATGCCATCGAACGTCATGTTATACTGACCATCCTGGAAGCCACGTAGGCTCATTGCCTCCGCCTTACCCATTCCGGGACCGTTCGGATTCTGTGAATAGACGCTCGGCTGGAACCGGATGATATCGTCAATGCTGGCGAGCGGAATAATATTGTTGCTCAGAAAGCCGGACTGGATTTTTGATGTCGGCTCCGTAATGTCCAGAGGAACCGTGGCAGGCGCAATCCGCGCCGCATGACCCAGAACGGTCAGGTTTTCCACGCCAGGCGTAGCGTCTTTTTCTTTTCCGGCTTTGTGTTCCTCATGCTTCTTCTGTTTTGCATCAGAAACATCAGCCTGGGCGCTTCCTCCCAGCAACAGGGCACCGGCAAAGCACCCGGAAAGCAGGATATGGTTACGCATCTTGAACGTCATGGGGAGTGGGCTCCAGTGATTGGCGCGCACTCCATACGGAAGGCTTCAGGTCAGGAAAACTGCTTTACCGTTCCTGAAATAAAACATTCACACGTTTTACTTCAAATCTTCATACTTATTTTGAAATATTTCTTATTTTATATTTACGGCAATGGTCTTTTATCTGCAATAGGGTCGATTTTCGGCTCGGTCAGTGGTCCTGAATCCACCACGACCACCAGATCTCCCGCAATCGGCGTGGGCTGCCGGTCTTTCGGAAGCAGCGCCTGAAAACGCGGATCGTAACTCGCAGCCTGCTCATACAGAGCATCAATCAGGCCATAATGATCCATGAATTTGTTCATGGTCGCCGGAATACGAATGCAGCCTTCCGACGCCGGATGCCCCAGACGCCATTCAAGGAACTGCGGATCCGTCGCATGGATCTCCAGCCGGATCTGCCCGGTTTCATGTCGCGGCAACCAGCCCTTCATCGCCGTCTGCCACCCCATGTCCCACACGCGCGATCCCTTGGCGCCGATGCCACGAATCCCGTTCTTGTTCTTCGTCCCTTCCGCCCGGTAACCCAGACGGTCCGCCGTGTTCTGGAAAACACCGATCGGGGTGATGTAATAATATTTACGCCCCGTTGTCCCGGTCGAAACCGGCGTCCCCCCAAGAGACTCCCACGGAGCATCCGGCAATGCCAGAACGTAATCCAGGTGCTGGATCTGCTCGTTCCGATCCACAACCATAATAAGCTGCGGCCGCGCAATCGGCATGTTCGCCTGCGTCACCTCGTCCTTCGCAAGCGTCAGGAACGCCCGGCGGCGCTCGGGCGTATATGTGCTGAACCCTTTGACGGTATGCTTCATCAGCACCGCCAGGCGTGACGCCTCTTCCCGGGCCGCTTCGTCGGACACAACCGGCAGATCCGGAATATCCAAAGGCGGTGGCGCCAGATCGGGCCGCGGGGGCGTATCGGTCGGCGGATTGCTGGCCGGCGGTGGCACCGACGCTCCCAGAGAGGGTGTCGTATCCGGCTGATGCGTCGACAGTTCCGGACCTGCGCCATCCGGCCGTGCACAGGCCGCCAGCGGTGTCAGCCCCACGACCATCGTCGTGGACGCACATAACAGAACTGCAAACCGCGTCAGTCTGGAAACATCACGCATCTTCAGGGCACCATCCTCGGGTTCGGAACAACAGACAGAACGCGAGGGAACAGAGACCTGTCCGGCGTTCGGCATGACTGAAACGTCTTCAACGCACCAGCCACGCAAAAGGCATCACAGATCCAGAAGCAGACGCCTCGGATCTTCCACAAGCTGCTTGATCCGAACGAGAAAGCTCACCGCCTCCCGCCCGTCGACGATCCGGTGATCGTAGGACAGCGCAACATACATCATCGGCCGGATCACGATCTGCCCGTCCCGCACGACCGGACGGTCCTGAATGGCATGCATCCCCAGAATGCCCGACTGCGGCGTGTTCAGGATCGGCGTGGACAGCAGCGAACCAAAAATCCCGCCATTCGTGATGGAGAACGTCCCGTGCGACAGTTCCTCCAGCTTCAGACCGCCCGTCCGCGCCCGCTTGCCGTAATCGGCGATGCGACGCTCCAGCTCGGCAAAGCTCATCTGATCGGCATCATGCAGCACCGGCACCACCAGCCCGCGCTCCGTGCCCACCGCAATGCCCAGATTGACGAAATCGCGATAGACGATCTCATCGCCTTCGATCTGTGCATTGATCGCCGGATAATCCTTCAGTGCGCCCACAACGGCCCGCGCGAAAAAGGACATGAAGCCCAGACGCGCCCCGTCATGCTTCTTCTCGAACTCGTCCTTGTATTCCGCCCGCAGCGCCTTGGCGGCGGACATGTCGATCTCGTTGAACGTCGTCAGAATGGCCGCCGTGTTCTGCGCCGCCTTCAGATTCCGCGCGATCGTCTGACGCAGACGGCTCATGGGAACCCGACGCTCCCGCGCCTCATGCGAAGACAGCTTGGGGGCCGATGCGGCAGAAACGGGCTTCGGCGCTTCCGGAGCGGGAGGCGTGACGCGCGCCGGGGACGCAACAGTCGATGCAACAGGCTCCGAAGCCGCAGTCTTGGGAGCAGGAGCCGGTTCAGCCGCGACAGGTTCAGACGCAGCCGGTGCCTCTGCCGTTTCGTCCACAGCCCCGAGCAGGCCGCCGATCTCGACTTCCGTGCCCACCGCCACACAATCTTCCAGACGCCCGGCGGACGGCGCGGTCACTTCAACACTGACCTTGTCCGTCTCCAACTCCACGATGATCTCGTCGTGCTGCACATAGTCGCCGGAGTTTTTAAGCCACCGCGCGACAGTCGCAGTCGTCAGGCTTTCTCCAAGCGCCGGAACCCTGATTTCGACCGTCATGCTGCTTCCCTGTCTTGCGTCCCGCCGCGAAGCGGGGAAATGTCTGTGCCGTACCCGACACTATGTCCGGAAAAGGTTAAGAATGCAGGATACTGCATCTTCGTTCCCAGCGGGAGGCGGAACCATCCCCGTCGCCGGACTTTGAAACCAAAACACAGGAGGCCGCAATGTCCCACCCGCCCGACCGTCCTGAAATTCTGGACTCCAACCACCTCTCCGCCCGCACCCACGAGATCCTGACATCCCGGCTTTCCGTCCCAGGAACGCAGCCCCGGACGCTGTCGCTGCAAGCCTATGCCGTCCTCGATGCACTCCTCCTCGTCCTGCTTCCACTGGACGAGATTCTTCCCCCCGGCACCGACATCGCCATGACGGCCCGGATCGACGCCGCGCTCTCCGGCCCGCGTGACGGCTGGCGTTTCGCGGACCTCCCGCCCGATGCCGAAGCCTGGGAATCCGCTCTCCTGACCCTCGACGACGTCGCGGCCGAACAGCACGGACTCGCCTTCATCCACCTGGCCCCGGACCTGCGCGGCGCCCTGCTCGACGCCGTCATGGACGGGCAGATCGGTCTCGAACGCGAAGGCCGCCTCACGGCATCCCAGATGAAACGCTGGTCCGGAGACCTGCGTGGCGAGGTCGTGGACTGCGTCATGAGCGACCCGCGCATCCAGCAGGCACTCGGCATTTCCTCCAGCCTCACCGGCGGCGACACTGTCTTTCAGGGCTTCACCGAAGTCGGCCCCGACAGCCGCGAGTCCTTTGAACCCAAAGCCACGGCTCCCCTTCTCCAGATGGCAGAGTCCAGCGAATGAGCAGTACGATCGTTATGAAGACATTCGCCGAAACGGACATCATCGATGCCCTCATCATCGGCAGCGGGGCCGGTGGCGCGCCGCTGGCCGCAGAACTCGCCCGCAACGGCAAAAGCGTCGTGGTGCTGGAAGCCGGCCCTGCTTTCCCTGCCACGGGACATACGCCCGACGAAGTGGCTGCCCGCGAACTCTACTGGCTGCACGAACGCCTCTCCGCAGGCACAAACCCGCAGGCTTTCGGCGGCAACAACAGCGGCACCGGCCTTGGCGGCTCCATGCTCCATTACGGTGCCTTCATGCCGCGCATGGACGCCCGCGACTTTCACCTGCACACCGAAACCGGCAAGGGCGTGGACTGGCCGTTCGGTCTGGACGAACTGCTGCCCTATATCGAGCGCGTGGAGTCCTTCATCGGCGTCTCCGGCCCCGCCCATTATCCGTGGGACCCAGAGCGTCGCTATGCTTACGCGCCTCCGCCCGCCAATTCCGCCGCACTCAAGATGCGCGAAGGCTGTGACGCGCTCGGCCTGCGCCACGCAGACGGCCCCGCCGCCCTCATCACCCGCGATATCGAACAGCCGCATTTCGGCACCCGCCATGGCTGCGCGAACTGCGGCGCCTGCCATCAGGGCTGCCGCAACGGCGCCAAGTCGGGCGCGGACAACACCTGGCTTCCCATGGCCGTCGCCTATGGTGCCGAACTCCGCCCCGGCTGCTTCGCTCACACGATCGAACGCGACAGTTCAGGCCGCGTGACCGGGGTGGTCTATCGCCAGAACGGCGTCGAACACCGCCAGAAATGCGCGACCCTCGTCCTCGCCGCCGGTGCCGTCGAAACCCCGCGCCTGCTCCTGACTAACGGCATAGCCAACAGCTCCGGTCAGGTCGGCCAGAACTACATGACCCATGTCTCCACACAGGTCTGGGGCGAGTTCGACGAAGACATCCGCCCCAATCGCGGCTACCCGTCCCTGACCATCACCGAAGACATGATGCGCCCGAAAGACGCGGATTTCGTCGGCGGCTATCTGGTGCAGTCGCTGGGCATGATGCCCGCAACCTGGGGCCAGAACCTCGCCCGCAGCACCACAACACGCGGCCCGGCCTTCGCCCGCGCGCTCGCCGGATACAACCGCTCCGCCGGCATGGGCATCAACGGTGAATGTCTGCCCCGCCCCGAAAACCGCGTCACCCTTTCGGACGAGAAGGACGCCTTCGGCATTCCAAAGCCGCTGATCGAGCACTCCTACGGCCCCAACGAATGGGCCATGCACCACCACGCAGCCCGCCTGCTGACGCAGATGTGGGAGGCCGTGGGCGCAAAGGACATCCGCGTCATCGACCGCGCCGCTCACATGATCGGCACCTGCCGCATGGGCACGGATGCCGGGAGCAGTGTCGTCAATCCGGTCGGCCGCAGTTTCGATATCGACAATCTGTGGATCTCCGATCATTCGATCTTCCCAAGCGCCGCCGCCGCCAACCCGGCCCTGGCCATCATGGCGCTCTCCCTCCGCACTGCGGAGGCCATGCTGAAGGCCTGATTGAAATCTGACATAGATCAAAGTGATCCGGAGCCTGCGCAGGAGCCTTGACACTGCTTCGCGCGCTCCGGTAAGCGAAGGACGACTTTCCGGTGACGTCCCGTCACCCGGTCTCCCTTTCCTTACGGATGCTTCCTGCTTCCCCCGTCCTGCGAAATCCTCACAGATCACCGCCTGACACAAGCAGTCCCCGTTCAGTGGCCCCGCCTTCTGTACGGTCGCGCATCCCTCCCCCTATCAGGTCTGCCACTACCGGCACATCAAGGCGCGTCTTTCATGCATCTTGCCGAACTCAAGAAAAAATCCCCAGCCGACCTTCTGGATTACGCAGAGGAACTGGAGATCGAGAACGTCTCGTCCATGCGCAAGCAGGACATCATGTTCGCCATCCTCAAGACCCTTGCCGAACGCGATCAGGCGATCTACGGCGAAGGCACGCTCGAAATCCTGCCAGACGGCTTCGGTTTCCTGCGCAGCCCGGAAGCCAACTACCTTCCCGGCCCCGACGACATCTACATTTCCCCCACGCAGGTCCGCCGCTTCGGCCTGCGCCCGGGCGACACGGTTGAAGGCCAGATCCGCGCCCCGCGCGACGGCGAGCGCTATTTCGCGCTGCTGAAGGTCAACACCATCAATTTCGAGGCCCCGGAAACCGTCCGGACCCGCATCAACTTCGACAACCTCACGCCGCTCTACCCCGAGCGTCGCCTGAAGATGGAAGTCGAACAGTCCGAAGCCGCCGTCACGGAAACCTCCCCGCGGGGCAAGGGCAAGAAAGACCAGCGCGACTACACCCCGCGCGTGATCGACCTCGTGACGCCGATCGGCATGGGCCAGCGCGCCCTGATCGTCGCTCCGCCCCGCACCGGCAAGACCGTGATGCTCCAGAGCATCGCCGCCTCCATCTCCGCCAACCACCCCGAAGTGTTCCTGATCGTCCTGCTGATCGACGAACGCCCGGAAGAAGTGACGGACATGGCCCGCTCGGTCCGCGGCGAAGTCGTCTCCTCCACCTTCGACGAACCGGCAACCCGCCACGTCCAGGTGACGGAAATGGTACTGGAAAAGGCCAAGCGCCTCGTCGAGCACAAGCGCGACGTGGTCATCCTGCTGGACTCCATCACCCGTCTCGCCCGCGCCTACAACACCGTCGTCCCCTCATCGGGCAAGGTGCTGACCGGCGGTGTGGACGCCAACGCCCTGCAGCGCCCCAAGCGCTTCTTCGGCGCCGCGCGTAACATCGAGGAAGGCGGATCGCTCACGATCATCGCAACAGCCCTGATCGACACGGGCTCGCGCATGGACGAAGTCATCTTCGAAGAGTTCAAGGGCACCGGCAACGCCGAACTCATCCTGGACCGCAAGCTGGCCGACAAGCGTACCTTCCCCGCCATCGACATCACCAAGTCGGGCACGCGTAAGGAAGAACTGCTGGTCGATCGCGCCGAACTGTCCAAGATGTGGGTCCTGCGCCGCATCCTCGCCCCGATGGGCACGATGGACGCCATGGACTTCCTGCTGGACAAGCTCAAATACAGCAAGTCCAACAACGACTTCTTCGAAGCCATGAACAACTGATCCCGGATCAGCATGGCCGACATGAAAAAGGGGAGCTCCGGCTCCCCTTTTTTGTTGTCCGGTCCCCCGGAATGGCGGGAAAAAGCCTCCCGTTACAGCACACCTTCCAGATGCAGCATGGCATGCTTGTCCGCGATGCCACCGAGCCCCGAATACCCGCCAAGCCCCGCCCGGCCGACAACCCGGTGACAGGGGATCAGGATCGGAATCGGATTCGCCCCAACCGCCCCACCGACCGACCGTGCAGACCCGCCGACCTCGGCCGCAATGTCCGCGTAAGTCCGTGTCTTCCCATAGGGAATCCGGCGCAGCGCGTCCCAGACCTTCTGGCGGTACGGAGTCCCGTAGGGGCGATAGGGCAGCGCGTCGAAATCGACCGATTCCCCGTCAAAATAACGCTCCAGAAGATCGCGGGCCTTCAGAAGGAGTGGAGTCTCCTCCTGATCGCGCCCCCAACCCCAGTCTAGAGCGACGATCTGGCCCTCATCTTCACTGATGGTAAGGGCCCCGAAAGGTGAGTGGCAGGATAGCTGTGGCATGAACGACACGGTGCCCGAGCCGCTCAAAACCGTCAATCCGGCAGTGTTGCCATTAAGACCGAGGCTTTTTAGCCATGCGCTTAACGCATATCGCGTGATACCAATATGCGAAATAAACATACTGGACCACTTCAGTAGGCTTTCCAGCAATACTCTGTAATGTGTTGGAAAACTGCCCTTTTTTGTATCGGAAAGGGGGCCGGAAGTTTTCCGGAACGCCTGTGTAATCATTCGCGAAGCCACATCATAGCCCGTTTCAGGATCATCCTGCCCCGCCCCTCACGGAAACGTCAGAAGCCGTGTTTGTCTTAAACAATAAAATAGGGTCAGTAAGTTCTCATGCTGACGGTATCTGGTACTGATCGTTGGATTGAGAGGACAGGATT
Source organism: Gluconobacter albidus (assembly GCF_002723915.1). GTDB lineage: Bacteria > Pseudomonadota > Alphaproteobacteria > Acetobacterales > Acetobacteraceae > Gluconobacter > Gluconobacter albidus. Next base: position 97,567 of record NZ_BEWL01000005.1, read on the forward strand.
TTCCCCTAGCCCTTTCAAGACTGCACAGGTCCAGAATATCACAGCGGAAACAGTCTTTACAAAAAGGACAGTTGGATCATGACTTCTGGTCTACTGACGCCGATCAAGGTTACGAAAAAGCGCCTTCTCAGCTGCGCGGCCGTACTGGCACTCTCAGCTGCTGTTCCCGTCGCTTTTGCGCAGGAAGATACGGGCGCAGCAATTACAAGCGCCGATAACGGTGGCAATGTCGGAAACTGGATGTCCTACGGGCGGTCCTATTCCGAGCAGCGCTTCAGCCCGCTCGACCAGATCAACAAGGACAACGTCGGCAAGCTCAAGCTCGCCTGGCATTATGATCTGGACACGAACCGCGGTCAGGAAGGCACGCCTCTGGTCGTGAACGGCGTCATGTACGCCACGACCAACTGGAGCAAGATGAAGGCGCTGGATGCAGCGACCGGCAAGCTCCTGTGGTCCTACGATCCCAAGGTTCCAGGCAACATCGCCGATCGCGGCTGCTGTGACTCCGTCAACCGCGGTGCTGCCTACTGGAACGGCAAGGTCTATTTCGGCACGTTCGACGGACGCCTGATCGCGCTGGATGCCAAGACCGGCAAGCTGGTCTGGAGCGTCTACACGATCCCCAAGGAAGCCCAGCTCGGCCACCAGCGCTCCTACACGGTTGACGGCGCACCGCGCATCGCCAAGGGCCGCGTCATCATCGGCAACGGCGGCGCTGAATTCGGTGCCCGTGGTTTCGTGACGGCCTATGACGCCGAAACCGGCAAGATGGACTGGCGCTTCTTCACGGTTCCGAACCCCGACAACAAGCCCGACGGCGCAGCCTCCGACGACATCCTGATGTCCAAGGCCTATCCGACCTGGGGCAAGGGCGGAGCCTGGAAGCAGCAGGGCGGCGGCGGTACCGTCTGGGATTCGCTGGTCTATGACCCCGTGACGGACCTCGTCTATCTCGGCGTCGGCAACGGCTCGCCCTGGAACTACAAGTTCCGCTCCGAAGGCAAGGGCGACAACCTCTTCCTCGGCAGCATCGTCGCGATCAACCCGGATACCGGCAAGTACGTCTGGCATTTCCAGGAAACGCCGATGGACCAGTGGGATTACACCTCGGTCCAGCAGATCATGACGCTCGACATGCCGGTCAACGGCGAAATGCGCCATGTGATCGTCCATGCCCCGAAGAACGGCTTCTTCTACATCATTGATGCGAAGACCGGAAAATTCATCTCGGGCAAGCCCTACACCTACGAAAACTGGGCAACAGGTCTGGACCCCGTTACGGGCCGTCCGAACTATGTGCCTGACGCCCTGTGGACGCTCACGGGCAAGGCCTGGTACGGCATTCCGGGCGATCTGGGTGGCCATAACTTCGCCTCCATGGCTTACAGCCCGCAGACGAAGCTGGTCTACATCCCTGCCCAGCAGGTTCCGTTCCTCTACGATCCGCAGAAAGGTGGCTTCAAAGCCCACCACGACAGCTGGAATCTCGGACTGGACATGAACAAGATCGGCCTGTTCGACGATGCCGATCCGCAGCACAAGGCCGACAAGGCGCAGTTCCTGAAGGATCTGAAGGGCTGGCTTCTGGCCTGGGATCCCGCAAAGCAGCAGGCAGCCTTCACGGTTGACCACAAGGGTCCGTGGAACGGTGGTCTGCTCGCAACGGGTGGCGGCCTCCTCTTCCAGGGTCTCGCAACCGGCGATTTCCATGCCTACGACGCTACGAACGGCAAGGATCTCTTCAGCTTCCCGGCACAGAGCGCCATCATCGCGCCTCCCATCACCTATACCGCCAACGGCAAGCAGTATGTCGCGGTGGAAGTGGGCTGGGGCGGCATCTATCCGTTCTTCCTCGGTGGCGTGGCCCGGACATCCGGCTGGACCGTCAACCACTCCCGCGTGATTGCTTTCGCACTGGACGGCAAGGATGCACTCCCGCCGAAGAACGAACTCGGCTTCCTGCCGGTCAAGCCGCCTGAGAAGTGGGATGAAGCCCGTACGAAAAACGGCTATTTCCAGTTCCAGACGTATTGCGCTGCCTGCCATGGCGACAACGGCATCTCGGGTGGTGTTCTGCCTGACCTGCGGTGGTCCGGTGCGATCCGCGGACAGGAGAAGTTCTACAAGCTCGTCGCCAAGGGCGCTCTGACCGCCTACGGCATGGACCGCTTCGACACGTCCATGTCCCCGGCCGAGATTGAAGACATCCGCAACTACCTCGTGAAGCGGTCCAACGAGTCCTATGAGGACGAAGTGAAAGCCCGCGACAACAAGCAGGGCGTCCCCAACGACCAGTTCCTCAACGTACCCCAGGGTCCGGTTGAGCCTGCAACGGCGGACCATCCGTAACGGGCGACCGTTACGGTAAAAGGAGGCACGTGACATGCTCAATGCATCAATTCGCGACAGGCTGGTATCTGAGATGAAACAGGGATGGAAATTCGCGGCCGCAATCGGCCTCATGGCGGTGTCGTTCGGCGCCGCCCATGCCCAGGACGCCGATGAAGCGCTGATCAAGCGTGGCGAATATGTCGCCCGCCTGTCAGACTGCATCGCCTGCCATACGGCTCTGCACGGACAGCCCTATGCGGGCGGTCTGGAAATCAAGAGCCCGATCGGCACGATCTATTCGACCAACATCACGCCGGACCCGGAACACGGGATCGGCACCTACACCCTGGAGGACTTCACAAAGGCCCTCCGCAAGGGCATCCGCAAGGATGGCGCAACGCTTTACCCGGCAATGCCCTATCCTGAATTCGCACGCCTGTCCGACGAAGACATTCGTTCGATGTATGCCTACTTCATGCATGGCGTGAAGCCGGTTGACGTCGCCAACAAGGCGCCGGACATCAGCTGGCCGCTCTCCATGCGCTGGCCGCTGGCCGTGTGGCGCGCCATGTTCGTCCCGAGCATGACGCCGGGCGAAGACAAAAGCATCAGCGACCCGGAAGTCGCACGCGGCGAATACCTCGTCGACGGTCCGGGCCATTGCGGCGAATGTCATACGCCCCGCGGCTTTGCGATGCAGGTCAAGGCCTACGGAACGGCTGGCGGCAACGCCTACCTGTCCGGCGGCGCACCGATCGACAACTGGATCGCTCCGAGCCTGCGCAGCAACAGCGACACGGGTCTGGGCCGCTGGTCTGAAGACGATATCGTCACCTTCCTCAAGAGCGGCCGTATCGACCACTCCGCCGTCTTCGGCGGCATGGCCGACGTGGTGGCTTACAGCACGCAGCACTGGACAGACGACGACCTGCGCGCCACGGCCAAGTACCTGAAGAGCATGCCGGCCGTTCCGGAAGGCAATAACCTCGGCCAGGATGACGGTCAGACGACCGCCCTGCTGGACAAGGGTGCTCAGGGCAATGCCGGTGCGGAAGTCTATCTGCACAACTGCGCCATCTGCCACATGAACGATGGTACGGGCGTCAACCGCATGTTCCCGCCGCTGGCTGGCAACCCGGTCGTCATCACTGACGATCCGACGTCGCTCGCCAATGTCGTGGCCTTCGGCGGCATCCTGCCCCCGACCAACACGGCACCGTCCGCTATCGCCATGCCCGGCTTCAAGAACCACCTCACCGACCAGCAGATGGCCGATGTCGTGAACTTCATGCGCAAGGGCTGGGGCAACAAGGCACCGGGAACCGTGTCCGCTGCCGATATCCAGAAGCTGCGCACGACCGGAGCACCGGTCTCCACAGCTGGCTGGAACGTCTCCAGCAGGGGCTGGATGGCCTACATGCCGCAGCCTTACGGCGAAGGCTGGACCTTCTCTCCGCAGACCCACACGGGCGTGGACGACGCACAGTAAGCGTTTCACACTCCCTGACAGTCTGAACAAAAGGGCGGATCGGAAACGATCCGCCCTTTTTTCATACTTTTCATACCCGCACGCCCTTCATTGCAGGCTAACCATTTTCACCACGGGGCCTCCTGCACTACATAGAACCCCATGACGCGCTCTTCCCTCCCGGACCACACACCGCAGGTCATTTTCGCACTGGCAACCGGCCCCTCCCGTGCCGCCATCGCGATCATGCGCGCCAGCGGCCCCGGCAGCGATACGATCCTGCGCGCCCTGTGCAACGGACATCTTCCCGAACCCCGCCGCGCCAGCCTGCGCACCCTGCGCCATAACGAAAACGTGCTCGATCATGCCGTCGCCCTCTGGCTCCCCGGCCCGAAGTCCTACACCGGGGAAGACGGCTTCGAGCTGCACCTCCATGCCGGCCCCGCCATCATCGCCCGCGTCGCCGACGCCCTGACCGATCTCGGAGCCCGCCCCGCCGAACCCGGCGAGTTCACCCGTCGCGCCGTCCAGAAAGGACGGCTGGACCTGCTTCAGGCCGAAGCCATCGCCGACCTCGTGGACGCTGAAACCGAAAGTCAGCGCAAACAGGCCCTGCGTCAGGCCGACGGCGCCCTGAGCCGCCTGTACGACAACTGGGCACAGCGCCTTCGCCTCGTCCTCGCCCATCAGGAAGCCCTGATTGACTTCCCGGACGAAGACCTGCCGCAGGACGTAGAAGACGGGCTGGTCGCGGAACTCTCGAAACTCCAGACCGAAATGTCTGCCCATCTTCAGGACAATCGCGGCGAACTCATGCGCCAGGGCCTGACCGTGGTGATCGCAGGCTCGCCCAATGTCGGAAAATCCAGCCTTCTCAATACGTTATCCGGAACCGACTCTGCTATTGTCACCCATCGCGCAGGCACCACACGTGACGCCATCGCACTCGACTGGGTTCTGGACGGCGTCCGCCTGCGTCTGATCGACACGGCAGGTCTGCGGGAGACGGAAGACGAAATCGAGGCCGAAGGCATCCGCCGCGCGCTGTTTCACGTGAAACAGGCGGACGTGCTCCTCCACCTGATCGGCCCGGATGAAAGCCTCGACACCCTTTCCGGACAGGAAATTCCCATCCGGACGAAAATCGACATCGCACCAGCCCCGCCCGGCATGTTAGGGATCAGCACGCAGTCCGGCGAAGGACTTGATGCGCTGCGTCAGGTCCTGTCCGAACGGGTGTCCGAACTCATGGCCGGTTCAACCGCGCCTCCGCTGACCCGCGCCAGACACCGCGCCGGAATCCAGGAGGCCGCAACCCATCTGGATCAGGCCCGGACCGCGACATGGCCGGAACTGCGAGGCGAAGAACTCCGGCTGTCCATGCTGGCTCTGGGGCGTCTGACCGGACGTGTTGATGTTGAATCCCTGCTCGATGCGATTTTCGGGCAGTTCTGTATCGGGAAGTAGTTTGTGAGCGATTTCGACGTCATCGTGATCGGCGGCGGTCATGCCGGATGTGAAGCTGCAGCGGCATCGGCCCGTTTCGGCGCGCGCACCCTGCTGCTCACCCATCGGCTTGAAACGATCGGCGCCATGTCCTGCAACCCGGCCATCGGCGGGATCGGCAAGGGCCATCTCGTGCGCGAAATCGACGCGCTCGACGGCCTGATGGGTAAAGCCGCAGACCGCGCAGGCATCCATTTCAAACTGCTCAACCGCTCCAAGGGCCCGGCGGTTCACGGCCCCCGCGCCCAGGCTGACCGCTCCCTCTACCGCGCCGCCATTCAGGATCTGCTCGCCGCCACACCCAATCTGACGATCCTCGAAGGCGCCGCCGGAGACCTGATCGAAGAGAACGGCCACATCACAGGCGTTATCTGCGAAGACGGTCGCGCGTTCCGCTGCGGCGCCGTCGTCCTGACCGCCGGAACCTTCCTGCGCGGCGTCATCCATGTCGGCCACACCCAGACGGAGGCCGGACGCATCGGTGAGGCTCCGGCCAAGCGTCTGGGCGAACGGCTCTATGCGCTCGGCCTCCAGATGGGCCGCCTCAAGACCGGCACGCCGCCGCGTCTGGCCAAAGACAGCATCGACTGGGAAAACCTCCCGGCCGATCCCGGCGATGCCGAGCCCGAGGCCTTCAGCCCCATGACGACGGCCATCACCAACCCGCAGGTCGTCTGCCGCATCACCCAGACCACCGCCGAGACCCACAGGATCATCACCGAGAACCTGCACCGCTCGGCGATGTATGGCGGCGCCATCGCCGGCCGCGGCCCACGCTACTGCCCGTCCATCGAAGACAAGGTGGTCCGCTTCGCCGACCGCAGCTCGCATCAGGTCTTTCTGGAACCTGAAGCCCTGCCCGGCAATCCGGGCGGCGATCTGGTCTATCCCAACGGTATCAGCACCAGTTTGCCCGCCGACGTGCAGGCCGCCATGATCGCGACCATGCCCGGTCTGGAAAACGCCCGCATCGTCACGGCAGGCTATGCCGTCGAATATGATTACGTGGACCCGCGTGAGCTTCTGCCATCCCTGCAACTGCGCCGCCTGCCGGGCCTGTATCTTGCCGGACAGATCAACGGCACGACCGGCTACGAAGAAGCCGGTGCACAGGGCCTCCTCGCAGGCCTGAACGCCGCCCGCGCCACGGCCGGAAACGAGGCGCTGACGCTAAACCGAAGCGACGCCTATCTCGGCGTCATGATCGACGACCTGACGCTGCACGGAATCAGCGAACCCTATCGCATGTTCACATCCCGCGCCGAGTATCGTCTCACCCTGCGCGCGGATAATGCCGACCTACGCCTGACGCCCAAAGGAATCGCCGCAGGCTGCGTCCTGTCCGAACGCGAAGCCGCTTTCACCGCCCAGAAAGCCGAACTCGACGCCGCCATGGCCCGCGCCGCCGAAACAACCTTCCTGCCGCAGGCCCTCCGCGACGTCGGTTTCGAAGTCTCTCTGGATGGCCGCCGGCGCACGGTTCTGGATGTCCTCGCCAGCAACGGCGACCACACGATCCTGAACACGCTGGCCCCGTGGTTCGGCGAGCTTCCCCTGCGCGTCCGCCGCCATGTCGAGACCGAGGCCCGCTATGGCGGCTATCTTCACCGGCAGGATCGTGAAATTCGACAGCTCGCATCGGAAAGTGCCATCGCCCTTCCGGCCGATCTGGATTACACTGCCATCGGCGGCCTGAGCAGCGAAATGCGCGAGCGTTTTTTCCAGGCCCGCCCGACCAGTTTCGCCGCAGCACAGCGCGTGCGCGGGGTCACACCTGCCGCGCTGGTCGCCCTGCTGGCCCATGTAAGGACCCTGTCATGACCACCGTTTCACGTGAAACACACGAAAGGCTGGAGCGCTTCGCCGACCTGCTCGTGCAGTGGAACGCGAAAATCAATCTCGTCAGCCCGCGGGACATTGCCCAGCTCTGGCCCCGCCATATCGAGGACAGCCTCCAGCTTGCCGAACTGATCCCCGAAGGTGCCACCATCATCGATCTGGGTTCGGGCGGCGGTTTTCCGGGCATCATTCTGGCCATCGCCACAGGAAACCCCGTCACCCTGATCGAATCGGACCAGCGCAAATGCGCGTTCCTGCGGGAAGCCGGACGCATCTGCGACGCGAAGGTGACGGTCATCGCCAAACGCATCGAAGCCGCTAGCCCCCCTCCGGCCGACATCATCACGGCCCGGGCGCTGGCCCCCCTCAACAGGCTCCTGGACTGGGCACGGCCATTGCTAAAAGAAGACGGGTTCTGCCTGTTTCTGAAAGGTCAGAAGGCGCAGGCCGAGTTGACCGAGGCAAGCGCCGACTGGCACATGAGCCACACCATTGTTCCCAGCCGCACCGACCCCGGCGGAGCCATCATCAAGGTCAGTGATTTCAAGCGTGTCGTCTAAAACCGAATCCCCCACCACCCGGATCATTGCTGTCACCAACCAGAAGGGAGGCGTCGGCAAGACCACCACCACCATCAATCTGGCAGCAGGCCTCGCCCGTCAGGGACAGCGCGTCCTGCTCGTGGATCTGGACCCGCAGGGCAACGCCTCCACCGGTCTGGGCATCGACTACGATCAGCGCAACACCGGCACCTATGCCGCGCTGATGGTGGAAGCCGAACCCCATGCCCTGCCCCAGCCGACCGCGTTCGAGAATCTCTCGATCATCACGGCCAACAACGAACTGGCAGGCGCAGAGCTTGAAATGATCGGGGACGAGCGCCGCGAATACCGTCTGCGCGACGCCCTGCATGCGCTTGAAGGCCATTACGACACGATCCTGATCGACTGTCCGCCCAGCCTCGGCCTGCTGACGCTCAACGCGCTGGTCGCGTCCGACAGCGTGATCGTGCCGCTGCAATGCGAGTTCTTTGCGCTCGAAGGCATCAGCCAGCTCGTCCGCACCATCGACCGCGTCCGCCGCGCCTTCAACGCAGACCTGCATCTCGAAGGCATCATCCTGACGATGTACGACCGGCGCAACAACCTCTCTGAACTGGTGGCGCAGGATGCGCGCGGCTTCTTTGGCGATCAGGTGTTCGAGACGATCATCCCGCGCAATATCCGCATTTCCGAAGCCCAGAGCCATGGCAGCCCGGTGCTGGATTACGACGCCCGCTCCACAGGCGCCATCGCCTATCTGGCGCTGGCGGACGAGCTGATCAAACGCAACAAGAACAAGACAAAGGCGTAACCGGCGATGGCCAAAAAGGACAGTTCCCCGCGTCTTGGTCGCGGCCTCGCAGCCCTTCTGGGCGATCAGGCGCCGCAACTGGCCCGCGCCACACGCGCAAACGCCCAGCCGCAGCAGCATTCGTCCCTACCCGTGGATGTTCTGGCCCCAAGCCCCTTCCAGCCGCGACAGGACATGAACCCCGAACGCCTGTCCGAACTGGCCGACTCCATCCGCTCACGCGGCGTCCTGCAACCCCTGCTCGTCCGCCCCGATCCGGAAAAGCCGGGTCATTACCAGATCATCGCCGGTGAGCGCCGCTGGCGCGCCTCACAGCTCGCAGGCCTGCACAGCGTTCCCGTCCATATCCGCGAACTGGACGACACGGACGCGATGGCCGCAGCCCTGGTCGAGAACCTTCAGCGCGCAGATCTCAACCCGATCGAAGAAGCCGAGGGCCTGCAACGCCTCGTTACGGACTACACCCTGACGCAGGAAGAACTGGCCGGTGCCGTTGGCAAGTCCCGCCCGCACATCACCAACACCATGCGCCTGCTGAACCTGCCGCCGGAAGTCCGCGCACATGTCCGCAACGGCGACCTCACAGCCGGTCACGCCCGCGCCCTGCTCACCCATCCCGATCCGGTCGCTGCCGCCAAGCTCGTCATCGCCCGCGGCCTGAATGTCCGCCAGACGGAAGCCCTCACTAGCGGCAAAGAAACCACGACCCCGGCCAAAAAGGCGCGGGACGCGGAAATTCTCCAGATCGAAAACGATCTCTCCTCCCGCCTCGGCCTGAAAGTCCATATTTCCTATAACGGCAAAAAAGGCGGCTCTCTGAAGATCGACTATACGTCTCTGGAGCAGTTCGAAAGCGTCATGCGCCTCCTCAACCGAAAATAAGACACTGAAAAAAAAGGTTTTTCTTATTTTTCAGTCTAGGCATAAAGAAAAGAAGAAAAACCTCTTGCAGCCTCCCACCAAATCCCGCTATAAGCCGCTCCACCGGTAGACGGGCCATGGGCACATAGCTCAGTTGGTAGAGCAGCTGACTCTTAATCAGCGGGTCCAAGGTTCGAGCCCTTGTGTGCCCACCATGCCCGTCTCCGGTTATTCCATTGAAAATCTGCGATTTTTAGACTGCCCCAGCAGCCTAAAAGGCTCTTGCTGGATTGTGGCTTTGCGGACTCTGTGGATCTCCCGGACTCAATCCGGACTCATCTGAAAAAGATTGACCGTCTTTGCTGTCAGCATGACTCGAAGGCAAGACGATGCCGAACAGCAGCAGCAACAACAGAAACCCAACTTTCGGTTTATGTTGAGGCCCTCTCTTACCGGGGTGCGAATTACCCCCGGATGGCAAACCCTCTAGGAGGGACCCAAGCGTTTTTGAGAGATATGCGTTTTATGCATATGTCAGAGGGCTTTGGCTCTGTCTTTCTCTCCCTTGGTCTGAAAACGGTGTTATAGGTGTTAAGGTGTTATTCGCCTCGTAAGATATTGTTTTATATAAGTTTTCCAATAACACCTTTCGGGATTGCCGCGTAACACCTTCTAGAAGGTGTTATTGATCGCTCGCACAATTTCCCAGAAAACTGCGGTTTTCTTGTCTCGGCAGCTTTTGGACTACACTCCACTCTGTCAGCCCAGAACGGGCAAGCCATGCTTTATGTGCATAACAAGACAAAAATCGCGGGAAGGAAACTTCCTGCGCTGACCGCGCAGACCACACATCCGGGCCGCGCCGGACCAGCCCGATCTCAGGACCCAGCAGACAGAATGCGATAGACACTGGCCCTGCCAATGCCCAGACGCTTTGCGATCTCAGCCGGTCCGATTCCCTCGCCTTTCAACTGACGCACCTGCTCAGAATCAATAGTGGACTTCCGGCCGGTATAGATCCCGCGTTCCTTCGCAGCCTTGATCCCTTCCAGCTGACGCTCACGCCGCAGGTTCGTCTCGAACTCGGCAAACACCCCAAGCATGTCCAGGAACGCCTTGCCCGCCGCCGTAGTGGTATCCACTGGCTGCTCCGTGCAACGCAAAGCCGCGCCCTTATCCTTGAGAGTGTGCATGATGGTCTGGAGATCCGCGATGGAGCGCGCCAGGCGATCAATCCGCGTCACCACAAGAACGTCACCGGCCTGAAGGAACGCGAGCAGGGTTTGCAGCTCCTTACGCCCGGCGGTGGAAGTCCCCGACACCTTCTCTGATCGAATGACCTGACACCCGGCCGCCTGAAGAGCCTGCTCCTGAATTGTCAGATCCTGATCGGTCGTGCTGACGCGGGCGTAACCGTAAATGGTCATGAGGCGGCTCCAAGTGTCTCGTTTGGGTCTAGACCTTTCTCATAGAATGTCTCATATGGAAAAATCAACCCAAATGAGACAGAGAAAACCGCCAATCCTGTGTCTCATAAAAATGTCTCGTATCGGTATACTCAAAAGAGACACCTACAATCCATGCACTGAGCGCATGGCAACAGGAGACCGCCTCAGCGGTCCCCCTCCTCCGTTCCGAGGATAGATGCCTTCACCTCATAGGCCCTGACGTTGCGATGACCAGGCGGAGAAATGACAGCAGAGTTCTTTGCCTTCCCCGGCAACAGATATCCCGTCTCAATCAGCGTCTGCACAGCATTGCGCCGGTTCAGACCCGCCAGAGCTTCGGACATCCCTTCAGCGGTCAGGAAGTAGCGCCATTCATACCGTCCGCCGTCTCCCTTCATCCAGCGCTTCCAGCCTGCCCGGTTCTGAGTGCGGAACCGTTCGCCCGGCGGCTGGCTCTCTTCTGATTGCGCGGCATCCCCCTGGACAGGATCAACCCAGCGTTCAAACCGGGCCTCACCATTCTTGGCAATGAAGTCGCGTAGCTGAGCCACGGCTTGCTCATCCTCCCGCCGTCCAACCGTCCCCCGTTCTGCAAGCCACGCCTCGAAGCAGATCCCAGCCATCACGCCGGGCGTATCGTGGTCCCAGCCGGTCAGCCCGTATTGCGTTGCCAGCTCACCGGCCGCCGCCACCATCGCAAACCGGGCGGCAACACTTCGCACCTGTCCCGAAGCCTCAGGGTAGGGCTGCAACCATCCCCGCATGATCTCGCCCATTCGGGACCGAAGCCGATCCTGGACAACCTCATTCCCTGACTGCGCCAGATCCTCTGTGAGCCGATGAAGAAACGCACGCAACGGTGCACCAAAATATTGCCCCGTGACCACCCGCAGATGACGGGCAAAGGCGTCCGGCGTGTCGTGGTCATGGACATGCTCAAACAGTCCCTGTCCATGTCCGGCATCAGCAGGCAGATCCGCAAACCGCACTTCCTGCCCGGCCTTTGTCGCCTTTCCAGCCTCCCGGTTCAGATCGGCCAGTCCGAGCTCACCGGTAGATAGGAAAAGAATGCGAAACCGCGCCACGGTCCGCGCTCCACCCGTGCGAGACGCGCGCGCCTTGCCCTGCCCGTTTGAAAGCAGATAGGCGACCTCACCAGCTTCACGCGGATCCAGCTGTCCAATTTCATCCAAAGGCAGCAGCACATCACAGCTCGCCAGCGCCGTGCTTTCGATCCCGTTGCCAGTAGAGCGCCAGGAGCGAATATAGCCTCCTGCCCCGTTCTGAGGCGTGCCACCACAGACGGACGCCGCCACCCTTAAAGCCGTGCTCTTGCCCAATCGACTGGAGCCCTTGAACGAGATGCCGCCGCCTTCTTCACCCAGCAGCCCCAGAAGCGGCGCGGCAAACGCACAGGACGCGGCAAAGACCAGCCGGCTGTTTTTCATGCACAGCGCGCCAATCTGGATCTTCCAGTCCTCAACCGTGCCGGCCAACCCGAACAGCGATGCTTCACGATCCAACGTCTGCAACACCACACGCTCAGAGGTCTCCCCCAGCGTTTCATCTGGCAGGACAAACACATCTCCGCCGCCAAACCGATGCCAGCCGATCCGCGTGACACTTCTGGCCCGCTGAGAACTCTGCAAGCTCGCCAGCCACTCCAGGAAAGCCGCCTTGGCTTTAGCGCCTGCGCCCAGCGTCAGACCACCATCTGCCAACCGTGTCCGGATCTCATTGCCATCACCAGCGAACAAGGCACGCGCAAAGGCTTCCTCATGCCGATGACCGTCACGATCCTGCCAGGCAAGAAGCAGCCCCCAGTTCTGCCCGGCTTCATCACGTGATTCCCCCAGCACCTCGACGGACCCACAGAGGAAAAAGGGCGCGCCATCACCATTTCGACGCCAGATCCCATCATCTCGATAAATGAACCGCCGGTCTTCACTGACCTCCTGCGCTTTCGCGCTGCCCTGATTGGCTTCTGGAAATTGGACCACCTTGGCGTTCTCAATTCCCTTGCGAATATCAGACCGGCCGCTCTGGCTTCCCGTCTGTGTCTTTTCCCCGGAGGACATCGTTCCAGTCTCCATGTACGATTTCAGGCATGGCGAGCCGAACTGTGCGGCCCTGCGATGCGAATTTCTTGAGAGCGGCTTCCAGAGCGCGACGGGCTTTTTCATTCCCGCTGTCATTGTCAGCCGCGATGATGATGTCTTTGAGAGTGTCCGGCAGAGCGACGGCCGCCATATTGCTGAGCGACACCGCCGATAACACCCGGAACTCAGGGCAGGCCACAGCCACGGATAGCGCCGTCTCGATGCCTTCCGCGATGACCGTCACGTCACCTTCCGGAGCTACACCCAGCGCCTTGCCCGATGCCCCACGCCACAGGCGCACGCATCCGCCCGCGAATGATCCCAGCACTTTCTTGGCGTTCTGAAGGTCGGCCTTTACCCAGCCGCCGCCTGGCGTTTCACTCAGCCAGGTCCGATGAACAGCCACCAGCTTTCCGGATGGCCCGCAGATGGCAGCGATCATGGCGGGAAGCGGTCTCTGTACCTCGGCACACCAGAGAGACGGATTAAACCGCAGCGCACCAGGAGCGCGGCCCAGTTCACGCAGAACAATGCCCCGCCCGGCGAGATACGCCTCAACCGGGGTTCCGGCGATACCGGCCGGGGTGTCATGCCAGAGCTTTCGCGCGGATGCCCGCTTGCGCTGGGCCTCCTGATCCAGATCCTCACGCCCGCGATCCGGCGCAACCTGCCTGCGCTCAGGAGCCCGAAAGGTCGGTGCAGCTCCGTCACCCAGCCCCAGCCAGCTGACAGCCCACTTCATCGCTTCCCGCCGATCTCCCGCGAACAGAACGGCCGCCACTAGATCCAGTGCGTCCCCGCGCTCACCTGAGCTGAAATCAGCCCAGACACCTGCCCGAGAACCATTCAAATGGACGGCAAGGCTTTGCCCCTTCTCGCCAGCCAGAGACCCGCACCGCCATTCCGCACCATCCTTCCGGCCGTTTGGCAGCAGCTCCCGCGCTAGAACACCGATGCGCTCCGCCAGCATCCGTGAGAGCGTGCCCGCGTCATGCTGCCTCATGCGGGTGCAGGCTCCAGACGGGGCCACGCCATGAGAACAGGGCAGCGCCCTTGCAGCGCATCCGAGAGGGCAGCGCAAGCGTCACGAAGATCCGGCACGTCATTGACGACACCACCTTCACGCTCACGCAACACATTCAGACGGGCTTTGGCCTGCCGTATAAGATTAGACGCTGCCCTGATCGCCGGATCTGCATAGGCAAAGCGCCGCCGTTCCAATTCCACCAGGAGCCATTCCGTTCCCCAGAGCAAAGGAAGCGTCAGGTCATGAACCTGCCCGCAACACGCGCCGTCTGGCCCCGTCATCATCCACGTTAAGGGCCACCACCCCGGTTCCCGCACATGGGCTTCCCACTGCGCCTCAGCAAGCGCATCCCATCCGGCGCCGGGCGGAACGAGCAGATCATCACCCTTTTGAGCCACCAGGTCAGCAGCCCGGCGAAAGATCGCCCTTTCTTCCACAGACCATGAGGGCAGATCGTCGCATTCTGCAGGAAAGAGCAGCCCCAGGATCGCCAGTTCGGCAATCCCAAGGCGAGAGCCTACAAAACCGCCACTCATGCCGCATCCTCCAGAGCAGGGAGGATGCGTGCCATGCGCGCCAAGCCCTTGGGGGTCACCACCACCTGAGGACGGCTCACCAGATGACCCTCAGGATGCGTCTGCTCAAAATGCTTGTAGGACAGGTATCCAGCCCGCTCCTTGTCCGCATAACCAATCCACCGGCCCTTGTTTCCAGCCCGATAGATCCAGCGCATTTCATGAAGAAGGGCCATGAACCGACGCGGCGGCCATCCACATTCCTTGGCGGCTTCCGTGAGCGTCAGCAGCCCATCCATTCCGGCAATGCGATCATAGGCCAGAGCTTTCGGAGCCAGCGCTACCAGTTCCGCATCTTTCCGCTGGAGCGCTTCCTGAGCTGCCAGAACAGCACGTGCCATCAGCGTCTCGGATGTGTCGCCCACAGCAGACGCGACATAAGCCCCAGTCCGGCGAATTGAAGGAATGACCTCACCTGTCACCCACTTCTTGAACCGCTTTGCAGCAGGCTTCCGGCTTGTCAGGACCAAAGACCAGAGACCGGATTCATTGATGAGGACAACGGACTGAGCCCGTCCGTCAGCAAAGACCCCGCCGTCCCGGATGCCCTCGCTAATGTTTAGGGTATCCTTTTCGTCATCATCCAGACGCCGACCCGCTACAGACGGATTGCTATGGCCGAGAAGTCCGCACACATCCGCCAGTACCCACCAGGCGACACCCTCACGGTTCACGACCCGGACATTCTGACCTTCAAACTGGAAAGGCATCACCTGGATCATACCGCGCCCTCCCGCTGGACCGCAGGAAGCGCCGCAATGTCCCCTTCCGCACCGACAACGGCTCTCCCGGCGATCAAACGCTCGGCTGCCTGATCCCGCTTTTCTGCCAGCGCAAGAACGTCCTGCCAGCCGATCGCATCCAGCCAGTTCCGCGCCTCTACCGTGCGGACATCCCGATCCAGTCCGACACGAAACCACATCAGAGCTGCTTTGAGGGACTGGAACTGATCCGCAGCGTCTTCCGGCGCGTTCGGCTGGACCAGGGCAAGAAAGGCGTCGTCAGCCAGCAAGACCTTCCGCAGTTCTGCCCAGGCCGTAAGAAGGCCCACCACAGCAGCCTGAGACGGCATCGGCCGGAACTCATGCCGACCATGCAGGCGCAGGGTCTCGCTCATGTCACGACGCCAGGGACTGTTCTGCACGTAGTCGTCACAGCCACGAAAGAACGTCAGGAGGCGCGTGAGAAGATCCGGCTTGGCATCCTCCAGGCAAGGCCAGAGCAGACCACCGGCCCGGCGCAATGATGGCGCACCCGCAGGAACTGTATGAGAGGCTGTCAACATGATGCGGCCTCCCGCTGGGCACGAACCGTTGCCTCTGCCGTGGAACGCACAGAGCGCTCAGAAATCCAGCGTTCCAGCTCAGAGAGCGCATAACCAATCCGGCGCTGCGTCAATTTGATAAAGGCGGGTCCGGTCCCCTCCAAACGCATGGCCTGCAAGGTACGAACAGAGAGCGAGAGCTCTTCCGCTGTCTCGATCTCGGACAGCACCAGGCGACGAGCACTCACACGCGCTCCTCCACGGCTCCGCTCTTCACGGACAACCGACATTTCCATTTGCGATACTCCGCTCCTTCCAATCCGCCTTATTGCGAACTGGTGCGGCTACTCAGTGGAACGACACGCCTTCTCATTTCTTCGGAGAACTTCTCAGAAATGAAAAATGAGAAGTCATGAGGACCTTGGACGTTTTCGATGAACCCCGAAATGCTCAGCTTCTTTCGGATATTTTTCTTTGAATTTCTTCTCTAGGCGCTTTTCTTTGGATTCAATCGTACCGCGACCATCCGCCTCAGCTGCAAACGCGCAAACTGCCTGCCAGAGGTTCGGGTACTTCTTGCTCTCAAGCTCGGCTTTCATCTTTTCCAGCAGCTTGTTATCGTCAAATCCGCGCTTGCCCTGCCTGACAGCAAGTTCAGGGGCGACAGGTTCCACGTAATTGGCGCTTACTGGTTTCTGCTCTCCGCGGACCTCTACTTCAGCAGCACACCATGTCTGCCGGCTCTCTTTTCCAAAGACCTTGAGACCTTCAAGAAACAAATAATTTGCATCGACTGCATCTGGGTGCGGCATGCCAATATGACGATGCGCCCACATGCGATGGTGACACTCCTTTACGTCGCCATATTCGCTTCGCGTGTCGATAAAGCCCGTTCGAACATTGGGCTGAACCAAAATCTCACGAATTTTTTCGTCTAGCCGCTTCCATTTTTCTGCTAGCTCCCAGTCAAATTTCAGTACACGAGCCAAACCTTCATTTGGCCACACGCAACCAGGCGGGAGCCCCTCTCCTTCAATAATACCTGACGTTTTGAGCACCCGGCGAACATCATCGTTCCGGTTTTTCTCAAACCCACCAAAGCGCTGCACCATGCGAGCAGTGACGACGAATTTTTCCAGTTCCTCCGGCGCCCAAACTGGAATCATCTCATGCAAAAATACGCATTCACCACGAGCAAACCGCTCTGCTGCATCGGATTGATGACTCATAGCCGCCCCACGCCAGCCGTCCCCACGCATGAACTGGAGCGGCGCGGCGGGCCAGACGTGGGGTCCCGGCGTTCGGCGGCCAAACCTAGCCGCGCCAGCGGTCACCATGCGCCCGGCGCAAACGGGAAACAAGCCGTGAACAGAACCCGAGGACATGGAGCCGACCGATAGCGACATGGCCCTATTCATGCCGTCACCTCAGCACCCCGCCAGAGCTGCCCGAACAGCCCATGCTCCTGCTCTGGCATCTGGAGCGTCACTGCATCCACCACACCGCTCAGATCGCGCTCACTGGCTTTGATGAGAACTGGCAGAGCAGAGGACAGACACCTGACCACCCGCGTCACATTCTCCGAACGATACAGCGGAGCGCTTCCACCAACAGGCTCCAGATCCACCGCCCTGAGCGTTTCCAATGCTGTAAAGACCTGTACAGCAGCGTCAGCCAGCGATACGGACGGCAAGAGCGGCAGCATATCGTGTAGGGCAAGCTCCACGCTTTCCGCCGCAGCCGCGTCCAAAGCAAGCCGCCTCTGCTGCACAATTTCTCCAGGCCCCGTCAAAACCTCGGCAGCGTCTGTCCGCTGATCCTTGAGACGCTGGGCCCGGCGCATCCGTTGCGCGGCCTCATAAGGCCCAGACATAGCCGCAGACACGGAGACAGGCGATTGCGCCGGGCCAGCGTGCATGACCTGCGCCTGATCCCGCAGGATCGCCGCAGCCACCTGCCCGAACCAGTCCGGAGCCTCGGCGATCAAACGATCATAATCCATCTGCGGCCGCCCCAGCGCAGCCAGAGCTTCCATCTGAGCCTTATGCCCTTCCGGCGTTGTCGCCCGCTGCACCAGGAGATCATCCAGCAGCTCACGCGCCCGATCGGACACAGCCTGCGCCTCAGGGCTGGCAGGATCCTTCTCCATCAGCTCATCCTTGGCCCGCATCACCTGGACGAACTCACCACACAAACGGACCAGGACAGCATCAGAAGAAAGCCGGCTTCCAGCACAGCACCCTGCATCATTCGTAATTGTCTGCATCACAGAAGCCCTCCCTGCATGTCTTCCAGCAGAGAGCGCATCAGGGCTTCCCGCATGTTGCGCGGCACCACAGCGTCACCCAGCACCAGCCGGACAGCGCGGGCCTTGGCTTTGAGGCCCTCCCGAGTTGCTGCCTTCATGTCGCAGACCTCTGCAATCAGAACCTGACGCCGGGCCAGCAATCCACCCAACTGGACGGCCGGAAGATTGCGCGCTGCCCCTATCTGACGATGGCGCTCCCGTTCAGTAGCCCCCAGATCCGCACACAGTCCGACCAGACGCGCATCAGCAGGAGGCGCGCAGAGCGTCACAGAGTCCGCCGTGATGGCATCCGTCCCCGTTATGGCAGCAAGCCCGGCGAGACGGGCCAAACCCGCCACAGTCGCCGTTCTGGCTTTGGATTGATTGTGTGTCATGGCCGCGCCTCTCCTGCTTTCGCAGAAGCCAGCAGGAGTGTGGGGCTGGCATGATGGTGACGAACGGATTTCGCCGGGTCGTGCAGATGCTCCGGCTGGGCCAGCGTGAGAGCAGAAAGCAGGAACAGACCCGCGCCAAGAACAGCGGGGGCCGCCTCAGACACAAGATGCGCAGAAGCGATCACTGCCCGGCGCAAGCCGGACGTGGTAAAGGCATGAATAGCCATTGCCGAGGTCCCTCTCGGTATGTGGTTAGGCTGGGCGAGGTGTTGGTAGCATCTCATCCAGCCGTAAAACGGTTTGTTCCTTGCAGAACGATACGGAGAGTGTCACTCTCTCGCATCAGAAGCAAGCGGAAATGATATTGTGGATACCATTTCAGCGGCACAGGTGAGAGCAGCAAGAGGATTGCTCAACTGGAGCCGCGATGAATTAGTGACTGTCAGCGGCGTCCCAAAAAGCACTCTTGTCCGCTTTGAAGACGGCGCAACAGCCCCGCGTGCCAGCACGATCACAGCCATCCGCAAAGCCTTGGAAGCCGCAGGCGTAGAGTTCATCCCCCAAAACGGAGGCGGCCCCGGCGTGCGGCTGAAGGACTGAAAATGCCAGCCTTTACAGATGCACAGGTTCGCAACTGGATCGAATATGGTGGGGATGATCTCTACCTGTTTTATTCGACAGTCACTGACGAAAGCTTCCCTGAGCTCGACCCACATGAAAAACGCGAGCTGTTTCTTGAGGTTTTGGAATACTGCTTGCAAAAGCGATACCTGCTCCTGAAAGCGCATCCTGAATTTGTAGCGTACAAATATTCAACGATGCGCCCCGGAGAAAAAGGCAATCCTAAGCAGCCCCATACACCGAAAGAATTTGTAGAATATTTCAGAATCTCTTGGCCCGACCCTGCTCAGTCAAAAGACTACGACATTGATGTGGTGATCAATCTGGAGATGGGCGGCCGCATGTGGTGGGCAATTGACGGCAACGAACCGACAGAATGGTTCAACGATTATCCGGAAAACTTTCAGTGGCCACGCAAAAATAATCCCGGTTGAGATGAAAGATATCAACAACAGCCCTAGCGGGAATCTGACGAAGGAGACGTCCCGATGAGCAACGGCGAGATCCTTCTCTACAATACCGAGAACAGTCATTGAGAACGTCAGGAGAAAGAATGCGCGGCCTTAATACCAAAACACTTCTTATGGCCCTTGCGCTGCTCTCTCCTACCACCGCCCTGGCAGACGGCGTTTTTCATCCCACCGGGCAGTCCTACGCCTGTGTAAATCCACGGGCCACGCGCGCTCTCGCCAATCACGGGGATCCGCGCCAGAACGATCCCGGCTGGGTCCATTTCGTCATCACGGATGGTCGGTGCTTTCAGGTAGATCCCAGCGAGAAATGGGAACAGATCAGCCAGGAAAACGGACTGCTCCTCTTGCGCCGAGATCCACCACGCACCGGCATGCCCCCACTGTTCTTCCTTCCCCAGCAGGTATCGGCCGGCCTGCCCATACCTCCTCAGCCTTCTGCTGAGGCCCCAACAGACGGTCCGGTGCAGCTTGCCCCTGCAAGCCCAGATCCAGAGACGCCACAGGCTTCTGACAAGGCCACCGATGTCCTGCCGAAGGGATGGGAGAAACCACGGCATGACGCGGAGCCGGCAGCGAGCACACCGGCGGAAGACAACTCCGCACCAGGTGATCCCGCACCTGCCACCACGCCGCCTTCTGTTTCCAAATCCGCACCAAATCAGAATTCAGGATCTGGCGGACTGCTGATCCTCGCTCTGTTTGTAGGAGGTGTGATCGGGTTCTTCGTATTACGCGCACGTCGCCGGGCCGCCCGAGAGAGCCGGGCATGGGGGATTATCGACAAAGAGATCCGAGACCAGGCTACGGCCTTGCAGATCCGCCGCCTGCAACTGGTGACAACAGATGCCTATGGCACGATCCATCTGACCAAATGGGCCAAGGAAATCGGCTATTTCTGCAACACCCGTATCCTGCCCCTCCTCCAGGTTGAAGGTCTGACGGACCAATGGCCGCTTCTCAAAGCCCGTGCAGAAGCCCGGATTGAGGAGATCGCCCAGCGCACACCGCCCGGCGCTATCCTCAACCAAAAGCCCCTGAGTGATCCGCGTGTGTTCGATCCTCAGATGGACCCCTTCGACTACGAGCGACACTGTGCCCTACTCTTGGAGCAAGCTGGATGGGACGCCCGCGTAACACAGGCCAGCGGCGACCAAGGCGCGGACATCATCGCCACCAAAGGCGGCCGAAAAATCGTGGTTCAGTGCAAGCTCTATAGCCAGCCTGTCGGCAACAAAGCCGTGCAGGAGGTTTATACCGCCAAGCAGCACCAGCAGGCCGATGCAGCTATCGTGGTTTCAAATGCCGGTTACACCATTCCAGCCCGTCAGCTCGCAGCTACCACCGGCGTCCATCTGCTGCACCATCAAGAGCTAGCTTCGTTCTGTGAGCGATTGGCAGCTTAGGATTATTGTATCCGCTTTTTAATCTGTCCCAAGGCGGTAGAAGCTATGACACCACCGGTGACAAATCCCTGCAGTTTCGAGATTTCAGCTGCAGAGAGCCATCTCCATTTATCGGGAAAGATAATATTAAGCAGCCAGCAGAGACACACGATTCCAAAAAAGAAAGCGGATGCATAAACGCCGCATACGATCAGATTTTCAAAATGATCCTTGAATTTCTCAGTCCGGTTTGCCTCTGCCTCTTCCGCTTTCTGCTTAATCTCGTCTGCGGATTTTCCGGAAGCGAACATACGGCTTTCAGCTGTACCGCTGTCACTTTTCTCCCCTGAACCAGAAAGAGCTTCCTCCTCTTCAGGGGAAAGCCCAGGTATTTTAGATTCTGGATCAGGGGGCTCTTGTGTCACTCAGGACTTTACCCGCTGGACGTAATAATCCTGGATCACATCATTTGGAATTCTCTCTCCAAATGACAGAGGCTCATATGTCTGAGACCACGGAGTGCCAGGAGCATGTGTTAGGCGACTTAGTGCGGGACCACTCAAACCGCCATAGATATCGTAGACCCGCTGCACGACAGCATCCTCATCTGAAGAAAGCGTATCGTGAAACCCAAGGATGGGCTGACTAACAGGATCGCTCCTGTAAGAGCGTATCTCGTTATAGAGCGTTGGAATAACAGGACCGTACTTCCAAGCTTCAATAGGGTCAGAGATCAACGGACGGCGATATAATCCGAGTGTCCATCCATGGGCGAGATAGACCAACTTTAGGAGTTGCATGGGAGTGAGAGTTTGACCGGCCTGTCTAGCCAGAGAGAGGAATTTATTTGCGACGACTGCTGCGCGGTGTGCCATTTGATCCTCCTTTCTCATTCTTCAATACAAAACGCATAGCTGTTTCGGGGTCTCTCCCTCCTCAACGTAAAGCCTACTTACAAAGATATGAACGCAGGAACAACATTCAACCACATTACAAATGAGGTGTGACGTTCCCCCTTCAAGTCTTTTCCTATCCTTCCAATACGTCTGAATAATGTCAGATAATTCCTAACTTTATATGAAAGGACATTTTAACATACTGCAAAGAAAGGCTTTGCTTTTGCACCTTCAGCCAAGCCGTAGCGGAACGACCTGCCCATTCGTAGCAGCAAAAAAATCAGTTCCTCCTACAATGTAAAGGACATGGGCAGCCCAGCGATCCAGAGCAATCTCCCGTTCTTTCAGAAACTCATGCCGCTGATAGACAGCAGCCACGCCCTTAATCGTCCCCTGCACATGGTTCAGCACCCGATCAGCCACATGCGGCCCGACCCCAAGACGAGCCATTACCGTCACACCCGTCCGTCTCAGGTCATGTAACCGCCAGCCCGGCGCGGGCAGGGTGCAGACTTCTTTTCCCAGCGAATTTTGAGCCCGCTCCACCTCAATCAGCTTTTCCAGCCGTTCCTTGGCTCCTGAGAAGTCCGAGATGGGCGTTCTGCCAGTATTGGTGAAGACGTAAGCCGAGATGGCGCCTGTCTTTGGATCTGTCTGCCTGTGCAGCGCCGCCAGGACGTGGCGCGCCGGTTCTGAGAGATGGACGATATGGGCTCTGCTGTTCTTCGTCCGTTCGGCCGGGATCGTCCAGGTCGTCAGATCGGGCGAGATCTCCTCCCACCGCATCTCCGCAACCTCTGTCCGGCGTTGAAGAGTGAGCAGCAGCAACCGGAAGAACGGTCCGAAAGGATAGGCCATCTGTCCGGCCGCCCGCCAGATTTCACCGATCTCGTCATCCGTCAGAACGCGATCCCGCGAAACCTCCCGTCCTTCCACAATCAGGCGGGCAAACGGATTATCATCCACCAGCTGACGCTTCACAGCCCAGGCATACATGGCGCGGGCATAAGCTTGCAGACGCCGGGCCGTGGTGGGGTGCTCTGCTGCGATCTCATCCAGCCGCGCCTGAAGCTCAGAGACGGTCAGGGACTGGGCAGGACGAGCAAGAAACTGCTGGAAATTATACCGGATGCGCTGCGGCCCTTCCTTTTTGTAGACCGCGCTATGTTCCCTGAGCGCCATGCTGGCCCAGCGATCAATCAGGACATCCAAGGTCAGGGCATCTATCACGGCCTGCGCTGCCTGCTCCTGAAGGGAGGTTTGATAGGCCACCACCTCCGCCTTGCGTTCGCCTACTGGATCTCCACCAGCCAGGACGCGCCCACGAGCCTCTTCAGCTATCTTCCGAGCCTGGGCAATGGTGACAGCCCCATACTCTCCTAGTTTGAGACGACGGACCTTCCCCGCGTAGCGATACTGAAAGAGGAAGATCTTTGCTCCGGTTGCCGTGACACGGACCAGAAAACCCTTGGTCTCCGTATCCGAAAACAAAGCGTCCCGTTTACCTGGCGGGCAGGTGAGGGCGTCTATTTCCCGTTTTGAAAACCTCATGCCTGAGGCTCCATAACACCTTTAACACCTTCGAAACCGAAAGGTGTTAGTGGGAAAACCGGAGAAAAACACAATGAAATCAGTATATTATATATGTGAGTAACACTAATAACACCTATAACACCGTAATTGTGTAGCTCCCTGAATGTCATTTTGCCCATTTCCCCTATCCGGACCCGCTGACGTGTTTTCGCGGACTCAATCCGGACTCATCTGAAATAGCAACCGGTGCATTTGGGTGCATCTCTTTGCATGAACCGTCTCAGACGCCTTCCTGTAAGGCGTTGTTATTGCGCTATTTTGCGTTTCCCTGCGTCTTAACTGTATTTCGCCGGGCGTAACTCTTAATCAGCGGGTCCAAGGTTCGAGCCCTTGTGTGCCCACCATGCCCGTCTCCGGTTATTTCCAAAAAAATTCATACTGAATTTCCAAAGGCCGCCAAGGGTCTTTTTGTGCTTTTCGGCAGCCCCTGAAAGCCAGAGACTGCCCCCGCAAGTTCAGCCCCGGAAATCTGGCAGTTCGTTAACCGTCACGACACGCCACAGGCAATCGATACGCTCCAGAATGGTAATGGACAGGTTCTGGATCGAAAACCGCAGCGCCGTATCGGGATGAACGCCCAGCGCATGCGCCAGAGCCGCGCGGATGGCCCCCCCATGACTGACGACAACCATGTCCTCACCTTCATGGGCATTCGCCAGATCCTCCAGACCATGCGCCACACGCGCACAGACATCCAGCATGCTCTCGCCGCCCGGCGGCAGTTCACAGGCAGAAATGGACCAGAACGGATTGGGCGGCAGACGCAGCAGAGACATGAACTCCGTATGCGGCGTTCCATGCCATTCCCCGATCGACTGCTCGATGAAACGGCCGTCAATCGTCACATCCTGCGAGAATGCTCCCGCCTTACGGATTTCGCTCGCCGTGTCGCGTGCGCGCTGGAGCGGTGAACTGTACCACAGCGCATCAATCGGCAGACGCCGCGCCAGCGTGGCATAGCCGCCCTGCTGGCTTGCCATCGCTTCCCGGCACAGCGGCACATCGAGCGCCCCATACATCGTCTTGCGCGCACTGGCTTCCACGACCGCGTGGCGAATCATCCAGAACCGGGTAACGCCCTTCGGCAGTTCCGGCGTATCGAGAAAATGCCCGTGCGGGACCGCTTTATCTGTCTGGGTCATGCTAATGGGGCGTAACGGGGGACAGGGTTCGCGTCCAGCAGAACATCCCAGTGTTTCAGGATCAGTTCCAGTTTTCCAAGCACCCGGCGCGCATCCATGCATTCGCGCTGCAAGCGGCGCTCCTCGTCCAGCCCTTCATGCGACGGCTCTCCCGAAACCAGCCGCGCACCCGCACACAAACGCAGCGCACCCGCCGGTCCATCCAGCATCGGATGCGGCACCGGGACGGGCTGACCCAGAACACAGAGCAGACTGCCCTCTCCTTCCGCCACCCAGGGCGACAGATCCGCATTCAGCCAGCGATGCAGCCGTCGCGCATCTTCCAGCGCAAGGGGCTGGCCGGGCGCATGCGGGTCCTCCACCAGAAACGACAGGATGGTCGGAACGGCATCCCAGCGCCCGTCATCAAAAGGCGTTCCCATGGGCAGCATGGTCAGGACGGGACGGGCACGCACCATGGCAACGGCCTCCGTCATGAACCGCGTCAGACGACTGCGAATGACCGGATCGGGCAGCGCAAACAGCGCGTCCATTTCGGCCAGCGCCGCATACCAGCGCAAGGCCAGCCCGATATTGTGGCCGTTATTGAGCGCCGAAGCATCCGCACCTTCCGGCCACTCATCGCGGTTGCCATAGGCCCGCAATCCCTTAGGAAGTGACAGGGACGGCAAACGACGGCGGATTTCGGGGGGAAGGAGAATGGCCCCGCAAAACGGCGGCCCGGTAAAGAATTTGGAGCCGGTCACCATGACAATGATTCCCCGCTCCACCCAGTCTGCCACCCGCGACGGACTCAGTCGCGCCTGACAGACATCCACAACCACGCTGAGCCGGTCGCCCAGCTCGGTACACAATTCCCAGACAAGATCCATGTCCGGCGCGGCAAGCCCGGTCTTGGACTGGTCCAGCCGATGCAGCAGCACATGACGTCCCTCGGCCACCTCCCGCCGCACCAGTGCCGCACATTGCGCGTTGATCTCCGCAACGGGCCGCGCCGTGCCATCAGCCGCACGGATATCAACACCAATCAGCCGCGTCTCCGGAGAAAACCCTTCGATCACCTCGCCTTTGCCCACCAGCGTGGAACAGGCACTGTCCGTCGCGAAATGCCGTCCACAGGCCGCAAGAGGCACCCCGCTGCCCGTTTCATCGGGGGCCAGAAGGATGGACGTTACCGGACGCTCTGTCCCCGCCGCGACAAGAGCCAGAACCGCAAGTTCACAGTCCGTCCCGGACGCCGACAGCAGAACCGCATCTTCCGGCAGCTCATAATGGGCCCCGATCGCCGCGCGGGCCCGGCGCACAACACCTTCCTGCACCAGATCCGGGTCCTGCTTGGCCAGAAGCGCACTCATCATGATGCGTCGGGCGGCCTCCGCGCCCCCAAATCCCCGTTCGGACAGCGAAGACGCCGTCGATGACCCAAAAGTGATCGCCCAGGGCCGGGGACGATGGGAGCTGGAATACCGGTTCAGCCCGGTATGCGGATCAACGGCCAGCCGGGAATCCCCGCCCCCACTCATCAGGTTTTCGGCGGGCGCCAGAACAGGCCACAACCGGGCCAGAATCCCTTGCAGACGTCCGGCTTCGGCCAACGTGAAAGGCGGCAGATCCGGCAGAAACGCGCTCAGCGTCTCCCAGCTCTGCAACAGGCTCGGCACGTCGGGCACGTCGCCCGCAAACACGGCCAGCCAGGACGGAAGCGGGGCGACATCTCCGGTATCGAGCGCATGAAACAGCACCGCCACGCGCGCCGCGGCAAAACTGGCCAGAAACGGATTGGCGCCCGGCTCCAGCAGTCGCATCAGTTCAATGGCATGACGCAGGAAAGTCGGCGTAAGGCGCGGCGCCTCAAGACACAGCGCGCCGAGCTTGAGCGTCGCCGTGTGCAGACAGAAAGCCTGCCCCGGCACCAGTTCTCCCTCGATCCGGAACGGAAGCGGCAGTGACACATCCAGGATCGGAACCAGCCCGTCCGCAATCACCCGCAGATCGGGCCGCTCCAGAACATCCGTCAGGGAGCGTGTCAAAGTATCAGCCAGCATGCCTGCCTCTCCTGCCTCCGCACGACTGTGGGATTAGCCCATCAGACCGACCAGCGCGAGAGGCGAAAGCAGTCCTTAAAAATCATCCGTGCGATGTTACAGAAAGTATCGCAGCGTTATTTGCGCCGTTTCAACAACGCTGTAAGATAAAATGACTCTGCAGGGGTTCAGACCCTGATTTTAACCAAGAGGTTCAAATGCGGATTTTGCTGACAGGCGGTTGCGGCTTCATAGGATCGGCCGTGATACGCCATCTGATCCGGAAAACGGACCATTCGGTCCTGAATGTTGACTGCATGACTTATGCAGCCTCGGAAGATACCGTCAGCGAAGTCGCAGGCGATCCCCGTTACTCCCATGCCCGTGCCAATATTGTGAACGGCGTGGAAATGCAGCGCCTGTTCGAGGAATACCGCCCCGACGCCGTCATGCATCTCGCGGCCGAAAGCCATGTGGACCGCTCGATCGACGGCCCCGGCATTTTCATCCAGACAAACGTCGTCGGCACCTACTCCCTGCTCGAAGCGGCCCGCAAATACTGGAACACACTGGGAGACTCCGAAAAGCAGGCCTTCCGCTTCCATCATATTTCCACGGACGAAGTCTTCGGCCATCTGGAGCCGAACGATCCACCCTTCACCGAAACCACCCCCTACGATCCCCGCAGCCCGTACTCGGCCTCCAAGGCGTCGTCCGACCATCTGGTCCGCGCCTGGTTCCACACCTACGGCCTGCCGACCTTCGTCACCAACACCACCAACAATTACGGCATCTGGCACTTTCCGGAAAAACTGATCCCGCTGGTCACGATCAATGCGATCGAAGGCCGCGATCTTCCGGTTTACGGCAAGGGCGAGAACGTCCGCGACTGGCTGTTCGTCGAAGATCATGCCGAAGCTCTCGTCAAGGCCGTCGAAACCGGAAAACCGGGCGAAACCTATGCCATCGGCGCCCGCCAGCCCCGCACGAATCTTGAAGTCGTCAAAAAGATCTGCGCCGTCCTCGACGAGCTTCAGCCCGACCCGGCTGGACCGCGCGAGCGCCTGATCCGCTTCGTCACCGACCGCCCCGGCCATGATTTCCGCTACGAAATCGACCCGTCCCACGCCGAGAAGGAACTCGACTGGAAAGCGACGCACGATTTCGAAAGTGGCATCCGCAAGACGGTCCAGTGGTATCTCGACAACCGCGCCTGGTGGGAAGGCATCCGTTCCAAGCGCTATACAGGCCAGAGACTGGGAGCCAGCAAGTGAGCACCATCGAGACAAAGCCCATGAAGGGCATCATCCTCGCCGGCGGTTCGGGCACACGCCTGTATCCGATGACGATGGCAGCCTCCAAGCAGTTGCTGCCGGTCTATGACAAGCCAATGATCTACTATCCCCTTTCCACGCTGATGCTGGCGGGAATCCGGGACATCATGATCATCACGACGCCCCATGATATGCCGCAGTTCCAGCGTCTTCTGGGTGACGGCTCGCAGTTCGGCGTGACCTTCGAATATCGCGTCCAGCCCTCTCCGGACGGTCTGGCACAGGCCTTCCTTATCGCCGAAGACTGGATTCAGGGCGCGCCCTGCGCACTGGCGCTGGGTGACAACCTGATTTTCTCCGAACATCTCGGCGTCCTGCTGCGCGCAGCCTCCAACCGCCCCGAAGGCGCGACCGTCTTCGCCTATCAGGTCCGCGATCCGGAGCGTTACGGCGTTGTCTCCTTCGACGAGAGCGGCCTCGCCCTCAAAGTCGAGGAAAAGCCGACCCATCCGGAATCACACTGGGCCATCACAGGGCTGTATTTCTATGACCACCGCGTCGTGGATTTTGCCAAGAAGGTGAAACCCAGCCCCCGCGGCGAGCTGGAAATTACCGACCTCAACCGCATGTATCTTGAAGAGGGCACGCTTCAGGTGGACCGCCTTGGCCGTGGCTGCGCCTGGCTCGACGCCGGAATGCCCGATAGCCTGATGCAGGCTGGAACCTTCGTGCAGACCATCCAGTCCCGTCAGGGCATGCTGGTCGGCTCTCCCGCCGAGGTCGCCTTCCGCAACAAGTTCATCAATGCCGACCAGCTTCGCGAGCACGCCAAGAACATGGGCAAGACCGAACTCGGTCGCCTGCTTCGGGAACTGGCCGACAGCTGATTTTCCCCGGAGATTCCAGCCCGCATCGGCCAGCGGGCGGACCCTCTTTCTCTTGAGCAATTCTCAGAACAGGACTTCAGCATGAAGGTCGAACGTCTTTCCATTCCAGAGGTCATTCTCGTTACGCCTCCCCGTTTTGGTGACAATCGCGGCTTCTTCTCCGAAACCTATAATGTGGATCGCATGAACGATGCCGGCATCACGCTGCCCTTCGTTCAGGACAACCAGAGCCTGTCCCGCCAGAAGGGCGTCGTCCGTGGCCTGCACTGCCAGCTTGCCCCCTACGCACAGGGCAAGCTGGTCCGCGTCACGCGCGGTGCCATCTGGGACGTGGCCGTCGATGCCCGTACGGGATCGCCGACCTATGGTAAATGGGTTGGTGCTGAACTCTCTGCCGAAAACTGGTCTCAGCTCTGGATTCCGCCCGGCTTTCTGCACGGTTTCGTCACGCTCGAGGAAAACACCGAAGTCCAGTACAAATGCACCTCGCTCTACAGCAAGGTGTCAGAACGTGCGGTCATCTGGAACTGCCCGGAACTGAAGATCGACTGGCCCGTTTCCGAAGCTGATGCCGTCCTGTCCGACAAGGATCTGGTCGCACCGAATTTCTCGGAATCCAAAGGCTGGTTCCAGTACGAAAAGTGAGCATGGCCATGTCAGGCACAGGTCCCATCCTCGTTACCGGCGGCAACGGTCAGCTCGCCACGTCGCTTCAGACGCTCGGCGATGAGCGCGTCATCCGCATCGGACGGCCGGAATTCGATTTCGACCGTCCGGAAACGATTTCCGCCGCCTTCGAAAAGTATAAACCCTCGGTCGTGGTGAACGCGGCCGCCTGGACGGCTGTCGATCTGGCCGAAACAGAAAAAGGGGGCGCTGCCCGCGCCAACACGTCCGGTCCGGCGGCGCTGGCGGCCGCCTGTGCAGAGGCGGACATCCCGTTCATTCACGTCTCAACGGACTATGTCTTCTCCGGTGACAAGGGCACGCCCTATACCGAAGACGACGCCACGTCTCCCGAGACGGTCTATGGCAGCACCAAGGCTGAAGGTGAGCAGGCTGTCCTGACCGCCAACATCAAGAGCATCATCCTGCGCACGGCCTGGGTCTATTCCGCCCACGGCAAGAACTTCGTGCGCACCATGATCAATGCGGGCGCGAAAAACCCCGTGCTCAAGGTGGTGGGAGATCAGAGCGGCAACCCGACCAGTTCGGACGATCTGGCCGAAGCCATTCTTGCCATCATCGCCCTGATCGAACGCGACGGCTGGAAACCACAGTACAGAGGCATTTTCCACGCCAGCGGCTCCGGCGAAACCACGTGGTACGGCCTCGCCGTCGCAGCGCTGGAAGAAGCCGCGAAACACGGCCAGACCATGCCGCAGGTCAATGCCATCCGCACCGAGGACTGGCCTACCCCCGCCAAGCGTCCACAGGATTCCCGGATGGACAACGACAAGCTCCATCGCGTTTTTGGTGTGAAAATGCCAGAGTGGCGCCACAGCGTGGCGCGTATCGTTCACAAGCTGTTTTCTGAAGCCTGACCGACCGTTGCCCTCTCCCGTCAGGGGGCAACTGCCTGTCTTTCTCTGGCGTTGCGTTGGAATGATTCCCTTTTTCCATCTTTCGGCCTTAAGCCCGGGGGCCGAAACATGACACAGAAAAGGGCCGAACCTTCCCGGCACATCGCCATTCTCCTGTCATTATACAACGGCACAGCCTATCTGGACGCACAGCTTGCCAGTCTCCTGGCCCAGACCCATACGGACTGGACCCTGTACTGGCGCGACGATGCTTCCACCGATAACTCAAAAAGCCGGATGCGCGCTTTCGCCGAAGGCCCCGGACAGGGACAATGCATCGAAATCACCAGCCGTCATGAACGTCTTGGCGTCGCCGGGTCCTATGCCCATCTGCTCGACGCCATACCGGATACACCCTATGTCGCCTTCGCCGATCAGGACGACATCTGGGAACCGCAGAAACTCGAATGGGCGATGAATGCCACACAGGATGCCGCCAACCATCACCCGGTTGGAACGCCGCTCCTGTACTGCGCCCGACAGTATCTGACGAATGCGGATCTCGTGATTTTTCAGAAATCCCCGCCCCTGCGACACAGACCGGATTTCCCGGCCTCCCTGACGCAGAACATCGCCACAGGCCATACGGTTCTGCTGAACGCCGCCGCACACCGCCTGCTGCGAAACAACCCACCGCCGCCGTCGATCCTGCATGACTGGTGGGCCTATCTCCTGACGGCCGCTGCGGGCGGAGAAATCATTTTCGACACCCGCTGTGTCAGCTACTACCGGCAGCATGCCCATAACACGGTCGGCGCCACCGGCTCCTTCATCCGACGGGCCTGGGCCGCCTGCCGACGCGGTCCCCGCGCTTTCATGACAATCTTTCATGCGAACGTGCAGCATCTTCTGAACCAGCCGGAAATCCTGTCCGCCCCGACGAGGCGACTGCTGAACGACATCGTCCAGGCCCGCACCTTCCCGGCCCGTCTACGCCTGCTGTTCAGATACCCCACCCTCCGGCGACAGCGGTTTTCCGAAAATACGGTGTTCCGGATCTGGTATCTGTTCTCACGCTAGTCCCAGAAACCGGCGCATGGCCTCCATGAACGGACCATCCTGCTCCACACTGGACGGACGCGCGGCCTCATAATCATAAACCGTCCCCGCCGGACGTGTGGCTTTTTCGGGATCTTCGGACGCATAGCGCGGCACGATATGCGTATGCAGGGACGGCGCCAGATTGCACCACGTCTCATAATTGATCCGCACCGCGTCAGTCACCGCCAGCAGCGCATCCCCGACCGACGCCATATCGGCCAGATACTGCGCCCGCGCCTCACCCTGCAGATCATTAAGTGTCGGCACAACCGGATCGGCCAGAAGCTGACAGTATCCCGGCAGAGGCTGCGTCTCCCCGATCACCAGCCAGCCCGATTTCATACGCCCGATAACAGAAGGGTTGCTGCCACGTCGTGCGGCAGCAACCCTCTGTGCGATAACATCCGTCATTGGTCGGTTCCCCTTCTGCGTGAAGGGGAGAGCGTATCATGCAGCTTCTTCGACGTCCTCGTCTTCGCTCTGCACGATCCGCGTATTCCCGCGCGTGGGGCGGAAACGCTTTTCAACCAGCGCCTCTTCAATGTCTTCCAGAGACGCACCGGCCGTTTCCGGCACGAAGAAGAACACGAAGATGACGGACGCCAGATTGACGAACGCATAGAACCACATTGTCCAGCTCAGCCCGATGGCTTCAGCCATGCTCAGCGCCGTGCTGGTCACCAGAAGATCAGCCCCCCACAGCGTCGCGGCATGAAGCGAGGTCGCCTGTCCACGCATCGAGAGCGGGAACATCTCGGCCCCCAAAAGCCAGCCACAAACCTGGATACCGCCGGAATTGAACATCATGAACAGCAGCAGGAACACCACGATCATATAGGCCCCCGTGCTGCCCGGAGCCGGATGGCTCAGGAACATCACGCCAAGCCCTACGAGCGACAGCGCAGCCCCCGGCCCCATGATGAGCATCAGACGACGGCGGCCGATCCGGTCCACGAACATGCAGCCCAGAAACGTCATGATGCAGTAAATCACCGCCACACCCAGCGACGCCAGAAGGGCGGAGGACGTGCCGAAACCCGCATCATTCAGGAAGGTCGGGGTATAGTAGATCATCATCTCCAGCCCCCCGCATTGCGTAAAGAACGCAACGCCAAGGGCCGCCACGAGCGCAGGACGCACCCAGGGCTGGAACAGACCGCGCCAGCCACGGTTCTGCGGCTCGATCCCTTCCGCATTCTCACGGATAGTCTGAACTTCCCGGCGAATGGCCCGCTTGGTCGTGCGGATCCGGCCGAGCTGGATGATGGCACTCTTCATGCCTTCGTTCTCAGCCGCCCAGCGCGGACTCTTGGGCATGAAGAACATGGAAACGAACACGATCGCGGCCGGAATGGCGGCAATGCCCACCATCGGGCGCCAGCCCCACGCCGTCCGCTGGGTGAAGCCGATGATGTTGGCAATCAGAATCCCCAGACCGATCGCCACATTGAACATCGTGACCAGCGTGCCACGACGCTCCTGCGGCGCCAGTTCGGAAATATACATCGGCACGACCTGCGTCGAACCGCCAACCGCCAGACCCAGCACGAAACGCGCCGCAATCAGGCTCCAGACATCCGGCGCCAGCGAGCAGGCCGTCGCCCCCGCCACGAACACGCCACTGACCAGACAGGTGGTGTTCCGCCGCCCGAACTTCTCCGACAGACTGCCCGCGCCAAAGGCACCGAAAATCGCCCCCAGAAGGATCGCGGAAGCAACCCATTCCTTCATGGTGGCATTGAGATGGAAATCATCCCCGATCAGAGGTAGCGTGCCCGAGATGATGCCGGTGTCATAGCCATACAGACCGCCGCAGATCGCAGCGACCACAGCCGCCAGAATCAGCATCAGCTTGGCATTGGGAGAAACTTCGATGGACGCGGGATCAATATGCTCCCGTCCGGTTCGGACTGTTTTCGTATCGTTTTCCATAAGGGCATAACATATCACGAAACGATTGGTTTTTCAGGTTCGGCAGAAAACAGCCGCAAAATGTCCTCAAAATCCGTTCAGGATTGACTATTCCCCCCCAACACCGTCAGGATACGCGTCATGCAGACACCCGATACAACCAACGATGTTCCCGTTATTGGTACGAAAGCGCTGATCATCATGCATGTGATGCTGGCTGCATTCATCGCTCTGGTGCATTTCAAGCTGACGAACGCTACGGACTTCTGAACCGCCGCCACAGATCGGCCAGCGCATAGGACAGGGCAGCCCCAAGCCCGATCCAGAACGGAACCGGCGCATCCGTCACCCAGGACAGCATCAGTCCACCCCACGATAATCCCAGCGCCAGCCCGACCGAAACGGCAATCCCCGCCAACGGTCCCAGCCCGAGCTTCAGCGCCGTCGCGGCAGGCCCGATCATCAGACTGAACGCCAGAAGCGCCCCGGCCACTTCCGCACAGGCCGCACAGGCCAGCGCCGCCACGGCCATGAACACCACCGACACCAGCCGCGCCGGAACACCCCGCGCCCGCGCCACTTCCGGTGCCAGACTGGCAAACAGCAGCCGACGCCCCAGAAACGCCAGCAGCCCCAGACACAGCACGGCCACCCCGCACAGCGCCTCCAGCGTCGGCACATCAATGCCCAGAACATCCCCGAACAGCAGCGTGGTCGCAAGGCTGGAGCCCCGGTTGCTCATATGCAGGAACCACGCCCCAAGCCCCAGACTGGCCGCCAGAACAAGCCCGATCGTGCTGTCCCGCTGAGCGGGAACGCCACGCTCCCCTTCGCGCTCAGCCCCGATAACGAACCCCGCCATCAGACTAAACGCTACCATTCCCGAAAGCGGCGGAAAGCCGAGCCAGACCGCTCCGGCCGCACCGCTGAACCCGATATGCGACAGCGCATGGGCCGCAAACGCCTGACGCCGCAGCATCAGGAACCAGCCCACCGTCCCCGCCAGAACAGACACAACCGCCGCGCCCACAAAGGCATGGCGCATGAAATCAAACTCGAACATGCAGCCCCCCTTCCACAAGCTGCACAACCCGCGTCACAGCCCCGGACAGGGCCTCGGTTTCATGAGACGTCAGAACAATCCCGATCCCCAGGCGCTCCGTCAGATCCCGCAACAGACGCACCGTCCGCTCCTGCCCCGCCTGATCGAGCGCCGCCAGCGGCTCATCCAGCAACAGCAGATCCGGATTCCCTGCCAGAGCCTGCGCCAGCCCGACCCGCTGACGCTCCCCGCCGGACAGCAGCCCCAGCGGACGATGCGCAAACGTCGAAGCCCCCGTCAGCGCCAGAAGCCGGTCCGCCTCTTCCCGCCGAGACCGCAGACGCACCGGCAGCCCCCAGCGCACGCCGTCCACCGCCGCCCGCACATGACTGACCGCCGGAAGCAGCAACGCCGCATCCGTCACACTCTGCGGCATGTAACCGATATGCTGCCGGGCCTGCGCCGGCGACAGACCATGCGTGAGAATTTCGCCCGCCTGAAGCGGGATCAGCCCCAGCATCGCCCGCAGCAGCGTGGACTTCCCCGCCCCGTTCCGCCCCGACAGAAGCGTCATGCCCGAAAGCGGCACCATCAGGGACGCCTCCCGCAACACACAGGTCGATCCCGCCATGAGCGTCACATCCCGCAAAACCAACCCACGCTCCGGCTGACAGCAGACCCGTTTATTTTCCGCCATCATCCAGCGCCTGCTCCACCGTCTGAAGAATGCCATGAACCCAGCCCTGCCAGGACTGACCCGGTGGCAAAGTCTCCCCAATCGCCACGACCGGCAAGCCCACAGCCTGCGCCCGATCCACCAGCCGGTCGATCTGCGGCGAGTGAATGGCCGGATTGGTCATCAGCATCCGCACCTTCCGCCCGTCAACCAGCATATCGACCTGCGCCACATCGCGCGGCGACGGCTCCGCATGGTTCATGATCGCAAGCGCAAAATTCTCATCCACAACCGCCAGCCCCGCATCCCGAAGCAACGTCTCTCCGACCGGCTCCACCGCCGCCACGGGCACGGGCACGGCATCATGACGGGCCTTCATCGCCGCCAGACGGGCTGTCACGCCCTCCAGCTCTTTCCGGAACGCCGCCAGCCGCTCCGCCACGTCCGACGCCGAAATTCCCGGCTGATGCGACAGCCTGTCCGCAAAGACCTGCGCAACTTTCCCTACCGCCACCGGATCGAGAAAGAGATGCGGATTGTCGCCGGGCCTCCACCCCGCCAGAGACGCCACCACGATCCGCTCCGGCACGGAAGCCGTAAAGGGAAGCGCCCAGTCGTCATAGGTCGCGCCATTCACCACCGCGATGGTCGCCCCTGCCATGGCGCGTGCCATGGAGGGCGAGGGCGTCAGATCATGCGGATCAATCCCCGGCGTCGCCAGAAGAGCCTGTGTCTGCACATCCTCCCCCCCGATCTGCGCCGCCACATCACACCAGGCCGCTTCAACGCACACCACACGCACCGGAGACCGGGCCGGAGACAGGACAGGAACCTGCGCCGGCTCGGTCTGAGCAACGGCTACAGGTCCTGAAATCAGTGCAGCCAGCAGAAAAGCCGGAAAAAAACGCATCATGGTCCTCGGGGCAGGGGTCAAGGCTCAGGTGTTATAAAGTAACATTTACGGCCTGACCATCCTCACCGGAACGCCTTATCCCTGACGCAGATAAAGTGCGGCTGCCGCGGCCACAACCCTGCGCTGGTAATCCAGATTGAGCGGCAGCGTGCGGGAATGATAATCCCCGATCGCCTTCATCAGATTGCCATGCTCCTCATTCAGCGCCCTGCGCAGGATCATCGCCGCCGCCGCGATATTGAAACACGGCTCCAGCGCCAGACGCGCCGCAACCTGCGACACGGGCTGACGGGTTATGGAGGCGATCGGCAAAATCCAGCGCGAATTGATCTGCATGAGCCCGATATCGACCGAGCCGTCCGTATTGGTGCTGACATGCCCCATCGTCCCGCCCTCGACCCGCTGGATCGCAGGCAGGATGCGCGGCGGCAGATGGTAATGCAAAGCCGAAGCCAGCATGCAGGCCAGCAGACCGCCAGCCATGATTATGAACGAACCACAGGGTGAATCATACCCCCGACCCTAGCATCGGACGCGCCTGCCTGCCATCCTGACCCCCTCGTGATGACCGCAAAGGACAGGAGGACACGTGCAGGACACATCCGCGACCCTGACACTGGACGCTCTCGGCATTTCCTATGAACGCCATGTCTATGACTACGACCCCTCAGCAGGGAAACTCGGCGTGGCCGCCGCAGCAGCGCTGGGCCTGTCGCCGGATCACGTCCTCAAGACCCTGATGGTCCAGATCGACGGACGCCCCGCCTGTGTGGTGCTGCCCGCGGATCGCGAACTGGATTTCGCCCGCGTGGCACAGGCCTTCGGAGGCCGGAAAGCCAAGATGCTCTCCCGCCCCGACGCCGAACAGCGCACCGGCTACCGCATCGGCGGCGTGAGCCCCTTCGGACAACGCAGCGCCGTCCCCACGGCCTTCGAACAATGCGGCATGGACGGTCCGCCCGTGGTCATCAACGGCGGACATCAGGGCCTCCTGATCGAACTGTCCCCTCAGGATGCCCTGACCGCCACCGGTGGCCTCGTGGCCGATCTGGTCAAACCCCTTTAAGCGACCGCTTCAAGCAGCGCCATATCCGTCCGGATGGTCCACACGCCAGCGCAGGGCCGTCTCGACGATATCATCAAGCTGACTGAACTTCGGGTCCCAGCCCGTTTCCTTGCGGATCTGCGAAGAATCCGCCACCAGAACCGCCGGATCT
Organism: Gluconobacter albidus; assembly: GCF_002723915.1. Taxonomy (GTDB): domain Bacteria; phylum Pseudomonadota; class Alphaproteobacteria; order Acetobacterales; family Acetobacteraceae; genus Gluconobacter; species Gluconobacter albidus. Next base: position 134,698 of record NZ_BEWL01000005.1, read on the forward strand.
CCCCCACGGCGCGGCGCCCATTCCCAGGGCACTTTCCGGCCGCTGACGCGCTCGACACTCTGGACGACTTCCAGATTGGTAAAGCCCAGACCATTGCCCAGATTATACGTCACGGACCGCTCATCGAGCTGCCCCATGGCGCGGATATGCGCATCGGCCAGATCCGTCACATGAATATAATCGCGCACACAGGTGCCATCGCGCGTCGGATAGTCATTTCCGAACAGCTTCAGCCCGGCCCGACGTCCCAGCGCCGCGTCGATCGTCAACGGAATGAGATGCGTCTCCGGCCGGTGATCCTCACCCAGACGTCCCTGTGCATCCGCACCCGCCGCATTGAAATAACGCAGGCACGCGCTCTTCATGCCGCAGATCCGGTCCGCCCAGACCAGCGCCCGCTCGATCAGATATTTGCTCTCGCCATAAGGCGATCCCGGATCCACCGGCGCATCCGCCGAAATCAGCGGCGGGCGGTCATCGCCACCAAACAGCGCCGCCGTCGAAGAGAACACAAAGCGCTTTACGCCATGCCGCGTGCAGGCCTCGATCAGGTTCAGAGCCGTAATGTAATTCCGGCGCAGATAGAGGAAAGGCTGGCTCATGCTTTCGCCCACAAGCGACAGCGCCGCAAAATGCAGAACCGCATCCCACTGCCCCGAAGCCACCGCCCGGTCCGTCGCCTCCGCATCCGCCAGATCGACATGAATGAACTGCGCGCCCTGCGGCACGGCTGCCCGATGACCCGTGCTCAGATTGTCGAGAACGACAACCTCATGTCCGCCATCCACCAGAGCCTGTGCCAGATGACTTCCGACAAACCCGGCCCCACCCGTAACGAGATACTTCACTGATCCAGTTGTCCTTTTTCCAGAAATACCCAACCCGCCATGACTGATCCATGACGGGCCGGCTCAAGTAAGAGAAGACCAGAACAGGTCAGAGAAGATTCTGGGCGCGGTTGAGGATCATGCTGCACAGCTTCTGCTTCATCTGCCCCTTGAGGCTCGACAGCGACAGCGGATTGCTGCCCCCCGTCAGAAGCTGCCCCTGCTGCCCGGCGGCATAATCGCTGGAGGACGTCACGTCCTGCTTGCCCGTCAGGCTGCTCAGGGCCGAAGTGGCGCTGCTGCCGCTCAGATAGTTGTTCTGCACACAATAGCTCAGAACACCCGCAACATTGCCCGTGCTGGCGGAAGACACGTTCGGCAGCATGCTGCCCATGATGCCGGTGCCCCCGGTCATGCCACTCATGCCCGACATGCCGCTCATGGCATTACCCGCACTGCCAACACCCGGAATGGACTGGGCATGGGCCGAAGACGCAACAAGAGCAGCGGCCACAAGACCCGCGAAGAGACCGTTCGAGTAACGCATCCTATTTCTCCTTCAGAAGACGCTCAGGGCAGCACCTGTCAGAAGTCACCGTCGCTGCCGACATGTTTACCGGAAGTGACGCTAACATAGGATTGCAACGGGTTCACCCGTCTAACGTCCACAGAACTCCCGCGCCGCACCATAAATATGATAGAGTGAACTGGCGGGCACGTCTGATACGGTCGCGTTTCCGAAGGCGTCGAAGCGGTCCACCCACAAAGCGCTTTTCTGGTCGGAACTGAACGTTCCAAAGAAATGCTCCGTCAGCCCCCGCAGAATATCCGGTCTCTCATTCCGACAGACCAGCAGACGGCAAAGCTCCGTCTGCGGCCAGATCCGCGTCGCATTTTCAACGGTCTGCCCCCCGTCCGTCACGGCATCCCGCACGACGGCGCCCTCCCCGACCCGCGCCAGGCCATGCGCCATTCCGAACGCGAACAATCCTTCCGCCGCCCGGCCAATCGCCCCGGCTTCCGGCGTCCCAGGCTCCAGACGCAGATAGTCCCGCAACAGCCAGGACCATTCGAAAAGATGCCCCGGCTCCACGCGATTGCCCCCTGCGGGGGCCGTCGGGCGCCAGTCTGTCATGAAATCTTCAAGGAGCGCCCCCGATCCGGGCTGGATGAGCTTCCTTAGCGCCAGCCGCACCAGAGACCGCGCCTCGTCCAGATAAAAGCTGTCCCCCGAAACCTCGAACAGCACCAGAAACGCCTCAAGCAGATGCATGTGCGGATTCTGGTGCCGGACCGCACCTATCAGCGGCACCTCGTCCAGAAACCCGCCATGCTTCGCCCGGAAAATCTGATGCAGCTCCAGCACGGTCTGCCGCGCCACCACCAGAAAATCCGGATTGCCGCTCAGGCGATACGCCCAGCCATAAGCAAACAGAATGAAAGCATGTGCATACAGGTCCCGCTTCGTCCCGACCGGGGTTCCGTCCGGTGCGACGGAAAAGATCCACCCCGCCTGCCCGTCCCGATGGCGATAAAGCCGCTCGACCTCTTCCAGACACATCAGCGCCTGCCCGGACGCCTCATGCAGCCCGTCCAGCGCCGCACGACAGAATGTCGAAATCTGCCGCGCCTGCACCATCAGCCGCGATGCCTCCAGAACCAGAGGCTCCCCGGCAAACGTCAGACGCTCGTGATACAGGCGCCTTGTGCGATCAAACCCAGCATCGCTCCAGAACGGCAGCACCGTCCGCGTCAGCCAGCCGCCCCAGAGCGACCGCTGGTCAGCATCCATGAGGGTCGGCAAAGAGGCGTAAGGCGTTCCGGTCTGCATCCGACTGCCGTATGAGAGCTGAACGCCCGCGTCAACAGACACAGACCAGCCTCGACAGAACCAGAACGGAAATTTCAGATTTTAAATTTTCAGGGATAAGGAAACTGGTGGAGCCAATCGGGATCGAACCGACGACCTCCTGAATGCCATTCAGGCGCTCTCCCAACTGAGCTATGGCCCCACATGTTTCATCTGCGGCCCCTTTGGGACGGAGCCGGATGAGGGCGGTATATCGTCATGATTTCGCCCTGACAAGCCTGAAAAACAGATTTTGACAGCAGTTTTTCACGCCGAAATCGCCTTCAGCCTCCGCAGTTCCTCCAATAACGGAAGCAGGGGCAGCCCCAGAACGGCATCCTGCGCCCCTTCGACAGCCGAAAAAAGCTGTATTCCGGGGCCTTCCAGCCGATACGCCCCCACACAGGACAGGATCGCCGCCCCTTCCCGCTCCAGATAGGCCTGAAGGAACGCCTCCGAAAACGCCCGCATCGTCAGACGCGGCGACGCCAGATGCTCCCAGATTTTCTCACCCCCCTTATAGAGAACGACCGCCGTGCGCAGAACATGCGTCCGCCCCCGCAGCCGGCGCAGATGTTCCCCTGCCTCAGCAACAGAGCCCGGTTTGGCAAACGCCACCCCGTCCAGATCTAGAATCTGGTCCGCCGCAACCGTCAGATCATCAAAGCCCACATCCCGTGTCGCGAGATTGGCTTTTGCATCCGCCAGGGCAATCGCCGTTTCCGAAAGCGTATACCCCTGCGCCTCGCAGGACCGCCGCAGCGCCTCCTCATCGAGATCGACCGGTCTGGCCTGCACCGTAAGACCCGCATTTTCGAGCAACATGCGCCGGGCTGACGACCCGCTGGCAAGAATCAGGGAAGTACTGAAAGACATCATGATGTACGACTCCGTACTATCGACTGCGGAAAGAAGGACGAGTACTGCAGGAAACCCTGTGAAGGCATTGCGTCAGTACTGGGGTACATGGGGATAGTACCTGCCCTCCCGAAAGGAGTACCGAGTACCGTGGATTGTACGGTACACCAGCCGGAACTGGGGGTTGTACACAGCCTCTCTGTGGGCAATTCGGGATAGAATCAACGACTCCCTTGCAGACTGCGGCCTCCAGAGTTGTACACAGTGTGAACAAGACGGGGTACATTTTCAGAAAGCCGGGTACCCCGGTATCCACAGGGATCATCTTAACCTCCAGCATTTCTTTCTTTTTTCTTTTATGATTAGTGGGCGGCATGATTTCGGAAAACGCACCTTCCTCACCCTCGTCGAAACCGCTTCTGCGGGCCCTCCGTGGTGAAGCCGTCTGGCCGCCTCCGGTCTGGCTCATGCGTCAGGCAGGCCGCTATCTCCCCGAATTCCGCGCCATGCGCGACAGGGCCGACTTCCTCACCCGGTGCATGACCCCCGACATGGCCACCGAGCTGACAATCCAGCCCATCCGCCGCTACGGCATGGACGGCGCGATCCTGTTTTCCGATATCCTGATCCTGCCCTGGGCCATGGGTCAGTCTCTTGAATTCATCGACGGCCGCGGCCCGGTCCTCGGCGCCATCCGCTCCGAAGCCGACCTCGCCCGGCTCGATCCCAAGCGCGTACAGGACGCCGTTGCACCAGTGCGCGAGACCTTGTCCCGCCTCGCCAAAGAGCTTCCCGACGTCACGACCCTTCTGGGCTTCGCAGGCAGCCCGTTCACCGTCGCCTGCTACATGGTCGAGGGCGGTGGATCGCGGGATTTCGCCGAAACCCGCCGCATGATGCAGACCAACCCGGCCCTGTTCGATCGCCTGATCGACACCCTGACCTCGAGTACCGCCGAGATGCTCTGTGGCCAGATCGAAGCCGGCGCGGAAGCCGTGATGCTGTTCGATTCCTGGGCCGGGATCCTGCCCCCCTCCGCATTCCGTCGCTACGTGATCGAACCGACACGCCAGATCGTCGCGTACATCCGCGCCCGTCACCCCAACACCCCGCTCATCGGCTTCCCACGCCTCGGCGGCATCATGGTCCGCGAATACGCGCAGAAAACCGGTATCAACACGCTGGCGCTCGACACGGTCGCCGACCCGGCCCAGATTTCCGAACTCCTGTCCGAAGCCGTTCCCGGCCTCACCCTTCAGGGCAACATGGACCCGATGATCCTGTTCTCCGGCGGTGAGAAAATGATCCGTGAAGCCCAGGCCATTCGCGACGCAATGCGCGGAAAACCCCATGTTTTCAATCTCGGACACGGCGTCATGCAGCATACGCCCCCTGAAAACGTAGCGGCCCTCGTCGAGGCGGTACGGTCCGTATGACAACCGCCCTGGATCCAGCAGGCCAGCTGAAACTGGTCATTTTCGACTGTGACGGCGTTCTCGTGGACAGCGAAGGCCCGTCCTGCCGGGCCACGGCGGAATTCGCCCGATCCAAGGGCATGTCCATCTCCGACGAAGAGGCGCATCAGCGTTTCGCAGGCATGGCCCTCCCGCAGATCGTAACCGAACTCGAACACGAAATCGGTCATCCCCTGCCGGACGAAACGGCAGTCATCCTGCGCGAAAATCTCGTACAGATGATGAAGAAAATCGCAGAACCCGTAGGCGGCGCGCCTGAAATGCTGGCAGGCGTACGGTCTTCAGGAATGCCGGTTCGCGTCGGCTCGAATTCTTCCGTCCGTGAGATGGAAGCCAAGTTCGAAAAAACCGGAATGTCGCAGTATTTCCCCGAAAACCGCGTCCACTCCGCTAACGATATGGGCTGCCCCAAGCCCGCTCCGGACGTCTATCTGTACGCCGCAAAAACCGAAGACGTTCTGCCAGAATGCTGTGTCGTCATCGAAGACAGCGATACTGGAGCAGAAGCTGCCTGGAAGGCTGGCATGGCCTGTGTGCTGCTTCGTCCTGAAGACATGCCCGCACCGCCCTTCTGGCCCGTCGAAGGCTCGGTCCGCATCGCCCATCTGGACGAGCTGGTACCGCTGCTGCGCCGGACGCTTGAAAGCCAGAAACACGCATGACCGACTTTCTCGCGACGTATCAGAGCTGGATCCTGTCGGTGCACATCATGGCGTTCATCGCCTGGATGGCCGGGACGTTCTATCTCCCGCGCCTGTATGTCTATCACTGTCAGGTGGTACCGGGTTCTGCCGAGAGCGAGCGGTTCAAGGTCATGGAGCGCAAGCTTCTGCGTCAGATCATGACGCCCGCCATGATCGTGACATTCCTCGCAGGCGGCGCCCTGGCCTCCATTCCCGGGCTGATCGACTGGAACGCGGGCTGGTGGTGGACGAAGCTGATCTGCGTCCTCGCCCTCGCCGGGTTTCACGGTGCCTGCGGAACATGGCGTCGCGGTTTCGCCGAAGACCGCAACCAGCACCCGGAAAAATTCTACCGGATCGCCAACGAAGTCCCCACCATCCTGATGATGGTCATCGTCATCATGATCATCGTCCGCCCCTGAGAAAGATCCCGAACAAAAGTTTTTGGGTGTCGCCTTTTTTCAAAAAAGTGACAGTCTTCGAAGCTTTTTGAAAAAAGCTTCACCAAAAACTTTTATGACTTTCAGATCAGGCCGTATTTTACGCCGGTCATCTGTTCCGAGACGGTCCACAGACGCGCGGCCAGTTCGGGTACATGCGCCAGAGCCGGCAGCCCCGCGATCCCCGGCACACCACGACGTTCTCCCGGCCCCTGCGGGCCATAATAGCTGCCGTCATGCGCCTGCGGACTGGCAAGAGCATAGAGCAGCGGCCACGCCCCCTCCTCGACCGTCTGCCCCATGGCATGAAACACCGGCCCGGCGACACTGCGCGCCAGACTGCGCATGAACCGCGCGGCTTTGTTGGCGGACTGGTCCAGACTGCCGTTATTCGCGACGATATCACTCGCCGCCCAGCCCGGATGCGCCGCACGCGAATGGATGGGCCAGGGCGCTTTCGCAGCCCGGCGGTTCAGTTCGAGCGCAAACAGCAGGTTGGACAGCTTGCTCTGACGATACCGCACCATCGGATTGTAGGAATGCCGCGCATTCAGGTCACCAAACGGAATCTCCCCCTTCAGCGCCGCAAGAGACGCCACCGTCATGACCGTGGCATTCCCCGCCGCCAGCAACGGCAGCAGCCGCCCCGTCAGAGCGAAGTGCCCGAGATGATTGGTGCCGAACTGCAATTCGAACCCGTCTTTTGTCGTCAGACGCGTCGCAGGCCCCATGACCCCGGCATTGTTCGCCAGAAGATGGATCGGCTCGCCCCGGCTGCGCATCGCGGACGCAAACGCCTCGATCCCGGCCAGCGACGCCAGATCCAGCAGCTCGAACCGCGATTTGACGAACGGCACGCGCTCATGAAGCCGTGCCAGCGCCGCCTGTCCCTTGTCATGACTGCGGCCGCTCAGCACGATCGCAGCGCCCTGCCTGGCCAGCCCGCAGGCGACCTCGAACCCCAGCCCCCCTGTCGATCCGGTGATGAGCGCCGTTTTTCCGTCCAGACGTTCAAGAGAGTCGGTAGACCACTCGGGAGCGGAGGGCTGTGTCATGACGTCTGTCCTTCCAGTCTGTGTCAGCTCGATTTCTTGTCCACACGCGATTCCTCGCGCTTTTCGTCTTCCTCGGCCTGCCGGAGCGCCTCATCCGTCAGGCGCTTCTCGTTTTTCTTGAGAAAAACGAGCGCCCCGATCAGACAGCAGACCCCCACGACCGCCATGGCGATCCCGACCGGCCCAGTGATCTTCTCGATCTGCTTGCCAAGCTCATAGGTCACAAAGGCATAGCCACCGGCCCAGCAGATGCCACCGAGCGCATTGAAGAACAGAAACGAATGCCAGGGCATCCGGTTCGCTCCCGCCAGCAATGCCACGAACACCCGCAGCACCGCGACGAAACGCCCCAGAAACACGACGATCCCGCCATGCCTGCGGAACAGATACCGCCCCAGCATCAGCCGCTCTTCGGTCAGACCGACTTTCTGGCCGTGCTTTTTCAGAATGCCGTAACCAAAGTGATGGCCGATCAGATAGCCGATATTGTCGCCCATGATGGCACCGAGCACGGCGGCCAGCGCGATCCAGCGGATTTCAAGATGATGGGTGCTGCCCGCATAGAGCGAAGCGGCGATGATGACGCTCTCCGCCGGAAGAGGAAGGCCCATGCTCTCGAACATGACGGTGATGCCGACGACGCCATAGCCATACTGCACCAGCATGTGATCGAGAAAATGACTGAGATGAAACAGTGTCCTGGTCCTGTTCAAGCTGTGGCGGAAGAGAGTGCCACCGGCTACGATACTACGGCATCGGAGACAGGATGAAAAATGACGCCCCCTTCCCCCTCATCTTCCGCAGCCTTGTCGGGACACTGGCCGTCCTGGGTCACGCCCGAACTCGTGGCCGGACGCACCCTGTCCTTCTCCGAACTGCGTACTGCTGGGGAGTGGATCTTTTGGCTTGAAAGCCGCCCGGACGAACAGGGCCGCTCCGTCATCACGGCCCGCGACCCTGAAGGAACACTCCGCGACCTGATCCCGGCGGAATACTCGGTCGGCACCCGCGTGCATGAATATGGCGGCGGCGCATGGGACATGCGCCTGAAAGACAGCGCCAAAGACAACGCCCCGCAGGTCGTCTTCAGCGATCGCAAACGTGGCGGCGTCTGGTTCAGCGACGGCACCATCTCCACGCAATGGGCTACGGCGGGTGAAAGTCCCGAACACCGCTACGCCGACCTGACGTTCGATCCGGCTGCCGATGCCGTGTTCTGCGTGCGCGAAAGCCACGGTAAAAGTGTGCCCGTCGCAGCCCTCGTTCACGTTCAGGCCGACGGACGCGAAACCGTGCTGGTCGAAGGCGCGGATTTCTACGCCGCCCCCCGGCCCTCACCCGATGGAAATTTTCTGGCCTGGTTCAGCTGGAACGACCCGGCCATGCCCTGGACCGCCACGACGCTTTCCGTCGCCCCCTTTGACCGCACAACCGGAACGCTCGGCCCTGTTACGGACCTGAACGGACCTGAACCGTGCAGCATCATCGAACCCTGCTGGTCCCCAGACGGCACGCTCTACGCCACGTCCGACGCCTCGGGCCGCTGGACCCCCGTCCGCTTTTCCCATGACGAGACAGGCTGGCACCCCCATTTCCTCGACGGTGCCAACGCCGAAATCGGCCTGCCGCACTGGGTTTTCGGACAGCGCAGTATGGCGCCCCTGCCCGGAAACCGTCTGCTGGCCCTCGGCATCCGCCACGGCCTCAACCACGTCCTGCTGGAAGACAACGGGCGCTGGACCGAACTTGCGCTCGGCACGCCCGTCAACGTCCCCGAACCTCTCGGAAACGGACAGTTCGCCTGGATCGACGCCCCGGCCGATGCCCCCGCCGCCATCGCCTTCGGCTGCCCCGGCAAAGCCTGCGACCGCTTCCGCATCAGCGTCACCCTCCCGCACGGCGTCACGAAAGCCGATATCGCAACCCCCACCCCCCTGAGCTTCCCAACTGCAAACGGCGCACAGGCCCACGCCCTGTTCTACGCCCCCGCCAGCAGCACCAGCGTCCTGCGGGAAGGTGAAAAACCCCCGCTCGTCGTCATGGCGCATGGCGGCCCGACCGGCCGCGCCAACCCGTTCTTCGCCTTCAAGGTGCAGTGGTGGACCTCGCGCGGTTTCGCCGTCCTCGACGTCAATTATCGCGGCTCAACCGGCTTCGGCCGCGCCTACCGCGAAGCACTGGACGGACAATGGGGTGTCGCGGATATCGAAGACTGCCTCGCCGGCGTGCAGGCTGTGCTCGACCGCGGCCTCGCCGACCCCGCCCGCTGCGTCATCCGCGGCAGCAGCGCCGGCGGCCTGACCGTTCTCGGCGCCCTCGCACAGTCGGATCTCTTCGCTGCTGGAACCTCCCTCTATGGCGTCACGGATCTACGAGCCCTCGCCGAAGAAACGCACAAGTTTGAAGCCCGCTATCTGGACGGGCTGATCGGCCCCTATCCCGAAGATGAGGCCGTGTATCTGAAACGTTCCCCCCTCACGCAGGCCGAGGGCATTACCGTTCCTGTCCTGTTCCTGCATGGCGGCGCAGATAAAGTCGTTCCCCTGTCACAGGCGGAGTCCATGCGCACAAAACTCGAACATTCCGCCCTGCACGTCTATCCGGAGGAAGCCCACGGCTTCCGCGCCCGCGAAACCATAGAAGACGCCCTGCAACGGGAACTCGCCTTCTATCAGCAGGTCTTCACCCCATAGATCCAGGCAAATCCCGGTTTCAGTCGTCGGCAAGCCCGAACTGGCTGGGATAGGGCATGGCGTTGCGGCTGAGCTTCTTCTTTTTCCAGTCTGCCAGCGCCCTGTCATATTCGACATGGCGCAGCGCGAACTGTAGTGCTTCCACATGCCGCTCGTCGGCCGGGTCCATCATGTTCCGGCGCCAGCCCGCCGCAATCAGCCAGTATTCCCCGGCCAGCCGCCAGTCTCCGGCCTCATGATGCTCCAGCGCCAGCCGCTCAAGCCCATGATACTTGTTCTTCGGATTGGCGAGCGCTTCGGGCGTGAGAATGAAATCATCCCCTTTCCAGAGGAACGTCGATTTCATGTAGGGAAACTGCCGGGTCATCACACCCGGATCTCCGAAATGCTCTTTAATCAGCATCGGAACAAGCCTGTCGTAAGACCGACGCCATTCACACTGCACAGATCGTTTCCCTGAAAATCACATTGAAAGAGTGCGGCCTCTATAACGAACAGGAACACCAGAGTCGATTTCTTCAACCTGCCCCAGCCCCGCCCTGTTCCCTATTAATAACAATATAAATGTTATTAATAAATAAATTTACGTTATCATTCAATCTATACCGTAATTGTCAAAGAAAATATTCGAAGTCCCGGAAACGGGTTTGAATTTCAATAATAGTTCTTCTAAGAAGCCTGACCGCAATTACCGATGCCCTATTCAGGCCCGAACGCTCTGTCATGCGTTCAGAGGGCACAGGGTTATTTTTTCGGCACGATTCCTTCTCTCTCCCGTCAGAGTCCCCGAGCCTTATGGACACCAAAACCCTCTTCTCCGGAATGGCCCTGGCCTTCGGAGCATACTCCGCGTTCGCCATCAGCGACGCCTTTTCCAAACTGCTGGACGGGAGTCTCGATCCCTTCGAGGTTGCGTTTTTTGGCGGGGTGTTCGGGTTCCTCATTCTTCCCTTCATCCGTAAATCAAACGAATCCTACCTCGATATCGTGCGCCCGAAGCTTCGCGGCATGTGGCTGCTGCGCGCGATCTGCGTCTTCGTCGCCACGGCCGCCAGCGTCAAAGCCTTCATGCTGCTCTCGATGCCCGAGGCCCTGTCGATCACCTTCCTGATGCCGCTGTTCGTCACGATCCTCTCCGTCGTGCTGCTCAAGGAGAAAGTGACGTTCTGGGCATGGCTTGCGGTCGGCCTCGGCTTTGCGGGCGTTCTGATCGTCCTGCGTCCGGGAATGCGCCCGCTCAATCTGGGCCATCTCTGCGCGCTTCTGGCAGCCTGCGCCAATGCGGGCAGCGTGATCGCTTACCGGATCGCCAGCAAGGAAACCGTCCGCCTGTCGCTCTTCGGGTCCAGCCTGATGGGTGCGCTGGTCGGCAACGGTCTCCTCATGCTCGCCCACGCCACATGGCCCTCCAACACAAAGATCTGGTTCTACCTGTTTGGCTACGGCTTCCTGACCGCCCTCGGACAGCTCTGCATGATGCTCGCAACCGCCAGAGCACCAGCAAACCGCGTGGCCCTGCCGCAATACAGCCAGATGGCCTGGGGTGTCGCGCTGAGCTACTTCCTGTTCAAACAGCCGCTCGATCGCTGGACCTTCGTCGGCATCGCGGTCCTGACAGCATCAGGCATGCTGAACTGGATCCGTCAGCGCATCCGCTACGAAAAGATGGCGATGAAAGAGCGTCTCGAACGTCTCAAGGCGCGCAAAGTCGCCAAGGGAAACCTCAAAGCCGCCAAGCAGAGCGCGCTCTCCACACGCTGACCCCCGTTCCGCCGCCCCGGACCAGAACACCGGTCTCCGGGGCCGTGCTGACACGCTGAACAACGAACTCAGGGCCTTACGATATCCGGCTCCAGCTTCCGGATGACCCGAAACGCCGTCACTACGGCCAGACTGCCAAACAGCACCACGCCCAGCGACTGCCCGACCAGAATCCCGATCGGCCCATAAGCCGACCCGATCCAGACGAACGGAATGGTCCCCAGCGTCGCCCGGCCCCAGTTGAAACCCGTGGAATAGAACGGGTGCCCCAGATTGTTGAACGCCGTATTGGCCACAAACAGCAATCCGACGAACATGTAACTCAGCACCAGCCAGCAGCAGAACAGCCGTACGATGTCCACGCCCACACCCTGAAGCTCAAAAAGCTGGATGATGTAAGTGTGCGCCCCCGCCAGAACCAGCCATGTCACGCCCACACACAGTGCCGTCAGCTTCAGCGCCGCCAGAAGCGCCTCCTGCACACGATGGATCTGCCGCGCGCCTAGGTTCTGCGCCATGATCGGCCCGACCGACCCCGTCAGTGCAAAAACCAGCGAAAACGCCACCGGCACGATCCGGTCAATGGTCGCCTGTCCCGAGACGGCATTGAGCCCGAACCGCGCCATTGCATGCGTCACGAACAGCGCGCCCGTCGGCGTCGCCAGATTGGTCGCAATCGCCGGAACCGCAATCCCGCCAATCAGCCGCGTGGACGGCCCGAAAGCGGAACGCTGCGGCCATTCCAGCATGGCATGACCCCGAAGGTTCAGAAATCCGCTCGCCGTAATGGCCAGCCGCGCCAGAACCGTGCTGATCGCAGCCCCCTCAAGCCCCAGATGCAGCCCGAAAATCATGATCGGGTCCAGACACGCGGACACAGCCGCCCCGGTCAGTGTCACCCGCATCGAGCGTTTCGCATCCCCGACTGCCCGCAGCAGTGACGACAGCGCCATCCCCAGACACACAAGCGGCAGCGCCGGCGACACGATGTGCAGGAAGGTGGCCGCATGCTCCTGCGCCTCGCCATGCGCCCCCAGAAGCCCGAGCAGAGGCATGGCAAAGGTCGCCGTCAACAGGCCCAGAACGGCCGCAATCGCCACCATGACCACCAGAAATGCCGAGGCCATCCGCCGCGCCTCGGCATGCTGACACGCCCCGATCAGCCGCCCCGTGCAGGCCCCGAGCCCGATCGTCATGCCAATGGAAACCGACACCTGCACGTAACTGACTGCCGTCGCAAACGCGATCGCTGCCGTCAGTGTCTTGTCATGCAGATGGGAAATATAACCGTAATTGAGCAGATCCACGGCAAACACGGCCATCAGCCCGATCGCCCCGGTTCCGGCCATGGTCACGACATGACGCATGATGCTGCCATGAACGAATCTGGCCGGTCTTACCGGAGAATCGTCAGGAATACAGGGCTTTTTGGGGTCTTCATCTGGCTCTGGCATGTCACTGTATCATGCCTGTTTCAGGGCCGGAGAACCAGAGGCCGCCAGCGTTTTTTCGCCCCCGTCCCAGCCTTGTCTCCGTTCGTAACAACAGGCGAATCTGCCCTTTTTGCGCTTGTAAGGACTTCTTTAATATCCCCTGTGGAATCCTCGGCAGTGATGCTCGGGCATACGACCCGCAGCCTGTTCCATGTCCGGGAGTATGCCATGTCCTCGATCATCAACGCGGTTCACACCGCCGTCAGCGGCCTGAACTCGCAGTCACACGCCTTCAGCGACCTGTCCAACAACATCGCCAACAGCCAGACCAACGGTTACAAGGCCAGCACCACCAGCTTCGAGGACTATGTCACCAACAACAGCCTCGCCAGTGACGGCGAATCCCTGAGCGACAGCGTCGTCGCCACCACCCGCCAGCACAACGACAACCAGGGCATGGTGACGACCTCGACCAACAGCACGGCCCTCGCCATTTCCGGTAACGGGTTCTTCAACGTCGTGCAGGCCACCGGTCAGAGCAACGACAGCACCCCCGTCCTCGGCACACAGCAGTATTACACCCGCAATGGTGACTTCTCGCAGGACAAGAACGGCTATCTGGTCAACACGTCCGGCTATTACCTCGAAGGCTATAACGTCAACGCCTCCACAGGCACCCTGAGCACTACGCTGAACCCCATTCAGGTGCCCTCCACCATCAAGTTCCAGCCGACCGAGAGCACGAAGCTGACCCTGACTGGCCAGATCGGCAGCACCGCCACTTCCAGCGGCGGAAGCGCCACGACGTCGGCCACAGCCTATGACAGCAAAGGCAACGCCCAGACCGTCTCCCTGAACTGGACGCAGGTCGACGCCACCACCTGGACCGTCAGCAACCCCAATGACGCGACCAACAGTGCGACCGTGAAGTTCGATTCCTCCACCGGCGCCATCGCCTCCGTCAACGGACAGACCCAGGCCTCCGGCTCCACGGCCAGCTTCGAATATGACGGTGCGCCCCAGGACATGACCGTCAGCCTCGGAACCATCGGCGGCACGAGCGGCGTCAGCCTCGCAACGGACGGCTCCACCCCGACGGGCGTCACGGGGGTTTCCGACAGCGTGACCACCGGCACGTTCTCCGGCATTTCCATGCAGACGGACGGCTCGGTCATGGCAACCTTCGACAACGGCTACTCCCAGCTCGTCGCCAAGATCCCGCTGACGACCTTCGCCGACCCCAACAGCCTCTCCCCCCAGAACGGACAGGCCTACACCGCGACCTCACAGTCCGGCACCCCGCAGATCAACGCCGTCAATACCAATGGCGCCGGCACCCTGAGCACGGCCTCGGTCGAAGAATCCACCACCGATCTGACAGGCGATCTCAGCAAGCTGATTGTGGCGCAGCAGGCCTATGGCGCGAACACGAAAGTCGTCTCCACGGCCGACCAGCTTCTTCAGACAACCCTGGCGATGATCCAGTAAGCACGACTGAAGGGACACCGGCTCCATGGGACTGAACAGCGCACTCTCGATTGCAACTTCCGGCCTGAATGTCGTTCAGAATGCCATGGCCGTTGCCTCCAACAACGTCTCCAATGCAGGGACAAGCGGCTACATCAAGGAAAGCGCCAACGTCCAGTCGAGCGTGGCTGGCAACACAGGCAACGGTGTCCGCACCGCCGCCACCACCCTCGCGACCAACCAGCAGGTCCAGAAGGCGCTTTACGCCCAGAACGCGGACGTGGCGGCCTACACGGCCACCAGCAATTCCCTGTCCAACATCACAGCACTTCAGGGCTCTACCAGCGCCACATCCGGCAGCAGCGGAACGCTTTCGGATGAACTGGGCAATCTTCAGTCCGCCCTGACATCCCTGACCTCCACTCCCGACAGCGCCTCGGCCCAGAGCACGGTCGTCTCCGCCGCGTCCACCTTCGCCCAGTCCGTCAACACGCTGGCTTCGGCCTATCAGACCCAGCGTCAAACGGCCCAGAATGCTGTCGTTTCCTCGGTCTCGGACATCAATACCGACCTCACCACGATCGGCACCCTGTCCACCAAGATCATGAACCTCAAAAGCACCGGTCAGGACACGGCTGCGCTGGAAAACCAGCGCTATACGGCCCTCTCCTCCCTGTCCTCCGAGCTTTCCGTCTCATGGTCCGAGTCCGCAAACGGCGACATGACCATCGCCACGGCCGACGGCATCACCCTGCCTACGCGCGACACCAGCAGTTCCAGTGGCGCAACCGTCTCGTCCACATGGCCGCTCACCACGTCTTCTGCCCAGATTTCGGTCAGCACGACCTATCCCGGCACATCGTCCAGCAACACCATCCCCGCCATCACCCTGAATGGCCGCGATGTTACTACCCACCTGACGGGCGGGACGCTGGGCGCAAACATCACCCTGCGCGATACGACGCTCCCCATCATGCAGGCGCAGCTGGACTCCCTGTCTTCGACGGTCGCCACCCGTTTTCAGGCCCAGGGCATGTCCCTGTTCACGACATCGGGCACAAACGGCGTCGTTCCAGGAACCTCCCAGACAGACCTTGTTCCTGCCGGCAGCGTGGGTTTCTCGCAGGACATCAGCGTCTCCAGCACCTATTCCAGCGACCCGTCCCAACTGCTTGACAGCACGACGTCGGGCACCCAGACCATCCAGAACGTCCTGAGCTATACGTTCGGAACAACCTCCGATGCTTCCGGAACCGCCCAGACGGCCGCGCCCAGCAGCAATCTTGGAATGACCGGAACCCTGTCCACGGGATACACGGGCAACCAGAAAATCATTTCCCTTGCGACATCCCTGACCGCCAATCAGGCGGCCACGGCCAGCGACGCAAGCAGTGGCCTCGCTCTGTCGCAGACAACGCAGAGCAGCCTGACGTCCAATCTTTCCGGAACGTCCACCGTCTCCATCGACACGGAAATGGCGAATATCGTCACGCTCCAGAACGCCTACGCTGCCAACGCCAAGGTCGTTTCGACCGTCCAGACAATGTTCAGCGCCCTGCTGAGCGCAATCGGAACCTGATCATGACCGGAACCATCTCCAGCTTCGGCTTCGGGGGAATCTCCAGCCAGCTTCTCCTCGGCGTCCAGAATCTGTCGCAGGCGAAAGACTCCCTCCAGCTTCAGGCCACAACCGGCGTTATGGCCAGCAGCTATGCCGATCTCGGGTCTTCGCGGACACAGGCCCTCGCGCTTCAGCCCGCCATCACGCAGGTTGCCGCCTGGAACAGCAACGTCACGAACGCCCAGACGACACTGACCACAACACAGAGTTCCCTGTCCCAGATTTCCACCATCGCCCAGGACCTGACGAGTTCGCTCTCAACTCTGGGCAGCACGCTGTCCTACTCAACCGTCACGACGGCTGCCTCTGCCGCCCAGTCGGCCCTGACCTCCCTAGGCAACCTGCTCAACACCCGACAGGGCGACAGCTACGTCTTCGCCGGGCAGCAGAACACGACGGCCCCCGTCAGCACGGATCTGGGCACGTCGGACCTCGCGACCCAGATCGCACAGGCCGTCAGCCAGCTCGGTTCGGACGGAGCGCAGAGTGTGCTCGACACAACGGAAAACCTGGCCAGCAATACGGCTGCCGGACAGCCTTTCTCCGCAACGCTTTCCACATCCCCCGATCAGGCGCAGCAGCAGAACACGCGCGTCGTCGTCGGACAGTCTGAAACAGTGTCCGTCGGGATGGTCGCCACACAGGGCGCGACATCCACGTCCACTACCTCCCCGATCCGCGATCTCATGCGCAATCTGATGGTGGTCGCCTCCCTCGGCTCGTCTTCAACCAGCACTACGGACTATGCGAGCCTGATTTCCGGCCTTCAAAGCTCCATGAATACGGTCACGAGCGGCCTCGGCACCATGAGCGGCCTGCTGGGTGTCCAGCAGAACAGCCTGACCAACCAGACCGCCATGCTGACCCAGATGTCCTCGGCTTTGACGACCCAGCTCGGTCAGGTGAAAGACGCTGATCTTGCACAGGTTTCCACGCAGGTGACGGATACCAACAACCAGCTTCAGGCGTCCTATTCCCTTATTGCGGACATGAAAGGCATGACGCTGGCCTCTTACCTCTGATCGGGCCACTGATCCCGGTTGAAAAACCGTTTGTGACATCGCATATCCAGATCACTTTCCTGAACGGAGATTGATGAGATGAGTGAAACGAACAACCAGCAGGCCGCCGAAAAGCATGAATTCAGTGCAGAGGTTGGACGGCTGCTGGACCTTGTGGTCCATGCCCTTTACTCGGATCGTGAAATCTTTCTGCGCGAACTCGTCGCCAATGCGGCGGACGCGACGGACAAGCGCCGTTTCGAAGCCCTGACCGACAGTGCTGCGGCGCTTCCCGAGAATGCGTCCATCCGCATCAATCCGGACAAGAGCCAGAAAGAGCTGACAATCTCTGATGACGGCGTGGGCATGACCCATGACGAACTGGCCCAGAACCTTGGCACGATCGCCCGCTCCGGCACGCGCGCTTTCGGAGAAAAGCTGAATTCGGCAAAGCCCGAAGACCGCCCGAACCTGATCGGTCAGTTCGGCGTCGGCTTCTACGCAGCCTTCATGGTCGCGGACCGTGTGGAGGTCACCTCCCGCAAGGCCGGTTCCGATCAGGCCTGGACCTGGTCTTCGGACGGCAAGGGCGCCTTCACGCTGAGCCCCGCGTCCCGCTCCACGCCGGGCACCGACATCGTCCTGCACATGAAAGACGACGCCGACGAGTTCCTCGACAGCTGGCGCCTGAAATCCATCATCCGCAAATGGGCGGACCATATCTCCTGGCCCATCACCCTGCGTGAAACCAAGGAAGACGGCACCACGGAAGATCAGGCCGCCAATGAAGGCACGGCACTGTGGAGCAAGCCGAAATCCGAAATCACGCCGGAACAGTATGCCGAGTTCTACCGGCACATTTCCCACGCTTTTGACGAACCCTACGCGACCCTGCACTGGCGCGCGGAAGGCGTGACCGAATTCACGGCCCTCCTGTTCCTGCCCAGCGCCCGCCCGTTCGACTTCATGGAACAGTCCCGCGAGAGCCGGATCCATCTCCATGTCCGCCGGATGTTCATTACCGACGAAGCGGAACTGGTTCCGAACTGGATGCGCTTCGTGCAGGGCGTGGTCGATACGGAAGACCTGCCGCTCAACGTCTCGCGCGAAATGCTTCAGGCCACCCCGGTTCTGGCCCGCATCCGCAAAGCCGTCACCAAGCGCGTCCTGACCGAGATCCGTAACCGTGCGAAGGACGCCGAGGGTGGTTTCAACACGTTCTGGGAAAACTTCGGCGCGGTCATCAAGGAAGGTCTGTGGGAAGACGCCGAACACCGGACGGAAATCGCCGGTTTCGCCCGTTTCCATTCCACCCAGGGCGACGACCTCGTCACGCTGGACGACTATATTGCGCGCATGAAGGATGGTCAGGATGCCATCTATTACCTGACCGGCGACAATCTGGACGCACTGAAATCCTCCGCCCAGCTTGAAGGCTTCCGCGCGCGTGGCCTCGAAGTCCTGCTGCTGTCCGATCCGGTTGACGGCTTCTGGCCGGAGCGCCTGTCTTCCTATCAGGACAAGCCGCTGCGTTCCGTCGCCCATTCCCATGGCGATCTGGAAAAGTTTGAATCTACGGATGCCGACACAACCGAAGCCGCGGATGTCGAAAAGCTGGTTCCGGCCCTCAAGGACGCCCTTGGCGAACAGGTCAAAGACGTTCGCAGCACGGTGCGCCTGACGGGAAGCGCTGTCGTCATCACATCCGATGGCGGCCCGGACCTGACGATGCAGCGCCTGATGCGCCGCTCAGGTCAGGCCATGCCCGCCATGCCGCCAATCCTCGAAATCAACCCGAAGCATCCGCTCATCAAGGCTCTGGCCGAACGTGTTGCAAAGGACGAGAGCATCACCGCCTATGCCAGTGTCCTGCTGGATCTGGCGCGCGTGCAGGAAGGCGAACCCCTGCCCGACCCGACCGGTTTCGGCCGCTCGCTCGCCACACTGCTGGCTGGTCCGGCCGTCGGGTGAACGGGGTCTGAACGCAGCATTCGCTTCGTTCCGGTCCATCAAAGGCGAGGGAGTTCATCCCTCGCCTTTTCTTTTTGCTAAGCTCCTGTGAGATAGGGAGCAATGCACATGACTGAAGGAGACGCAGGCCGTGATCGATGATTTCCGCTTTGGCCGCATGACGGTCATCGGCGACCTGCTGCTGGATCAGTATATTTCGGGCGGCGTCAGCCGCATTTCCCCTGAAGCCCCCGTTCCGGTCGTCCTGCATGATGGCCTGCGCTGCGTGCCCGGAGGAGCGGCAAATGTTGCGGTCAATGCCGCCGCTCTGGGCGCACAGGTGCATCTTGTCGGCCTTGTCGGCGAAGATGACTCGGCAGAGCGGCTGAAAGAAAGCCTGAACCTCTGGCCAACTATCCAGACGGATGGCATTGTCTCCTCCCCGGACTGGACCACCATTACCAAGACGCGCGTCGTCAGCGGTCGCCAGCAGATCGTGCGTATCGACGTCGAAAAACTGACTCCCCTTTCCGAAACGATCCAAAAGCGTCTTATGGAGGAAGCCCTCCGCGCGATAGACGTCTCGGATGTGCTCGTCTGCTCGGACTATGCCAAGGGCGTTCTGACGGACGAGGTCCTGCGGGTTATCATCGCAGCCGGCCGTGCCAAAGGCATCCCGGTCATCGTCGATCCCAAAAGACGCACGCTGGAAGCCTATGCCGGCGCCACACTCGTGACGCCCAACCGGATCGAGGCGGAACAGGC
The DNA here is from genome assembly GCF_002723915.1 of Gluconobacter albidus. Classification (GTDB taxonomy): domain Bacteria; phylum Pseudomonadota; class Alphaproteobacteria; order Acetobacterales; family Acetobacteraceae; genus Gluconobacter; species Gluconobacter albidus. The sequence continues at coordinate 154,576 of NZ_BEWL01000005.1, forward strand.
CAGCGGGCTTCCTGCCCGAACCGACGGCGATGTCCTGAAGGTGGCGGAAACCCTCTCCCGTCAGTTCGGCGGCGACGTTCTTGTCACGCGCTCCGAAGACGGCATGACGCTCTGGCAGCAGGATGCGAAACCCCTGCATGTCGCCAGTCGCAAGTCCGAAGTCTTCGATGTTTCCGGCGCCGGAGATACCGTCGTCGCCACCGTCGCTGCAGTGCTGTCCGCTGGTCAGACGCTGGAAACCGCCGTCGTCATCGCGACCGCCGCCGCCGCCCTGTCCGTCAGCAAGTTCGGCACCGCAACGGTATCCCGCGAAGAACTGTCCCGCGAACTGCTTCAGGAAATGCCCGAAACAGGCGCGCTCGTTCCGGTCGAACAGGCCGCGCGTATCGTGGAAAGCTGGCATCGGCATGGTGCAAAAGTCGTATTCACCAACGGGTGCTTCGATCTGGTCCATCCGGGACATGTCAGTCTGCTTCAGGCTGCCGCCCGCGAAGGAGACCGCCTTATCGTGGCGCTCAATACTGACAACTCCGTCAGCCGCCTCAAGGGACCAACCCGCCCGGTCCAGAAGGAAGATGCCCGCGCCAGAGTGATCGGCGCCCTGCGTTCGGTCGATCTCGTCGTGCTGTTCGACGATGACACCCCCCTCGACGTCATCCGCACCTTGAAGCCCGATATTCTCGTCAAAGGTGCGGATTACACGGAAGACCAGGTGGTCGGCGCCGATGTGGTGAAGGGGTACGGCGGCAAAGTGGTGCTGGTGGACCTCGTGGAGGGTCAATCCACCACACGTCTGGTCAAAGGGATGCAGTCAGCCCCGGCCTGAGGCCCGTGTCCCCGGCCGCATGGACGCACGCTGCCGGATTTCGCGTGGCGACGCACCGAATTTCTGCCTGAAGCGGCGGGAGAAATGCGCGGCATTGCGAAAGCCGTGGTTCAGCGCAATCTGCGCAATCGGAAGCGCATCATGGGACGGATTCGTCAGATCCGAATGAATGCGCTCCAGCCGGCGGTTGAGGATCCACCCCGCGACCGCGCCGGATTCCCCGTCGAAAAGCTGGTAAAGCGCCCGCGTCGAAATCCCGGAAGCCTCCGCAATGCTCTGCGGGGTCAGGTCATGCTCGTGCAGGCGTGATTCAATGTAACGGCGGATCTGTTTCTGCCGGTGCCGCCGACGCCCCGCAACACTGACTTCCAGATCCAGACAGTCTAGGATCGTCGTGATCAGCAGATCCGTAACATGCTGCAAAAGGCGCTGGCGCGTCTGCGGAATGGTCCCGTCCAGAACTCCGGATTCAAGCATGGATGCCGCTGACAGCAGAAAAGCGCCGGGCCCCCGCGCCATGTCGAAAGAAAGTGGCGGCAGACCTGCGAGCATCGGAAGATGCCGCAGCAGTGCCTGACGCATGACGGTGAGCAGAAAGACATCGGCCGTAGGTTCAATACCAGGTGGCTGGGTCAGCGTGGAGAACTGGTGCGGATCCAGATACAGTCTTCCCGTGGACTGCCGTGACAGCACCAGAACCGCGCGACCCTGATCCAGAAGAGACGCGATTGCGGGTGAGAGCGCCGTACGCAGACGAACGACAGTCGGGTCCATCCCGCGGGGAGATGCCGCAAGAGTAGCCAGCGGAATAATGCGCTGTGCATTCATACTGCCGTGCGGGATGTCAGTCACGACCGCGCTCTGGAGAAGAATGTTGAGATTCCGTTAAACACCATTTTTAGTAGTAAAGCCAATTGAAACAACCATGACGGGCTGGATATAGGAAGAATCAGCCCGAATGGAAATAGTTGGCCCGTATTTCATACTGTGTCGTCAAAGAGGAATCTCAAGGCGACTTAAATTTTGTTTTCGGAACAAGTAAATATTTTTTTATAAAAAATTATATTTCTATAGAATATGGAATTTCTTTTGAATTATTGATTATATACCCGTGGTGGGTAAAAAACAGAACCTGCGTTTTCTCTGAAAGCTCTGCCAGTATCTTTAGCCCTGCGGCTGTGCGCTCTTCGTCAAACGTCACGAACAGATCATCCGCAAGAAAAGGCAGACGAATGCCCCGCGCCAGAGCCTGCTCGACCGACGCCAGACGCAGCGCCAGATAAAGCTGGTCGCGCGTGCCCTCGCTCATGGCCTGAACCGGAACGGGCGTCGTGCTCGCCGGGCGCTGCCCCGCCAGAACCAGCCCGTCCGACCCGCTTTCTTCGGTCACAAGCCCTTCATAACGCCCAAGCGTCAGCTGCGAAAACAGGGTGCCCGCCCGCGACAGCAAGGGCCCATGCGCCTGCTGTCGTCCCTGCTCCACCAGTCGTGACAGCATCAGTTGCTGAAGCCGGAGCGACACATACCGGCTGGCCCGCTCGGCAATTTCCGCTTCCGTCTCCTGAATTTCTTCCGCGACCTCATGCACGCCCCGGGCATTTTCCAGTTCCGCCAGCACGCTCCGCGCCCGCAACAGCCGTTCCGTGACTTCCGACCTGCGGGCATCGAGCGCCATCGTTTCAGCTTCGATGTCTTCGAAATCCTGCTCAAGCTGCTCCGGGTCCGTCGCCCGCGCCTCCTCCACAAGCACCTCAAGCGACCGGCCATTCCCGGCCTGAAGAATCTGCTCCCGCAACTCGTCGCGCCTGTCGCACAACGCCGCCCGCTCCCGCGCGCGGGACAGCGCATGGCGCAGGTCCTCATCCGCCCCAAGCCCCAGAAGACGACGCACGGGGTCCAGCCCCTGCTCCAGTTCCACGATCCGCAGATCGGCCTGCGCAATCTCGTCCGCCAGAGCCGCGTGCTGCTGCAGAACGGATTTCCGTTCCCGCTCGCGCTCCTGCTCCAGACGCAGAAACTGTTCAAGCTCCGCCGCGGATCCCTGCCCGTAGCGCTGAAGAAACGCCGCCAGTTCGGTATGGAACGCCGCGATATCGCGTGTCTCGGAATCCTGCTCCTTCTGCTCGCTGTCCAGGCGCAGCCGGATCGTGCGCGCCTCCGTCACATCCCGCAGATCAGCCCGCTCCGCCCGCCCCGGATAGCCGCAGTCCCGGCAGGCGCGTGCCCAGTCTTCTTCCCAAAGCGCCAGCTTCTGCTCCACGCCGGATAGGGCTTCCCGCCCTTTGATCAGGGCCTCCTGCCGCTGAAGACGATCCTTTTTCCGCGCCTCCGCCTGCCGCGCCGCTTCCTCGTCCCGTTCCAGCAAAGACGCGGCCTGCCGGATCTGAACCGCCAGCCGCTCGGACGCACATTCCGCGTCAAAAACCCGCAACCTTCGGCTCATATCGGCCCGGCTGTCCGTCGCGGCCTGAAGCTGCCTCCTTGCGCTCTGCAAAACCTCTTCGGCTGCCAGAGCCTCCTGCCGCCGAACCATCCAGACCTGCAAAGACGCGGGAGGCAGCACCGGCGCTCCGAATGTTTCCAGCAAAGCGCTCCACGCGGCATGGCGCCGGTCCAGTTCGTCCCGCGCCCGCATCCCCCGTCGACGGGCTTCCTCCGCCCGAAGCGTAAGGTCCTCCCCCTGCCGCAACAAGGTCGCAAGCTGCGCCGATTGCTCGGCATGCGCATGACGCCGGTCCGCCAGACTGTCCGCATTCTGGATCAGAACCCCGAACGCCTCCCGCGTCACCTGCGCAGGACAGCCGCCAGAGTGAAAATTCTGCTCCATGCTCTGCCAGAGCCGGTCGCGTTCCAGTCGCGCCGCGGAAAGCTGCTCCCACGACACAGCCTGCCCGTCTTCTTCCAGCCGCCGGCACTGCTGCGCCAGACGCGCCTTTTCCGTTTCCGTCGCCTGTTCTTCGTTCCGTGCAACGCGCCGCTGCTCGTCCAGCGCCGTCCAGAGCCGCGCTTCGTCTTCCAGAACCGCCCCGTCCGGCAACGCGATCGCCGTCAGATCCGCCTTGCGATCGGCCGTGCGTGCACGCCAGGGTACCAGCGCCCCATAAGCCGCAGCCGTGGCGTCCTCCTGCCGCAAAACTTCGGCGGACAGACTGTCGATCCGGTCATCCAGCGCGCCCAGACTGCGGGCCTCATCCAGTTCCAGCCGGAACAGACGCAGCGTTTCGGGAGAGGATTTTTCATCCGCCTCCGAAACGGAATCGGGATGCAGGATATTCAGGGTCTGCTCCGTCTCCTGAAGCCGCGCCCGCAGATCCTGTTCCTGCGTGTGCAAAAGAGTGCGTGCCTGAAGCCGCTGGTCCAGATCGTCCAGTTCTTCCAGATCTGGCAGCACACCGGCCTCACAGCCATGCCGCGCCCAGAACTGTTCCAGCGAAATCGCATCCCGCGTCAGGCGCGCTTTCCGTTCTTCCACCGCCGTTTCAAGACGCGCAATCAGCGCGCCCCGTCCCAGAAGAGTCCTGATGGAGTCCTGTTCCGCAAGGACAGGGCGCGCATCACCAAAATCCCGAATTTGCGCGCATAGCGTCTCGAATTTCTGTCGCGAAACCGAAGCATCATGTTCTTTATTCCATAACGATTCAAGAATGTTCTCAAAGCGGATGCAATCTTCAATTGTCAGATCCCAGCTCGGAAAAGACCTGATTTCCGTTTCGATCTGATTTAGTTTCCGAAAAGGAACGGATGTCATTTTCAGGCGGGAATTGGTTCTACGGCGCGCGCCCAGTTCCTGCATCGCTTCGTCGCAGGTCTGTTTTTCTGTTTCTGACTCAGAAAGTTCCTTATTCGCAACAGACAGTTTTCTGACTGTTGTCGTGTCGCTCCGCAGGGCCGTCTGCAACGCCGTCAGCTTCAGTCTGGCCTGTTGCAGCGCCGAGCGTGCGCGTCCGGATTTCCATTCCGAACCGACATCTTCCTGAAGCGTCGTGCTCAGTTTTCCAACACCTTCAAGTCCCAGCCCGGCCGCCAGGATCTGAAGTCCGGCATCGTCTTTCAGGCGGCGCATTTCCTCGCCCCCCTCACGCAGGCGCGTATGATCCAGCGCCCAGGCTGCCTCAAATCCCTTCGAATCCAGCCCGCCCAGCCAGGTCCGCAATTGCAAATCATCCAGCGGTGTTCTGTCATCCGCCGCAAACAATGTTTGGTTCCGCGTTGGACGCCGCCGCACGCCCTCAAAAACCGTCCCGTCCTGCTCCAGACTGGCCCCGACCCGCAGCAGCGACGCCGCCGTCATCCAGTCCGCACCGGAAATTTTAAACGGAAACCCGAACAGGAAATCCCGGATCGCACAGAGCGTCGTCGATTTCCCGGCTTCATTCGCGCCATAAATGACGTGCAGGTCCCGCGCTCCTTTCGGAAAATTCAGTGTGGTCTCCTGAAATCCGCCATAGCGCAGAAGATCAAGGCGTTCGAACCGCATTATTCCGTCTCCCCCAACAGGCGCGCCCTTAACGCCGTACGCGCCTGTTCAAGGGGAAACTGCCCCTCCGGCATCAGACTGTCGCGCTCCACACAGGCGGGCAGGGCAGAGAAAAACCCTTCAAAAGCGTCGGGCAGGGACGCCAGAAACGTCTCGTCCCGCATCAACCCTTCCAGCGCCAGATCAAGCTCCCGCGTTTCCGCCACGCCGCTCCGAAGCAGGGGCGCAGACGTCTCGTTACGGATTTTTTCCAGCGCAATCTGCGCCCTTCCGTTGGCGGATTCCTGCGCCATCGACACCGCAATGCCCCGCAGATCGTCCTCCCAGCCCTGCGACGCCCATAACCGGTCATGCAGAACGCTGCGTCCCGTCAGGACGACCCGCGCAATCACCGTCCGTCCTTCTGCTTCGGAAAGGGCGCGTTCCATCTCCCGCCGCGCGGCCCCCCGAACCGCGTCCATGCTCTGCATGTCGCTGATATCCAACTCCAGCCGACACCACCGCACGACATCACAGTCCACGAAACCGACCGAACGAACGATCCCGTCCTCAACGCTCACCAGCGCACAGCCACAGGCCCCGATCTCGCGCGCATGACGCCCCTGAAGCACACCCGGAAACACGATACATGGATGTTCACAGACGATTTCGCGCGCATGCACATGCCCCAGCGCCCAGTAATCATATCCCTTCGCCGCCAGCGTTTCGACGGAGCAGGGCGCATAGGTCTCGTGCTCCCCATACCCCGACAGCGACGTATGCAGCACACCAATATTGAAACACCCCGCGATGGGTGCGGGATAGGCCCGCGTCATGTCATGCGGGACATGACGGTCGCGGAAACTCTGCCCATGCAACGCCACCCCGAGTTCCGGCCAGTGAAATGTCTGCGGGGCCTCATAGGAAAAATGGTCGATCCCGTCCGGCAGCGGCAGTTCCCGCGCAATGACCGACTGCGCATCATGATTGCCCGACAGCGTCACGACCCGGATGCCCGCCTGAACCAGCCGGCTCAGGGCCTTGAGCATGTAAAGCCCGGTCCCCACGTCCTGCCAGGTCCCGTCATACAGGTCCCCCGCCAGAATAACGAAATCGACTTTTTCACTTAGCGCCGTTTCGACCAGTCGGTCCAGCGCGCGCCGCGTGGACCCACGGATTTCCGCTTCGGGAAGCCCCTCGTAACGGCTCAGCCCTCTCAGGGGGCTGTCGAGGTGAATGTCAGCAGCATGGAGAAAGCGGAAAGAGGACATCCGCGAAGTTTACGCCCTCCACGATGTCTTGCAAGCAGCTCCGCCGGGATCAGGCGGCGGCCAGATACTGCGACACGATGTCCGGCATCAGGCCCGCAAGCGCCTCGGCCGAAGCCGTCTCTTCGTCCTTCAGACATTCCAGCGCCGACGCATCCTGCGCAAAACCCAGCTGCCGCGCCAGTACGATCAGCATCTGAAGAGACGTGATCTGATGCGCCCGGTATCCACTCGTCGCCAGCACGTTCTTCAGAACATCCCGCGCTTCGCCGCCATGCAGCAGCCCCGAGACGGTGCTGAGAATGGACGAAACCGTCTCATGCGGAACCGGGGCAGGGTGCCCGTGTCGGGACAGAAGGATCGTGATCTCCCGCGCATGGCTCCGGCCCATCGCCAGATCCTGCTCCATCCGCCGGCACAGCCCCGGATACCGCTCACACACCGGAAGCTCAGAAAGCGCGGTCTCGATGGCCTTGGATTCAATGGACAGATGATCCCGAAGAGCGCCCAGATAGATATCCAGAGCTGACCTGTCCGTCGTTTTCGTTCTGCCCACCGTGGATCCTTCTCGTCTTTGGCGCGCTCTTAAATGGCCATATCGGCGGGTGGAGTGCAAGTGCGCAGAGCCTTCCCGACCGGGCGTTTCCGGTCATGAAAAACCCCATGCCGGAGACCGGCATGGGGCATTCAGGGTCAGCAAAATCTGAAGGATCAGAAACCAGCGCTGACGGAACCGATTGCGGCGAACGGTGCCGCGTACATGTAGGTCGGAGCGGACCCCTTTACGGAAGTGCCGAAAATGCCACGCTGTGTCGTCGCGTTGGTCTGAATGCCGACCGGGAAACCCAGATACTGCTTGTTGGCAATATTGGTCAGGTTCAGCTTGACGTTCGGTGCCTGAAGGATGCCGAGGTTCTTGAAGCGGTAGCCCACGGTAATGTCCATTTTGACGTAGCCGGGAATGCTCTCGTCGTTCATGAACGTGGAGTACTGCTTGGCGACATATTTGAGCTTGTAGGCGCCGAAAATGTTGCCGTCGTCATAGTCCAGGTTGAAGCCAACCTGATACTTCGGGGTTTCAGGCGCGAACTTACCGCTTGTCGGCAGGTAGTCGATATTTTTGCCGCTGCCACCACGGAGGTTGCTGGTCGTGCGGGCGTCAACATATTCGAACGAGGCATAAGGGCGGATGTGATAGAAGATCGGACGTGTTCCGATTTCTGCGTCCACACCGTTTGTGCTCTGACCGCCGGCATTGATGCTGCCAGTAGCGTAATTGCTGCAGCTTTCGTTCAGACACTCGCTCTGGGAGAAGAAGCGGTTCGTGAAGTTGTAATGGAAATACGTAACCGAGGCCATGACCGTCGGTCCTGTGTAGCGCCAGCCAGCTTCTTCCGAAATTGAGATTTCAGGCTGTAGGTTCGTGGAGCCCTGCGTGCTGTAACCACCCGGCTTGTAGTAAGCTCCGGCATCATAAAGCGAGTAGTTCGTCGGGATACGGAAGTTCGTGGACCCCGAGACGAAAACCTGCATTTCCGGGTTGATCTGATAACGGATCGAGGCGGTGGGCAGTGGCTCGTAATAAGACTTGTTGATGTAAGGTCCGGTCGACGTATCAGGCAGCATGTTATGAGCATCGCGGGTAACGATGGCATATTTCAGCCCGGCGTCGATGGTCAGTTTGTTGTGCAGTAGCGAGATGCTGTCACCGATGAACATCGTGTGCGTGCGCGTCTGCGTCAGGCTCTGACGATACTGGTAGGTTGTACCGTCATTGAAGACATAGTTCGGTCCACCGCCCCAGATATCCCAAGGCGTACCATCTGCGCCGATGCCCGTGGCAGGAGCGGTCTGGGACTGCTTGGCATATTCAAACCAGTATCCGACCATAAGGCGGTTGGCGCCAGTGGTGAGCGTCAGCTTTGTAACGGCACCCGGACGATAAGTCGTCGTGATGGACGGTTCGTAAAGAAGGGCGCTTTTGGAAATCGTCTTGCCATCAAGCGTGCCACTCATGGACGTCGCACCCCAACTGGTGGGGGTGGAATATGCGCCACCCCCACTGCCGCTGCCGTACCAGAAATACGGAGTTTCCGTCAGGACAAGATGATCCGTCAGCTTGAAGGTCGACGGAGCACTGGCATAAATGTTGGTGAACGGATTCTGATGCAACTTGTAATAGCTGGAATCAGCCGAGGTCGTCTTGCCGGTCGGGTCTTTGTAGACGCCGTTGAAAGCCGTATTGGAAACCGTGACACCATCCGCATTTTTGTAGGATGCGACGTACTGGTCCTTGATGCCGTAGCCGTATTTTTCCCACGACGCCTTGTTCACGGTGGGGGTCAGGTAATTATACAGACGGTTGCCAACGATGGCGAGGGAGACGCGGTTTCCGTCGCCCCAGTCGTTCACGATCTTGGCTTCGGCATGCAGCTTGCGGTTCGTCGCTTCGGAATGAATGGCGTCTTCCGTGGCGTAGGACCCAGAGAAGTAAGCGCGCAGATTGGTTTGGCCAATCTTGCCGGTATCCAGGCGCAGGAAACCGCGCGTGTAGTCATAGGAACCATAGGACACGTCGAATGCGCCGCCCTTCTTCATCTTCGGGTCGATCATGTACATGTCGACCACGCCGCCGGTGGCGCTCAGATGCGGGCTGTCGAGATCCGCGGAACCCTGTGCGAGGCTGATCTTGCGCAGGTTCTCGGAGTCCACGATTTCCTGGGAATAGACCGAGAAGGAGCCGATGTCGTTGATCGGGAAACCTTCAAGCGTAAAGCCCATCTGCGACTGGTCGAGACCACGGGCGCTCATGTGGCTTCCCGTCAGGCCTGCCGGATCGGAGGACGTCACGTTCGCACCCGGAAGCAGTGCGATCAGCTGCATCGGATCCTGACCCGGTGCCTGCTTTTCGATATAGTCGCGGGAAATGGCCGAAACGGATTTGGCCGCATCCTGTTTCTGCATCAGGCCACCACCGACATCGCGGCGTGTTACGCCATCGAAATAGGAATGATGACCGCTGACAGAGACATGTTCTTCATGTTCGTCTGTTGGAGCCGTGTTGCCCATCATGGACGGAGCGGCAGCAGCGACTTTCGTAGGGCTCTTCTTTGTAGAAGGAGCCGTGCTGTCTGCGGGTGCGGCAAATGCCGACACCGTACCAAACGCAAACAGGGCCGAAGTCGAAAGCAGGCGAGCAAGGCGCATTGTGTTTTCGGTCTTTCTCGGTCAGGTGAACTTTCAGCCGAGAAGAAGCATGAGTGCAGGCCTCATTTCAATCAGATGTGGCATGATACAATATGACATGAGGGGGGTATGGCAATTTAGTCACATTTCACCATCGGAACGGCGATAAACGGCAGGAAACTCCCCGCCGATTGTGACATTTATAAGACATATTCCGTTTTTCTGGAGAAAGTCGTTTCGGAATCCTATCCTGCGGGACGCAGGGCCTCATCCGCGCTGTAGATCTCTCGAATCCTCTTGGCCTGCGTGGGCGTGGCGATCGCATCATGGCTGTTGCCGTTCAGATGCGGCACGACCCGGCCATGCAGGGCAGGTACCAGATCGGGCAGGGATGAGATCCGGTCCATAGGGAAGAGTTGATCGACTGCAAGCCGGCCTTCCCGATCACAGACATACAGGCTCTGGGGCCGGAACACGTGATCCAGTTCATAGACGGAGGAACAGGATTCCACGTGGTCAATGGCATCATCCAGCGTGTGGAATGAGCGATACAAGCGGCTGACAGAGGGATGGATCCGGACGCGCGCCGTTCCACCGCGCCGCGCAAAAGACCATGCGGATACGAAACGCTTCACCGGATCGCGCCAGATCGCAAAACTGGGCAGCGTCCGGCAGAGCTCTGGCGCCACATGATGATAATAGCGCCATGTCTCGTGGAGCATGATTCCGCCATACAGCAGATCACAAACCGACGTTCCGCCATTTTTGGGAACATGAATGAACAGGGCCCCGGCTTCCCGGATACGCTCAAGTCGCTGAAGGCGTTTTCGACCGAGCGGCAGCCGCAGCCGGAGATCAGCGGCACGGGCATGGACGTCGGGATACTGTCGGACCCGGAACAGTTGACACAACATCCGCTGCGGAAGGCCCGAGCCCTCTGGTCCGCGATCGGCGGGGCCTGCGAGAAGGGCATGGGTCTCGTCAGTCATCCGGACGGCAGAAGGGGGCGTCATGACGTGTCCTGATCCTGTGTCTGTTGTCTGTGAGAGGGACACTGGCGGCGGCAGGAAACCGAGGCAAAGGGTAGATTGTAACGGAATGAAATCCATGTTGCAGGCTTTACTGTGTCAAATCCGTCACGAAGGGTCTTTTGTATTTGACTTGCCCTGCGGGGGGCGCTTCATGACAGCTGACGGTGCCCGTTTGTGCGGGTGAAAAGGGAATGCAGTGTGAAACTGCGGCTGCCCCCGCAACTGTAAATGCTGGCTGCTGCCTCACAAGGCCGGTAGCGCGGTTTCAGGACATGAACCCACTGGCGCAGGCCGGGAAGGGGCCTGAAGACGGAGCATGAGCCAGGAGACCTGCCGTCAGCATGAGTTGTCCGAAGGACGGTCCGGGCGGGGTGCATCGGAACGCCGGGTCAGACCGCGCAATGGCGGGTCTGCTTCCTTCTTGAGGGCGACGCAGAACGACGAGACATCACTATCACCATGCCCCGTATTTCCCGCCTTCTTCTTGCGACGAGTATGCTTGTCGCTGTTCCGGCGCTGGCGTCCGTTCCGGCACAGGAGCCGGTTCAGCCCCAGAAGCCCAAGGCATCTCCTGCTCCGGAAGCCGTTTCTTCGTCCGTCCCCGAGACTGTTACGGTGACGGCAAACCGCATCCCACAGGATCTGAGCAAGGTCGGCTCGCAGGTTACGGTTGTGACCCAGCGTGACATTGAACTTCTCCAGCGACGTGACCTTGCAGACCTTCTGGCTCGCGAGCCGGGCCTGAACATGGTGCGCACGGGTGGTCCTGGGGGTACGGGGTCGATCTTCATGCGCGGCACCAACGCCAATGAAGTGAAGGTGCGGCTGGACGGAATGGACATCAACGATCCGTCCACTCCGGCCGGGGCGTTCGATACGGCGCAGTTCCTCACCGACGGTCTGGCCCGCGTGGAAATCCTGCGCGGACCGCAGAGCGGCCTGTACGGTGCGGATGCGATGGGCGGCGTCATCGACATGACGACCAAACAGGGGGAGGGGCCGCTGCACGGCTTCGTCCGGCTTGAAGGCGGCAGCTATTCCACCAAGAACCAGACGGCCGGGTTCTCGGGCTCGCTTCATCGCTTCCACTATATGGTCGAAGTCTCGCACAACCATGTCGGCGATTATCAGTCTGTGCCGAAAGCCATCCGTGCGCAGGTTCACGGCCATGACGTCGCGTCCAACCGCAACGACAACCGCACGGCCAATGTGCGCCTCGGCTATGACGTGACGGACAATTTCGATCTCGGCTTCACGGCCCATTTGACGCAGGCGGATTACGAATACGTCGCCGACGATTACAGCTCCTATCCGGCGCTGCCCTCAGCCCAGCAGAATGAGAGTGACCTCAAACAGGCTATTCTGCGCGGCACGGCGCATCTGAAATCCTTCAAGGGCGTGTTCGAGCAGACGCTGGGCGTCGGTTACGTCACCTATCGCCGCCACGACATTACGGCCGGAGAATCAGACATCGCGTCCAACCGTGGTGACCGGCTGAAAGTGGACTGGCAGGGCCTGACGCATCTCGGCCATAACGGCTCATTCCTCGTCGGATATGATTATATCCGTGAGCGCATCCTGACGCCGATCGACGCCCAGACCACGACGAACGCTGCTTGGGGACAGCTTGAGGGCCACTGGCACGATATTCTCTTCGGTTCGGCCAATATCCGCTACGACAACAATTCGCGTTACGGCAATTACGTGACATGGCGCGTGGCCCCGGCCGTAAAAATCCCCGGAACGGGCCTGACGCTGAAGGCCAGCGGTGGCTCGGGCTTCCACGGACCGTCGCTGAACCAGCTTTTCGTCAGCTACCCAGCCTATTATTTCCTCGCGAACCCGAACCTGCGGGCCGAGCGCCTTCTGGGCTTCGATGCCGGGTTTGAAGAGCGCCTCCTGAACGGAAAGCTGACCTTTGGGGCCGACTATTACGGCAACCATGTCCGGAATCTCATCAACACGGCGCTGTCGGGCTACAACTACACCTATGTCAACGTCGCGCGCGCCCAGACGCATGGTGTTGAGGCGTTTGTCGATTACCGCATCATCAAAAGCGTTGATCTGCGCGGCACCTATACCTGGACGGATGCCACAGACCGCAGCACCGGTGCGGCCCTCGTGCGCCGTCCCCGCCACAAGGCCACGGCCAGCGTCATCTGGACGCCGACCAAGCGCCTGAGCATCACGCCGAGCCTGCTCTATGTCAGCGGCTGGCATGATCTCGACCGCTACACATCCATGAGCACGATCGGCCATGATTACGTGACGGTGAACATCGCCGCGGAATACAAGCTGGCGAACTTCGTCACGCTGTTTGCGCGTGGCGACAATCTGGGGAACCGCTATTATGAAAACCCGGTCGGCTATCTCCAGCCGGGCCGGTCTTTCTACGGCGGTGTGACGTTTGGCCTTTAAGGCATTCCTTCACGTCCTCTCAGCCCCGGCGGCAGTCCTTCTGCTGTCGGGCGCCCTCGCCGGATCGGCCTGTGCCGGTCCGGTACGGACCCGTATCGTTTCTCTCAATCTGTGTACGGACGAACTGCTGCTCGAACTGGCAGACCCGTCCCATATCCTCGGCCTCAGCCCGCTGGCGACGGACTGCGCGGAATCCGTCCGCTGCGAACTGGCACAGACCTATCCCGTGCAGCGTCCTGACGGCGAGAACCTCGTCGCGACCCATCCCGACCTCGTTCTGGACGGCACATGGCACCGCTCGACCGTCCCGATCGTGATGGACGCCCTGCATGTTCCGTTCGTCCAGTTGCCGTCGATTGCCTCCCTTGCGGACATTCCCGTTCAAATCCGCACTGTCGCCCAGGCCATCGGCGAAGACGCACGCGGCGCGGACATGATCCGCGTGTTTGAAGCCCGCCTCGAAAGCCTCCATCCCGCCAATCCGGAAAAAATCCTGACGGCGACGGTTGTTGGTGCGAACCTTGCGGGAGAAGAGGGCGGCCTGATCTCCGATCTTCTCAAACGCGCCGGCTTCCGCCTGTCCCCCTCCGAACGGTCGGACGGCACCATCGCGATGGAAACCCTGATCGCCCATCCGCCAGACCTTCTGGTGACCGGCATGATTTCCGAAGGCGCCTCTCTGGCCGAAAATGTCGTTCACCATCCCGCACTACAGGGACGCTTTACGGGCATGCATCGTCTGGCGCTTCCCGGCCGTCTGACGATGTGCGGCACGCCTGAAACGCTCGATGCACTGGAGGCGCTGATCGCCGCACATGATCGCCTGACCGCCGCGGAGCCTTTACCATGAGCCGTTACGCCCTGACCGTCGCCATTCTCGCCATGCTGGTTCTGGCCCTCGCCATCCTGTCGCTGGCCGCGGGCCCGGCGGGGATCGGCGTCCTTCAGGGCCTGTCCGACATGCTGCAGGGCCGCGAGACGATTGCCGCGACCATTATCGGCCAGATCCGCCTGCCGCGTGTCATTCTTGCCCTGCTGGTTGGCGGTACGCTTGGCCTGTCAGGAGCGGCCCTTCAGGGGCTGGTCCGCAATCCGCTTGCTGATCCGGGTGTGCTCGGCATTTCAGGCTGCGGGGCGCTCGGCGCCGTACTGGTTTTTTATACCGGCGTCTCGGCCGTGTGGGCGCCTGCGCTCCCCCTGGCGGCCCTGTCCGGCGCCGGGCTCGCAACGCTTCTGCTTCTGGCGCTCACGCGCGGCGGGACACTCGTCCTGGTGCTGGCCGGTGCGGCTCTGGGCTCCATGAGCGCCGCCCTTCTGGCCCTGACGCTCAATCTCGTGCCGAGCCCCTATGCGTCCTATGAAATCATGCACTGGCTCATGGGGTCCCTGTCCCGTGCGAGCCTGCATGATGTTCTGATCGCTTTGCCCGGTCTGCTCGTCGGGTCGGCGTTCCTGCTTGGGACAGGACGTTCGCTGGATGCCCTGACCCTTGGCGAGGACGTGGCCCATACGATGGGTTTTTCCCTGCGCGCCGTGCAATGGCGCGTCGTGATCGGAACGGCACTGGCGGTTGGAAGCGGTGTGGCCGTCGCGGGCGGGATCGGGTTCGTCGGCCTCGTCATGCCGCATCTGCTGCGCCCGCTTGTCGGAGCGCGCCCCTCGCGCCTGCTCCTGCCGTCCGCGCTGGGAGGGGCCGCACTGCTGCTGGCGGCGGATCTGTTCGTGCGGCTGCCAGTCAGCGGCACCGAACTGCAACTCGGTGTCGTCACCTCCCTGATCGGAACGCCGGTCTTTTTCTGGCAGGTCTGGCGCCTGCGCGGACGCCCGGTATGAGGCGCGGATCATGATCCTCCAGACCGACACACTCAGCCTGACCCTTCAGGGGAACAGGCTTCTGCATGACATCACGCTCGACGTCCGCCCCGGCGAAGTCCTCGGCCTGATCGGTCCCAATGGTGCAGGCAAAAGCACATTCCTGCGCGTCATGGCCGGACTGCTCCGCCCGGAGACCGGCCGTGTCCTGCTGGACGGGCAAGACCTGTTCTCCATGCCGCCCGAACAGCGCGGGCGGCATCTGGCCTATCTCCCGCAGGACGCCCCGGCCGCCATCGGCATGAGCGTACGGGATGTTATTGCGCTCGGCCGTCTGCCCCATCGCCGTACGGCGACGGCGGAACAGGATGCCGCAGCCGTTCAGCAGGCCCTGGAGGTCGTGGGGATGAGTGCGTTTGCGGACCGCTCCTGCGTCAGTCTGTCAGGGGGAGAACGTGCGCGCGTTCTGCTCGCCCGGGCCCTTGCGGTTGAGGCCCCCGTCCTGCTGGCGGATGAACCGGTCGCAGCGCTCGACCCTGCTCAGGCCCTGACGGTCATGGAACTGTTTAACCGGTACGCGGCGCAGGGTCAGGCCGTGGCCGTCATCCTGCATGATCTGGCGCTTGCCGCCCGTTTCTGTACCCGGATCGCCGTGCTGTCGGAGGGCGCTCTTGTCAGCATCGGGGCTCCGTCCGACGTTCTGACGGATGCCCTGTTTTCCGAGGTTTACGGTGTGGCGGTACGACGCTGCGGAGAGGTTGTCGTGCCCTGGTCGCTGGTGTCGAGAAACCGTGTGCTATAACGCCGTGCCAGCAGCGTGCAGGTGAACAGCTGGATCTGGTGATAGATCATGAGTGGCAGCACGATGATGCCGACCGACGCTGCCGGAAAAATGACGCTCGCCATCGGCACGCCAGACGCCAGAGACTTCTTCGATCCGCAGAACTGAAGCGCGATGCTGTTTGATGTTGTCTGCCCAAGCCCCTTGCCCATCAGATGCGACAGACCCAGAACCAGCGCCAGCATGGCACTGTCGAGCAAGGCGACTTCCAGAAGATGCGCGCCCGAAACGCGATGCCAGATCCCCTCCACAACGGCGGAACTGAACGCGGTATAGACCACGACGACGATAGACCCGCGGTCGGTAAACGAGATCAGGATTTTGTGCTTGCGCACGATCGGCCCGACCCATTTCTGAAGGATCTGTCCCAGCGCGAAGGGCAGCAGAAGCTCCTTGCTCACATCGAGAATGGAGCCCAGTGGCGAATGCTCCGCCCCCACATGCCCGAGCACCAGCCCGGTCAGCAGCGGCGTCATCGCGATGCCGGCAATGTTGGAGACCGTCGCCGCACAGATCGCCGCCGTGACATTCCCCTTCGCAATGGACGTCAGCGCAATGGAAGACTGTACGGTGGACGGCAGGCAGCACAGGAACAGTACACCCGACCACAGTTCTTCGCCGAACAGCGCGTCGGGAAAGACCGCCCGGAACAGCAGATGCAGCCCGACCCCAAGCAAAGGGAACAAGGCAAACGTGCAGAGCAGAACGCTGCCCTGAAGTTTCCAGTCCTTCACGCTGCCCACAATGGCGTGACGTTCGAGTTTCGCGCCCTGAAAGAAGAACATGAACGTGATGAGGATCGTCACGACATGCTGAAGGATATGCTCCACCTGCCCGCGGCAGGGAAGGATGGAGGCCAGCGCAATCGCGCAGATCAGGGACATGAGAAAGGGGTCGAGGCGCTTCATGCCGCACTATGTCCGTATCCACCTCGAACATGCAACGGTCCTGCAGATGGAGAGGCGGGTTTTGATCGGGTCCTGTGTTTCAGTCCTTGTGGCTTGATCTGTCCAAGATCACCTACAATATGGGTGTATTATACTCCTTGGGAGGGCTAACCCTGCGGCATCGCGATCCGTAACAGAACAGGTGCTGGTCCCTCCATTTAATAGATCGGATTCCAGTTGCCTTTCCTGACAGACATGCTTGATATCTGCCGGTATCTGAAAACCGGTTTGGACCTTACAGGCTGCCGGGAACACTTTTATATATACAAGCCAACCCTGAAATCGTTGAAGCAGATCTCATTCGGTGGGACATTGTATCATGACTGATCATGGGGAAGGGCAAAATCCCATACCTGAATCATCAATGGAGGCGTCAGCTACATCTCCTGAGGAAGCAATCCTGAAAGAGTTCTTTGACGAACATTATTATCGACAGCACTATCCGGAGGATGTCCCTCCCGATCAGGATGCTTTCTCGCATTTCATGACAGTGGGATGGCGCGCGGGATACAATCCCTCGGCTGACTTTGACACGCGGTTTTATCTGGACAGCAATCCGGATGTGAGTTCGGCTTCGCTAAATCCGCTTGAGCATTATGCTCTTTCAGGGCGTTCCGAGGGACGGCCAGCTCTGCCACCAGTGCAGGACAATCCGAGTCCGCCCGATGATGCGTTGATCTCTGGTATGGATGTCGTGGCTGCTGATTTTGATCCTGAGTTCTATCGACGGCACAATCCTGACATCTCGGGAAGTGACGAGGACCTGCTGCGTCATTTCATGACGTCCGGCTGGAGGGAAAAGCGCGATCCCAGTCCGGATTTTGATGTCGGATATTATCTCTGGGCAAATCCGGATGTTGCTGCGGCAGACATTAACCCTCTGTTGCATTATCGGTTACATGTGGCCACCGAAATTCGGCCCCGTCTTCAACCTCATGCGATAGAGCGGGCTGTTCTGAGGAACTGTCAGGCGGTGCAGGATAGAGAACCTTTGTGGCAACTTCCGGAACAGGAAAAAGCTGTTGACGAAGAGTACCTGACCTTTTTTCTGGAGCGTGCTCGCAAGGACCAAAATCAGGGTGCGGGGTTGGTCGTCTCAATCAGTCATGATGACTATCGTCTGGCGCCAGCGGGTGTATGGAATTGCGTTCGCGATGAGGCTCAAGCTTTTTCTTTTCATCAATGGGCCTATCTCCATCTTTTCCCATCGTGTGCCATCCCCATGCTTGCTCCTCTGCATCAGGGAGAGTTTGTTGCGTCTTTAAACGGCCAGTATATTGGACGTGTAGCCGTCGATACTCTGTTGAAGGTTCTGGCGGTACAACAGGTTCACTATCCCAGCCGTCATCTGGTCATTCACAACCTTCTGGGAGTAGTGCCAGAATGCATCCCTGTCATTGCGCAGCAAATGCGGGTGCAGAAGAGTATCTTCTGGGTGCATGATTTTTCCACGATCTGTCCGTCTCATACCTTGATGAGAAATGACATCGCGTTCTGCGATGCTCCCGCACCCACATCTCCTGCATGTCAGATCTGCGCATACGGCGAGGAGAGAGAAGCGCATCTCCACAGAGTCAGAAAGCTTTTCGAAGCACTGCATCCTGAAGTCATGGCGCCGTCGCGCTACATGCTGTCTTTCTGGCAGGAAAAAACGGATTTACCTATCGCCGGTATATCTGTTCAGGAGCATGCGTTCATCACGGCCAGAGTCCCTGTCGAAAGCCGCTCAACCAGTATTCTGAAGATCGGATTCATGGGCTCCCCCGTCTTCCATAAAGGATGGGATATTTACCAGAAGCTGGCTGCACGGTTTGCTGGGGACCAGCGATATGAATTTTTTTACCTCGGCTCAATGGCCCAGGATGTTGCGAATATTACGTCTCTGTCCGAAACGCTGATGCAGGACGATCGTGATGCCCTGCAGAAATGCATTCTTCGGAACAGGATTGATGTCATCGTAAACTGCTCGCGCTCTCCGGAAGCGTTCTGCCTTGAGGCTTATGAAGCTATCGCTGCGGGAGCTTTTCTTCTTGCGCCACAGAGAAGTGGGAATGTTGAAGATATCCTGGCATCTTCAGGGAATACGTTTGGCCACGTTGTCCGCGACGAGAAGGACCTCACAGACCTGTTCAATACAGGCGAAATAGCGTCTCTGGTGGCAGGTTCCTGTAGAGCGACAGGAAGCCTCGTCATTCGTTCCGGTACTTTTTCGTACCTCGTGCCGGAGACTGCGCATTGACGGTTTACTGCTTTACAAGCGCTACTTATTCCTACCTCGGGCGTGCCCGGGTTCTGGCAAAAACTGTGCGCGAACATCATCCGGACTGGGTCTTCTGTCTTTGTCTATGTGATGTTCCACCACAGGCTTTCGATCCGGCCATGGATCGGGAAATGTTTGACGAGGTGGTTTCTGTCACGGAACTGGGCATTCCTGATCTGCCAGCCTGGATGTTCAGACATAATATTGTTGAACTCTCTACGGCGGTGAAGGGAAAAATGCTGTGCAGGCTTCTGGAGAAACCGGATGCTGACAGCGTGGTTTACATCGACCCCGACATCGCCATTTTCAATCCGTTGATGCATGTCATGGATCTGTTGAAAAATCACCCGGTTGTTCTGACGCCACATCAGACCGAGCCAGAGACCCATCCGCAGGGAATAGTCGATAACGAGATCGGGTCTCTCAAGCGTGGAATCTATAATCTGGGTTTCATGGCGATTGCCAATGTGCCGGAAGGACGTCGTATTGCTGAATGGTGGCGTGACAGACTTTTGGCTTATTGTCGGGATGATGCAGAGAATGGGTTGTTCACAGACCAAAAATGGTGCGATCTGATTCCTGCTCTCTTTGAAAATCCTGCAATCCTAAGGAACCCGGGATACAACGTGGCGAGTTGGAATCTGAGTCACAGGCCCATTCGGATTGATGGTCACGGCCAGATTTTTGCTGCTGATGCCCCCCTGAGGTTTTTCCATTTCACAAAGGTGGATACAGCGGGCGAGGTCATGCTGGAGCGGTATGGCAGCGAAAGCATCGCTCTCTTCGAGCTTCTGCGGTGGTATCGGGAAGCCATTCGCAAACAACAGCCTGCTGAAGTCCCGGCCAGGTACTGGTATTATGGTACATATGAAGACGGCACCCCTATCCGTCGTCCGGAGCGTTTGATCTACAGGGACCGAAAAGACTTGCAATTAGCCTTTCCGGACCCTTATCGGTCGGGGCCAGAAAGTTTTCAGAGCTGGTGCACCATTCACAGGAGCGAACTGCCAAGAAAAGGGATTTAAGGCTCTTTTTTATGCGCGATAGAGCCGCCTGATTTCACAGGAGCAGACGAATCCAAGGGATACCAAAGTCAGGAAAAAGGATTTTCACCAGTCCTGTCCCACGGCATTCACAAGACCACTTCTTCAATAGACACTTTCTCCATCGTTCTGTGCCATATTCGCTCAAAAATACAAATAGAGTGATAGGCATTTTAATAATAGTCAAAAAAATTTTGAATTTTCCAATGATTGCGTGTGAAATATTTACGACGCACTTTTGTGATGGTATAGTAATTTTAACACATTCGGCTGATTTCAACCCTAAAACATGTGGTTGAAGTTACTACTGGAGCCAGCAGCCCTCTTATGAATACCCTGTCCCTGCCCTCCTCGTCGGGAGCTGAAAAGAGCAAAACATCTTCTCCGCGGATTGCTCTTTTCACAATCTGTTCCAATAATTACATGCCTGCTGCCCGTGTTCTCATGGAATCAGTCGCGAAACTTCATCCGGAATTTGAACTCTTCATTGGTCTGGCGGATAAAGTAGTTGACTGGGATGGTCTTTACGAAGGGCCTGCGTCGATTATTGAAGCGCATACCCTTGATATTCCTGATTTCAAGACATTTTCATTTCAATACGACATCATGGAATTCAATACGGCCGTCAAGCCGTTCCTGATGGAGCACCTTCTGGTTGAGCGTGGCTTTGATCGCGTATTCTATTTCGACCCGGATATCCTGCTGCTCAACAGACTGGACCTGCTGCTCCAGCATTTTGATGAAGGTGCCTCCCTTCTGCTGACGCCACATCTGCATAAGCCGGCAGAAGGGATTTCCGATCCCGACGACATCACGATCATGCGGGCGGGCGTTTATAATCTGGGTTTTCTGGGAGCCTCCCGGTCTGCAGAAACTCTGGAGGTGATCCGATGGTGGATGAGACGCCTTCATCGCACCTGCATCAACGCTCAGGAACAGGGGATTTTTGTCGATCAGAAGTTCATGGATCTTGCACCATGCTTTGCCCCTAACGCTCATATCATCCATCACCGCGGGATGAATCTTGCCTACTGGAACCTGGCTCAGGTCGCGTTCCAGCAGGAGGGCAAGACGTGGACTGCCGATGGCGAACCTCTCGTCTTTTTCCATTTCAGTGGTTTCGACCCGCGTGATCCGGATTGTCTGAGCAAGCATTGCCGTCACTTCCGGACGACTATTGCGCCCGCCCTGCGTAATCTTCTCGACAAGTATTCCGAACTGCTTTTTGCGGCAGGATACGGGAAAGTGCCTGCGGCGCTTTATGCTTATGGATTTTTTCATAGCGGCACCCGAATTCCTGAGCACGTGCGGCGTATGTTCAGGGAATTTACTCCCGACTGGCCGTCCGATCCCTTCGAAACCTACGAGGCCTATCTCCATCAGCCAGCGCCGAAAGGCAGTCTGGACAAGGAAAACCTCGTTTTCACCAATTTCCAGCATTACCTCTGGAACTTCTTTGATAATCAGCGCCTTAACCTTGATCCGGAACGGACAGATCACCTCACGAGTCTGACGCACTGGTACGTCAAGAATGCCCGCTCCGAACAGGGCCTGGATCACCGGCTTATTGAGCCTGTAGCGTGCCGTTTCGGGCAGATGAGACCTGCCCGGATGGTTGGTGCAGGTCATAAACCAGCCGCCCGCCCTGATATTTCGGTCGTAGGCTATCTCAAGACGACCAGCGGCGTGGGAACTGTCGCACGACATACTCTTCAGAGTCTGTCGCGGTCAGGCCTCTCCGTTGAAGGGGTGGACGTTGCCTTTG
Organism: Gluconobacter albidus; assembly: GCF_002723915.1. Lineage (GTDB taxonomy): Bacteria > Pseudomonadota > Alphaproteobacteria > Acetobacterales > Acetobacteraceae > Gluconobacter > Gluconobacter albidus. Next base: position 176,429 of record NZ_BEWL01000005.1, read on the forward strand.
GGGTTGTTTCGGACCGATCGGACTTGAGTTGTGCCTCTCTGCTGAATAATCGGGTTCGAGGACGTATCCAGCTTTACGCTAATATCAATGCAGATCAGCTCCCGGCGGTTTTGGAACATCTCCAGCCCGTTACGGATGATGGTTACAGAATTAGCATGCCGGCGTGGGAACTGGAGGAGTTTCCAGCAGAATGGTTGGCAGCCTTTGATGGAGTTGACGAGATCTGGGCTCAGACCCGCTGGATTCAACGCATGCTTGCAGGACGACTGGATAAGCCGGTTGTCTATATGCCGGTTTCGTTAACGCTTGATCTTCCGGTATCGCAGCCACGGACTCGCTATAATCTGCCTAAAGACGCGTTTCTGTTCTACTTCTCGTTCGACTTTCTGTCTTTCATTGAACGAAAGAACCCTGAAGGCATTGTAGCGGCCTTTCGTCGGATGCGACAGGATCATGGCAACCCAAAACGTGCAACGCTCGTCATTAAGACCATGAACGGCGACTTTGCCAAAGATCGTGAAGACGCTTTTCTGGAACTCATTGGTGACGATCCTGATATCATCCTCATCAACGGTGTTCTCTCTAGAGCTGACACTCTTTCGCTGATGACCTGTTGTGACTGTGTCGTGTCTCTTCACCGATGTGAAGGATTGGGATTGGTCGTTGCAGAAGCTATGGCCCTTGGGCTTCCGGTCATTGCAACAGACTACGCCGCTACGACTGATCTGCTTTCCCCGGCCACGGGGTATCCTGTCGGTTATCGCCTTGTTCCTGTCAAAAAAGGCGAATATCCCTTTGGTGAGGGGCAGAAATGGGCGGACCCGGATATTGGACATGCGGCATGGCTGATGCGGCACGTGATAAACAATCCCGAAGAAGCACAACAGAAAGCCACTGCAGCCCAACAGTTCATCCAAACGAATTATAACACCCAGACTATCCTCGCGCGCCAGATGCAACGTTTTACCGAGCTGACAAAAAAGGCCTGAGTTCTCAAGAAGAAAAGAAATTCTTATGTCCACCAGAAACCACACGCAGACTAAAAATGCTCCACGCCCCGAACAGGAAAACAAGACATCCGAGTTATCGGCTTCCCTGAAGGCAGATGCTCTCGAACTGGCGTTGCAAGCTCGATCCCGTGCCGAGCACGAGGCCTCTTTCCTGAAAAACGAAGTGGAAAGACTTCATACGTCGATAGTTCGACTCCAGGAACGCTGTGAAGATTACGCAATGCGCCTTGCGATGTCCCATGGGGGGCGTGAAGAGCTAATCCATTTGCGGAGCCGACTCTTCGACACGTCGCATAAGCTCGATATTCCCAAAGCTCATTCTGAAATCGTGCCTAACAATGTCGCAGACCAGCTACGTCTTCTTGTGTCGGAGCGCGATGATGCCCGGATGTGGCTGGATGCAGTCCGCCGTTCAACCTCTTGGCGTATTACCCGCCCATTCCGCGTTGTCATACGTTTTCTGAAATCCCGCCTGCCAAATTGAAGATAGTGCCTGGAGTGGCTGATTTGAATGAACAGAGAGGGCGTTTGGCCCTCTTTTTTCAAGAGAGCCACGGCAGACGCAGACTTTTGTATAAGTACCATGTTCTTCTGAGCAAAAACTACTCTGACAAGATACGCTCATGAAATCTATTTCAGGTAAGATGTTGTATCAGCGCGTGTAAGACGTGGTCAGCACAAACGTCACGTGAAAAATTATCTGAGACGATAGAGAAAGAATATAGGCTTTTGCGACCATAACAGAACCATATTTTTTGCCTGAAGCAGCATGCTCTGGAAGATGACCAATTGCCTTCTTATTGGCCATCTGCTTTGCTAAAGCCGTCGGGATTTTATCATCAAGCTATTCAGTATCATGAGTTTTTGAAAAATATAGTATTTCATGTTTGTTTTTATTGATTACTTCGGCTTCAATGGGTAAGTTTTCCTTATATATCTCGTTAAATTCTTTTATAGAGCATGAAAATATTTTATTTACCTTTCTGAATTCTTTGTATCCATGTTCGCTGAAGTGAATTAAAGGGTCTATGGGAGCATTTTTCAAGTCTTCGTGGTTGGATATATATTCTTTTTCATTAAAATCTATGAAATCATAGGAAATTTTATTTGTATCTAGATATCTGACAAGCATTCCCTTGTTCGTTTGTGGTAATGTTTTTTTATATTTCTGGTGACTTCCAAAAACAGAATATAAACTAACCCCTAATACTTCTAGCAAAAATGAAAATTCTGGAATAAATATACTGGCTTTATTGATAAATTTATTCTTGTACTCGAGTTCTGTCATAAAAAAGTACTCAACAAGATGTAATCCGGGTCCTGTATATTCTTTGAGGTTATTTTTATCTTCTATATCAATATAATATATGAGTTTCTCTTTTGCAGCTTGTAGAACTTCTGAAAACTGTTTGTTGTGGAGGTGCATATAGCCCAAATTTGTGACATGGGTTCCGTCACTTTTGGATGATTTGGGGTGGTGAAATCCGTGATCCAAATGACCCAAGGTATCTCTCGCAAACATACTTTTTGGGACTACAGCTGGCGTAAAAAATTCAGCGTCATCAGGAATATTTAAAAATAGTTTCTTGATGATAAATGCGTCCTGTATTCCTTTTAATGAATCAAGATATGAATTTAGCTTTTCCCTGCTTACCTCTATTTTTTCTTCACATAAAACAACAAATTCATCGCAGTCTATGGGGATAACGTAGTCATATGGTTCATTATTTGAATCCCATCCATGTATAATATCAGATATTATATCGCCTTTCTTGTCAAAATCTTCTTTTTTGTTGTATTCGTAATATACATTGACGCCCGCTTTTTTGTATTTTTCCAATACTTCAAAAACTACGTTTTCATTTGATCCATTATCTAGGATATAGAGGTTTTCAAATCCGAAAAAATAACCGTAGTATTTTATCCATGGCTCTAAAAGTTTGGTTTCATTTTTTTGCATCGTAATGCAGCGGACTCTTGCCATAAAAACCTCTCTAAATTTGGTTCCTGCATTTTAATAGAGAAAAAAAGCCTTTGAAAAGATACAGAGGACTGTCTGGTAAAGTTTATCGCGGACCGATTTCTTGGAAAAGTGGAGTGGTAAAAATTCACTGAAGAGATCCAGGCAGTATTATGTTTTTATTTTTGGAAAAACAGCACATGCTGCTGCCTTATATGGTCGTCTGACGCTTATGCGGCGGAGGATATGGCGGAAGCGAATCTGTCGCCAGGCGACGGACCAGGACCGAATTCATTTTCGGTGGTTCTGAAGCATTCATCGTTCGCGCTGACGCATCGCGTTCCAGATCGACGAAAGACAGTTTACTCAGGCTGTGAGTGTTCGGTTTATGCTATACGATTTTTCTTTGGGAATAAATGGTGCCCAAGGGCGGAATCGAACCACCGACACTGCGATTTTCAGTCGCATGCTCTACCAACTGAGCTACTTGGGCACCGAGCTTCAGGGCGAACCCCGTTGCGGAGATGGGATTTAGCCTATGATTGCGGTGGGATCAACCCTCTCCGTCGCGATATTCGTCCTGTTCTTCGTCATTGTCCTGACGAAAGGACGGAACGCGGTATGTCCCGCTGAACCAGCGGCCCAGATCGACATCCGCGCAGTGCCGGGAACAGAAGGGGCGAAACTGGGGATCTGTGGGGCGGTGGCAGATTGGACAGGTGGACTCGCTCATGACAGGCTCCAGCTTGCAGGAGTGGCGTTGGGATCAAGAACGAGATCCAGCGCACGGGCGCGCCGGGACGTAAAATCCGCAAGAGCCTCAGGGTCACTTTCCAGAGCCTTGATGAGGCTGATCGAGGCCGTCAGCGTCTGGCCGGGGCGGTTTTCGCGCAGGATGGTCCGCAGGATGGACAGACCCTGCCCCTGTGGGGAGGACAGGAGGTCATGCAGGGGCGGGCGGCGGCGCGGGCGCGTCAGCTCCAGCAGGCCCGACGGCGTTGCGCCGAGAACGTCCGGCTTGAGCGGGTCGTCAGACAGGGCTTCGCGCAGGAACGCGACCAGAGCGGGGCGTTTACGCGTCTTTACGCCGGCCGGGTCGATGAGGATCGTGCCCGAGAGGTTCCGTAGGCGGATCTGCCTAGCAAGGGCCGGAAACGATGCGACATTGCCCTTGAAGTCCGGAGCGCCAGTGCTGTCTAGGTCGATGGCAACCAGGGCAGGGGTCGGGAAAAAGCTGGCGGTCAGCAGGCCCAGATTGGCTTCGGGGCTACTGAGACTGTCAAAATCCGTCTCAAGCCCGGCATCGAACGCCTGCTGGCACCGCTGAAGGCGTGGACGTAGCCGGACAGGCAGTTTTGCGGCAATGCCCGGATTGTCCACGAAGACCGGCGCATCCGGATAGCGGTCCGCCAGATCGTCCAGCGGGGTGGGGCCGCGTTCGAGCAGTTTGGGGGCGGAAAGCGCTCCGGCGGGCATGTCGGCCCGGCGCAGGCGCAGACCCTTGCCGTTCTGTGCGGAGCGACTGACTCGGGCGGCGGTCAGGGCGCCTTCGATCAGGGCTTCGCGGGTCGAGAGAAAACCGCTCTGGCCATCTTCGAGCAAAACGAATGCACCACCCAGAGCCGGGGCGGCTTTCTGGACGCGGACGACGTGCCAGTCTTCCAGACCATCCGGGCAGCCGGGGCGCCAGATGGCGACGTCCAGCAGCGTATCATGATCCGTGACGGCAATCCGCACTTCGCCCGGAGAACAGGCTGCGCGGATTTCGGTCATGCGATCCAGCCACCTGAAGGTTTACCGACCGGTTGTCCCCGCAGGAGCTGCGCGGTTTCAAACAGGGGTAGACCCACGACGGCGGAGTAGCTGCCGCCGATCTGGCGGATATGGGCGGCAGCAGCGCCCTGAATGGCATAACCGCCCGCCTTGCCCTGCCAGTCCCCCTGCGCGATCAGGGCGTCGATCTGTGCGTCCGTCAGGCGATGGAAAATGACGGAGGTTTCCACCAGCCGCTCACAGGCCGTACCCTCGGGCCAACCTGCGCTCGGGCGCAGGACCACGGCCGTTAAGACCTTGTGGCGTCGGCCGGACAGCAGTTTCAGACACGCGCGGGCTGTCTTTTCGTCCTCGGCTTTCGGCAGGACGCGTCGGCCGACCGACACCACGGTATCCGCGCCGAGGATGAGCGCTGCATCCGTGCGCTGCGCGGCCACATGCTCCGCTTTCTGGCGGGCGAGGCGCTGCGCAAGCGGGCGCGGCAGTTCGCCGGGGCGCGGTTCTTCGTCGATATCGGCGCTCACGACGGCGTCGGGCACGATGCCGATCTGTTCCAGCAGGCTCAGGCGGCGCGGGGAGGCGGAGGCCAGAACGAGCTTCGGACGGTCCAAAAGGCCGGATGACCCTTCTGCGGAAGACGGGGAGGCGGTCATGCGGCGGACTGTCTTACTTGAAGCGGAACGTGATCCGGCCCTTGGAGAGGTCGTAGGGCGTCATTTCGACGTTGACGCGGTCACCGGCCAGAACGCGGATACGGTTCTTGCGCATCTTGCCGCTCGTATGGGCGAGGATGGTGTGCTCGTTGTCGAGCGTGACGCGGAACATGGCGTTGGGGAGCAGTTCCATGACGGTGCCGGTAAACTCGATCAGGTCTTCTTTTGACATGTGAATCCTTGCTTCAGGGATAGGGTAATGATCTGCGCGCGGCAGTGGCTCCGGTGCGGAGCCAGAAAATCCAGCCCGCTATGTGCGGACTGTCAGCCGAAAGGTCAAGCGCGACCGGCCCCTGTCCCGGGATTCTTGCGGTTTTTATGCTGGTCCGGCGTGGTTTTCAGGATGCTTTTCCGGCGGCCTGGGCTGCAGCCCGGGCCGCCATCTTTTCTTCTTCGGTCCAGACGCGGCGTTCGCGCGTCTTCTGCGGCTTGACCTGCTTGACCGGACCGCCGCCGAGGACGGGTGGGCGCATGGTCGAGTTCCGGGCCTTTTCGCAGTGCCATTCATGGCTGTCATGAACGTCCAGCGTCCGGCCGATCTCACGCTCCACAGCATGCAGCCAGGCGCGCTGTTCGGCATCGCACAGCGTAATGGCAAACCCGCTGCGGCCCGCACGGCCCGTGCGGCCGATCCGGTGCACATAGCTCTCCGGCAGGCTCGGCAGGTCGTGGTTGATGACATGCGTGACCGTATCGACGTCAATGCCGCGCGCTGCGATATCGGTCGCTACCAGAACCTGAACGTCGCCTTCGCGGAAAGCGTTCAGGGCACGCTCGCGCTGGCCCTGCGACCGGTTGCCGTGCAGGGCCTCGGCCGTGATGCCGGACTCCGTCAGGAAGGTGCAAACCTCGTTGGCGATGTTTTTCTGCAATGTGAAGACAACGGCCTGACCGATGCCCGGCGTCTGGAGCTGGGACAGAAGGGCCGCCTTCTTGTCGGATGCATCGAGGAACATCACCGACTGCGCGATCCGGTCCACGGTGGTGGAGGGCGGGGCGATTTCGACCTTTGCCGGATCACGCAGGAGGCTCTCGACGAGGGCTGCGATGGATTTCGGCATCGTTGCGGAAAACAGCACCGTGTGCCGGTCTGTGGGGAGTGTTGCGACGATGCGCTCGATCGGCTTGGCAAAGCCCATGTCCAGCATCTGGTCGGCTTCATCCAGCACCAGCGCCTCAAGCTGCGAGAGGTCGCACAGGCCCTGTTCGATCAGGTCCAGCAGGCGGCCCGGCGCGGCGACGATGATGTCCACGCCCTCTTCGAGCGCCTTGACCTGATGGAACTGGCTCACGCCGCCGAAAATCGTGGTGACGCGCACCGGCTGGTGGCGGCTGAAGTTCTCGAACCCGTCCGCAATCTGGGAAACCAGCTCGCGCGTGGGAGCGAGGACCAGAACGCGTGCGCCGCCCTTGGGGGCAGGGCGGGGCGTTGCGGCAAGCCGGTGCAGCAGGGGGAGCGCGAAAGAGGCCGTCTTGCCCGTGCCGGTCTGGGCCAGACCGAGCAGATCGCGGCCTTCCAGCAGCAGCGGGATGGACTGGGCCTGAATGGGCGTCGGCTTGACGTAGCCTGCGTCGTCCAGAGCGCGCAGGATCGCGGGCGCGAGGGCGAGATCGGCAAAGGTCACGTCAGAAGTCGTAGCGGAAGTCGGGGACATGATGAAGCGGCGCCTCCGGCGCTGAGTAAAGCTGCGCCTGATCGGGCTTCGCGGGTTCAGAAGGCGGGCTTGTACGAATGATGCTTCCCGCCGTCAACGCGGCGCTAAGGCGTGCAGGATCAGTCCGTCAGGACAGTTTGGAAATATCGCGCATGGCGACGACCAGATTCATATGCGACGCCAGAAGCCTCTGCGGCAGGGACGGCAGATAAATCCGGATGGCCTCGAGCCGTTTGGACTCCGGGAGGGCGGCAAACGGCGTGCGTGACCCCGGACCGTCACTGCCCGCGTCATAGCTTTTTGCAATCGCGGCCAGCAGCGTTGCCGGGATGGAAGCCAGAAGCGCTTTCTGCGCCGGGTTCAGGAGGCGGTCCCGCAGGGGGCCGGAAAGCGTGCGCTCTTCGGCTGTTTTCGGAGCCTCATAGGGTTTGAGCTGGTTCAGCGGGAATTCGACCTCCACGCCATTGGCCTGCTCTACATAGCCGGTGGTGCCGTCGATATCGACCAGCCTGCCGTCATGCGTGCCCTTGAGGTCCGAAACACGGTCACCGATCGACAGGCGGGCCATCAGTTTTTCTCCAGCCGGGCCGACAGGCTGAGGGCATGGGCGTCCAGCCCCTCGGCGGTTGCCAGCGCCACACCGGCCGGGCCGATCCGGCGCAGACCGGCTGCATCGGTTTCGATGGTCGTGGTGCGCTTGATGAAGTCGAACACCGACAGGCCGGAGGCGAACCGCGCCGTGCGGCTGGTCGGCAGGACGTGGTTCGGACCGCCGACATAATCGCCCACGGCTTCGGGGCAGTTGCGGCCCATGAAGATCGCGCCCGCATGGCGGACCATCGCCGAGAAGTCGCGTGGGGCGTCGAGCATGACTTCCAGATGTTCGGGCGCCAGTGCGTTGACGATCTCGGCGGCTTCCTCAAGCGAACGGACCACGATGATCGCGCCGTGGTCTTCCCAGCTTTTGGACGCGATGGCCGTGCGCGGGAGCGTTTCCAGCTCTGTGCGGACGGCTTCGGCGGCGCGCTCGGCAAAGGCGGCATCGGTCGTGATGAGGATGGCCTGAGCCTGTTCGTCATGCTCGGCCTGGGCGAGCAGATCGAGGGCCACGAGACGGGGATCGTTCTGCCCGTCGGCCACGACCACGACTTCGGACGGGCCGGCGATGCTGTCGATGCCGACATGTCCGAAGACCTGTCGCTTGGCTTCTGCGACATACGCATTGCCCGGCCCGACGATGCGGTCCACCGGGGCCATGAGGTCCGTACCGAACGCCATGGCGCCCACGGCCTGCGCGCCACCGATGCGGTAGATTTCCGTCACGCCGCAAAGCTGCGCGGCTGCGAGAACCACGGGGTTCAGCACGCCGTCCGGGGCCGGGACACACATGGCCAGCCGTTTCACGCCGGCCACACGAGCGGGCAGGGCGTTCATCAGCACGGAGGACGGATAGGCTGCCTTGCCACCCGGAACATAAAGGCCGACCGCATCCAGCGGGGTCCAGCGCATGCCGAGGCGGATGCCGTCTTCGTCCGTGAAGTCCAGATCCTGGGGCATCTGGGCCGCATGAAATGTCTCGATCCGGCGGCCGGCGGTGCGCAGGGCATCCATCAGCTCCGCCGGCACGCGCGCGGCTTCGGAGGCGATTTCTTCGGCGCTGATGCGGAGCCTGTCGGCGGGCAGGGTCAGACGATCGAAGCGGGCGGTGTAGTCGCACAGGGCGTCGTCGCCCCGGCTGCGGACGTCTGCGAGGATCGCACGGACCGGTTCGGCCACGCTGCGTTCGTCGCTTCCACGGGCAGCGAGCAGCGTGGCGAAGTCTGCGGAAAAACCGGCTGCGGACGTATCGAGGCGCTTCATCAGACCGCACCTTCCGTGGCGAGGGCTGTGCGGAAGCGTTCGATCAGGGCGCTGATTTCTTCAGGCCGGGTCTTGAGCGCGACGCGGTTGACGATCAGGCGGCTCGTGACATGCGCGATGGTCTCGGTTTCCATCAGGCCATTGGCGCGCAGCGTGGATCCGGTATCAACCAGATCGACGATCACGCTCGCCAGATCCAGCGTCGGCGCGAGTTCCATCGCACCGTTTAGATGCACGATCTCGGCATTGATGGCACGGGAGGCGAAATGGCGGCGGGCGATGGTCGGGTATTTCGTGGCGACACGCAGACGGGACTGACCGGTTGCAGGATCTTCGGTCATGGTTTTGGGGCGCGCGACTGCGATGCGGCAGCCCCCGATGCCCAGATCGAGCGGGGCGTAGATGTCCGGATAGTCGAATTCCATCAGCACATCCGCGCCGCACACGCCGATATCGGCGCCGCCATAGGCCACGAAGGTCGCGACATCGAAGGAACGGACCCGCACGACATCCAGATTCGGATCTGACGTGCCAAAGCGCAGGCGGCGGCTGCTTTCGGTCAGGCAGTCCGGGTCGGGCTCGATGCCCGTGCGCGTCAGGACCGGAGCCAGCGCCTTGAGGATGCGGCCTTTCGGAAGGGCGAGGATCAGCGGCGTATGATGATGCGCGGTCGTGTCCGTTCCGTTCCGGGTCATGATCGGGGGGTCGGTCTGGAGCGCTGTCATGCGACGTCTGGTCCTTGGCTGTCCGCAGTCACTGGGAAGGGCTGCGCATATCACGAAGCCGGAGTCTTCCCAAGCCTTGCGCGGTTTCAAACAGCTCTGAGAGTGCTTTGACACGGAATCTTCTTGACGGACGTTTTGAAAGCAGATCACTCTTGTATGCATGTCTGCTGACATAGAAACATTACTCTTCCCCACCCCGCTTTCGGATGCCAGCGCCCTGCCGCTGCGCGTTCAGATCCGCGAGCGCGTGCTGGCCGCTATCGGTTCGGGGCTGCTGAAGCCCGACGATCGACTGCCGACCATGCGCGCGCTCGCCGTTCACCTGAGGGTGGATCTCAACACCGTCCAGCGGGCCTATGCGGAGCTTGAGCGGCTGGGCGCGATCCGGACGCTGCGGGCCCGGGGCAGTTTCGTCAGCGACACGCCGCCACACCCGGACGGCGCGCTCAAAGCCGCGGAAGCCCGGGCGCTCGCGGCCTCCACCATCGCCCGCAGTCAGGCCGCGGGTCTTGATCCCGAAGCGGTCGTCATTGCCATGCGCGATCTTCTCGGTCTGCCTCTCACCCCCTCCGAGCCCGAGAGCGGCTCTGCCAAAGGCTGATGTCCATGCCGGATTTCCCCGTCCTTCCTTCCATGTCGCTGGTGCCGTCCATGAAGCGTCAGTTGCCGCTCAATACGATATCCGCCTCGATCGCAGGGGCAGTCATTCTGCTCTCGGCCGGGTTGACGGTCCTGACGCGGCAGCCCGGCTGGGTCATCGGCGGTGTCGTGATGGCCCTGCTCGTGCATATGTCGCTCAAGATGTGCAATTCCTGGCAGCGTGTCCTGGTTTTGCGGGCTGGAAAGATTCAGGGACTGCGAGGTCCGGGC
>NZ_BEWL01000006.1 GCF_002723915.1 Gluconobacter albidus
AATAGCCTGTTCGAAGGCAGAAGAAAAATCCTTCTGCAGATCAATTATCGGTCTTGACCCTTCAGGCGCTAAGAGGGATATAGCGCCTGTCTCCATCGAGGTCCGGTGGCAGAATGGTGATGTAGCGGACTGCAAATCCGCGTATGTGGGTTCGATTCCCGCCCGGACCTCCAGAGACTTTCCCCAGAAATCCAGACAGTAGTTTTTTTTACGGATGAGCTTCTGCGTATGCGGCGGCAGCTCCGAACAGGCCGGGCTGTGGGTGAGTGATGATCTTGACCGGCATTTCGGTCATCATGGTCTCGAAGCGTCCTTTTGCGACGAAGCGTTCGGCGAATCCGGAATGGCCGAGACTGTCTGCGAGGCGCAGGCCTAGTCCGCCGCCGATGACAACACCACGTGCGCCATGGGCCAGAGCCAGATCGCCGGAAACGGCGCCCAGGCTGAGACAGAATCGCTCCAGCGCGGCAACGGCCACGGTGTCTGAGCCGTCAAGCGCGTTTTGCCACAGGGTCCGGTTGTCACGCAGGGTGATGGGCCAGCCCTGCATTTCCGCAATGACTTCATACAGGTTGGTCAGTCCCGGGCCGGAGACGATGCGCTCGGCGGAAACGCGGCGGAAACGCAGGCGCAGCGCACTGAGGATCTTGTCTTCCAGCTCGTCGAGGGGAGGATAATCCAGATGGCCGCCTTCGGTTTCCATTACGAAATACCGGTCGTTGCGGCGGAGAAGGCAGGCGGCTCCCAGACCCGTTCCCGGTCCGACGATAGTGATGGCGCCTTCGGTTGGGAGGTCGATGTCCGGTCCACACAGATGCTTCATGTAGGATGAATCAACCTGTGCCACGGCGTGGGCCACAGCGCCGAAGTCATTGACCAGCACAAAATTATCAAGGTGCAGGCGCGCGGGGAGCTGACTGGGCTGGATAATCCAGGGGTTGTTGGTCAGCTTGAGGATTTCTCCGCTGACCGGACAGGCTACCGCAATGCCGGCTTCGCGCGGCAGGTCACGGTTCAGGGACCGGCCGAATGTTTCCCATGCCAGCGCCAGACTGCCATGTTCCGCACATTTCAGTGTCGTGGCCTCACCCAGCGTGACGACCCTGCCATCCTCGATGGTCGCGATTGCAAAACGTGCGTGCGTTCCACCGATATCGACGGCGACGATTTCCCTCATGGCACCTCAAGTCCTCTGGCGATGCTGGCCGACGGCCTGCGCTTTTTCTATGCGCAGCAGTTGCCTACCGGTTCCTCCGCGTCAAGTTCCGGATGTGATGGAAGTCGTAATTCAGCGGACTGGGCGCTGCCGGACCTCCGCCGTCCGCAGCAGCCTGTGAACAATGGCGCGTGGCACGATCATTTCAAGAAAACGGGCGATGGCAAAAGGCCATGGAAAAAGCAGATGCGCCCTTCCCTGCCCGATGGCACGCGCGATCATGCGGGCAGCATGATTCGAGGATACGAGAAAAGGTCGCGCCCCTTCGAGCCGCTGACTCATCGGTGTGTCGACGTAACCCGGTGAAATTAGTGTGACAGACACATGGTGCGGGGTCATGGCGGCGTGCAGGGCCGTGCTGAAGCGTGCCAGACCTGCTTTTGAGCCGCTATAGGCCGTGGCAACCGGGAGATCGTGGAAGGCTGCAACTGAACCCACCAGTGCGATCCGGCCTTCTTTGCGGACGGCCATGCGTGAGGCCATTTCCGTCGCGAGGGTCGCAGGCGTTGTGAAATTGACAAGAGAGATGTCGCGGACCTGCTCTGCTGTTTCCGTCAGGGCGCCTTCAGGGCGGATATCGCCCAGTCCGGCGCCCAGAATCAGGATATCGATCTTTTGTGTATCGTCCGTTTTGCGCAGGGCGGCCAGGGCGTCGTCAGTCCGGCAGAGATCCAGGGACAGTGTCTCTGCCGAGGCTCCTTTGCGGACGACCTGTGCGGCAATGTCTTCAAGGCGTGCGGGATTGCGGCCCCAGAGCGTCAGATGGGTTCCCGGTCGGGCGTACTGGAGGGCCAGAGCAGCGCCGATACCGCTCGATCCTCCGGTAATGAGGACGTGAAACGGAGCGTTTGAAGAGGAAACAGAAGCATCTGACATGGGAAACCGCTTTATTCGTGGTCGGATCGGGACTGGAAGGGTATAGCCCTCCCATGCAACAAGATGCGACCCCGTGCCGTATTGGCACATCACCCCGCTGGACGGGATGTTTTTTTCGATCAGAGGTACACCTGCCATTATGACACTGCCCGACAGGACTGACATCCCTGCGCCGCATGATGATCTTGTGGTCCGGCCAGTAACGACGCGGGCTGATCTCAAACTGTTCACGACGCTACCCCGTCGCATTTATGCTGGAATGGCAGGTTTTGTCCCGCCTTTCGACATGGAACAGGATGACCTTCTGAATCCGAAAAAAGCGCCGATTTTTCGGCATGCAAGCATTCGCTACTTCCTGGCATGGCGTGGAAACACGGCTGTGGGGCGTATCGCGGCAATTGTGGATCATCGTGCCATCGAGCACTGGGGCATGAAAATCGGATGTTTCGGCGCACTGGACGCTGTTCCTGAAGGCAGTGTCGTCAGTGCGCTTCTGGAGACGGCCCGGAACTGGTTGCGTCTTCAGGGGGTGCAGACGATGCGCGGCCCTGTCACGCTGAGCGGCAATGGCGAATCCGGCCTGATGATCGAAGGGCAGGATCAGCCTCTGATGGTTGCCATGCCCTGGCACCCGCGCCTGATGGGCAAGCTGGTCGAAGAGGCGGGCTATACGCCAGTTGAGGATCTGCTCAGCTACAAGCTCGATCTCGATGACCAGACGGAGTCGCGTTTCAAGGTTCCAGGCGATCTCAAGATTGGCGAAGGCCGCCTCGGCTCGATTGCCATCAGGCGCCTGTCGAAGAAGCAGATCGCCGATCAGGGCGAAATCCTGCGCCAGCTTTACAATGATGCCTGGAGCGACAAGTTCAATTTCGTACCGCTTCAGGACTACGAAATGAAGGCCATGATCAAACAGCTTGGTCCGGTTCTTCGTCCTGAGCATTATGTCCAGATCGACCAGGATGGCGAACCTGTTGCCATGGCGCTGGTGGTTCCCAATCTTTACGACATTGCCGGCGATCTTGGAGGCTCTCCCTCTCCTCTGGGCTGGGTAAAGCTTGCGGCCCGTTTGACGACGCACCGCTTTCATTCGGCGCGTGTCATTCTGCTGGGTGTGACGCAGCGTTTGCGTGGCACCGTTCTGGGTGCGCTCCTGCCTTCGCTGGCAATTGCCGAACTGATGCGTCGCCGGAAGTCCCTGCCCTATTCCTGGGTGGAACTGGGGTGGATTCAGGCTTCCGATTCCAACATGCGTAATCTGGCTGAAAGCATCGTTCCTGAGCCATACAAGCGCTATCGGCTCTATGAACGACCAATCGACGATCCGGCCTGAAAGCCGGATTTTTACAGGGCGGCGTCAGAAATGCTGCCAGCCGCCCTGTTCGGGAACGATGTCATGTCCTCCCGCGTCCAGAACCCTGACGCCACGGCCTGCCTGAACCCTGCCGATACGGTGGATCGGGATATTGGCGGTCTGGCACGCGGTCTGAAGTGCCTGTGACCGTTCGGGCGGGCATGTGAGAAGCAACTCGTAATCGTCGCCGCCACATAGACGCTTCATGAGCCATTCCGGTCCGAGCCGCGCAGCCGCCTCCGACACAGGAACGGTCTCCGATTCGAGAACAAGCTGGACGCCTGATTCCGCCGCGATATGTCCGCAGTCCTGAACAAGGCCGTCCGAGATATCCATTGCCGCGCTGACAATACCGTGAAGCTTCAAGCCTGTTCTGGGCTGCGGCAGGTGGTATCGCCCGGTCAGAAAACCCGATGGGTCTTTCAGTTTGCCCTGAAGAACCAGCAGCCCCAGGGCCGCGTCGCCGATCGTTCCTGTGACCCAGATATCGTCGCCTGCCCTGGCTCCGTTGCGGCGAAGCGCCGTGTTCTGTCTGAGAAGTCCGAATACGGTGGCAGACAGGACCAGTGGGCCGGAGATGGATGTGGTATCGCCGCCGATCAGATGCACGCCGTAGCGCCGCTGGTCTTCCGCGAGGCCGCGCGAGAAGGCGGAAAACCAGCTTTCGTCGTGTCGGCCTCCGCGCGGGACGGTCACGTTCAGCGTGTAGGCATGGGGTCGCGCGCCCATGGCCGCCAGATCGGACAGGTTGCACCGCAACAGCTTGCGACCGAGGGTCTCCGGTGGATCGTCAGGAAGGAAATGGACGTTTTCGACCATGGTGTCGGTCGAGATGGCAAATTCCTCGCCTATGGGGCAGCGCATCAGCGCGCAATCATCCCGCAGGTCGAGGGCCTCTACTCCGGCGAGAGGCCGGAAATGACGGGCAATGAAGCTGAACTCGCCTGATCCGGCGTTTTCGGAGTCCGATCTGCCCGTCATGGATCAGGTGTTGCCGTCATTACCGCTGCGGCTGAGGGTATCGAGGATCCCGTTGACCATCTTGGGCTCATCGCCGGAGAAGAAGCCGTGAGCGACGTCCAGATATTCGTTGATGATGATCCGGTCCGGCGTGTCGGTAGCGATCAGTTCGAAAACGGCGCCGCGCAGCAGCGCGCGCAGGACAGGGTCCAGACGCGGCAGCGGCCACTGTTCGGGCAAAACGCCGCTCAGCTTCGTGTCGATGTCGTCCTGCCGCCGGGTGACGCCGAGGACGATTTCCTGAAACAGTTTCAGGTCGGCATCGGGAATATGGCCGTCTTCGAACAGGGCGGTGGAACTGACGCGGCGATGGCGGATGAACTGGCTGATGACGGTTTCCGCCGTGTCGCCGGACTGTTCACACTGGAACAGCGCCTGAACGGCTGCGACGCGGGCAATGGTCCGGCTGCGGCGCGTCGGGTTGGTGGCGTCGGTAACGGTCATGGTGTCTCCTGGGAGTCGTCGGGGGACGGTACGGCCGTATCCCCGGGAATGGGTTTCATGTCGGCGAGGATTTTCGAGAACGCCTCGACCTCGCGGAAGTCGCGGTAGACGCTGGTGAAGCGGACATAGGCCACACCATCCACTTCGCGCAATGCGTCCATCGCAAGCTGGCCGATGCGATGGGAAGAAATTTCGTGTTCCCCTGAAGCCTCAAGCTGGCGGACCAGCCCGTTGACCAGCTGTTCCTGACGTTCCTCGGGAACCGGACGCTTGCGCAGGGCGACGCGGATGGAGCGTGCCAGCTTGTCCCGGTCAAAAGGAACGCGTCTTCCGTCTGCCTTGGTGACGGAGAGTTCGCGGAGCTGGACCCGCTCGACGGTCGTAAAACGCTGTGTGCATGCCGAACAGACGCGTCGGCGCCGGATGGCAACGCCATCTTCCGTGGAGCGGCTATCCTTGACCTGGGTATCGTCATGTCCACAAAAAGGGCAACGCATTCGCGATCCTGAGAGTTCGGGCCTTGTCGGGGCCGGGTAAGTGGGAGCACTTTACCGGATGATGTGTTCCGGCCCAAACGGGCCTTGAACGAAACTGCTTACACTCACGGGAGACTGTCGTTGAAACGGGTATCTGTCCTGACCGCCCTCTTTGCTCTCTCTGCGTCGCAGGCACTGGCCCAGCAGTCACTTTCGGGAACAGCGCCGCCGCCAGATGCCGCTCATGATGCGGAGCGGGTCGTGGTCATGGACGGGACATTCCGCCCTTCGGCATATTTCCCGAACCGCGGCGCGGGCTATTTCACGATTCGCAACGATGACAGTGCCGATCATCTTCTGAAGGGTATCTCGTCTCCGCTCTGCGAGAACGTGGTTGCACATCATACGAACCAGCAGCAGACCGAAGGGGCAAATGACCTCTTTACCCATCTGGCCTTACCTCACGACTCCACAATGATCTTCCCGCGCTCGGGCTATCACATGATGTGCATGGGTATCCGGCAGATGCCTGCTGTAGGCAGCAAGGTGCCTTTCACGTTCGATATTCTCAACGGCGGCAGCATAACCGTCAGCTTCACCGTGACGGGGCCTGACGAACTGACCCATGACTGAGGCTTCAGTGGGCTGAGGCAGGCTCGCGGATTTCCCGCAGAACAGTCAGGACAGCGGTTCCGTAGCGATCCAGCTTCGAGGCGCCGACGCCTTTGATGCAGCCCAGCCCGTCACGGTTTTCAGGCTGTTCGCGAGCGATATCCCGCAGGACTGAGTCATGGAAAATGACATAGGGCGGAATTTCCTGCTCCCGCGCTTCGGACAGCCGCCATTGTCGCAGGGCATCGAAATACGGTTTTTCATCCGCTGACAGGCGGTCGTTTTCCGTATTGCCATTCGAGCCGGCGCTGGCGCTCAAGGCAGCCTTGGCTTCAAGCCTGAGCGCGACACGTTCCTCGCCGCGCAGGATGGGGCGGGCAATGTCGCTTTGAAGCGCCAGACTGCCATATTCACCGTGCATCCGGATGGCGCCGCGCGCGATTAGCTGACGGATGACGGCGCGCCACCACTGCTCGCTATGCTCCTTGCCAATCCCGAACACAGAAAGGTGTTGGTAGGCATTGCGCTCGATCGTCTCGTTCGTCTTGCCGCGCAGGATATTGGAGAGCTGGACCGCGCCAAGGCGCTGGCCGGTGCGATAAATCGCGGACAGGACTTTCTGCGCGGCCTGCGTGCCGTCGAATGTCGAGACCGGATTGATACAGTTGTCACAATGGCCGCAGGGCTGGGGAAGGTTTTCCCCGAAACACGCAAGCAGCGCCTGGGTACGGCAGCCTGTGGTTTCCGTAAGCGCGATCATGCTTTCCAAGCGGGCCTGCATGACCCGCTTTTCGTGGTCTGGTGCGCTGGACTGTTCAAGCCAGTATCGCGCTCGCGCCATGTCCTCGCCACCATACAGAAGCAGGGTGTCTGAGGGTTCGCCATCGCGCCCTGCCCGTCCGATCTGCTGGTAATACGCTTCTGGTGAGGATGGCATGTCCAGATGGACGACGCAGCGAACGTCGGGCCGGTCGATGCCCATGCCAAAGGCGATGGTCGCGACGATGACCATTTCTTCGCCGGAGCGAAAGCGCATCAGTGTGGCGCGCTTTTCGAGCGCGGAAAGGCCTGCATGAAACGGCAGAGCCGTCAGTCCCTTGTCGCGCAGCATCGTGGCGACGCGTTCGGTCTTGTTGCGGCTGCCGCAATAGACGATGGAGGCACCTTCACGGTGGCTCTGAAGTGTATCGAGGAGCTGGCGGCTTTCGCTGGCTTTGGCACGGGCTTCCACAATCAGGTTGGGGCGATGAAAGCTCGCCATCAGAACCCGCGCTTCGGGCATGCCCAGGGCGTTCAGGATATCGTTGCGGGTTCTTGGATCAGCCGTAGCCGTCAGGGCAATGCGCGGGACGCCTGGAAACATTTCAGGCAGGCTTGCGAGTGCGCGGTATTCCGGGCGGAATTCATGACCCCAGGCCGAGATACAGTGTGCTTCATCAATTGCGATCAGCGAGATCTGGCGTTTTGAGAGGAAATTCGCCGTTGCAGGCTGGAGCAGGCGTTCGGGGGAAATATAGAGAATGTCGATCCGGCCATTGCGCAGATCGCTCTGGAGTTCGTCGCGTTCATCCGGCTCAAGTCCGGAATGCAGGGCAGCAGCCCGCACTCCAAGCTGCCGTAGACCCGCCACCTGATCGTCCATCAGGGCGATCAGGGGCGAAATGACGAGGCCCATCCCATCCCGGCAAAGCGCGGGAACCTGATAGCACAGGCTTTTACCGCCACCGGTCGGCATGAGGACGAGAACGTCCTCGCCTCGCATGACCGTTTCGACGGCGTCCTGCTGGAGGCCGCGGAACCCCGAAAATCCGAAGACTTTCGCCAGCACCCCTTCAGGGGTCAGGGGGAAGCTGGCTTGCGGGTCAACGGGATAAGGGTTCTGCGCCTGCGTCATTTCTGCTTCCGGATCAGAGACCCGGAACGATGGTGATGGAAACGCGACGCAGGGCGACGTGTGAATCTTCAAGCTGGCTCGGGGTGTAGGGCGTCATTTCGATCTTCGCGCCATTGATGCCGTCGCTGCTGAGTTGTGTGGCGACCACCTGTGCGCGGCTCGTGGCCAGTTCTTTCAGGACTGCGGCATCGCCATTCACGCCGGCGGAACCGGAAACGCGGACAATAGTGGCGTGTTCAGCGCGGGCCGCCGTGGCGGCCTTGGTGACAACAGCCTGTGCGACGGGGCTGAGCGTGACCGATTCACGGTCGAAGAAAACAACGTAGCTGTCGCGCGTGGGCTGTTCGGCGCATCCTGCCAGCGTAGCTGACAGAACGAAAACCGGAGCCGCGATGCGGACGAAGGAGAGGAAACGTGCCATGGCGTAGCGTCCTGTCAGGGTGGAGGGGCGTGAAGCTGGATCGGCGCGCGCCGTTCAGCATGCACTGGAAATAACCTGTCCGTCTTCCAGACGCCAGATGCGGTCCAGTTTTTCCACACCTGTCAGACGATGCGCGATCAGCAGGATGCTTCGTCCTTCGGTCGCGTTATTGAGTGTTTCAAGAAACGCGCGCTCGGTATCGGCGTCCAGCCCGGTTGCGGGTTCGTCGAGGACGAGGATGGGCGCATCGGACAACAGGACGCGTGCCAGAGCAATGCGGCGCCCTTGCCCGCCCGACAGCTTCGAGCCGCCTTCTCCGATCCATGTCGCAAGGCCGTCAGGCAGGCTGCGAACGACATCTGCGATCCGGGCCTGCTCCAGAGCTGTCCAGAGGGCTTCGTCGGGAATGTCTTCCCGGCCCAGAAGCAGGTTCCCGCGTACCGTATCGTCAAACAGGTGACTGGCCTGCGACAGCCATGCGATCTGCGAGCGAAGATCACGGTCACGCAGGGTGCTGATATCGGTCCCGCCCAGCAGGATCTGGCCCTCCTTGGGGGATGCGGCTTTGAGAAGCAGAGCGGCAAGGCTGGACTTTCCGGCTCCGGAAGGGCCGATCAGCGCCGCACGCTCTCCCTGACGCAGGGTCAGGTTCAGATTACGGAAGATCGGCGCGCGATCCGGCGTCCAGCTGAACGTCACGTTTTCGAGACGCAGATCCCGTCCGAGCGGGAGTGGCGCATTACCCTCTGGAGCTGGAGGAGCCTTATCGGCAATCTCGACAATACGCTGTGCGGCGTGGTTGACCTGTCCGCTCAGCAGACCGGCCCGCGCCAGGCCCGTCACGCCTTCAAGTGCCGTGATCGCCACGAAAAGCGCCGTAAGGCCAGCGACGGCTGGTGCCTGGGGAAACAGAATTCCGGCTACTGCGCACAGAATGATGGCGATACCACCCTTGGCGATGAGGCCCGCAAAACCCTGCATGAGGGCCATGCGTGTCTGCTGGCGACGCTGGGTCTTGAAGAGTGTTTCCTGCCGCTCCGTAACGACTGCGGCAAGGACGTCTTCCGCGCCGAAGGCCCGGGCCTCCCGAAGGCCCGAGGCGAGATCGAGTGCGGCAACCCGCAGCTCCGATTCTGCATGAAGAATGTCCGGTCCGAAACGCCGGGACAGGCGCGCTCCCAGAAGCGGCAGAACGAAGGCCAGGATTGCGAACAGCGCACCTGTCAGCAGTCCTGCCTGTGTTCCTGCCTTCATCCAGACGATCGTGGCGATCGGGAGAGTCAGCAGCGCTGAGATCAATGGAACGAGAATGCGCAGGTACAGGCTGTCAAGGGTCTGGACGTCGGAGACCAGACGGGAGAGCAGGTCTCCCGAACGCTGGAAACCCAGACCTGCCGCAGCTCCGCCAGCAAGCCTGCGATAAAACCAGACCCGTAGATCCGCCAGGGCGCGGAACATGGCGTCATGGGTATAGAGACGCTCGAAATAACGCAGGATGATCTGGGCGGCGCCGGAAAGGCGGAGAAGAAGATAGGCGGCTCCCACACCAATCGCCGCACCTGCCATGCGGCCACCGGCCTGCCCCATCAGGGCCAGTCCGGCACAGACGGCCAGTTCGGCGATGACGATGCCAGTGATGAGGCGGGTATATTGCGGACGCCAGACCTGAAGAATACGGGAGAGTGCCGTTTCGCTGCGGGTTGCTGCGACCGGGTTTGTAGGCAGCGGGGCGCTCATGCGGCTTCTCCCGTAAAGGCGATGGCGCGGCCCCCATCAAGAACAAGATGGCGTCCCTGAAACTGGCGGGCCTGTGCGGAATGGCTGCACAGGATGACCGTCCGGCCCTTTGCCAGTTCTTTCAGGCTAAGGAGGATCTCGGCTTCGGTTTTGGGGTCGAGATGGGAGGTTGGCTCATCCAGCAGCAGAAGCGGCGAGTTCTTGAGATAGGCACGGGCAATGGCAATGCGTTGCGCCTGACCGCCGGAGAGGCCAAATCCGCCCTCGCCGATCCGTGTTTCCAGACCGTTTGGCAGAGATGACAAATACTGATCGACGGCAGCAGCGGAGACCGCATGATGAATCTCTTCTGGCGTCGCATCGGGCTTGGCGAACAGGATGTTTTCCCGGATGGTCCCGGCAAAAAGGACAGGCTTCTGACCGATCCAGCTGATCAGGGAAGAAATCTGTCGCGGGGAAAAATCCTGCATGTCCTGGCCGTTAAACAGGATACGTCCCTGTGAGGGCGAAACAAAGCCGAGCAGCAGTTCCAGAAGTGTGGATTTGCCAGCTCCGGATGCGCCTTCCAGAATAAGAGTCTCGCCTGCGGCAAGAGTGAAACCGATATCGTGGATGACCGTGCCGCGCTGCTCGTCCCATGCGAAAGAGACGTTCTCTGCCATGACCGAAATGCCGCCTCCGGTATGACGTACGTTCGGGCCACTGGCTGCGCGCGCAGTCAGCGGAGCCAGTTCATGCATGGCTTCTGCGGCGGCGGTAGCGTGCGCACGATCCTGATAGGCTGCTGAAAGTGCACGGAACGAGGCGAATGCTTCAGGAACCAATAGAACGGCGTAGAGCGCGCGGGTCAGGACGGCGTTGGAAGGATGACCCATGAGATTGTGGGCCTGCGTTACGACGATGAGCACGAGTGCCACGACCATGGCTACATCCGTGGTGGCGGAAGCGAGAAACGCGATCCGCAGGACTTTCATGGTGCGTTGACGCAGATCATCGGCACTTTTCGCCAGAGCCTGTGCCTCACGCTCGGTCCCGCCTGAGAGAACGATGGTCGCAATTCCCTTCACACGGTCCAGAAAACGCGTCTGAAGGCGTGCCATGGCCAGAAACTGTTTGCGGGACGCCACGGCGGTGGCGATTCCAAAGACGGCCTGAAAGATGGGGAGTACGGCGCAACACGCAGCAAGAATCAGGCCAGCCTGATGGTTTTCAACGTAAACCGCGACCACGACCAGCCATTGCGAGACCAGCCAGAGCGACGCAGCGGGTAGCCATCGCGCGAAATAGCCGTCCAGCGCCTCGATCCGGTCAACCAGTGTCGCGGCGATGGCGGCGCTGTGGTGGCGGCGAAGAAGGGCCGGCCCTTCGCTGAGGATCCGGTCAAGAACTTCTTTACGTAGACGACGACGCCCCTGAATTCCCGCCGACACGGCAGTCATTTCCTGCACGGTCGAGAGAATGACCCTGAGAAGGCAGGCAAGAAGGAAGACGGCAATCGCCGGTCCGGTACTGTCCGTGTCGTGCGTCAGCACTGAAGCCAGCGTTCGTGCCAGCGCCCAGGCCTGCAGGAGTCCCAGCAGGGTTGAGAGCAATCCTAAACATACTACGACAGAGGTTCGGGAGCGGCTGGCGCGTCCCTGTGCCTTTACCCACGCTTTTGCGATTGTCTTGTCGGCCTTCATGATCCCTGCATATAGGTCGCAAAAGCCCGACAAGACAGTGCCTGAGGCAATTCTTGCTGCTTATTTAGGTTTTTTCGTGGTTTTGCAGGTGGAACCTGTGGCCGTTACGCTATTACCGCGTCGAGTCTTCATCGTGACTGATGGCTTTGCGGGCCATGGCGAGCGCCGTCAGAGACGGGCGTTCGGGAATAAAGCGCAGGGTGTACCAGGTTCCGTTTTCGTTGCTGACCGTCATGTCCGCGTTGATCTGGCGGGCAAATCCACGAATAAGCTGCATGCCGATTCCTTCCCTGCGAGTCCTGGACTCGCTGGCCTGACCGGCATCAATGCCAATGCCATCATCCCCCAGCTTCAGTTCCACCAGTCCTTCTTTTTCAGGATCTGATGGAACGACTTTGTGCAGGGCAATGATGATATGTCCGGCCCGCTCGCCGGGAAATGCATATCGCAGGGCATTGCTGAGCACCTCGGTCACGATCAGCGCAATGGGTACGGCCTGATCAGGAGAGATCAGAACGTGTTCGATATCCAGCCGAAGCCGGATACGGGTCTGGGCATTCATGCTGTTGGCTGAGAGCAGGATGCTGCAGAGTTCTTCCAGAAAACTCTGGACGTCCAGTGCCGAGAGGCCGCTTTCCGAATACAGGTAACGATGCAGGGTCGCGAGCGCCCTTACACGATCTCTTACGAGGCGGAATTCTTCGCGTGCCTCATGGGAGCGGATGCGGCTCGCCTGCAGGTTGAGCAGGGAAGCAACAACCTGCAGGTTGTTCTTTACGCGGTGGTGGATCTCGCGGATCAGCATATCCTGATTTCGGGCCGACTGCTCCAGATCCTTTTCATGTTGGGTCAGCCGACGTGTGGCACGGAGGAAAGCTTTTTCCAGATGCCGGATTTCAAGCGGGATTGAATGATTGGTCCTGGGTGCAAACAGTGCGCCCCGCCTCCAGTCAGCAACGGCAAGGGCAAGCTTTTCAAGAGGATCAACCAGAAAGATGCTTGCGCCGAGTGCTACGACAAGCAGTTCCAGCACCAGCAAACCGACAATCAGACTGACCCGGATCAGAAAGATATTAAGAGCGTGGCTTTCTTCGGCCGTGCGCTCGGTGGCGACGATCAGACTGACCGGTCCGTAAGCATTCTGGAAAGCATATGTGATGCCTTGGCTTGTGAAGATATCGTGCTGGCTCAGGGAGGTAATATCCCTCTCCAGGCGGGTCATTGCTTTCGGGGGCAGATTTGCCGATATGGGACGATCCGGAAATAACGAATACAGAGATGAGTCTGGCATCGTCAGAAAATGCCGGGAATTATTGTCTGTTCCAAGGAGGAGACGGCTGTCTCCTTTCCGAAGATGGCTCTGCTGCCAGCCAAGGGTGCGTATGGCTATGATATAGCCGGAAACGGAATTATTGCTGAGAATGGGAACAACGAACTTCAGGAGCGGACCACGCTCACCCTTCAGGACATCTATTCCCACCACGGGAAGTCGTGCGGAGGCGGACATCATCGACGGTGATGCCTGTTCGGAAGAGTGACAGATCGCTGCGTCCTGCGTTGACGGCGAAGGCAGTACGACCGAGGGGCGACCTTCCACATCCGTCAGCATCAGCAGGCAGTAATGATGCTGGGAGACTGTCTGGACGAGAGCAAATTCCCGTAGTGCGTTTCCCGACGAGATGTCGCCGTCAGCAAGCATATCCAGAAGCGTATGGGTCTGATCCAGATCCGTCGTGATTTCTGAAATTGCGAGCTGCATATCGCGTTCGGTTCGCAGGGTGCTGTTGCCGACATTCTGCTGATAGCTGTGCCAGGCAAGCATTGACGCGATGATGGCGAGAGGAAGAGTGGTCGCGACAATCAGTGCCATGACCCGGGCGCCGACAGTATCAAGCATACGGACATGGCGCAGGGCCTTGCGTCCGCGAAACAGACGATGCCAGCGCCTCGGCTTCAGGTCTGGAGAACCAGACCGGGTAACAGTCACTTGTTTCGGTCTTCCTCGATCAGTCTGAGAAGCTCATCGGGAATGGGCTCGTTTGCAACATCATCGAAAAGCTGATGAAGGCCCCGGCTCAGCCAGATACCAAAGGGCGAGTCCTGTTCCTCGGCCTTGATATCGTTGACTGAAGACTTCCGCTTGTCTCCTGCGGTCATTGGCTGGTCCCGAACCTTCCTGTGACGTCAGAGGCGCAGATTCTGCACTTCTGATACTGATTATGGCGCGAACTCCGGCTTCTTTTCGAAAAGCCGTTGCGGGATGAACTGCCAGAAACAGTCTTACGAAAACACCGCGTTTTCTGCAATCGCTTCCAATCCGCAATGGACGGGATTTGCCCTACTGCAGACAACGTGGTCAGGAGAGCATGAGATCCTCAGAAGAATGGCCAGCGCGACGGCGGGCATCCATGGCATCGCGCAGGGCTTTGACTTTCACACGGAGCTTGTCGTTGGTCGGAAGGTCTCCGCTCATCCAGGCTTCCAGCTGACGGCGTGCCCGGAAGACGCGGCTTTTTGCCGTGCCGACGGCGCAATCCGTTGCCTCGGCCAGTTCTTCGTAGCTCATGCCCTGAATCACGACCATGACAAGAGCTTCGCGCTGATCGGACGGGAGACGGGAGAGCGCCATCGACAGATCCTTCAGGGCGAGACTGTCTTCATGGGTGGCCGGGCTGGCGAAAGACGCTGCGGGCACATCGTCGATATCGGTCGTCTCACGACGCTTGCGAAGATCGGAAATGAAACGGTTACGCAGGATACGGTGCATCCACGCCGAAAAATTCGTTCCCGGGATAAAGCTGTTCTGTGCAGCCAGAGCGTTGCACACGGCGTCCTGTACGAGGTCTTCGGCAGCCGCACGGTTGCGGGTCAGGGAAAGGGCCTGAACGCGCAGCTTCGGAAGAATGGCAATAACCTGATCGTGGAACGTCATGGAACTGACTCCTGATTTCGTTCTGTTTTCAGGAGATCAATGAATGGCCAAACGAAAATGTTGCATCCCGAGGCGCATAATTTTTGAAAATAAAGCTTCTGCGTCAAAATTCCCCGGAATATAGCCAAAAATCAGTCAGTCTTTTTTTCCTGATCTGGTTCTGGATCGTCGGTATTTTCTGAGGCCAGCTCTGCAAGGCGGGCTCTGGCCCGGGAAACACGGGCCCTCATGGTGCCGGCGGGAACATCACAGATCTGCGCGGCGTCCTCGTAAGAGAGTTCCTGTCCGCCCACGAGGATCAGGGCTTCACGTAACAGATCGGGAAGTTTCCAGAGCAGCTCTCCCAGATCCTGAACGGCATCGCGGGCGTTCTGACGCGAGGGGGCAGCGGTCGAGGGCTGCATGTCGAGTTCGATATCGAGCATGATCTCCTGCTCGCGACTGCGTCGGCGCGTCTGTTCGTAAAAGGCATTTCTCTGAATTGTGAACAGCCACGCTTTCAGGACCGTTCCCTGCTGGAACTGATCCTGACAAGCCAGTGCACGGACAATCGTGTCCTGAACCAGATCATCCGCAGCCACCGCATCCCGTGTCAGGAAACGTGCGAACCCTCGCAGATCTGGCAGGGTCTGCAGCAGATTACTGTGGAAGCTGATTTTTCCGGAAGATGGGCCTGATTGGTGCCCTTCGGATGCTGGTGTGTTCAGAAGAAGATCCTTCACGCGACATTGCAGACGGTCGCGCAGTCACAAACACTATACGGAGATTGGGCATCGTGTCATGGTTATTCGACCTTCATAGCAGGATGCATTCCGTTTCGGGGTGGGTCGGCAGATATCTTTTTCAGGAGGCCATGGACTCATGACTGATCCGGCACGTCAGGAACTCGTCAAGGCACTTCCCTATGCCCGCCGCTTCGCTCGCGCCCTTGTCGGTGACCAGAAAACGGGTGATCAGCTTGTCGCCGCGGCACTGAAAACGCTGATGGAGACATCTCGCAATAATGGCCTGTCTGCGCGACAGGCGCTTTACGGCCTGCTTGTGAGTGCATTCCTGGAGCAGCATGCCGCAGATGCCACGGTGGGCATGCCCCTCCGTCAGCGTGCCCTTCTTCTACTGACGTCTCTCGAGGAACAGTCTCTTGTGTCCAGTGCACAGGCTCTTGGGATAACTGAAGAAGAGGCAGCGGCTGAACTCAACAAAGCGCGCGCGGGCCTTCAGGGCATTGCCCAGACCAGCGTTCTGATTATTGAGGATGAGCCGATCATCGCCATGGACATTCAGGATCTGGTGGAACGATGCGGTCACAGGATTGCGGGGGTTGCCCATACGGAAGCCGATGCGGTTGCGCTGGCAGTAAAAACAAAACCCGGTCTCATTCTCGCGGATATCAATCTTGGTGGCGGCGGGGATGGCATGCAGGCTGTAGGGCGCATCCTGCGGACTCATGAGGCACCGGTCATTTTTGTTACGGCCTATCCGGAGCGTCTGCTGACGGGTGAAACGCAGGAACCGTCTTTCGTCATTACCAAGCCATTTGAGCCGATGACGCTGGCCGTCGCGACTTATCAGGCCGTTACCGGTGGCGTCACGCCTGTCTGATGTCATAATTCGGTTTGGGGGTGACTTGCGGCGGACGTCCCGCTGCGACACATAGGAAGCCATGTCGGCACCCATACTCTCCCTTCAGAATATTACCTTTACTCTCGGCGGACGACCGCTTCTTGATGGCGCGGAGTTTGCTGTCCTGCCCGGTGAGCGCATCTGTCTTGTTGGGCGGAATGGTTCCGGAAAATCCACGTTGCTGAAGATCGCTTCGGGCGATCTTGTGGCGGATTCCGGGAAGCGCTTCGTGCAGCCCGGCACAAAGGTCCATTATCTGGCGCAGGAGCCGGATCTTTCGCGCTACGCCACCACGTTCGATTACGCATCTGAAGGCCTTGACGAGACCGAGGCCTATCGTGCGCGTTCGATGCTGGCCGAACTTGGTATGACGGGGGAAGAAAGCTGTCAGAGTCTCTCGGGTGGGGAAGTGCGGCGCTGCGCCCTCGCCCGTGCTCTCGCTGCCGAACCTGATCTGCTACTGCTTGATGAGCCGACCAACCATCTGGACCTTCCGTCCATTACATGGCTGGAAAAGGAGCTCTCCGCCTCCCGTTGCGCGATGATCGTTATCAGCCATGACCGTCGTTTACTGGAGACGCTGTCTCGTAGCGTTGTCTGGCTGGAAAATGGCGTGACGCGTCGACTTGACCAGGGGTTCGCCCGTTACGAAACCTGGCGTGATGAGGTGCTGGAACAGCAGGAGCGCGACGCGCACAAGCTCGACCGCCAGATCGCGCGGGAAGAAGACTGGATGATTTACGGCGTCACGGCGCGCCGCAAGCGCAATGTCCGCCGTGTTGGAGAACTGGCAGCGCTTCGGGCGCAGCGTCGTGAGCTTGCCTCCCGTAACAAGGGTACGTTGCGAATGGCGGCGACTGATGCCGAAAGCGCGGGCAAGATCACGATTGCAGCAGAAGGCCTTAACTGGGCTTATTATGACCGGGCCATCGTCAAAGATCTCGACCTGCGGATTCTGCGTGGTGACAGGCTGGGGCTGGTGGGAGCGAACGGCGCTGGCAAAACAACGCTTCTGCGCCTTCTGACCGGGAAGATGGAGCCGCAATCCGGCACCATCAAGATGGGACCTTCCGTGGTCATGGTGACGCTGGATCAGCAGCGTGAAAGCCTCGATCCAGCGAAGACGCTGGCCGAGACCCTTGCTGGTGGCAGTGGGGACATGGTGCAGGTGGGCGACGAAAAGCGTCATGTCATCGGCTATATGAAAGACTTCCTGTTTCGCCCGGAGCAGGCTCGTACGCCGGTCGGAAAGCTTTCGGGCGGAGAGCGGGGGCGGCTGGTACTGGCCTGTGCTCTGGCCAAGCCGTCGAGCCTCATGGTGCTTGATGAACCGACCAACGATCTGGATCTGGAAACGCTGGATCTTCTTCAGGACATGTTGGCCGACTATGCAGGTACGGTTTTGCTGGTGAGCCATGATCGTGATTTTCTTGATCGGGTGGCGAGTTCGGTTCTGGTGTCAGATGGCGGCGGAGACTGGATCGAATATGCGGGCGGTTATTCGGACATGCTGATCCAGCGTGGAGAGGCGCCGGCAGGCCGTGAAGATTTATCTTCGGGCGCAGAAGAGATTGCACCAAAATCTGCTTTGAAAACAGACAAGAAGAGGAAAAAGCTCAGTTATAACGACAAGCGTGCGCTGGACCTTCTTCCCAAGAAAATGGCTGATTTGGAAAAGAAGATTCAAGCCTATCGCGACGTTCTTGCAGACCCGGAGCTTTATAGTCGGGATTCTGCAAAATTCGAGAAGACCACGCAGCTTCTTAAGGCCGCCGAGGGGGAATTAACCCAGTCCGAGGAAGAGTGGCTCGAACTGGAAATGAAAAAAGAACTTCTTGAAAATCAGTGATTTGAAAGAAATTCTTTAGCTTTCTGGTGGGGTTGGGATCAGGCCGGAAAGCTCCATGATCTGTCTGGATCTCTGGATGCTGTCCGTGACACGGATGGCGGCGTCCAGTGCCCTGATCCCGGCCTGTGCATCGACCAGAACGGGAGCGCCATGAAGGCATGAAGCGGCGAAGGCTTCATGTTCGGCCGCCAGATTGTCGTGGTCTTTCCAGCTTATGGCTTCTCGCCGGAAGCCTCCTGTGCCCGGAAGAGGCATTCCCCGTTCACGACCGATGAAGCTCAGTTTGCGTTCCACAAAATCGGCCGAAAGATATCCGTCCTGTGAGAACAGTCGCATACGGCGTTCTGTTTTCAGCGAAATCCGGCTTGCTGTGATGGTAGCCACACAGCCGTTTTCAAATCTGACGCGGGCATTGGCGATATCTTCATGCGCGCTCGAAACTGCCGCGCCCAGGGCGTCGATTTCTCCAATGGGGCTGTCCACGATTGCCAGAACAAGATCGAGATCATGGATCATCAGGTCAAGAATGACCGAAACGTCTGTCCCCCGAGGTTTGTATGGGGCAATGCGGGTTGCCTCGATGTAGAGAGGGGCTCTGATCCGTTCGGTGATGGCGCGGTGTTCAGCGGAATAGCGCAGCAGGTGGCCAACCTGGAGTGTTTTTCCAGTCTGAGCCGCCAGTTCGGCCAGAGCATGTGCCTCGTCCAGAGTGGCAGCGATCGGTTTTTCGACCAGAACATGCCGCCCGGCCCGGAGAGCCTGGCTGGTCAGGGGAAAATGATATTCTGCCGGAGCCGCGATGATGACGGCATCGACCTGTTCGAGAAGATTTTCGTAATTTGTGGCAATTCCGCAACGAGCTTCGGTTGCTACGACGGCGGCGCGTGCCGGATCGGGATCGTAGAGGGCGACAAGCTGTTCGGCCGGGTTTGAGGCGGATTTAAGGGCGTGAAACCGTCCGAAATGGCCGGCTCCGACGATACCGACACGAAGCTGCTGCGCTGTATTCATGGGGGTAGGCTTATCAGGCGCGCTGTTTTCCGGGAAGGTCGTGCGCGCCCAAACAGGCAAAAGGTTGCATCGGCATGGCGGAAACGGCATGGTCCCGGCCAGAAAATGATCTGAAAAACGATCTGTCCAAATCCGCCGAGGACGTCTCGACCTGATATGATGTATTACAGCCGGCTCAGACTGCTGGGCGTCGCAGGCATCTGCCTGATTGGCGTGCTCCTGTGTCTGCCCAATTTCCTGCGTTCTCCCGCACCGTCCCTGCCCTGGCGGCAGATTCATCTGGGGCTCGATCTGCGGGGTGGGTCCTACCTTCTTCTTCAGCTCGATCTGAAATCCCTTGAGCATGACCGCTTGCAATCCCTTCAGGATCAGGCGCGCCAGACCCTTCTGGATCATTCTCTGGGCTATCGGGATTTTGTCCGCGACGATGCGACCGCGAGCCTGAGCTTTGCGCCGCGTTCGGTGGCCGAGCGCGATGCGGCGCTCAAGGCCATGCAGTCCCTGCCGCCCGTGGTGCCGAATGAATTCACGACGTCTGAAAAAGACGGTCGGATCGTTCTGACGCTTCAGCACGAAGCGATGCTGGCCCGGGCGCGTGAGGCTGTGGCGCAGTCGATCGAGATCGTTCGTCGTCGTATCGACGCGACGGGAGCGATCGACCCGAGCATTGCGCGGGAAGGCGACGACCGGATTGTTGTCGAGCTTCCGGGCGTCAGCGATCCTGAGCGGATCAAGAGCCTGCTGGGCACGACGGCGCGCCTGACGTTCCGCCTGCTCGCTCCGAACCCGAGCGTTGCGAGCCCCGGCTCGACGATGCTTGAAGACGAGAGCATGCATACGCAGGTTGCGGTGCAGGACCACGTCGATGTCGACGGGACGGACCTGACGAATGCCGGTGCGGTGATTGATCAGCAGAGCGGTGGCTGGGCTGTGACGTTCCAGCTCAACAGTGCGGGGGCGACGGCGTTTGCAAACGTCACGCGGGCCAATGTCGGCAAGCGCTTTGCGATCGTTCTGGACAACAAGGTCATTGAGGCACCGAACATCATCAGCCCCATTACGGCCGGAAATGGTCAGATCACGGGTGGTTTCGATGCCCGGAGCGCGTCTGATCTGGCGTTGCTGCTGCGTGCCGGTGCGCTGCCTGCTCCGCTGTCTGTGGTCGAACAGCGCACGATCGGTCCGAGCCTTGGCGCTGCGTCCATTCGTGCCGGTATCATCAGCCTGCTGACCGGCCTGCTTCTGGTCATTGTGTTCATGGTGCTGTTTTACGGGCGCTTTGGTCTGTATGCCGATATCGCGCTGTTTGCGAACCTGATCCTGATGGTTGGAATCCTGTCGCTGTTCCAGGCGACGCTGACTCTGCCGGGTATGGCCGGTATGCTACTAACTCTGGGTATGGCGGTTGATGCCAACATCCTGATTAACGAGCGTATCCGTGAGGAAGTGAAGCGCGGCCGGGGTCCGCTGCAGGCCCTGCAGGCGGGCTTTGATCGCGCCACTGGCACCATCATCGACAGTAATGCCACGGCGTTTCTGGCGCATGTCATGCTGTTCGTGTTCGGAACGGGGCCGGTCCGCAACTTCGCTCTGACGATCACCATCGGTATCGTCACTACCCTCTTCACGACCCTCCTGCTGTCACGCCTTCTGGTCGTGCGGTGGTACGCCCTCGCCCGTCCCAAAGAACTTCCGGTCTGATCGTCATGCTGTCACGTCCCCTTTTCCGTTTTGTCCGTGACGATCGGCGCATCAATTTCATGCGCGGCCGCCACATGGGGCTGATCGTTTCGGCGGTCCTCTCCATTGCTTCCGTCATCCTGTTTTTCCAGCCCGGCCTGAAACTCGGGCTGGACTTCCGGGGCGGCATCATCGTGGAAGCCCAGACCCCCGGCCCTGCCGATTTCGGCAAGCTCCGCGCCGCGCTGGACCATGCCGGTATTCATCCGGACGCCGTGCAGGCGTTCGGGTCGCCGCGTGATGTTCGGATTTCGATCAACGCTCCCGAAGGTGCGGATCGCGAGGCGCAGACCCAGAAGCTGGTCGACGGTGTCAAGAACGCCATATCGGCTGCTGAGCCGGGCACGCAGGTTCTTCGCGCAGATGCCGTTGGGGCTTCAGTATCGTCCGAACTGTTCCGCGACGGTCTGCTGGCGCTTGGTTTCAGCCTTGCGATGATTCTGGTCTATATCTGGGTTCGCTTCGAGCGCGAGTTCGCCATCAGTGCCGTGGTGACGCTTATCCTCGATCTGACCAAGACGATCGGCTTTCTGGCCATCACGCGCTTTGAATTCGATCTGGTGATGGTTGCGGCCCTTCTGACGATCCTGGGCTATTCCACGAATGACAAGGTTGTCGTCTACGACCGGATCCGGGAAAACCTGCGCAAGTATCGGACAATGCCGCTGCGGGACCTGCTGGATCTGTCCATCAACGAAACCCTCAACCGTACGCTTGGTACGTCCATGACCGTTTTTTTGGCGGCCCTGCCACTGGCGCTGTTTGGCGGAAGTACGCTGACCGGCTTTGCCACCGTCATGCTGTTCGGGATTGTCGTGGGAACGTCTTCGTCGATTTTTATTGCGGCGCCGCTTCTGCTCCTGATGGGCGAGAAGCGGTTGCGCAAGGAAACGGATGCAGGCTGATACGGCCTGCTCCCGTGAGAGACACAAAAAAACCGGCTCCCTCAGGGGAGCCGGTTTTTTTGTGTCTGTTCTGCCGGATGTGCCGTTATGGGAGGGGTTTTTTGCGGAAGATCCGCAAGAAGGCTGGAAAGCGCCTGATCGGCCTGCCGGTTCGCGGACGAATTTTGCAGCTTCAGGGCATTCAGTGTTGCCTGTTGCGCGGCCTTGTCCAGAGTGACCAGCCGCGTCAGACCCTCCGGGCCGATCTGTCCGGTCATGACGGCTCCCCGGGCCATGCCATGCGCGATCAGATACGCGTAAAGCCGGGAATTGGGGGATGGCGGCACTCCTGTCATTTCAGGCCGTGCCGCGCATCCGGCCAGAAAGCCCCCCGCTACAAGCAGAGCCGTCGCAGAGCGCCAGACTGCTGGGCGGGAAACTTTCATGGCTGTCATCAGGAGTTTTTCTGGGCCAGCAGGTCGCGGATTTCCGTGAGGAGAACCTCTTCCTTGGTTGGAGCCGGCGGAGCGGCAGGTGCTTCGTCGTGCTTGCGGCTCAGCTTGCTGAGGATCCGGGTCAGCCAGAAAATGAAGAATGCAACGATCAGGAACTGGATCACGGCATTGAGGAACAAGCCGATATTCACGGTTACTGCGCCCGCCTTCTGGGCCTCGGCGAGCGTGTCTTTCACCGGACCCTTGAGGGTGATGAACAGGTTCGAGAAATCAACACCGCCAGTGAGAAGGCCGATGAATGGTGTCAGGACATCCTTGACCGCACTGCCGACAATCGCGCTGAACGAGGCACCGATCACGACACCGACGGCCAGATCGAGCACGTTGCCGCGCATGATGAATTTCTGGAAATCACTGACCCAGCCCGGAGTGTGCAGGGCGTGCTTCGTCTCGCTCATATCAAACCTTTCTTGGTATCCGTGAAATCACGGTCGCAGGCCTGACATTCGAGCCCGCTTTCATTGCAAGGGATAAACGGACTCACATGATCCAGTAAAGGCCACTTTCATCTGGAGGCGGTTTCCGTTATACGCCCCTGATGATTCGCTCCGGTCGGCATCGGAGCTTTCTTTATGGAGTAGACATTCATGAAATCCGGCATCCATCCCGACTACCACGAGATCACCGTCATCATGACCGACGGGACCGAGTACAAGACGCATTCCTGCTACGGTGAACCGGGCGCAACGCTGCGTCTTGACGTTGATCCGAAGTCCCATCCGGCCTGGACTGGCGTCCAGCGTATGATGGATACCGGAGGCCAGGTTGCAAAGTTCAACAAGCGCTTTGCAGGCATTGGTACGCGCACGAAGTAATTCGGCGCCCCTCCTCCCGCCTCCTCTTGAAGGCGGACAGGTTGGAACCTATCTGGAGAATCAGCCACGACGCCGTTCGGGTCGTGGCTGATTTGACCATAGCATTTTGCCATATCGGGAAATGTGCCAGATGATTCCTGCCAGAAGGAGGTTTCAGTGACTTACGACTTTACGCCGCTGTTTCGCAGCGCGATCGGTTTCGACCGACTGGCCACGATGGCTGGCAATGTTGCCAATGCCCAGGCCCTTCCAAGCTATCCACCCTACAATATCGAAAAAACCGGCGAGACGAATTACGTCCTGACGATGGCTCTTGCAGGCTTTCGGCCTGAAGACGTGGATGTCGTTCAGGAAGACAATACTCTTGTCGTGCGTGGCAGCGTTCCCGAAAACAGCGGTGACCGGGAATGGCTGCATCGTGGTATCGCCACGCGGGCTTTCGAGCGCCGTTTCGTGCTGGCCGATCATACGGAAATCGACCAGGCGGATCTGGTGAATGGTCTGCTGTCCATTATGGTCCGGCAGGTTGTGCCGGAAGCTGCCAGGCCCCGCCGCATCCCTGTTCGAAGCGGAGCGGGGCAGATTTCGCCGTCCGGAACTGTTTATACGGCGTAAGCAGAGGGAGGCGTGCCTTAAAAGCGCGCCTCTCCGTTTTGGTGCTTGACCATCGCGGCTCCAGTGCCCCATACCCGTTTCCATTATCGCAGAGCATCCAGCAGGTGCCGCGATCATATCCCGGGCGGGATCGGTTCCTCGCCGGATACGCCTGATCGGTGCCTGCGGAAGCTGGCTTCATCCGTGTCCCAGCAAGGAACGCATCGACATGACCCTGCCTTTGATGCCCAAGGCGACTGCCGTCTGGCTGATCGAAAAAACCGGCCTTACCTTTACGCAGATCGCAGAATTCTGTGGCATGCATCCCCTTGAAGTCCAGGCGATTGCAGATGGCGAGGTTGCGGCCGGAATCAACGGTTACGACCCGGTCAAGAACCACCAGCTTGCCGAAGCGGAAATCAAGCGTTGCGAAAAAGATACCAATGCACGCCTGAAGATCATGCCGACGGCTAGCCCCGTAAAGCGTCGTGCCAAGGGTGCGCGCTATACGCCCGTTGCCAAGCGGAATGACCGTCCGGACGCCATTGCATTCGTCCTGCGCCAGTTTCCGCAGCTTTCGGAAGCACAGATTGTCAAGCTGCTCGGTACCACCAAGGACACCATCATCAAGGTGCGTGATCGCCAGCACTGGAACAGTGCCAATATCAAGCCGCGCGATCCCGTGATTCTTGGTCTGTGCACCCAGACCGACCTTCATGCCGCGGTCACGGCTGCCAATGATCGACTGGCGCGCGAGGGCCATGCCCTTCCGGTCGTGGAAGCTTACGTGCCGGACAGCGACAGTCACGCCTGACCCGGAATGAATGCCTGACGGGTACTGGTCCGGTGCCCTTCAGGCATGATACTGCATTGGAGACAGTGGAAAGAATCAGTCTCTCCACAATGCCTGACTGTTCTCCGGGACCGGATGCCATGATGACTGACGACAATGCCATGCTGAAACGTCTGCACGAACTGCGCAGCGAGCATCGCGATCTGGATACTGTCATCGAGCGTCTCGTCCATCACCCCCTCAACCAGCTCCAGCTTCAGCGTCTCAAAAAGCGCAAGCTTCAGCTTAAAGATGAGATTTCGTGGATCGAGACCCGTCTCATCCCGGATAATATTGCCTGAATGAGCCAGATCCTCTCCGCCGAAGACACCCTTCAGAGCGACGCGCCCCTCCGTGTCGGCGTCATCATGGGCAGCCAGTCCGACTGGGACACCATGCGTCATGCCTGCGAGATTCTCGACGATCTGGGCATTGCCCATGAGCGACGGATTGTCTCGGCCCACCGCACGCCCGACCGGCTGGTGGAGTACGCCAAGACGGCGCGGCGGCGCGGATTGCATGTCATCATTGCGGGCGCTGGCGGAGCTGCGCATCTTCCAGGCATGTGTGCGGCCTGGACAAGTGTTCCCGTATTGGGCGTCCCGGTCCAGAGCCGGGCACTGAACGGTCAGGACAGCCTGCTTTCCATCGTGCAGATGCCCGGTGGTGTTCCGGTCGGCACGCTGGCAATCGGCAAGGCTGGCGCCATCAATGCAGGACTTCTGGCGGCGTCCATCCTGTCGGTTTCCGACGCTCAGGTCATGGCACGTCTGGATGCCTGGCGGGCGACGCAGACTGCTGCCGTGGCGGATGTTCCTGTCGAATGAACACACAGGATGTTTTTGTACCCGGCAGTACGATCGGGATTATTGGTGGTGGCCAGCTTGGTCGGATGTCTGCCGTGGCCGCATCGAAGCTTGGCTATCACGTGCATGTTCTGAGCCCCGAATTTCCGAGCCCGGCCACGGAAGTCGCTGCTTCCGTTACGGTGGGGGCCTATGACGATCCGGCGGTTCTGGAGGACTTTGCCTCACGCTGTGATGTGGTGACGTTCGAGTTCGAGAATATCAGTGCCGAAGGTCTGGCTCTGCTGGAGAGGCACCGTCCTGTCCGGCCGGCGGGCGAAATCCTGCGGATCAGTCAGGACCGGATTACGGAAAAAACGCGCCTGTCCGAAATCGGTGTCAGCCTCGCACCCTGGCATGCGGTCAATGGTCCCGAGGATCTGCTCGGGCTGGAAACACTTGGTTTTCCGCTGATTCTCAAGACGACGCGCTTTGGTTACGACGGTAAAGGGCAGTTCCGCGTGCCGGATGCCGAAGCTCTGGCAGCTTTGGACAATCTCCCTTACCCGCTCGTTGCGGAGAAAATGATCGACTTCGAGCGTGAGCTCAGCGTGATGGTCGTTCGTGCTCTGGACGGGACTGTGCGGTGTTTTGATGCGGTTGAAAACCGCCATCGGAACGGCATTCTAGACATAACACTCGCGCCTGCCCGGGTCATGCCTGACATTGCCCGACAGGCGCAGGATATGGCAGCCCGGATTGCAGAAGCGCTGGGTCTGGTCGGAATTATGGGCGTGGAAATGTTCCATGCGGCTGATGGGAGCCTCATGGTGAACGAGATTGCGCCCCGACCGCACAATTCCGGTCACTGGACCATGGATGCGTGTCTGGTGGATCAGTTCGAAATGCATGTGCGAGCTGTTGCAGGTCTGCCGCTGCCTCCCGCGCGCCGCCATTCCGATGCGGTCATGCACAACCTCATTGGTCCGGAAGACATGGCGCGCGTTCCGGCCATTCTCGTGACAGACGGAGCATCGCTTCATCTTTATGGAAAGTCGGAGGCGCGCGAAGGCCGGAAAATGGGGCATGTAAACACCATTTTCCCACGAGGTGCCCTTCCCGGCGAGCTTGCGCTTGAAGGGCTTCTTCCGCCTCGCGGCTGAAACTTCAGAGCAGATTGTTGCGCCGGAAACTGGTGTGGCGGCCGTTGCCGATGATGAAATGATCCGCGATCGTGACGCCGACCACATCAAGGGCGGCCTGAACCTGCATGGTCATCTGAATGTCAGCTTCCGAGGGGGTTGGATCGCCGCTCGGATGGTTGTGAACCAGAACCAGAGCGCTTGCGCCGATTTCCACGGCACGTCTGGCGACTTCCCGTGGATAGACGGGCGTGTGATTGACCGTGCCTCTGGCCTGAGCCTCGTCAGCGATCAGACTGTTCTTGTCGTTGAGAAACAGGATCCGGAACTGCTCAATGTTTTCGCGTGCCAGTCGGGCCGTCAGGTAATCGAGGAGTTTCTGTTCGCTATCGAGAACATCTTCGGGCGGCAGGCGCGCCCGGTTGTAGCGCAGGGCCGCTTCCTGAAGGAGGCGGATCATGGGCACCATATGCGTACCCATGTCGTTGACGCTTTCAAGCTCGCGATTGCTGGCGGAGAGAACGGCGCCCAGTGATCCGAAACGGGCAAGGAGCGTGTGTGACAGCTCCCCACTCCCCGCCTCACGCCCTGTAAAGAGGACCGTCATCAGATGCAGCAGGGTTGCATCGTCGAGATGACGTCCGCGCCCTGTCAGAAGAGCAAGCGGTGGTTCCAGCCCGGGAGAAGACTCGGTCATGGCCGCAATCTGCCTTAGATCTCCCGATGACAGCCCCACCATGGCATCT
The DNA here is from genome assembly GCF_002723915.1 of Gluconobacter albidus. Classification (GTDB taxonomy): domain Bacteria; phylum Pseudomonadota; class Alphaproteobacteria; order Acetobacterales; family Acetobacteraceae; genus Gluconobacter; species Gluconobacter albidus. The sequence goes on from NZ_BEWL01000006.1 coordinate 27,201, forward strand.
GAAAAGCCGCTCGTTTCGCTGTTCATTCTACAGCAACCCTCCCTGACGCATGCTGGAGGGGGGCCCCTCGCCTGTGATGAGCACATCATGAAGTGTGATGGACAGGGGGCGCATTGCGAAATCCAGCTGTCGGGCCGCCTGTGACAGATCTGCGGGACGCTCTGTAGGACGGACGTAGAATCCTATCAGCGCCGTGGCGTGCAATGCGAGCGCCCGGATGGCGATGGCGCGGTTGCGTTCTGTCGGCGTGTCGGCATCGGGCGCGGTCTCATCCGCCAGAAGCCGGTTGCGGTTGTCGAGATACAGCAGCCGGAGCTGTCCTGATATACCGCCTTCAAGCGCCTGATCGAGATAGGTCACGAGCTGATCCCAGTTGCCGAGCGTTGGGCGTTCGCGCTGTTCCGAGGAGGCCAGCCGTTCAGCCGCAACGCCTGGAAGACGCAGGACGCGGATGGCGTCGTCTTTCAGGCCTGCGGCCCGCAGGGCCTGTGTCGGAGCACGAAAGACCTCGACCAGACTGCCGAAATGTCCGATCAGGCCTTTGGCGAGCGGTTTTGTGTCCTTGCGCGGGACCCCCGCGAAAAGAAGCATTTCCAGAATTTCGTAATCGGCCAGCGTACTCGCCCCGGTGTTCAGCACGCGGGCGCGCATTCTGGCTCGGTGCCCCTGTGGACCGGTGCCGCGTGTCAGGTCGATGCGGGGATAGGTGTTGGCCATGACGGTATCTCACTCTATATCGGGAGGGTGCCGCAAGACCTCTCTTTCCCCCCGCCCGCCTCGACGCCCGAGTATCTCTCACGCCTCAACCCGGAGCAGAGACGCGCCATCGAGACGACTGAAGGCCCGCTCCTCATTCTGGCTGGTGCGGGAACGGGGAAGACGCGCGTCCTGACAACGCGCTTTGCGCATATTCTCCTGACCGGACGCGCCTATCCGAGCCAGATTCTGGCCGTGACCTTCACGAACAAGGCCGCACGTGAAATGCGTGAGCGTGTCAGCGCGATTTTGGGAGAACATGCGGAAGGGCTGTGGCTGGGAACGTTTCACGCGATCTGTGCACGGATGCTGCGGCGGCATGCGGAATATGTCGGGCTGACCAGCAGCTTCAATATCCTCGACACAGACGATCAGATCCGCCTGCTCAAGCAGATCATGGAGCCCTGGAAGGTTGACACCAAGCGTTGGCCCCCGAACCAGCTCATGGGGATCATCCAGCGCTGGAAGGATCGCGGACTGACGCCGGACCGGGTGACGCCGGCGGAGGATTCCGATTTTGCGAATGGACATGCGCTGGCGATCTACCGCGCGTATCAGGAGCGGCTGATTGCTCTGAACACATGCGATTTCGGCGATCTGATGCTGCACATGACGGAGATCCTGCGAAACCAGCCGAATGTGCTGGCGCAGTATCATCGGAGTTTCCGCTACATTCTCGTGGATGAGTATCAGGATACCAATACGGTTCAATATCTGTGGCTGCGTCTTCTGGCGAAGCGTGAGAATGGACCGTCCAACATTGCCTGCGTGGGGGATGATGATCAGTCCATCTATTCTTGGCGCGGGGCGGAAGTTGAGAATATCCTCCGGTTCGAAAAAGATTTTCCGGGTGCTGAGGTCGTGCGTCTGGAGCGCAATTATCGCTCGACGGCACAGATCCTCGCTGCCGCTGCCGGGCTGATTGCGCATAACGAGGGACGGCTGGGCAAGACGCTTCGACCTGGGCGTGAGGATGCAGACGGCGAGAAGGTTCAGATCATCGGCGTTCGTGATTCGGACGAGGAAGCCCGAATCGTGAGCGGCGCCATTGAGCGCCTGCGCGGAGACGGGCATCCGCTTTCGGAAATCGCCATCCTGATGCGGGCCGGATTTCAGACACGACCGTTTGAAGAGCGGCTGATGCTGATCGGTATTCCGTATCGCGTCGTGGGCGGCTTGCGCTTTTACGAGCGCGCCGAAATCCGGGACTGTCTGGCCTATCTGCGCGTTCTTTCTCAGCCTGCGGATGATCTGGCGTTCGAGCGGATCATCAATGTTCCCAAACGTGGGGTAGGCGCCGTGGCTGTGCAGAAGCTGCATGCCCAGGCGCGCGCTCTTCCGGGGCCTCTGAGCGCGGCTGTCAACTGGCAGCTTCAGGAAGGCCTGCTCAAGGGCAAGTCGAAGGAGGCGTTGAACGGGTTGATGGAGGCGTTTCATCGCGCCAAGGCAACGCTTGAGACCGAAGGCCACGTCGTTGCGGCCGAGCAGCTTCTTGAAGACAGCGGTTATCTTCAGATGTGGCGAGACGACCGCTCCGTCGAGGCGCCAGGACGTCTGGACAACATTCGTGAACTTCTGCGCGCGATTGGCGAATTCGGAACGCTTCAGGGTTTTCTGGAGCATGTCGCACTCGTCATGGATACCGAAAGCGAGACGTCCGATGACAAGGTCAGCCTCATGACGCTGCACGGCGCCAAGGGGCTGGAGTTTGACACGGTGTTCCTGCCGGGCTGGGAGGAAGGCGTGTTCCCGTCCCAGCGTTCGCTTGACGAAGGTGGAAACCGGGCGCTGGAGGAAGAGCGCCGGCTCGCTTATGTCGGGCTGACGCGGGCGCGGCGTCGGGCCATCGTGCTGCATGCAGCCAGCCGACGGATCTATGCGAACTGGCAGTCCTCGATGCCGAGCCGTTTTATTGAGGAAATTCCGTCCGAGTATGTCCAGATGAATGGACAGGCCTTTGAGACGCGGCGTCAGGCTGCGACGGCACCGTCCATGTTCGCCTCCGGCCCACTGACCAGCACCCGTCCGTCCGGGTTTCGCGCTCCGCGTCCGAAGCTTCATGACGTGAAGCCGGAACCGACTGTTGCCATTGGAGCGACGGTTTTTCATCACAGGTTCGGCGAAGGCACGGTTATCGGTGCCGACGGACCGCAGTTGCACATCAATTTTGAAAACGGTGGCGTCAAGCGCGTCATGTCGAACTTTGTGGAGATCAGATCGTGATGGCACCCCGCAGCATTGGCCGTCGCCATGCCAGTGCGCTCGAAACCCTGTCCATCACGGTTGAAGAGCCTTTCGTTCCCCTGTTCGAGCAGGCCCTGATGTGTGCCTGCGAAACGGTGGGTATTTTCGAAGCCGACGACGCGCAGAAATACTGGCGCGTGGAAGGCGTGAAGGACACGGGCTTCAAGGAAGACGAGCTCGAAAATGCCCTGGCGGTCGCGCGGATTCTTACTGGCTGTGAGGCGGAGCTTGAACGCACTCCGACCGAATCTGAAGGCTGGCTGGCCCGGACTTACGAATCCTTCCCGCAGCAGAATGTCGGCAAGCGCTTTGCCATTCGCGGCACCCACCTGCATGGTGCGCCCGATCAGTCCCGTCTGACGATTACGCTGGATGCCGGAATTGCCTTCGGTTCAGGCGAGCACGGTTCCACACGCGGCTGTTTGCGGGCGCTGGAAATGGTCGCGTATCGCAAGCCGCAGCGTATTCTGGACATGGGCTGTGGGTCCGGCATTCTGGCGATGGCAGCGGCGAAATTGCTGCACCGCCCCGTTCTGGCCGTTGATATCGAGCCCTGGTCCGTGCGGACGGCAAAGCTCAATGCGCGGCTGAATGGTCAGGGCAATCTGCTGGACTGCCGTTTCGGCAATGGCTGGCAGACCGAGGCCGTGCGCGCCAAGGCGCCGTATGATCTGGTCTTCGCAAATATTCTGGCCCGTCCGTTGTGCCGGATGGCGCAGTCTCTGGCGCTGAACCTTGCGCCGAATGGAACGGCCATTCTGGCTGGGCTGCTTTACAGTCAGGCACGTATGGTTCTGGTGGCGCATCAGCGTCAGGGTCTTGTGCTGGAGCGTATTTTGCGTGAGGGCGACTGGGCCACGCTGATCCTGCGCCGCCGCGGGTGATGGGAACGCCGGGAATGCTGCCCCTGATTCGCAAGGCCAGCGCTGATGATCTTCCGGCCATCCTGCGTATCACCAATGACGCCATTGAAAACACCGACGCCCTCTGGATCACGACGCCCTTTACGCTGGAGCAGCGGCGTCAGTGGTTTGAAGGCAGGCTGGCGCAGGGCTACCCCGTGCTTGTCGCCATCAATCCGGCTGGTGCGATTGCCGGATATGGTTCTTACGGGTCTTTCAGATCCTATGAAGGCTATGCCCGCACGGTTGAGCACTCGGTGTATGTGTCCCCCGCTCAACAGCGCCGGGGCATTGGCCGTCATCTTTTGAAAGCTCTGATCGACCACGCAAAAGACGCGGGCTTTCACGTCATGGTGGCCGGAATTACGGCTGACAACACCGCTTCCGTCGCAATGCACCGTGAGTTTGGTTTCCGGAACTGTGGCACGCTCCCTCAGGTCGGTCGCAAGCGTGACCGCTGGCTGGATCTGTTATTCATGACACTCTGCCTCGACGATATGTCTTCTGTGGAAAAGGACTTTTCATGACCCTGTCCTCCATCCCGCTCAACGCGCGCCCTGCCCTCGTTCGCACAGCCTGTAAACCGCTGGGTGTTGACGGTTTCATCATTCCGCGTGGTGACGAATATCTGGGCGAATATGTCGCCCCCTGTGCCGAACGGCTGGCCTGGCTGACGGGCTTTACGGGGAGTGCCGGTCTTGCCGCGATTCTGCCTGTTGTGGCCGCAGTGTTTTCTGACGGGCGTTACACGGTGCAACTGGAAGAGCAGGTTCCACATGATCTGTGGGAGCGTCGGCATGTCGCGCTTGAGCCGATTGGCGACTGGCTGGCCGAGCATGCAAAAGGGCTGAAGGTTGGCTATGACCCGCGTCTGGTCAGTCAGTCCATGCTGGCCTCATGGCAGACATCGGGTGTTGAACTCGTTCCGCTGTCACAAAATCCCATCGACCAAGCCTGGACAGATCGTCCTGCTGCTCCGGCCAGTCAGGTTATACCGCAACCCCTGGAATTTTCAGGGGAAAGCAGTGCGGACAAGCGTCTGCGTCTTGGGCAGATCCTAAGTAGGGCCGGACATGACGCGGTCATTATTGCCGATTGCACGTCGCTGGCATGGCTGCTGAATATTCGTGGCAGCGATGTTCCTCTCACGCCTGTCGCGCAGGGTTATGCGATCCTGCATGCGGATGGAAGCGCCGAGTGGTTTGTTTCATCGGAGCGCCTGTCGGCGGGTGTCAGGGATATCTGTGGGTCGGGTGTGACAGTCTATACCCCCGCGGAACTGGCGCAGCGTCTTGGGGCGCTTAGTGGCAGAACGGTGCGCGTGGATCCCGTCTCGACGGCTGTGTGGTTCGATACTACGCTTCAGGCGGCCGGAGCGACGGTCGTGGATGGAACGGATCCGTGCACGCTTCCGAAGGCGATCAAGAATAGTACTGAACAGGAAGGTGCACGGCAGGCTCATGCCCATGACGGTGTGGCGATGGCCCGGTTCCTGTATTCCCTGACGGTATCGGGGATGGGCCAGTACGAGACGGATCTCGTCTCGCGGCTGGATAGCCTGCGGGCCCGCTCCAGTGACTATCGGGAACAGAGCTTCGATGCCATTTCCGCAGTTGGACCGAATGGTGCTTTCCCGCATTATCGCGCGCAGGTTGGTCATGACCGGGTTCTGGAAGCCGGAAGTGTTTATCTGATCGACAGCGGTGGCCAGTACCCGTTCGGTACGACCGATATCACCCGCACGCTCTGGGTGGGGGATCAGGAACCGCCGTCCAATGTCCGTGAGGCGTTCACGCGTGTTCTGAAGGGCAATATCGCCCTCTCCCGCATCCGTTTTCCGCCTGGCACGACCGGTCATCGTCTGGATGTCTTGGCACGGGCTGCCCTGTGGCAGGTGGGCATGGATTACGATCATGGGACCGGACACGGAATCGGAAGCTATCTGTCCGTTCATGAGGGCCCGCAGAACATTTCTCCTGCGCCGCGTCCTGTTGCGCTTGAAGCAGGCATGATCGTTTCTAACGAGCCGGGGTATTACGAGCCAGGGCAATACGGCATCCGGATCGAGAACCTGATGCTGGTGCGTCCGTCTTCGTTCAGGGGCAGCAAGGGCGCGTTTCTGGAGTTCGAGATCCTCAGCTATACGCCGATTGATCGCAGATTGATTGATGTGGCGCTTTTGAATGATGCCGAACTGAACTGGCTGAACGCCTATCATGCGGAGGTCCAGATGCGGGTCTCCCCGCATGTCGAGCCAGAGGTTGCAGAGTGGCTCGTGGAGGTTTGCAAACCGCTTCTCCGATAAAGTTGCAGGTATAACTGTTTTTTTACTTTTCCCGGTCATAAGCAGAAAAATGATCGGGAAAGTTCGCCTCCTTGCCGCGGCCGTGACGCTCTCCGGGGTGCCGGTTGCGCAGGCCTATGATGCTGCGTCCATCTGTAAGGCGGCGGTGCAGGCCGCCGAACAGCAGACTGGTATTCCGTCTCGTCTTCTCGACGCCATCAGCCGGGTGGAGAGCGGACGGCGGGACCCGAACGGTTCGGCGACTGTCGCCTGGCCCTGGACCGTGAATGCGGCCGGAAAAGGTTATTTCTACGAAAGCAAGGACGAAGCCATTGCAGCAGTGCGGGATTTCCAGGCGCACGGCATCGTCTCGATTGATGTGGGCTGTATGCAGATCAACCTGCATCATCATCCGGACGCTTTTTTCTCGCTCGAAGATGCTTTTGACCCGTTCAGCAATGCCCGTTACGGCGCCCGTTTTCTGTCCGGACTGCACAATCAGCTTCAGGGTTGGCCGGCAGCGACGGCTGCCTATCATTCCCTTACCCCGGCTCTTGGTGCGGATTATGCCCGTCATGTGCTGGCCATCTGGAACGGACAACCCGACAGCTACCGGCCCCCAGACTTTCTGCCACAGGTCGTGATGACGGCGTCAGGCCTTCAGGCCATGCTTCCAACTGCCAGACCTGCTCCTTATTTTGCGTTGAACAGGCAATCCGGATTTTCCGAACGTCCGACGCCGCGTATGGAAGCCATGCCGTCTGTTCACATGGTGTCTTATGCCCCCCCGCCTCGCATCATCCATCATGCAGTCGGGCAGGCTGGAAGCACTGTGCCCATGCGTGGTGGACGGGATCTTGCCTCCTATCGCGCCATGCCGGTTCGTCTGGCATGGCGACAACGCTGATCAGTATCCGGACCAGCCAGCACCTGCTCCAGCATAGGCTCCATGCGACGACGCATGATGGTGGGTGACGGAAATTCCCCCATCATCGGGGTGGTGAACGCAGGCCGACAGTCCCAGAAAAAGCGTTACGATCAACATGCGAAAAATCATGTGACGGCTCACCTTACACTTTGAAATTTTCTGCAGGAGAACCCGGACCAATCCGGTTCGTTTTGTACGTCATGACTGGAGAAAAATCATGAAGTTCCTGCTTTTCCTGCTGATTGGCGCCATGGCGGCCCGGACGTGGTTCCGTATTCTGGCCAACACGTCTTCCCGCTCGACTCTGATCGGAAACAAAGGCGCGTGAAGCGTCCCTCCTGACTAGAAAATTTCCGGCACCTCAGGCCGTGACGCATCGAGCCAGCCCTGAAGCATATAGGCGGCGGCCATCTTGTCGACAACCTCGGCTCTGCGGCCGCGTGTCATGTCGGCATCCTGGATCAGAAAGCGGTTAACGGCGCTGGAAGACAGGCGTTCGTCCCACAGTCCCGCGGGAATCCCGAGCCGTTCTGACAAAGCCTGTGTCCAATCGGACGCCGCGCGTGCAGCGGGACCAAAAGATCCATCCAATGAAAGTGGCAGCCCCACGACAAGAGCGCCAACGTCCTGTGCGAGCACGATTTTGGCAAGTTCCTGTGCATTTTCTCCCAGTTTTCTGCGCTTGAGGCCGATCAGGGGAGAGGCCAGCATGAGAGAAACATCCGTCAGGGCGACGCCGATGGTCTTTGATCCGGGGTCAAGCCCGAGGATGCGTTGACCGGATTGAACGAGATTACGGAGATCATGTGGATTGAACAGGGGCATAGCACGGCGTTATGATCCCCCTGAAGGCTGAAAAGCCACCATAAAATTTCCTCTTGTTCAGGAATATTCATGTCGCTCGACGCGAAAACGGTTACGCGCATCGCCAGACTGGCGAGGATCGGTCTTAAGCCCGAAGAGGTTGAAACCCTTGGGCAGGATATGGGCTCCATCATCGATTGGGTGGAACAGCTCAAGGAAGTGGATGTCACGGGCATTGATCCGATGATTGGCACGGGGCTGGCAAAACCCCGTCTGCGCGAAGACGCCGTCACGGATGGCGACTGCCGTGACAAGGTCCTCTCCAATGCTCCCGAACGGGAAGGTCCGTTCTTCACGGTACCGAAGGTGGTCGAATAATGTCCGGCATCCATGATTTCACGCTGGCTTCGGCCCGGGACGCGCTCAAGTCCCGCAAGATTTCCGCCGTCGAACTGACGAACGCTCATATTGATGCGATCGAACGTCTGGACGGTCAGCTCAACAGCTTCATCACCCGTACGCCCGATCAGGCTCGCGAAGGCGCAAAGGTTGCGGACGAGGCTCTGGCCAAAGGCGAAGGTGGCCGCCTGTGCGGAATTCCGCTGGGCATCAAGGATCTGTTCTGCACGAATGGCGTTCGCACGACGGCTGCCAGCAAGATCCTCGGCAATTTCGTGCCGCCTTATGAAAGCACGGTCACGGCCAATCTGCTCAAGGATGGCGCGGTTTTCCTTGGCAAGCTGAACCTTGACGAATTTGCCATGGGTTCGGCTAACCTGAACTCGGCATTCGGTCCGGCGGTCAATCCCTGGAAGCGCAAGGATTCTGACGCAAAGCTGGTTCCGGGTGGTTCTTCCGGTGGTTCTGCCGCGGCTGTTGCTGCCGGACTTGTTCTGGGTGCGACGGGCACGGATACGGGCGGTTCCATCCGTCAGCCGGCGGCTTTTACGGGCATTGCCGGGATCAAGCCGACCTATGGTCGGTGCTCGCGTTTCGGGACGATCGCTTTTGCAAGTTCGCTAGATCAGGCTGGCCCGATGGCCCGCAATCTTCAGGATTGCGCCATTTTGCTTGAATCGATGGCGGGTTTCGATCCGCGTGATTCCACGAGCGTCGATACCCCTGTTCCGAACTACGAAGCTTCCCTGAAGCGTGGCGTCAAAGGTCTACGCGTCGGTATTCCCAAGGAATATCACGTCGAAGGCATGCCTGCGGAGATCGAAGCGCTCTGGCAGCAGGGCATGAACTGGCTGCGTGATGCGGGCGCGGAGATCGTCGAGGTCTCCCTGCCGCACACGAAATATGGCCTTCCGACGTATTATATTGCAGCTCTGGCAGAAGCATCTTCCAATCTGGCCCGTTATGACGGCCTCCGGTTCGGTGAACGCGTGAGCGCGCCGTCGCTGGATGGCCTGTACGAAGCCAGCCGTGCTGCTGGTTTCGGTGAAGAGGTCAAGCGCCGCATCCTGATCGGCACACATGTGCTGTCTTCGGGCTATTACGACGCCTATTACCTGCGGGCCCAGAAGGTCCGGACGCTGATCCAGCAGGACTTCCTGAAAGCTTTTGAAAACGTTGATGTGCTTCTGACGCCCACAGCGCCGTCTGGCGCTTTTGCACAGGACGAAAAGCCCACCGATCCGGTTCAGATGTATCTCAATGATGTCTTCACGGTTCCGGCGAGCATGGCGGGCGTCCCTGCCCTGTCCGTTCCGGCTGGTCTGGATGCACGCGGCGTACCGCTTGGGTTGCAGCTTATCGGCAAGTTTTTCGATGAAGAGACGCTGATTGCAGCCGGTCATGCCATTGAACAGGCTGCGGCGTTCCATCATAGACCCACCATTCATGCAGGAGTGTCGGCATGAGCTATCGTATCACCGGCAACACCGGCGAATGGGAAATCGTTGTCGGTCTGGAAGTTCATGCCCAGGTCGTCAGCGAGGCCAAGCTCTTTTCCGGCGCTTCGGCGGAATATGGCGGCGAGCCGAATACGCATGTCAGCCTCGTCGACGCCGGTTTTCCGGGTATGCTTCCGGTCCTGAATCAGGAATGCGTTGCTCAGGCCGTCCGCACAGGTCTGGGACTTGAAGCCGAGATCAACCTGTTCAGCCGCTTCGACCGCAAGAACTATTTCTATGCCGATCTGCCCACCGGCTATCAGATCAGTCAGTTCGCCCATCCGATCATTGGTAAGGGCAAGGTTCTCGTTGATCTGGCGGATGGTAGCACGCGCGAAATCGGTGTCACCCGTCTGCATCTTGAACAGGATGCCGGTAAGTCGATCCACGATCAGGATCCGACGCGCTCTTTCATCGACCTGAACCGGGCCGGTGTGGCGCTGATGGAAATCGTCAGTGAGCCGGATATCCGCTCGCCTGAGGAAGCGGGAGCCTATCTGCGCAAGCTGCGCCAGATCCTGCGCTATATCGGCACCTGTGACGGCAACATGGAGGAAGGCTCCATGCGTGCCGATGTGAACGTGTCGGTTCGCAAGCCGGGCGAAACGGACTATCGCACGCGTTGTGAGATCAAGAACGTCAACTCGATCCGCTTTGTGATGATGGCCATCGAAGTCGAGGCGCAGCGGCAGATCGAGATCTGGGAAGCTGGCGGAACCGTCGATCAGGAGACGCGCCTGTTCGATCACGTCAGAAGCGAGACGCGGTCTTTGCGCAGCAAGGAAGATGCGCATGATTATCGCTATTTCCCTGATCCTGATCTTCTGCCGCTGGTCATTGAGCAGTCCTGGGTCGATGAGCTGAAAGCGGCTCTGCCGGAACTGCCCGAAGCCAAGCGCGCCCGTCTGGAAGCGGAATACGGTGTCAGCCGTTATGAATCTTCCGTTCTGTGTGTTGAGCAGGCCATTGCCGACTTCTATGAGACTGTGGCACGCGGTGCTGATGCCCGGTTGGCAGCGAACTGGATGCTGGGCGATTTCTTTGCAGCCCTGAATCGTACCGGACGCTCCATTGAAGACAGCCCTGTCAGCGCCGAAGGTCTGCGAGAACTTCTGGGTCTGATTTCCAATTCCACGATCAATGGCAAAATTGCCAAGGAAGTCCTGGAAGACATGGTCGAAACAGGCGATTCTGCCTCAGTCATCGTTGAGCGCAAGGGTCTTCGGCAGGTCACGGATACAGGCGCTATCGAAAGCGCCATTCGCGACATCCTTGCGGCTAACAACGACAAAGTTGAAGAATATAAAAGTGGCAAGGACAAGCTTTTCGGATTTTTTGTGGGGCAGACCATGAAGGCCATGAAGGGCAAGGGGAACCCTGCCCTCGTCAATGAAACCCTGAAGAAACTTCTTTCAGAGTAAGACGAAAAAAATGTTCTCAGGGGGTTTGACCACGACGCGGTTACCCCCTAAGAACACTCCAGCATACGCAGTGCGAACCGCGTAAAGTGCGGAGGGGTGGCCGAGAGGCTGAAGGCGGCGGATTGCTAATCCGTTATACGATGTAAGTCGTATCGTGGGTTCGAATCCCATCCCCTCCGCCAATATATCGCAAAATATAAAATCAGTTATAGCCGGATGTTTCATTCACGCGGCCTAATGCTGCAGAGATATATCTGCGACCCCATCGCAAGGCGCTTGACCAATATGTCGCCGAAGATGGGTTCTGCCGCATTATAAGTTTGGCCGGAAGCGGCTGAACCTGTTCCTTGATTCTTTCGTATGCAAGACGCGCAATCCTGAAATCAGACCGTTGCGGTTTCAGGGGTTCTTCTGTTTTTCAGTTCGCGTTGAATGACCTGAAAGACCGTATCCCTCAGCCACCGATGAACGCCATCGCTATCCACACGGGGATGCCATGCCTGAAAGGATATGACGGGGGGCAGCTCGAACGGAAATTCGAAAGCCTCAAGCTGGATCTGGGAAAGTGGCAGACGGTCGATAACGATATCGGGTAGCGGAAGGATCATGTCTGTTTCGCGGATGGTCTCGATCATGGAATGATAGGTTGGAACGACCATCGCGATCTGTCGGGTCAGCCCGTAGCGTTCCTTGAGAATGACATCCATCGGACCATAGGGGCGGCCTTTGCGGGAGACGCTGATATGGTCGTATTCCACGAGTGTCTGCGGAGTGATCCCCTGCGCGAAAATGGGGTGCCCTTCACGGACCATGGCGCGGAATGACGTCAGGAACAAAGTCTGGCGCATGATTTCTGGACGCAGATCATCCGTTGCACCTACGTACAGATCAATCCGGCTGTTACGCAGTGCCTCACTGGCTGGTTCTTCCGTCTCCGGAGCGAACACCACGCTACAATTCGGGCACTCAGCCTTGAGCGCCATCAGGATCACATGGCCGAATGCGCTCACGATAAGATCGTTGGCGCGGATCGTGAAACGGGGCGAGAGATGGCGCAGATTCAGCGTTTCGCTATCGTGCACCAGCGCGTCTGCGTCCCTCACAATGCTTTGAACCCGGTCGCGGATGCGACTGGCAAAAGTCGTCGCCATCATCCGGCGCCCGGACAGGACCAGAATGGGGTCGCCAAAAACGCTCCGCAACGTGGCGAGATGGCGACTCATAGCGGCATCACTCACCTTCAGGCGAAGCGCCGCTTTCGAGACGCTCTCTTCCTCCACCAGGGCCTGAAGATAGCGCAGAAGATCAAGGTCATAGAATCTGCGGCTGTTGTTGCGCCTCGCCATCGTTCTTCCTGTTTCCTACTGTTTCCACACCCCGTTTTCACGGTTTCTTGCATAAAACGGAAGGCATTATTCCAACCCTTGCGGAAAGTGGAAACGTCACTTGCCGCAAACGTGGGTTTTCGGGCCTGTGCCTGCCGGATACAGGCTGTCGGGTAACGGAAAAGATCCATGACCCCAGCAGTTTCATCATCGCCGCAGGCTCCACTCGCGCAGCCTTCTTATATTCCGCCTTTCGGTATGCGGACCATTGTCGGCTGTCTGGGGATGCTGCTGGCCGTGCATGTCGCCGGATTCAACGAACACATCACGGAAATCGGCCTCGCCGATATCCGGGGCGCGATGCATATCGGGCATGATGAGGGAACGTGGTTCACCTCGATCTACGAGGCTTTCAACATCGCGGCCATGGCCTTCACGCCCTGGTTTTACATGACGTTTTCGATCTACCGGTTTTCGATCTTCATGACGGCCGTGCTCGCCATGCTGTCGATCCCCCTGCCCTTCATGCCGGACATGGTCTCGCTGTGCTTTCTTCGTGCGGCACAGGGGCTGAGTGCGGGGTGTCTGCCACCCGTCCTGATGACGGTCATGCTGAAATATCTGCCGCCGCCCATCAAGGTGTTCGGCATTGGCGGCTATGCGATGAGCGCCACCTTTGGCCCCAATCTGGGCGGCCCGCTTGAGGCCATGTGGTTCGAGCATGTGGGCTGGCGCTGGCTGTACTGGGAGGTCATTCCCTTCAGCATCATCGCCATCGCCATGATGGCCTACGGACTGCCGCGCGATCCGGTGCATCTCGAACGGTTCAAAAAGTTCAACTGGCGCGGTTTCTTCATTGGTGTGCCATCCATCCTGTGTGTGGTGACCGTACTCTATCAGGGGGACCGGCTGGACTGGTTTCGTTCGCCGATCATCTCTCATCTGACATTCTGGGGCGGTGCGCTGTTCGTGGGGTTCCTGTTCCATGAATGGCACCATCACAGCCCGTTCTTCCGGCTTCAGTACTGGAAGAACCGCAACATCACGATGTCTCTGCTGACACTCGTGGGTGTGCTCATCATCTGCGGGCTGATGATGGAGGTGCCGATGACGTATCTGGAAGCCGTGCGGGGCTATCGGCCCATTCAGGCAGCTCCGGTCGCGCTGACGGTTGCCCTGCCACAGCTCATCATGCTGCCGCTGACAGCTGCTCTGTGCAACTCCGCGCGGGTGGACTGCCGGTATGTGCTGGCGTTCGGCATGTCATGTCTGGCGCTGGCAGCGTTCCTTGGAACCTGGCTGACGCCGGACTGGGTACGGGACAATTTCTACGTTCTGCAGGGGCTTCAGATCCTTGGCCAGCCGATGGTCGTGATACCCGTTCTGATGCTGGCCACCATGTCTCTTGGCCCGGCGGACGGGCCGTTCATCTCGGGAATGGTCAACATGCTCAAGGGCATGGCCAATGCGTTCGCTGCCGCTATTTTCGAAATCCTGCTCCGTCGTCGGGAACAGTATCATTCCACGATGCTGCTGGACCGGGCGGGCAATAACGCTACAGCGCTGTCCGGTATGGGTGATCCAATTCACGGAGCGATCAGCAACAGCTCGCCTGACGGCGATCATGTGGCGCGAAATACGCTTCAGATCTTCCACACCTATCTGCACGAGCAGTCGATCACGCTGGCGCTGGTGGACATCTATTTCGTCGTGATGTGCCTCTGCCTTGCTTATGTCGCGCTGACCGCCGTGCTGCCTAAACGGGTCTATCCGCCCGGCAAGGGGCCTGCTCCGGCCATGCCTGCCGCCGCCCGTGACCCCCGACCTGAACCCGCCCCCTCACCCATTCCCGCCACCGCGCACTGACGGACCTGCCTTTATATGATTTACGGAAAACCCCTTCTTCTGGCCGGATGTGCGGTCATTGTTCTGACGGGTCTGGCCTGGACGGCAGACCGTTTCTTCGTGGGTGATGGTATCCGGCAGGAAACCAACGATGCCTATGTCACGGCCGATTTCACGACCGTGGCTCCGAAGGTCTCCGGGCGTATCGACCGGGTGCTGGCCGAGGACAATGAATACGTCCATGCCGGGGAAGAACTTGCGCATATCGAGGACGACGATTACCGCGCGGCGCTGGATGCAGCCCGTGGCGATACGGCTGCGGCTCAGGGCGATGTGACCAATCTTCAGGCCCTGCTGGACCGTCAGGGCTCCATCGTCGACGCGGCGAAATATACCGTGCAGTCCGACGAGGCGGCGCTGGTTTTTGCACGGCAGAATGCGGCCCGGTATCGCAATCTGTCCGCAGGGGGCGCGAGCACGATCGAACAGCAGCAGGGCGCGGAAGCCCGGCAGCTTGAAGCAGTTGCGGCCCTTGCCCGCGACAAGGCCGGAACCAGTACGGCTGAACAGCAGGTCGCGGTGCTGAAGGCGCAGCTTGAAAAAGCTCAGGGTGCGCTTCTGAAGGCGAAAAGTGCCGAGCATCAGGCCGAACTGAACCTGTCCTACTGCACCGTTCCCGCGCCAGTGGACGGTGTCGTCGGTGAGCGTGGTGTGCGCGTCGGTGCCTATGTCCATCCGGGCACGGGGCTGCTGGCGGTCGTGCCGGTCCGCAAGGCCTATGTGCTGGCGAATTTTCAGGAAACCCAGCTGACGAAAGTCCAGACCGGCCAGAGTGCGACGGTCTGGGTCGATACGTTTCCCGGTCATCCGCTCAAGGCCCATGTGGACAGTCTGGCCCCAGCCACAGGTGTGGCTTTCGCTGCTATCCAGCCCGATAACGCGACCGGAAACTTCACGAAGGTCGTTCAGCGCGTTCCCGTCAAACTGACCTTCGACCCCGGTCAGAATCTAGCAGAAAAAGTGCGCGTCGGTATGTCCGTCGAAGCACGGATCGACACGTCTTCGACGCCCGAGGGTACTCATTCCCATGACGCACGGTATCTCTGGAAATGAGAGCTTCCATGTTCCAGAACTCCCGCTGCCTTCTCCTGGCGCTGACAGGTCTCTCTGCCTGCACGGTAGGGCCGGACTATCATCGGCCCGATCCCCATGCGCCCGCGCACTGGCACCAGAGCCTGGCCCCCGCTGCCAGTCATCCGCAGGAAACCTCCGCCGTCGATGCACAATGGTGGCGGATCTATCGTGACCCCACGCTGACGGCGCTGGAAGAAGATGTGGCGCGTAACAACCTCGACCTGCGCGAGGCCGCCCTGCATTTTACGGAAAGTCAGGCTGAACGCCGGATCGCCAGTGCAGCCCAGATGCCGCATATGGAAGGTGCTGCCTCCTATGCCCGCGAACGCGCCAGCACAAATGGTATTCTCGGTCTACTGGGGACCATGCAGCAAGCGGGCCCCGGCGAGATCGCCAGCGGTCAACAGGGCTTTGGGCCGGCTGCCATGGATGGAGCAAAGGGCAATCCCTCGTTCAATCTGCCCCAATACGGATTGAGTGCATCCTGGGAAGTCGATTTCTGGGGGCATGTCCGCCGGCAGGTCGAAGCGGCGACGGCTGCGATGCACGAAACCGACGAGCTGCGCCGCGATGTGCTCGTCTCGCTCATGGCTGAAACGGCGCAGGATTATCTGAACCTGCGCAATGTCCAGACACAGATCGGCATCACGCAACAGAGCATTGATATCGCAAAGCATAGCGTGAAACTCACGGAACTCCGGTTCGCGCAGGGCACGGCGACGAAGCTCGATGTCGCCTATTCCCGTGGACAGATGCATGGCTTCGAGGCGCGTCTTCCGGTCCTGAAAAGTCAGGAAGTGCATCTCGTGAACGCGCTGAGCTTCCTGACGGCACGGGAACCAGGGGCGTTGAAGGACAGACTTGGATCGAGCCGGATCATCCCGCCCGTCCCGGCTGATATTCCAGTTGGTCTGCCGTCCGAACTGGCGGAGCGTCGCCCGGATGTGCGAGCGGCTGAAGACCATCTTCATGCCGCGACGGCGAGTATCGGCGTGGCGGTCGCGGACTTTTTTCCGCGTGTCACGCTGTCGGGCAGTCTGGATATTCAGGCGTTGCAGTTCAGCGGATTGGGTTCATGGGCGTCGCGTCAGTACGGGTTTGGTCCGACCATGACGCTGCCACTTTTCGAAGGGGGACGGCTGACGGGGCAGCTTCATCTCCGCAGAGCCCAGCAGAAGGAAGCCGCGATTGCGTTGCAGCGCACGCTCCTGAAGGCGTGGGAAGAAGTCGATGACTCCATGGCGGATCTAAGCGCAGCGCAGGAACGTTGCAACCGACTGGAAGAAACGGTTTCGGAAGACGAAACTGCCGTCCATATCGCGCAGCTTCAGTACAGTCAGGGGGCTGGAGACTTCCTCAACGTCCTGACGACGCAGAATGCTCTTCTGGCAAGTCGGAGCGCGTTGGCGGAATCGAGCGCCAACGTCTCGATTTCCATTGCCCACCTGTACAGGGCACTCGGAGGGGGGTGGACACAGAAACCCTGACGTTCAATCCTGTCCAGATCGCTCCCCTGACTGTGGATTGTGCTGGCAGCATAATCCTGTGCCCGCCCGGCATAGTGTTTTGCTGTGTACTGTCAGACATCAAAAACTGTCAGACATCAAAAACGGGTATAAGGTCTTCTTTTATATTGGCATGAAAACTACCATCATGCGCTTTCCTTCTGATCAGAATGGTACCTTCGGAACATTTTTGCTCGCCCACCGTGGGGCCCTTTCATCCGGCGATGTCGGCCTACACCCGCTACCGGGACGCCGCCGCGCCCGTGGATTGCAGCGAGAAGAAGCCACTCAACTCCGTGGCGCCAGTACAATTTGGGTACCTGACTCGAACACGGGCACGATGTTTCGGATTCTGCAGCAACGTTGGCGCGTATCGCGGCGGCTCTGAGGATCTAGCCCGCTGAACGGATTTATCCGTTTGAACTTGCGCAGATGAAGCATTCCATCTCCTCGCAGCTGCCAGAGCTTCCTAATTTGCCCGAATCTATTCTGGCTTTCCCCGAACAGGTGACCGTACCTTGTTATGTACTCGACACGCTCTAGAGTACCTGTGCGACGAACAGGTCTGCGCAGAAGTTTTTTTTCGGATGGTAGGATAGTAGGAAGCGTGACCTTTTCCGCTATGTATTTCGGTTCCCAGTGCTCGGACGTTTCTCAGTAGCTGGAAATGCCGTGCGCATCGTGTGTGTACTCGCCGAATTCCGGGCTGTGAGCATTCACGGTGATGAACAGCAAGTTGCTCCCTGAGCGTACTGCTGCGGAAAGGTGGCGTCCGCAGGTTTTATAATCCGATTGATGGTCTGGTCGATCTTGAGCAGACTCACGCCGATGCGGTTCGAAACATAAAGTAAGATTACCTGACATTCGGATGAAAGTCTTGTCAGGCTTTATTTGTGTTTCGAAAATCTGTAGAGACTTAGGTCTATGTCAGACAATTTAATTTCAGTTTATCTGGCCGGTGATCTGGTGTTCCGGCCGGAAGCTCTTGCTCTGTTTGCGCGGCTCAAATCGATCTGTGCAGAGTATGGCCTTGAAGGTGTTGCGCCCTTTGATGGGCAGGCTGAAGCGCGGCTTTTGCCTCCGGGACGCGAGACCATCCTTGCTTTCGTCCGTGCTGATCGCGATCTGATGGATCGCTGTATCGCAGGTCTGTTTTGTATTGACCCGTTTCGTCGTTCTCCTGAGATGGATCCTGGAACGGCGGTTGAAATCGGTTACATGATGGGCCTAGGGAAACCGATGGATGCCTATACCGTAGATGGACGTCTTTATTCCGAGAAGGTAGAATCCTACTGGCGGGATGTGTGGAATGAAAGCCTTTCCGCAAGACCTGAGAGTGATGCTCCCTCTTCCGGGTGCATGGAAGATCCGGACGGCATGCTGGTTCATTCTGAAGGTCTGCTTCAGAATGGCATGGTCGAAGGCTTTATTGAAATGACGGGTGGCAGCGTCGCTATTGATCGCGATTTCTTTCAGGCTTTTCGGAAAGCTGCCGCACGTCTTTCGGGGCGTCTCCATGCGGGACTGTAAATTATAATCTCAATTTTTTGCGTAAAGGCCTTGTCCACAGCGGGGAGCCAAGCCGCAGACATTGCAAACGACAGTCATTGATGGATCGTCGTTAAAGGAGCAGCTTGCAGAGCGTTCCATCGCGTATCCAGGCGGCGGAGGCTCTGTCTGGAAAGCTGTTACAATGCGGGCCATCCATTGCTGAAGAAGCTCTGGCAATTCATTGTCATGATGAGACCATCGCATGATGTCATCTGTTGTACGGCCAATCTGGTGTGCAAGCTGGTCAGGCGACCATTGGGTCACTTGCAGAAAATCAGTCAACGTTACATGTGGCACGTTACAGCCTTCTGAAAGTGTAGAACGGTGAAAAATTTTCTAAATCGCTTTGCTTTTTTCGTCAATAAATCGTTAAAAATATCTCTCGGAAATTAATTTTATCGTTCCGTTAGAGTTTTTATTAATTTTTTTTGGAATATTTTTTTGTTTTTATGGAAGCGCTGCATTCCTATGTGACCAACTTTTTCAAGTATTGGTGTAGTTATTCGCAGAAGCCACGGCATAATCAGGCAGGCGTGAGCGAAAATACCATCCAGTGCGGGTAGAAAGACTTCACGTCCCTTCCCTTCACTCATCCGGATAATGAGGTTGGCTACATGGCGGGCTGATAGAGGCTTGTTGACAAAATTCAGTACGGATCCGCCGTCCCGTGTTTCCTGTTCGAGCATCGGAGTATCGACTGCTCCAAGAAAGATGGACGAAACCCGGAGCGCTTCTGACTTGAATTCCAGTGCGAGCGAGCGGGCAAAGCCTCTGAGGCCGAACTTTGTTGCGCTATACACAGAACTTCCCTGCAGAGGCATGACGCCAGCAATGGAATTAACAAAAACAATATGCGCCCCAAAAGAGACGGCTGGAAGTAATTGACTGGTCATGAGTATCGGTGACGTCAGATTAATTGTCATCTGTTCTTCAAGGCTGCGCCGAGTGATATTCCGGGTCATTTCCGGATCTATTTTTCCAGCGCAATGAATTAACAATCTGATGTTCTTTTTTCTTTCCAGAATGGCGTTACTGACGGATTCCAGTTCCGCAGGTTTTGTGAGGTCACAGTAAACAGCCTCAAAACGTCCGTTTCTGCTGGAAATCAGTTCCTCGGCCTTGTGAGGCTGACGCGTCAGTAGAAGAACATCCCATCCCTGTTCCAGAAGAAGTCCTGCGATTTCACACCCAATGCCGCCTGTGCCGCCTGTCATGACGGCAAATGATGGTACTGAAGCTCTCTCTCTGCAGGAAAAAAGCTTCATGTATCGTATGAGCCAGTCGGAGTTGAATGCGTCAGAACGTTCATGATCGGCTTTCTGGAAAAAACAGGTGGCTCTTCATAACGCGATAGTCGAATGCATCCTACGCTTTTCTTGTGATGGGCAGTTGAAGAGTGAAACGTGCGCAGTTCCGCTGTTTGTATCACTGATATGCAACGATTATGGCGTGTAAGGCGCGACAGGGAACGCGTTTGTCTGTGTCATGCTGTCGGTTTTGTTAGTCTGGTATAGCCCAGGTTCCAACGGGATAAGGCAGCGTCGGGGTTCTCCGTCCCGCTCCTTCAAGAGCGGAAATTAGTGCAAAGTGTCAGGTTGACACGTAATTTTTCTCGGTGCGCGCAACTTTACCTTTCTATGAGGAAACTTTCCGCACCGTACCAACAGTCTACGCCAGATAGCCGCCCTCTGAGGCGGTTTTTTTATGTCTGGAGACATCATGCGCAATCGCGTTCTCGCACTCAGGCCTCGGTGCCCTCCTTCTCGGCTCCACGGCCGCCTGCACCACGACCCAGAACACCGCGACGTTCAACACAGTCGCGCTCAACAATGACGCCACGGCAGCCTCTTATGCCGCCCCGGCTCAGCCTCCGGAACCGATCCGGGCCCGGATTTATCAGGGTGTCTGATCTTTCGCTCATTGATGCCGAGAGAGCAGCGCCTTTGGCTGTTCCTTCGTTTCTATTGGAGATCTTATGCAGGATAGAAAACAGGGCAAGCACGCCCTGCACCGCGACCCGTGCCACTTTCCTCTCTGGGCACTCCTCACGCGGGTCGCGAATAAAGCCCACGGTCCGCTGTCGTCGGGTATCCGGCTGAGCATTCCCCGCACGACACTGATTGGTAAAGATTTCAACGCGTTTCTGACCGCAATGAGGGCTGTATGACCACCATTCACAATCTGACGCCTTCTCCCCTCCGGACGATCGTTCTTCAGGGGAGCAATGCAACAGTCTCTCAAGTCACCTTCTGTCCGAAGTCGTCTGCGGAGTGTCTGGATTATACTCTGGATTTTTCTGCTCTGCTGGCCGGCACGGGTGATACGCTGACCGCAATCACATCTGCCACGGTCATTACGGCAAGTGGCGACTACGCTCTCACGATCATGTGGAGTGCCGTGGCCGGAACGATGGTAGTGGCGTTCCTCGCCAGTGGGCAGCCAAACACGACGCAGAAAATTCTCTTCGAAATCACGACCCAGCAGGGGCGCGTGTATTCCGTGATGGCCGTTCTGCAGATTACGGACCTGACGGTCGCGATTGCGCCACCATCGAATTTCCTGTCTGACACGCTCACGAACGGCAGCGTGCTGATCGCAGGGGTTGAGGCACTGCCTTCGGGTTATTCGTCGAACGGTCAGGTTGTTATGGCAACGGAAGCCACGGCCCCGGTCGGGACGCCATCTTTTGAAAGCGTGACGGCCAGCACGTATGTGGGCGATGGGTCGGGTCTGGATGTCACGTCTGGCGGCAAAGTTCAGAGCATCGGCCAGTGGATCGCGGCACTGTCTCCAGATGGTGCACAGGGTGTCGGGATCAAATCCATCGACGTGACACAGGGGAGTGTTGTTGCGGGTCAGCCGTCAACGGTGACACTGACGGCTATACTGACGGATGGTACAATAACCGCGCCTGCGACGTTCGAGGCTCCGGCTGGTGCGCCCGGGGCAACGGGCGCATCGGGTGACGTAGGTGCAACCGGTGCAACTGGACCGAAAGGCGATACGGGCGCGGCCGGGGCTGATGGAGCAGCAGGCGTGGGCATCGCGTCCGTGGCTGTCAGTCAGGGCGCCGTCGTGGCCGGTCAGTCCTCCACGGTCACGCTCACCGCGACCATGAGCAATGGCGCAACTGCTCCGGGCATTTCGTTTGAGGCTCCTGCCGGTGCGCCGGGTTCGGGCGGAATCGCCGTAGATCTGACAGCGGCGGCGATCAATGCTGCTCTCGGATATACCGCTGCAGACCCGTCAAAGTTTCTTGCACTGAGCCCTGACAAAGTAGCGGATCTTCAGACCGTTACCGCCCCGTCCGATAGTGGGTTTGACGCCACTTATGCGCTTCAACTTTCGGACGGAGGAGATACCCTCCAGGTCGGATGCCTGAACAGTTATGGAACGCGCTGGCTGGGGGTGAAATCCACCAACGGTGCTGTTGGGATCAGGCTGAAAGACCAGTTCAATAATGCTGCAAATATTGCCTCGCATACCAGCGCTGATGGCTCCACGGAAATATATTCCGGCTGGCTCGCTATTGATGCGGGATATGGCACCGGTGGGCTTCGCGTTATTGATAAAGATGATCAGAAATATTACTGGCAACTCTGGGCGAACAACACCAGTTCAGGGCCTGTTCCACTTTATATCAGCGCTGGCACAACGGACGGATCAGCATGGCAGGCCCCGCTTGTGTCGTTTAATCCCACGACGAACGTGGCAGAATTTCTGAATGAACCGGTTATTTCAACGACATATACCTTTGCGGCGCTTCCTGCCTCACCTGTCGCCTGGCAGCGCGCCATCGTGACGGATAAGGCCATCGGTTCCGGTGCACAGGGCGTCATGGCTATGTGGAACCCGAATACCAAAGCCTGGACGGGGCTGGGCGGCGAGACGTTAGTATGAAAATGCTGGCACTCTGCGGGCTTCTGGCTCTCTCGGCCTGCTCGGCCGGATCCGTGGCACCCGTCACGATCAGTCGGGCTATTGCTGGTGTTCAGGCAGACCTGACGCAAGCGGGCGTGGTCAGTGTTTCTGGCGTGCAGCACTGGACGGTCGATCAGGTGGTCCGGTTCGGCGCCAATGTCCGGGCGCTTCAGTGCGCGCAGCACACATCAGATCCGGTGGTGGCAATGATTGCCGGGCCGGTGACGATGGATCTGTCGGGCACGTTTAGTCAGTCGGGATCATTTTCGGTCTCGGCTTCAAGTTTTACTCCTGTTTTTGGCTTACAGGCTGATGCCAGCCGAACGAAAGCGCAGACACTGCATGTCCCGGTCCAGTTTGTGCCTTTATCTACCCTGCCCGATGCCGAGGTCGGGCGGCAGGTTGGTTATGCCGGGGAATTATTGGGGCAGAACGATGCTGTCCGGCAGGCGACGGCGGCACGAATTGAGGCGGACCGGACGGCGCTGGCGGCACATGTTGAATTGCTGATCACCAGGTATGCTGCCCCCTGCTCTTCTGCACCTGAACATCCATTTGTCGGATCGCATCTACAACTGAAGGCGCGGAATAGTCCTTGATCCAGGCTGTATAGGCCTGTTTTTGAGCTCGCCGGACGTTAAACCTACCCTTGATTGCCACCGTTCATGTTGCCTTTTCCAGGAGAAATTCGCGCATGTTGTGGACGATATTGGCCAATTCGAGCCATGCAGTAGCGCCTTCTATTCCGGTGATGCGCAGGTAGGACAGGACACTATCTGGAGCTTTCCGGTCCGCAAAGGCCCGAATGGTACTTAAAAGGCAGACAATTCTGGATCGAATAGTCTGCCTTCTGATTGAGCAGGATATTGAGTGTCTGGTTCACCAGAATCGTCAGCATCAAAAAACCTGCTGCATGATGAGCCATTCTCCATCGAACGCTGCAGGAGAAATTAAAATCGCTGATGCGCAGTGAGAGATAAAAGGTTTTTTTAGGAGCATAAGTCGGGCAACGGTTAATGCATGCCCTTTATGGTCACTAAAAATTGGCTAATTGGTAACCGTTTATTATTAAATATGACTACTTTATGATGATACTTACGAAGTGAGTATCGTGAAATTTTATAGAAATAGATTGTTTTTTTTGGTCTGCTGCGTGAAGTCTTTCCATGTTGGTATCCGAATCAACATCAAGAATGGAGAAGTAGCATGTCCAGCTTTGGCAATACTTATTACGGAACTGGAAATAGCCTCTCACTCACATCATCGGCTAGTGGTGGAAGTTATAATCTGGGTTACGTTGCGGCTATTGGCGCCAATGATTTGACTGTGACATCTGGAGACAGCTCTGCAGTCAGCGCCACTATCCAGCTGGCGGCGCTTGGACTCTTGGCCTCATACACAATAACGGCTGAAGCGCATACGACAGTTGTGGTGAATAGTGGAACAATCAATCTCGTGGCTGGAGTCACTCTTGATGCTGACGGCGGGAGTATGTCTATTAGTGGCGGATTGCTGAATGCCCTACAATACGTAACAGTAAATATTACCAATGGCGGTATTTTTAGTGGGGCAGCCAGCCTTATTAGTGCAGCATCGGGTCTTACGATCAATTTTGGCACCGGTGGGGGAACACTCAATCTTGCGGCGTCGAGCACCAATATTGCCCTTTTGAGTGGGGCAACCATCAACGGATTTGGTGCGGGCGATGAAATTATTGTCAGTTCTGATGGTAGTCTGACAACGATTACGGGTGTTACATATAACTCTTTGCTGGGCACAAGTACGATATCCTTCCGCAATGGAGATACGTTGCTCCTAAATGGGCAATACACGGATCAGGAGGATGGAGAAGGAACCTACCTGTCCACTCAGTCCGTCTCCGGGACTAATGGAACAGAGCTTGTTGTTGCTTGTTATGCCAAAGGAACCGCCATTCGAACGGTGGATGGAGAAGTATCTGTAGAAAAGCTACAGATTGGGGACCTTGTCCGGACTGTAAGCGGGGATTTGAAGCCTGTTTTGTGGATTGGCTATAGAAGTTATTCGTCGCGTTTCGCGGGAATTAATCCAAATGTGATGCCTATAACCTTTAAACGTGGTTCACTAGGCAAAGGCCTCCCTGTTTGCAATCTGACAGTTTCACCGAAACATGCCATGCTGATAGATGGAGTACTTGTTCAGGCTGAAAGTCTTGTTAATGAAAGAACAATATTCAGATCGACTCTTCGCGGAGTAATTGAATATTATCATATAGAACTTGAAGATCATGATGTCATTTACGCCGAAGGTGCCCCTTCTGAAACCTTCATTGATGATTCTAGTCGGTCAATGTTTCATAATGTAGACGATTACTACCGACGTTATCCTGATCGGAACACAAAGGATGTATATTACTGTGCTCCGCGCCTGGAAGAAGGAAGCGTTTTAGAGAGTATTCGTCAAAATCTCCAATCTACGGCTGAAAATAATGCGCGTCTTTCGGCTTGAGGAGAGCATGAAGATATTTATTGATCATGGATGGAAAAAATCTTGACGGAGAGGAGCCTCTGTCTGTCGTGCGTGGCTTTGTCGATAATATCGACAAAGCCACCATCATAGGGTGGGCGTATAATGGTACGGATGAACCTGTACTTATTCGTCTTCTGTGTAATGGGATCGTTCTAGGCCTGGTTAAAGCCGATTTATATAGAGAGGACCTTAAGCAGTCTGGGATAGGCGATGGATATCATGCCTTTTGCTTTAATGTTTTAGGGGGACTGCCGTCCGGACAACCAATCCAAATCGAAGCGCGAGAAGCGCGAGGTGGCGCTGAGTTGGAAGGGTCTCCTTGCATAATAGAACTTCCTGCTGAAGCAAGGGAGGTTACTGCATTAGCGGCCGTGCAGACGGAGAAGCGTGCAGGGTTTCTGGATATCGTTGAACGACGTTATATCGCCGGTTGGGCTTGGGATGAAAGCAAACCAGAAAACTCTGTCGGTATACAGGTCATTGTTAATGATCGCATTTTAATAAATTCAATAGCAAACAGATACCGAGGCGATATAAAAGAGTGCGGAATTGGAACAGGAAACTACGGCTTTGTTATAGTTATTCCAGAAAATTTATCTCTTCGCGTAAGAAATATCGTTCGCGTCATTAGAGATGATGGGGCCGAGTTGGAGGGATCTCCAGCCATTATCGAATCAGTCTCAGTTTTCGATCCCGATATACTGTGGTTTATGCAGTTTGCCGCAAAAAACGTTGAGAATAACGAAGAACGAAAAAGAGTTTCGGAAATACTTTTGTCGACGCTGGATGTTTTGAAGACAACGGCCAACCAGGAGATGGCTGGGTATGTGAACCATTCTGTTGAGCGTCATCAGGCGTTGGTATCGGGCTCTGAAGGTGCCTGGGGCAATATTAAATCCCGATGCAAACGTGCACTTGTCATAGACAGCCGATTTCCAGATCCAAGTCGGGATGCTGGGTCGAATGCGATTGTATCGCACATTCGTGCACTTTCAGATATGGGATATGATGTCTTCTTTATTTCTTTAAACGAAAAAAAAGCCACCAGAGAACAGAAATTGTTCTTGGAAAGAGATGGCATTCAAACTTTTGAGGCCCCCCTTTTTGATACTGTTGAATCTGTTTTGCGTCATCAGCGCGATAGTTTTTCCTTGGTTTATCTTCATCGTGTAGAAGTGGCACACGCCTATATTGGGCTTGCAAGGTATTTCCAAACTCATGCCCGTATCATTTTCAGTGTTGCTGATCTGTCTTATCTGAGGTTGGAACGTCAGGCGGCTGAGCTTGATGACATTGAGTTGAAAAATAAAGCGCGCCGTGTTCGAGTTCTGGAGCGAATTTGTGCAATCCAAGCTGATGCTTTGATCACACATTCAACGGAAGAAATGCGGCTTTTAAAAGAACTGGCCCCAAGAACGCCTGTTTTTGTTGTTCCATGGGCAATTATGACGCCTCCTGTCATTCAACGACCCCACATGCGTAGCGGCTGTCTTTTCGTCGGCCATTACGGACATCATCCTAATGTGGATGCAGCGTTGTGGTTAATAGAAGAAATCATGCCCCTCGTTCACAAACAGCGCCCAGATATAATTTGCTATCTTGCTGGTTCTCACATGCCGGAGCATCTCCGCAAGGTATCGTGCCGTGGCGTAGAAATTCTTGGTTATGTTCAGGATTTGGATGAAGTCTTTGGAAAAGTAAGAATTGGAGTGGCACCCCTCCGTTTTGGAGCGGGGATCAAAGGTAAAGTGCTTGAAATGTTGGGATGGGGGCTGCCTGTGGTCATGACGCCTATTGCATCCGAGGGTATTCCATTTCCGTTGGAATTGAGAGAACTTATTACAGATGGGGAAGCGGAAAATATTGCAGAGATGATTATTTCTATGCATGAAAATGAAAATATTGATAATATATCTAGGAAAGGTGTTTCTTTCATTAGGGAAAATTATAGTATACTTTCAATAATAAAAGAGATGGAGAAGGTAGAGAGGGAGGTTTTAATTCAATAATTTATTTCAAATAAAATTTATAATTTAATATAATTGTTGATAATCACCTCTATTTATTTTATAACTTATGTTGCAAGAATGTATATTTTAATTTCTTTAATCTAATTTTTCTCTCTCTCAGAGAGGTTTTAGAACTAGTTACGTGTTCCGTATTTCTCCTGGATTAAAATATGAGCCACATGAACTCATCCAAATGGTTTGGAGGCTCTGTATGGAGGTACATGGGCCTGTCCAAAATCTAAGTTTGGAGTTTTTGGTAAATCGGTCAGGAGTACTTTCAAGAATACCAAACGCAACAGGATTATCCGTTATGTTTTCGGAATTTGATTTTTCGTGCACTGAAATTCGAGACGTATTTCCACGATTGTCCAATTTGGGGACCAGTTCATTAGGTGAAGATTCCGACATGTGCGGTGACACGCTGGATGAAGCAATCCGGGACGGACCGAGAGGGCGTAACCTTCAGTTTAACCTGGAGGCAATCCAGGAACTGCAGAAGCTTCTGGGCTTTACCAATAAGGAAATTGATCGGATCACGCAGACATGGGTTCTGCTTTCGGTCGACCCGAAAGCAGATGTTGAAGAGCCGCCAAACTGGGGGCGATATTCAACGTATAGAGCCTTCTGGGAAGCCGTTTTAAGGGCGTTCGTGACGCATGTCGAAGTACAGAAACATATGGATGCTTGATTTCGGTCCGTGAACGGGGTCAGCTACTGATCGGGCAAAATCCCAGAAAATAAAATAACCTGCGATGCCATAAAAAGCTGGCCAGCCGACCGCTCTGAAAACCTATAATGTGATTACTCCAGCAACCCTGGTCACGACGTTTCCTCCAATCCAGATATCATCGCCATCTTTCACTACGAAGACGCGCCCGGCTCTGTGTAATGTGGTGCCCTGAGTGGCCACATATTGTGCTGGCGCGACCCCGCTTTCGATCAGCCATTGGGCCATAGCGGCGTTCAGGCTGCCTGTCACAGGGTCTTCCCACCCTTGCCCGTCTCCGACAAAAGCCCTCACCTCAAACTGGACGTCTGCCCCATCGTGCTGATCGTCCCACGCCCCTACAACGCCCAAGTACTGCCCTCTTAGCTTCTGCCAGTCGGGCTGAATGGCCAGAATGTCCCGGCGGCTGCGTAAGCGAAGAGCCATCCATCCGGGGCCATTATCCGCCCATTGTGCATCGAGAATATCCCCAGGTAACAAACGTAAACCCGCAAGAGCATTCGCTAGGTCATTCTGTCCGACAGGACCAGTCCGACGCCTTGGTGGAGCAGCAAAGGATAATTGATCGGTCTGTCTGCGTACTGGAACAAGACCTGCACCGCATTCCTGCATAATCACAGCAGATTTCGACGCGCCTCCAAGAGACTGCCAGACAAATGCGCTTCCGAGTGTCGGATGACCGGCAAAAGGTAACTCGGTGTGTGGTGTGAATATCCGCACACGATAATCGGCATCGGGATGCGTTGGCTTGAGAAGAAAGGTCGTCTCGCTGAGATTGGTCCAGTTCGCGATCTGGGCCATCTGGCTATCGGATAATCCGTCCGCCCCTGCAATTACGGCGAGAGGATTGCCCCGAAAGGGCTCGGCGGAAAAAACGTCTACCTGTCGGAAAGGGAGATCCATTGTCAGGGTTCCTGCGTTCTTGGGCCGACCCATGGATCGATTGCGGCAGCCAGATGTGTCAGCGTCGGATTGTGAAAGGCCGCTACTGTTCGGTTAAAGGTTTCATGATGGCAGTCTGAGCGTATAATCAACTCCTGCGTCGGGATAGAAAGACCGTTCATCGCGCCGCAGGCTTTCAGTGCGGCTTTGTCGATCCTGACCAGAAGGCGGCTTGCTCTGACGGGATCGCTCAGATCCTGACGGTCATAAGACACAGAGACCACATCAGGACTCTCTTCGGCTTCCTGAGCTACAGCAGGCTCATGAATGGCCATGAGCAGCAATAGTCCCGTGAAGATGACACAGAGCACTCCCAGCGCCTGCACTATCTCCGGAACTTGTGGAAAGATGCGGACTTCAGGTCGCAGGCGTGCGATGTCCATGGCTGATTGCGACATAGGATAGCCTTATTGTTATAGTACAATACAGACGAATCGATTCGATTGTTATAGATTGACAACTCTCTCAAAGAGTTCAATCACTATATTGTCCTATTCCAATGATGTTGATGGAGCCCGCTATGTGGCAACCTGCACTACAATCCGGTCCCAAGCCGCTCTATGAGCGGCTGGTTCTGGCGATGGCGCAGGATATCAAAACGGGGCAGCTTGCTCCTGGCGCAAAGCTGCCACCCCAGCGTGATCTGGCATTTCGGCTGGGGGTCAGCGTTGGAAGCGTGACACGGGCCTATGCGGAAGCAGAACGACGAGGACTGTTGTCCGCTCATGTTGGACGCGGATCATTCGTACGGGGTGCATTGCCAGCCGTTCCGGATGTTCCCACCATTGAGCGTGATTCTGTCACGGGACAAAGCAGAAGCGGTCTGATCGACCTACGGTGCAATACGCCCCCCCCTGTGCCTCTGATGGCGGAGTTGAATGCCGCTCTGGCTGCACTCATGGGGCGTAATGCGCTTGATCCTGCTGTGCATTATGTTCAGGGCGAGGGTCTGCCGCATGTCCGCGCAGCCGGCGCTCAATGGATCGCACGGCATTACGGGCTGGATTTCTCTGCTGGAAACCTGATTCAGTGTAACGGCGGTCAGCACGCTATTGCACTGGTTTTTTCATCATTCTGTGCTCCTGGCGATACCGTCCTGTGTGAATCATCAACGTTCTACGGTGCGCGTATGGCGGCGGCCCATCTGGGTCTGAAGCTGCGGGGGGTGCCGATGGATGATGAAGGGCTGTTGCCCGAAGCTGTTGACCGGGCGGCAGCGGAAACAGGGAGTCGCCTGCTTTTCACGCTGCCGACGCTTCATAACCCGACCACACGGACAATGTCAGAGCAGCGTCGACAGCAGATCGCGGCTGTTGCGAAAGCCCGCGACCTGCTGATTCTGGAAGACGATGCTTATTACGCGTACTCCCAGAAGCCGCGTCAGATCGTGTCTTACGCGCCGGAACGGACACTGTATCTCGCCAGCCTTTCCAAAGGAGTCTGCCCGGGGTTTCGTTTGGCTTTTCTGGCACTTCCACCTGACCTGCCACGGGAACGACTCATGCAAGGTATCCGAGCCTTGGGGTACTGCCCGCCCGCACTGGGAGCGCTGGTATTCAGCCAGTGGGTCGCGGAAGGGCGGATCGATACCATCGGACAATCCATTCAGGTAGAAGCCGCCACCCGGTGGAACCAGTCACATGCAGTACTGGGAGATCTCGTCGCGCGACCGGGAGCCATGTATTCGCCTCACGCTTGGATACCCATGTCGGCACTCGATGCGGAGAGGGTAACGGCACGCCTGTTTCGTGCAGGCGTAGAAATTACCCCTCCAGACGCGTCTGGAGTTTCCCCTCAGGCTGATACCGGATTGCGTCTCTGTCTCGGCGCCTCGGTCAACAGAGGAGAGTTGGATCGCGCGCTTGCAATTATCAAGGAGGTTATTACCGGGCACGGAAGCGCTGACCGAGATGGAATTATTTGAGGTTTTTTGTAATGGAATGGATATAGATGTCTTAATGTGAATTGATGACTCAATGATATTAGCGAATCACCAGTTTAATACTATTTTTATGGATTACTTGACAATCTGACCCGATGTGCAGGTCTAGGCATTCATAGTGGCCGAACGAACCGGGTTTCCATGAAGCGATTGAAGCAAATTTCATATGGAGAAAATGTCTGAAATCAGCCACTTTGGATGGTGGGCGCGACAGGGATTGAACCTGTGACCCCTGCCGTGTGAAGGCAGTGCTCTACCGCTGAGCTACGCGCCCATCCGCTGGACGGGCTTCTAGCAAAGTGAGGTTTTTCTGACAAGGTCTTTTTCGCGGGAAGCCGGATTGTTTGTTTGCTCCAGCTTCCCTTTTCGGGTGCTCAGAAGCCGAACATGTGGTCCAGTGAGAACGCTCCCTGCCCGTCTTCCAGTCCGTGATAGCCGAAAAGGCGGCAGGTCAGGTCACGGATGAGGACATAGCCACCCTCCCCTGCACGATCGAGATTCGATGCTTCGAAGAGTTCGTGTGGACGCACCATGAAAGATCCGTTCGGAGCGATCCTGATCGTGGTCTGGGCCAGCAGCGAACCATTCGCTGCGTGAAGCAGGAGGACTGTTTCCGAAATGTCGGTGCCCTCAATGGAGGCTGGATGAATCAGGCAACAGAAGCTGCGCAGTGTGTTCAGAGCTGTTTTCTGGCCGAGTTTCAGGAACAGCCGGGTGGTCAGGCCCGGCGGTGGGCCTGAATAGGACTGTGGCTCCGAACGCCACGTCATGAGCGTATTGAAGATATGCGCCCCGAAGCTGGTTTCTGCGGCATGGTCGCTCTTGCGGTTCCGATATCGCATCAGGGCGTGCAGCCAGCCGTCCGCTTCACCCCCATCGCGGAAATCGTAGACCAGATCCGCATGACCCGCACGGTCCGTCAGATCATGCAGGGCCACGGCTGTGTCATGATTACGCGGCAGGTTTCCCAGAAAATGCGAACCGGTTTTTTTTCCGGATTCATCAAACAGGTCCAACCTGACGGGAAGGTTTTGAAGCGCTTCGGACATGGGGTTGGGTTGCAGGAAAGTCTCGAAGCGCTTTGGGTCGAGGATCGGGAACGGCAGCAGGAAGCCCCGGCCCAGCGAAGGCGGAAACTGACGGATGGCGGGGTCAGGACGCAGATTGTCCCGCTCCACATTCAGATGGGCGATGCGGGTCCTGCCCCGCTGGGTGATTTCATAGCGCGGCCGGACCAGATGCCGCCCCGAGCGCAGTTCAAGCTGTGCGGGCCAGTGCAACCCTGGAATGAGCGCACCGACATCCACAGCCAGCGTCTCGAATGGCCCGACCGCATGGTCGATCAGACGTGCGGCCTCCTCCCCCATATGGTTGAAAGAAATCGCGCCCGCCGGGATCGTTGTCGCATGACTGTTCTGGATCCAGACGATCAGCGTCTCATCAGGTTCCGGGGCTGGGAGGGTCGCGTAACGCACGGAGGGCCAGGCATTGGCGTCATGCGTGACAGACAGGCTCGGATCACCGTTCTTGCCCCAGCTATCAAGCGCGTATTTCACGACGTCATGCCCGCGCGCACCGAGAACGTGGATGAAAAGCTGTCCGGTAAATTCCGGCAGATCAAACCGCCGCCGCACTGCGGCGCTGTCGATCGTGATCCCCGCACCGGCTTGCGTCACCGGCTGTTCCCATTGTGCAAGAATGCTACCGCTTCCGTCATAGAGCCGCATCCAGTAGCGCAGGTTTTCGGCCGCATAGCTCGACCAGTAATTGGCCGTCACGATCCGGCAGGAAAAGCGGTCCGTTTCGCGGAAAAAAGCAAAATTGGTCGCGAAGTTGAGCTTGTCCAGATATGGCCGCCCCTTGACGATCATGTCATCCGGAAGGCGTGCCGGTGCGAGGGTCTGAAGCTCCCGTCCGCTCAGGAGCCCCTTCAGGCGCGTCCGCATTTTTGCATCTTCAAACGACAGGGCGAGGATGACATCCGCTTCCGTCGTCGGAAGATCCACAAGCGCCCGCAGCGTCCCGCCAAAACCGTCCGGCTTGCCGACCTGTTCCGTATCATGGACATAAACATGGGCCGGTTTCAGACCGGGATAGAGGGCTGCCAGCGTACGTGCGGCGTCATCCGGGTCGTAGACAGCGAGTGTCCGGCCTGCGAATTCGGCTTCCATGCGGATGAGGGCTTCGGCGGCAAGCGGATGCGCCAGCGCCTTGTAAAGAATATTGCCACCCTGCGGACCAAAGGTGCGGATATCGAGCATACAGGGGGGCCCTTTCAGAGCTTCAGACGTCGGCGCATTTCTCTCGCCACGAGGGGGGTATCGTCAAGCGGGGCCACATCCCACGGAGCCTGTTCGGGGTCGAACAGTTTCACGCGCCCGGCGTCTTCGAGGGTTTTCACAAAATGTGAGATCCGGCTTGAACGCCCGGGCAGCGGAAAAATCAGAACGGGGGCTGATGTCGCCACGGCCTCGGAAATCATGGAAACGCTGTCTGTCGTTACGGCAATCATGTCCGCACAGGCCAGCATGCCCATATAGGGGTTTTCGTCGCCGTTTCCTGTCAGGATGGCAATCCCGTGCGGCTCCAGCCGTTTGCGGAAAATAGCAACTGCAGCCGGATCGGTCCGGCGCGAGGGGGTCAGAACGGCCTGCATGGTGTTGCGCCTTGTAAAGGCGATGATCCCTTCCGCTATCTGGTCTGCTTCAGCCGCGCCCAATGTGAAGCGGCCATTGGCGCCCCCGATCAGAACGGACAGAAGTGGACGTGTATCCTGCTTCAGCCGCCCTTCCCATCGGGTACGTGCCAGATCGAGCTTCTGCTGCGTTACGGGATGAAGTGCATTGCGCGAGATCAAGACGTTTGGCCCAGTGATGCCATCATGTGTGTTGGCAATCACCAGATCGAACTTGCGGGGCGGCATGCGCGGGTTCTGGATCTGAACGACGGGCAGTCCTTCGCGTCGGGCGACGGCCCGGCCAAGCACACCTCCCGTTCCCCCAATACAGATGATGAGGCATGTATCTTCGGGAATCCTGATCGGATCGACCCGCTTCAGGGGAAACGGCCAGTACCGTGCGGGAAAACGCGACCAGAACGGCTGGATGCGCACCGGTCGGAAATCCCACTCCAGACCCGCCTTTTCCGCCAGTCCTGCCCCTTGCGCGCGCATGCCGGCGAAGTCCTCCGCGATGATGATGGCTTTCATGACGGAACTCCGCAAAAAAGAAGGTGTTTCCCGAACTGCGAGAAATTTGGCAAGAAGCGCAGATGACAACGTCCCAGACGCCCCCTGCCTCCTCGAACGCAACGCCAGCCGCTCCTGCTCCCGGATTTGAAGAGCTTGGGCTGATTGCCCCTTTGCTGGCAACTCTGGCCCAGGCCGGACACAAACGCCCGAGCCTGATCCAGGCGCAGGCCATCCCTCCTCTGTTGGAGGGAAAGGATGTTCTGGTCGGCTCCCAGACCGGTAGCGGCAAGACAGCGGCATTCGTGCTGCCCATGCTTCAGAAGCTTGAGGAAGCCGGCCCGGCGCCGGGCCCACGCGCGCTCATTCTTGAACCCACCCGCGAACTCGCCGCCCAGACCGCTGCCGTGTGCCGTCAGCTCGGGCGCAGGCTTTCCCTGAAAACACGGGTTGTCTGCGGTGGAACATCGCGTGAGCAGCAGGTTCAGTCCGTCAGCGACGGCGTTGATATCGTTGTGGCGACGCATGGTCGTCTTCTGGATCTGGTCATGCAGGCCGACCTTGTTCTGGAACATCTGACCTATCTCGTTCTGGACGAAGCCGACCGCCTGCTGGACGAGGATTTCTCTGCCAGCATGACGGCCCTGACGCCCTATTTCCCGGATCACCCGCCCCAGACCGTCTTCTGTTCGGCCACTCTGCCTGAACCCGTGATGGATCTTGCCAAGCGGGTGACGCGCAATCCCGTTCGCGTGGAAATCGCGGCGGAGTCGTTCACGCCCAAAAATATCCGCCAGCGGGCGATCTTCGTGGAAAAGGACGACAAGCCCGAAACCGTGGCCCGTCTGCTGAAGCATTTCGAAGGGCGGAGCATTGTTTTCGCGCGGACGAAGAACACGGTGGACGCGCTCGCCAAAATCCTGCGGCGCCACAACCTGCGGATCGAAACCCTGCATGGCGATCGCACGCAGGGCGCCCGCAACAAGGCGCTCGACCTGTTCCGTCAGGGGCGCGTTCCCATTCTGGTGACGACAGACATTGCCTCGCGCGGTCTCGATATTCCGGATGTGGATCTCGTCATCAACATGGATATGCCCGAAACGCCGGAAGCCTACGTTCATCGTATCGGCCGGACAGCCCGCGCCGGACGCAAGGGCGTAGCGTTTTCGCTCATTAATATCGACGAACGGACTTTTCTGCGCGATGTGGAGAAACATATCGGCTATCGCGTAAGGATCGCGACGGAAGATTCGCTGGACCGTTAGGAACTGTCCCTACTGGCGAGAATGTTCCTCGCCAGATTTTCCCATTCCTGCGCATTGTCAACGCAGGGGCGTACGGGCGGAGGGGCTTCAAGGATCGCCTCCAGCGCCCGGGCAATCGCCGTCGGGTCCGGATCGCACAGGATAGCCTGCGTATCGCCGGAAAACTGCTCGACCAGACCACCCACACGCGTTGCGACCACATAGCGCCCGCTGGCAATCGCCATCGCGCCCACGCCACTCTGGGACGCCTCACGATAGGGCAGCACTACGATATCGGCCCATTCGACCAGCGCAGGTAAGGCGTCTTCCTCAACCCAGCGGTTCTCGACGCTGACGTTCTCAAGCCCCTCGAGCCTGCGGAGTTCGGGACTTGCAGGCCCATGCCCCACCACCCGGCACTCAAAGCCCTGCCGGACGTGTGGCAAAGCTTCCGCCAGAAGGTCCAGCCCCTTGTATGGAAGAAGACGCCCGAACATGAGAATGCGAGGCGCACCTCCATGCGCAAACGGGACTACTCCCGTACCGCCGATGAAAGGTGGATGCGCAAGGGACGTCACGGGACACTGCACGGCATGAGGCCCAGAGGTCAGTCCATCGGCAACATGGCGGCTGAAGGTAACGATCTGATCGGCATGGCGGATCAAGCGGCGCTGCAACAGCCCCTGCAAGGGGTAGCCGTCTCCCGGATGAGGCTGGGCATCGTGAACAATGACGACGATCCAGGCACCGGCTCTGTGAAGCACCTGCGTCATCAGCATATCCAGCGGTCCGGGCATGGCACAGATGGCAACATCCGGGCGGAAATCCCGCACGATCCGCGCAAGCTGCCTGCGAAGCCAGGGGGCGGTCAGAAGCCTTTTCAGCAGTCCACGGAGCGAACTATACGTCGCAACCTTGACCACGGCTTCGGGGGCATTCCGGCTGCGCAGGATTTCTGCCCGTTCTGACAGGCATAACAGAACATCCGTCCCCGGCATTCTCTTGAGACCATTCGCCAGATCAACTGCAATGCGTGGCCCGGCACCCCGCCGCCCCCACTGCCAGACCAGAATACGTTCGGCCAGAATACGTTCGGCCAGAATACGTTCGGCCAGAATACGTTTGGCCAGAATACGTTTGGAACGTTTTCTCACGGCCGCACTCCAACGGCCTGCGCCGCATCTCGCAATGTCGCACCGTTCAGGCGGGTCGCGACCCTGCGCCTGGCCTGCACCCCCAGACGGGCGCGCAGATCCGGATCATCGGCTGCCGTCCGAAGAGCATGGACGGCGGAATCCATGTCGGGCTCTGCCCATTGTGTGTCCGGCATCTCCCAGATCCCACGCGGATCACGGGCGGGAATGAGAGTGTATGCAACCGGCAGACCACAGGTTTCATCCAGAAACTCGGTTGTTGCGGACCAGTCCGTTGCAATCACGCAGCGCCCGAGCGCCATGGCCTCAGCCACCACAAGCCCGAAGCCCTCGCTGCGATGCAGGGACAGCACGATATCCGCACACTCCGTCAAAGCGAGCCTGTCGGCGCCATCGAACTGGCCCGTTTCAATACGGATATTGGAAGCCCCGCCGATTGCTGCCCGGATCGTCGCTAGATCTTCGGGGTAATGCGCGGTATGACCGATTTTCATAAGCAACAGCCGGTCCGTGCGGTCACCAAAGGCTTTCCTGAAGGCATGGATTGTCTCGATCGGGCTTTTGCGGACCATACTGGATGAAAGACTGAACGAAACAAGAACAATTACGCAGTCTTCCGGCAGTCCAAAAGACGTCCGGTTCCGCCCTGAAGATTTTCCCTCTGCAAGACCGACCGGGTGTTCCACGACCCGAACCGGCCGCCCCAGCGCGTGCAGGGCATCAGCGGTGAACTGCGAGGGCGCCCAGATTTCATGCACATGTCGCCGGGCCAGACGCCATGTTTCCGGGACGACCGGCAGCTCCCACGCCCAGTATCCGATGATCCGGCGTCCCGTCCGTAGCGCGCGTGGCATGAAAAACTGCGCATAAGGCAGCATGGGGGCATTCACATGCATCACCAGCGGCGCTCCCGGTCCGGTCATGTCCCCTTCAAGAACACGACGGTCGATATCCCATGTCGCGCAGGCAATCCCCATCTCCCGCAGCGCCCGGACCATCAGTCTTGCCCCTTCTCCAAGTCCGGAACTACGGCTGAATTCGCCCGCAACGATGATCCCCTGTGCCGCAACCGGCTTGCCCCGCCTGACCGCAGGTACGGCCAGAGCAGTCGCCCAGACAAAAAAGCGCCGCCGGGCTTCCGCAGGAAAGCGTTGCCATACTTTGTGAAAAATGGAGAGAGACTGTTTCATCGTCCGTTCATGGGTCGTCTGTCCTTGGTCGTGAACGTGGGCAAGGAGCCGAAATCTCTGAAAAACCGGGCGGAAAACACAAAACAGTAACGCCGGACGGGCCCCGGAAAAATGTGACGTCTTTCCTTTGCGGAAGGAAAGAAAGGCGATGCTCTCTCTCTGGCGACCTGTGCCTAACGTGCTTACACTACAATCCATGACCGATCCATGTCCTACGCTCTGTGGTGCAGGTATGGCTTCGCCGGGCTGCCGGACGGAGAGCGCTCTTCGTCGTGTCAGTCTGTCTTGGAGTGGGCTGGCATGAGCTGCAAGGCGGGACAGCGTCACCATCCCATCCGGATACGTCAGCCCCGGCTGTCGGAAACGCTGCCCGGTTTCGGGCAGCCGTCACCTGTTTTTGCCGTGTCTCTTCCCCCGCCTGATCTTTCCATGTGGCGGATGCCGCCTTCAGGCATACCAGGAGTGTGGATTTTCGACTCGGGGCGTTCAGGTCCTGAAATTGTCATCACCGCCATGGTGCACGGCAATGAATATGCCGGTGGATGGGCGCTTGAAAATTTTCGGCGCCGAGGAGTGGCCCTGATATCGGGGCGTCTGACGTTCATTCTGGCCAATCTGGAAGCTTTTGACCGGTTCGACATCACAAATCCGGTTCTGGCTCGCCATGTCGATGAGGACCTGAACCGTCTGTGGCACAGCACACGGCTGAATGGCCGCGACCACTCCAGCGAGCTTGAACGGGCCCGTCAGCTTCAGCCGTATATCGCCCGTGCTGATCTGTTGCTCGATCTGCATTCCACGCTCTGGCCGTCCGAGCCTCTGTTCATCGCCTCTCCCCGTCAGCGGTCAGCAGAACTGGCCTGCGCTCTGGCTGCGGGCAGAAATCTGCCTCAGACAGTTCTGACGGATCTGGGGCATCAGGGCGGTTCACGCCTGATCGAACATGCCCATTTCATGTCACCAGGCGGGACCGGACGAAGCTGTCTTCTGGAAGCGGGATCTCACTGGGAGCCTGGAACCGTCACGGTCATGGAAAGCGCCATTGAGCGTCTTCTGGCGCAGGCCGAGGCCATTCATCTGCGAGGACATGCGACGCAGGGAGCCTGCGAGCCCGAAATGGCCGTCGTAACCGACAACATCATTGCCCGGCACGCAGATTTCAGTTTCGTCAGGCCATGGGAGGGCGGGGTCACAATCCCCAAAGCGGGAACGCCCCTCGCCCATGATGGACATGACCTGATCTACACACCTTATGACGAGTGCCTGCTGATCATGCCCAATCTTCGTCCCCGACGGGGACAGCTTGCGGTCCGTCTGGCCAGACGGACCGCAGCGCCGTTCAGATCTCAGGCCGAAGCGCGGTCGTAGATCGGGAAGCGACGGCACAGGGCCTTCACTTCCTCATGCACGCGCGCCGTGACGGCTTCGGAATTTTCTTCCTCAAGAGCCGCCGTCAGCACTTCGTCGATCATGCGGCCGATTTCGCGGAACTCGGCTTCTCCGAAGCCACGTGCCGTCGCTGCCGGGCTGCCCAGACGGATGCCGGAGGTCACGAACGGCTTTTCCGGATCGAACGGGATGGCGTTTTTGTTCGCCGTAATGCCGGCACGTTCCAGAATGGCTTCGGCCAGCTTGCCCGTCACCTTCTTCGGACGCAGATCGACGAGGATCAGATGGCTGTCCGTGCCACCCGTAACAATATCGAAGCCACGGTTCTGAAGCTCGTCCGCCAGCGCACGCGCATTGGCGAGAACGCGCTTCTGATAGGCCTTGAATTCATCCGAAAGCGCTTCACCGAACGCGACGGCCTTGCCCGCGATCACATGCATGAGCGGACCGCCCTGCAGGCCCGGGAACACGGCGGAGTTCACTTTCTTCGCCAGATCGGGGTCGTTTGTCAGGATGATGCCACCACGCGGGCCGCGCAGCGTCTTATGGGTCGTGGACGTCGTGATGTCCGCAACCGGAACCGGGTTCGGATACAGACCTGCGGCGACCAGACCGGCAAAATGCGCCATGTCCACCATCAGATACGCCCCGACTTCATCGGCGATCTTCCGGAAGCGGGCAAAGTCGATAACGCGCGGGTAAGCCGAGCTGCCAGCCACGATGATCTTCGGCTTGTGCTCGCGGGCCAGCGCTTCCATCTGATCGTAATCGATCAGGCCGTCTTCGGCGCGCACACCATACTGTACGGAGTTGAACCACTTGCCCGAATAGTTCGGAGCCGCGCCATGCGTCAGATGTCCACCAGCCGCGAGGCTCAGGCCGAGAATCGTATCTCCCGGCTTGGCCAGCGCCATGAAGGCGGCCTGATTGGCATTGGCACCGGAATGCGGCTGCACGTTTGCGAACTCTGCGCCGAACATCTTCTTCAGACGCTCGATGGCGAGGTTTTCAACGCGGTCCACATCCACGCAGCCGCCATAATAGCGCTTGCCCGGAAGGCCTTCCGCATACTTGTTCGTCAGCACCGAACCCTGTGCTTCCATGACGGCGAAGGAGGCCATGTTTTCCGAAGCGATGAGCTCGATGCCGTCCTGCTGGCGCGTCAGCTCCTCGTTCAGGATGGTGGCAACTTCGGCATCAACCTCCTTGAGGGGGGCATGAAAGAAACGATTCAGCGTGGACTGGCTGGCGTGTTCCGACATCGTGGTCCATTCTCCAGGGTGAGTTCGGCATGTGACTAGCCCAGATTGCCTGCCTCGGCAAAAACAATCCGCCTAACAAACGAGGAACCTTCATGACCACTCCGCTCTGGCGGACCAAACCCGTATCATCCGCAGCCGACAGCCAGACTGGCCTCAGGCGTGTTCTCGGTCCTTGGCAGCTCGTCGCCCTCGGTATCGGCGTGACGATCGGTGCTGGTCTTTTCTCTCTCACGGGCGTCGCTGCCGGCCAGAATGCCGGTCCGGCCGTGACGCTCTCTTTCGTCATCGCGGCCGTGGCCTGCGGTTTTGCGGGTCTGTGTTATGGCGAGCTGGCCGGGATGATTCCCTCCGGCGGTTCGGCCTATTCCTACGCCTATGCCTCCATGGGGGAGCTGATCGCGTGGATGATCGGCTGGGATCTCGTACTCGAATATACGGTGGGGGCGGCGACCGTCGCCTCAAGCTGGTCCGGTTATCTGGCGTCGCTTCTGGGCGGATGGGGGTTACCCATCGACCCGAGGCTTCTGGCCCCGCCCCTGACGCCCGTCACGCTGTCGGACGGTACCATCACGACCGCATGGTTCAATCTGCCAGCAGCCTGCGCCCTGTGGATCGTCACGGCGCTGCTGATGCGGGGTGTCAGCGAATCCGCAAAGGTGAATACGGCCGTCGTCATCATCAAGCTGGCGGTCGTCGCCATCGTGATCGTGGTGTGCGCGCCACATGTTCATATGGCGAATTATCATCCGTTCATCCCTGAAAATACCGGCACGTTCGGCTCTTTCGGATTTTCCGGTGTCATGCGCGCGGCCGGGATGGCCTTCTTCGCCTATCTCGGCTTCGATATCGTCTCGACCGCCGCGCAGGACAGCCGCAACCCGGCACGTAATATTCCGATCGGAATCATCGGAAGTCTGCTGATCTGCTCCGTGGTCTACGTCATTTTCTCGCTGGTTCTGACTGGGGTGGTCAATTATCGCCTCATGGCCAACGATCCGAGCCCAGTGGCAACCGCCATCGACACTGCTCACCTTCCCTGGGTCGCAAGCCTCGTGAAACTCGGCATTACGTCGGGCTATGTCTCGGTGCTGTTCGGGATGCTTCTGGGGCAGGCCCGGATCTTTCTCGTCATGTCCCATGACGGACTGCTTCCTCCGCTTTTTGCCCGGCTGAACACCCGCACCCGAACGCCTTGGACGTCCCATCTGCTGTTCGCGGTTCTGACCAGCCTTCTCGCGGCTCTCGTGCCGATCGGCGTACTCGGGAACATGACCTCGATCGGAACGCTGCTTGCCTTCATCATCGTTTGTGCGAGCGTTCCCGTCCTGCGCCGAACCCAGCCGGAGGCTCCGCGCCAGTTCCGTGTGCCAGGCGGAAGCGTCATTCCCGTCCTCGGAATACTGTCCTGCGGCGCGGTAATGGTGTCGCTTGATCGCCTGACATGGATAAGGCTTGTCGTCTGGCTGGTCATTGGACTTGCCGTCTATTTTGCTTACGGCATCCGCAACAGTCGACTTTGCAGAGACCAAAGTTAGGCGCATGATCGGGGGCATGAGCAATGCAGCATACCCCCTCTCCCGTCCGCGGCGTAATCGCCACGATGCTTTCACCCGCCGTCTGGTGCAGGAACATCGCCTGCATGTCGACAACCTGATCTGGCCGATTTTCGTCTGCGAAGGTGAAAACCAGCGCCAGAAGGTCGACTCCATGCCAGGCGCCGAGCGCGTCAGCGTGGACAATGTCGTGGAACACGTCCGGCAGGCTGTGGACCTCGGCATCCCGGCCGTCGCCATCTTCCCCGTCACGCCCATGAGCGTCCGCGATGCCACCGGCATGGAGGCCCTGAACCCGGACAACCTGATGTGTCGTGCGTCGCGCACCATCAAGGATGCTTTCCCCGATCTGGGTATCATCGGCGACGTGGCGCTCGATCCGTACACCGATCACGGGCATGACGGTGTGATAGAGAATGGCCGCATCCTCAATGACGCCTCTGTTGAGATCCTGCGCCAGCAGGCGCTCAATCAGGCCCGCGCTGGCAACGACATTATTGCTCCGTCAGACATGATGGATGGCCGCGTGAAAGCTATCCGCGAAACGCTCGACGGCAATGGCTACGACACCACCCGTATCATGGCCTACACGGCCAAGTATGCTTCCGCGTTCTACGGTCCGTTCCGTGACGCGCTGGGTTCCGGCAGTCTGCTGCACGGGGATAAGAAGACCTACCAGATGGACCCTGCCAATTCCGACGAAGCCATGCGCGAAGTCGAGCAGGATCTGCGTGAAGGGGCGGACATGATCATGGTCAAGCCGGGCATGCCGTATCTCGACATCATCCGTCGTGTCCGTGAACGTTTCGAGGTCCCGACCTTCGCCTATCAGGTATCGGGCGAGTACGCGATGCTGATGGGTGCAATCCAGAACGGCTGGCTCGACCGGGATCGCACAATCATGGAAAGCCTGATCGCTTTCAAGCGTGCCGGCTGTAACGGCATCCTTACCTATTTCGCGTTGGATGCCGCCCGTCTGCTGCGAGACGAACGCTGAAAAGCCCTCAGGCACGCGGCGTTCAGTCCTATTATACGGGGCTGGACGCTGAAAATATTGCAGCCCGCCTCCTTGAGGAGCGCGGGCTGACAATTCTCGCACGCAGATTACGAACGCCTTACGGCGAACTCGATCTTCTGGCGACAGATTCGGAATGGCTGATTGCCGTTGAGGTCAAGCAAAGACGCAGCCTGCGGGAAAGTGCGTCATGCCTGACAGTCAGGCAGTCTCAAAGGCTGATGGAAGCCTTCGAATATATTCTGCTGACAAAACCGGAATGGAACAGGCCCAACACCCGGTTTGATCTGATCGTCGTGGACCTTTCAGGTCAGGCGCGACGCATTCAGGATGCGCTGCGCCAGTTCTGAAAGATCAGGTACGACGGA
Source organism: Gluconobacter albidus (assembly GCF_002723915.1). GTDB lineage: Bacteria > Pseudomonadota > Alphaproteobacteria > Acetobacterales > Acetobacteraceae > Gluconobacter > Gluconobacter albidus. The sequence goes on from NZ_BEWL01000006.1 coordinate 70,209, forward strand.
TGCGAGCGTGATGGTGTGCGGAGGCAACCGTTACATGTGCATGAGCGATTGCGTGCGGACGGTAAGCTATATTACGGACCATCGCGTGTGAGCTGCTCCAAGCCACGGCCGTATTATGCGACGTCGTGCGACGGGCAAGCGCATGGTGGAAAACGGCACGATGATAGACTGGCGTGGCGGTTAGAGCATCGAAGGTCAGCTTACTGGCTTCGTAATCGGTGATGGCCGGACGGGCATAGGCCTTGCCTGCTCCCACGCAGATACCGACACCCATGATACCCAGAGCAACTCTGCCGACCCAGTTCCGCGCCATTGACGTTCGTCCCATCCCTTTTGATGAAACCAGCCTATGCGCTGAACTCGGGGTTCGACAACCCCTGATGGGAAAGTTTCCGAAAAAATCAAGGTCCTGCCACTTTTCGCCGCTTCATGGCTGAATTGTGGCAGGAGCAATGCTTAAAAAGTGCTGAATTCAACACTTTTCGCCATGATTGGCCCCGAATCAGGCCGTAGCAACTCAGGCGTTAGCGGTCGTGATGCCTTTTTCAGTCAGCAGAGTCTCAAGCTCGCCACTCTGATACATGTCGGTCACGATATCGCAGCCACCAACGAACTCGCCCTTGACGTAGAGCTGAGGCACAGTCGGCCACTGCGAGAAGTCCTTGATGCCCTGACGAAGTTCAGCGCTTTCAAGAATGTTGCAGGTTGCGAACGGGACGCCAAGATGGTTGAGGATCTGGACCACGCGTGCGGAGAAGCCGCACTGCGGGAAGAGCTTGTCACCCTTCATGAACAGCATGACCGGATTGGCGTCGATCAGGTTCTGGATATGCTGGAACACGGTTTCGGACATTGGATTTTCCTTGGTTCGGCAGGACGGACGAAAGGCCCGGTCCTGCTGTCAGTGCTCGTCTGGAAAAAGAGACGTCAGCCCCGGCTCTTAAGGGGTGAGCGTCTTGAGGGCCATCGCATGCAGTTCAGTGCCCATGCGGGTTCCGAATGCATCATAAACCAGTTTGTGCTGGCGTACACGCGAAAGCCCGCGGAAGGCCTCACTTGTGACCTGGCAGGCGTAGTGATCCCCGTCCCCGGCGAGATCTTCGATCTCGATCCGGGCATCAGGAATGGCGGCAAGAATCGTGCGTTCGATTTCAGAAGCTGCCATTGGCATAAAAATCAGGCTCCCTCACCCATGAACCGCGGGAAGAACGCGGCATTGATCTCATTGAGACGTTCCGCACTGACGCTGACTGTTCCCGGAAGAACCAGATCACTGCCGCCCGAACGTCCCAGACGGATTGCCGGAACGTTGGCCTTCTCGGCAGCGGCTACAAGGGCTGCGCCGTCGGAAGTTGCAATGACGTAGCAGCCTTGGTCTTCACCGAACCAGAACGCATGTGCTGCAACGTCCGTCGGAGCGGCTTCAAGCGTGCAGCCCACGCCGCTTGCCATGACCATTTCCGCCACCGTCACTAGCAGTCCGCCATCGGCAATGTCGTGACAGGCTGCAACTGTACCTGCGCCAATCTGGCTGCGCACGAAGTCACCATTGCGACGTTCGACCGCAAGATCGACAACGGGCGGTGCGCCATCTTCACGCTGACAGACTTCGCGCAGCCACAGGGACTGCCCGAGTTCGCCGCGGATGGAGCCGACCAGCACCAGATCATGGGCATCTGGCATCGAAAGCCCGATGGACTTGGAGGCATCCGCCAGCACGCCAAGCGCACCGATCGCAGGCGTCGGCAGAATGGCCTGTGCCTCACCGGACGGGGAGCGCGTCTCGTTATACAGCGAGACGTTGCCGCTCACGACCGGGAAGTCGAGCGCACGGCAGGCATCGCCCATGCCTTTGATGGCATCGGCGAACTGCGCCATGATTTCGGGACGTTCCGGATTGCCGAAGTTCAGGTTGTCCGTCACGGCCAGCGGCGTTGCACCGGTTGCTGTCAGGTTTCGCCATGCTTCGGCCACAGCCTGCGCCCCGCCCGTCTTCGGGTCAGCCTGACAGTAGCGTGGTGTGCAGTCCGTCGTCAGGGCAAGACCCAGACGTGTGCCTTCAACGCGCACGACAGCCGCGTCCGCTGCACCTGGACGACGCGCCGTGTTGCCGCCAACCGAGCCGTCATACTGGTTCCAGACCCAGGCGCGGGACGCCAGATCCGGACAGCCGATCAGTGTCAGTAGCGCCTTCTCGATCCCTTCCGGGTCGGCAGGCGTCTCGATCCGAGCGGGTGCCGTGAGCGGCACAGTCGGGCGGTTATAGACCGGAGCTTCATCCGCCAGCGGCGCCAGCGGAATGTCAGCCTCGACCTCGCCATTATGGCGGATCGTGATGCGGCCCGTATCGGTCAGCACACCGATGATCGCGAAATCCAGTTCCCACTTCGCAAAGATCGCGCGGGCAACTTCGGTCCGTTCGGGCTTGAGGACCATGAGCATGCGCTCCTGGCTCTCGGACAGCATCATCTCGTAAGCCGACATGTTCGGCTCGCGCTGCGGAACGGCATCAAGGTTGAGCTCGATGCCCACGCCGCCCTTGCCTGCCATTTCAACGGCAGATGACGTCAGACCGGCTGCACCCATGTCCTGAATGGCCACGATCGCATCCGTTGCCATAAGCTCAAGGCAGGCTTCGATCAGCAGCTTCTCGATGAACGGATCGCCAACCTGAACGGTCGGACGCTTGGAGGCGGCTTCCTCGTCGAACTCCGCCGAAGACATGGTCGCGCCATGAATGCCGTCACGTCCTGTCTTGGAGCCGACATACACAACCGGATTGCCCACGCCAGCCGCGGCCGACAGGAAGATCTTGTCCTGCTTGGCCACACCGACAGTCATCGCATTGACGAGCGGATTGCCGTCATACGCTTTGTGGAAGTTGACTTCGCCACCCACGGTTGGAACACCGACGCAGTTGCCGTAACCGCCAACGCCACGGACGACGCCATCGACGATACGACGCGTTCCTGCATGTTTCGGATCGCCGAAACGCAGGGCGTTGAGGTTCGCAACCGGACGTGCGCCCATCGTGAACACGTCACGCAGGATGCCGCCGACGCCCGTTGCCGCGCCCTGGTAAGGCTCGATGAAGGACGGGTGATTGTGGCTTTCCATCTTGAAGACAGCGGCAAGACCCTCGCCGATATCCACGACGCCTGCGTTTTCGCCCGGTCCGTGGATGACCCACGGCGCCTTGGTCGGCAGCGTCTTGAGATGGATGCGGGACGATTTGTAGGAGCAGTGCTCGGACCACATGACAGAGAAAATTCCAAGCTCCGTAAAGCTCGGTGTCCGTCCCATGATCGTGACAAGCTTGTCGTATTCCTCGCCGGTCAGTCCGAAAGACTGGGCAAGCTGGGCATCAATCGTCACACTCATCCGACAAGAGCCTCCACAAGGCCTTTGAAAAGCGGCACGCCGTCGGTTGCGCCGATTTCGGGGTCAGTCAGGTTCTCCGGGTGCGGCATCAGGCCACAGACGCGGCCGTTCTCGCTCAGGATCCCGGCGATGGAGCGCGTGCTCCCGTTTGGGTTGGTGGCGCGGTCATCGTCCGAAACCATACCATCCGCACCGCAGTAGCGGAAAGCCACGCGTCCTTCACCTTCAAGGCGCTTCAGCGTCTCGGGCGAGGCCGTGTAGTTCCCGTCACCATGTGCCAGCGGTGCGCGGAACACATCGCCGCGCGTCCAGCCCTGCGTATAAGGCGACGACGCGTTCTCAACCTTCAGATGGCAGTCCTGCGACAGGAAGCGCAGCCCAGCATTGCGCAGAAGCGCACCTGGCAGAAGATGGGATTCCGTGAGGATCTGGAAGCCGTTGCAGACGCCCAGAACGTGTCCGCCCTTGCCTGCGAACGCCTTGACGTCCCGCATGATCGGCGAGTGCGCGGCCATGGCGCCACTGCGCAGATAATCCCCGAAGCTGAAGCCGCCCGGCAGCACGACGAGGTCCAGATCACCCAGCGAGGTTTCCCCGTGCCAGATCAGACGCGGCGCCTGCCCCGTGACCAGCTTCAGGGCATGGACCATGTCGCGCTCCCGGTTCGTGCCGGGAAATACGACGATACCTGCCTTCATTTCTGGCCCTCCGCCGGAGCGGATGCCGCATGGCAGGGATAGGTGTCATGCAGCGCGCGATAGACGGCCTTGCCCGCAGGCTCCGTCAGCGCATCGTTATGGGCACGCAGCCAGGCGACGACCAGACCGCGGACCTGGGGTGCGGTCTGCTGGGCTGGAACGCAGAACGCGACCGGAGCAGACTCGTCATGCGCAAAGCTGTCGTATTTCTTGGCCCAGGCTTCACCATCCATCAGGCCAGACAGATAGGCGTCGCACATGCCAATGGAGGACTTGCTGGAGCACATCTGGCCCAAAGCCTTGCCCGAAACCTTGGACACGCGCTGCGCGTGGGCCGGGGCTGCCACGAGAGCCGGTGCGGCCACAAGACCGGCCAGCAGGAGCATCTTGGGAAGACGGGTCATCCTGCCACCTCGACGCTGAAATCCTCGATGACTTCATTTGCCAGCAAAGCGCGCGCCATGGCTTCACCCTGCTCCAGCGCATCGGCAGCGTTGTCTGCCGGAACATCGAGTTCAACGACGCGGTTGATGCGGACTTCGCCCAGGCCCTTGAAGCCAAGGGTTTCCAGAGCATGGCCCACGGCCTTGCCCTGCGGATCGAGAACGCCGTCTTTCAGGGAAACAAAAACGCGGATTTTCACTGAACTGCCTCCGGACCCTTGAGGTCACCATTCCCGGCCTCGGGCAGGATCCCGAGACGCTTTGCCACTTCCTGATACGCTTCCTCGACGCGACCCATGTCACGGCGGAAACGGTCCTTGTCCATTTTCTCGTTCGTCTTGGAATCCCATAGACGGCAGTTGTCAGGGGAAATCTCGTCAGCCAGAAGAATACGCATCTCCTCGCCTTCCCAGATCCGTCCGAATTCCAGTTTGAAATCGACAAGCGTGATGCCCACGGCGGTGAACATACCCATCAGGAAATCATTTGTTCTGAGCGCCAGCTGGTTCATGTCGTCCATGTCCTGCGGTGCGGCCCAGTTGAACGCTGCGATATGCTCTTCCGATACCATCGGGTCGTTGAGCGCGTCGTTCTTGTAGTAGTATTCGATGATCGTGCGCGGCAGGCGTGTTCCCTCGGGAATGCCAAGCCGCTTGGCCAGCGAGCCCGCCGCTACATTGCGCACCACCACTTCAAGCGGAATGATCTCCACTTCGCGGATGAGCTGCTCGCGCATGTTCAGCCGGCGGATGAAGTGGGTCGGGATGTTGATGTCATGAAGCTTGAGCATCAGGTATTCGCTGATACGGTTGTTCAGAACACCCTTACCAGTGATGATGCCGCTCTTCGCGCCGTTTCCGGCGGTGGCGTCATCCTTGAAGTACTGAACGAGTGTGCCGGGTTCTGGGCCTTCAAAAAGAACCTTGGCTTTGCCCTCATAGAGCTGGCGGCGGCGAGCCATGAGCAATCCTTAGCGTTGCGCCGTCCTGACAGAAGATGCGGACGGCTGGAGCAGCGACGAATTGTGGTTCCATAGCATTGCGGAACCGGAACTGCGAGTGTGCGGAACGCAGGAAATCGCAGGAAATCTACGTTCCGCACGCCTCTCAGTCAAAGATACGGGCGAAGATGCGATCCACGGCGCGCAGATGCTGTGCCGGGTCGAACGCCTGGTCGAGAATCTCCTTGCTGACCCGACCGGCGACTTCCGGATCGGCCTCAAGGTTTTCGCGGAAGGTTCTGAAGCCCGGCTTGTTCAGCTTCGTCCATGTTTCCATGGCGTTACGCTGCACGATGCGATAGGCGTCCTCGCGGGAAATTCCGGCGCGCGCCAGCGTGAGCAGCACTTCGCCGGAATGGACGACGCCGCCGAGGCTTTCCATGTTCGCGATCATCTGCTCGGGATAGACGACCAGCTTTTCCATCATCCCGGCCAGACGCATCAGAGCAAAATCCAGACCGATCGTTGCATCGGGGCAGATGTTGCGCTCGACGGCGGAGTGGCTGATGTCCCGCTCGTGCCACAATGCGACGTTTTCCAGAGCCGGCACGACATGCGAGCGGATCAGGCGCGCCAGACCTGTCAGGTTTTCCGACAGGACAGGGTTGCGCTTATGCGGCATTGCCGAGCTGCCCTTCTGTCCCTTGTGGAAGAACTCTTCAGCTTCCCGGACTTCCGAACGCTGCAGATGGCGGACCTCAACGGCCAGACGCTCAATGCCGCTGGCAATCACGCCGAGGGTGCAGAAGAACGCGGCATGGCGGTCACGAGGAATGACCTGCGTGGACACGCTCTCGACAGCCAGACCCAGCTTGTCAGAGACGTATTCTTCGATTTCCGGGTCGATATGGGCATAGGTGCCGACAGCGCCGGAAATCGCGCAGACCGCAATTTCCTTGCGGGCCTGAAGAAGGCGCTCGCGGTTGCGGGCGAATTCGGCGTAGTGGCCTGCAATCTTCAGGCCAAAGCTGGTCGGCTCGGCATGGATCGCGTGGCTGCGGCCGATCGTGACCGTGTTGCGGTGCTCGTAGGCGCGGGCCTTCAGGGCGGCAAGAACGCGGTCCAGATCTTCCAGCAGAAGATCGGCGGCCTGCGTCATCTGGACGGACAGGCAGGTATCCAGCACATCCGAGGACGTCATGCCCAGATGGACAAAGCGGCTGTCCGGACCGACCTTTTCCGCAAGCCAGGTCAGGAACGCAATGACGTCATGGCGCGTTTCGGCCTCGATCTCGTCAATGCGGGCCAGGTCCGCGTCGGAGAACGCAGCCATGGCAACGTCACCCTTCTCGCGGATGGTTTTTGCTGATTCGGCAGGAATGTCACCCCGTTGTGCCATGGCTTCGCAGGCAAGGGCTTCGATCTCGAACCAGATGCGAAAACGGTTGGCGGGAGACCAGATGGCAGTCATCTGCGGACGGCTGTAACGGGGTACCATGGGAACTCCGGATGCGAGGTGGGGCTTTACGGAGGCTCCTTAGACCAAATACGAAGATATTGCACGGACCCCTTTTCGGAAGAATGACACCTTGGCCCCTGACTCTCTGCTCCACGCCCTTATCGCTCTCGGCCAGATCACCCTGATCGACATCACCCTTGCCGGTGACAATGCTGTCGTCATCGGAATGGCCGTTCGCAATCTCGAAGGGCAGCAGCGTCGTCTTGCCATTCTCTTCGGAACAGGGTTTGCCGCGATCCTGCGTGTGGGACTGGCCCTGCTGGCCACCACTCTTCTTGCCGTGGTCGGTCTGACGCTGGCGGGTGGCTTTCTTCTTCTGTGGGTCTGCTGGAAGATGTATCGCGAACTTCGGGTTGGCGAACATCACGAGGATGTCGAAGCCGCCCCGCCTCGTCTGGGGCCTGCCGTTCTCAAAATCGTGGTGGCCGATCTATCCATGAGTCTCGACAACGTACTCGCTGTCGCTGGCGCGGCTGTCGGGCATCCGTGGATTCTTGTTGCGGGGCTCGTGCTTTCGGTGCTGCTGATGGGGCTTGCGGCATCGGTCGTCGCCAACCTGCTGGCGAGATATCGCTGGATTGCATGGGTTGGTCTTCTGGTGGTTCTGGGGGTTGCAATCGAACTCATCATCCGCGGCGGCGGGGAGGTCTGGACTCATGTTCTTCCGAGCTGAAAAAACATTTTTTGCCGGACTGATGACGCTTTTTGTCGCGTCGTCAGCTCTTGCCGCCTCTCCGATAGAGGTCTCCCCATCGCCCGTTCAGGAACGACTGGCGGAATGGCTGGTCCTTGTTGGGCCAGAAGGGAGCAGTTTTTCTGCGCAGCGTTACGCCAACTTCCTGACGCAGAAGCCCCAGTGGCCCCAGAGAGCCCGAATCCTGTGGCGCTTTCAGAATGCCCTGACCCAGACATCCGACCTGCAGGCACTGAACACGCTCTGCCCGCTTTACCCCCTCACGCTGCCAGCTGCCTTCATGGCCTGTGCGGATCATCTCCCAGAGCCCACCTCCACCGCACGCCGTCTCTGGCTGTCCGGAAGCGCCCTGACGGCCGCCGAAGAACAGGCTGTGCTCGCACGGTTTGGTCAGACCTTCACGCCCGCCGATCAATGGAGCCGCTATGAAGCGCTCGAACTGCGGGGCCAGTTTTCCGCAGCCTCCAGGCAGATCGAACGCCTTGCCGCCGATCAGCAGCCTCTGGCCCGTGCCAGACTGGCCGAACGCCTTGCCTCTCCTGAGGCCGATTCCCTGTTCGCCTCCCTGCCATTGGACCTGCAATCTGATCCGACCCTGACCCGCTACCGCCTCCGCGCCCTGCGTCGCGGCGACAGGCTGGATGAAGCCGTGTCTTTATGGAACACGCAGGGCGCGGCTCTTCAGCGGGCGAACCCGTCCCATGACTGGTCCTCTGAACGGATCAGTCTCGCCCGTGCCCTGCTTCTGGACGGACGGCCGAAAGAGGCGGCAGACCTCGCGGACGACACCACCCTGCCCCCTGACACCACAGACCGCCAGGAAGCAGCCCTTCTCAGTGGTTTTATTGCGCTTAGAGAGCTTCAGGCTCCTGCCCGTGCCGAACAGTTCTTCACCCTTCTTCAGGGTGCTGCTTCGCTCCAGATGCAGGCCCGGGGGTATTATTGGACAGGTCGCGCACTTCAGGCCGCTGACAGGCGGCATGATGCCGAAGCCGCATTTCAGAAGGCCGCAGCCTTTCCGACGACATTTCCGGGTCAGCTCGCTCTCGCTGCCTTGACACAGGATAACGGGATTCTGGTCTCAGGCCAGTCATCGTCGGCTTTTGACGACGCTTTGATACAGGCCCTCCAGTCCCTGCCTACTCCGCCTGCCGGAACGCTCAGTCGTCCGGACCTGCTCGAAGCCGCCACGGACCTCGTGCAGGCTGGCGATCCCGATCATGCTCGGGATTTCCTCATGATGCTTGGGGTCGTCAATCCCTCTCCTGAGGGTCAGAAAGCCGTTGCCGATGCTGCATCCCGCCTGGGGTTGGCCGCACCGGAAGTCTTCGCCTCCTACTCTCTGGCGCGCAAAGGCATTGCGCTCTATCCGCAGGGATTCCCCGATCCTTATCCGGCAGCGTCGACTGTCCCTGACGGCCTTCTTCCCGCCATCATCCGGCAGGAAAGTGGCTTCGACCCGAATGCTCTGAGTGGTGCCAGGGCAGTCGGCCTGCTGCAGCTTCTGCCTGCCGCAGCCAGAGACGTGGTGCGCAAGGGGCATCTGGGGCCAATCAATGTCTCTCCCGCGTCCCTGACCGATCCGCAGACAAATCTGAAGATCGGCAACGCTTATGTCTCGCAGCTTCTCGAGCGCTTCGGGAATGTGATCCCCTATGCACTGGCTGCCTATAATGCCGGTCCACATCGGGTCGATCTCTGGCTCAAAGCCAACCCACCCTCTGACCCGCTCTCCGAAGACGGTGTTCTGGACTGGATCGAACGCCTGCCCTATCGCGAAACGCGCCTTTATATCGAGAATATCGAAGCGGGAATGATGGTCTATCGTGTCAGGAATCTTCATGCGGGATAACGACATTGCAGTGCTTGCCGGACAGGTTCTGGAGCATTTCCGAAGCTCGGGACGCAGACTGCTCACGGTGGAAAGCTGTACAGGCGGCCTGATCAGCGCTGCTCTCAGTGATATTCCCGGTTCGTCAGATGTTCTGGAAGGTGGTTTTGTGACCTATTCCAATGTCCTGAAAATGAGCGCCGTCAGTGTTCCGGAAGCGGTCCTTTTACAATATGGCGCCGTCAGCCTCCAGGCGGCCCAGGCCATGGCGCAAGGCGGACTTCTGAACGCTTTGGACGCTGATGTGGCCATTTCCGTGACGGGAATTGCGGGTCCTGATGGCGGGAGTGACGCCAAGCCGGTGGGCACAGTCTGTTTCGGACTGGCCTGCCGCACTGCTTCGCCCATACTCGTCCAGTGTCACTTCACCGGTGATCGTACCAGTATCCGCTCTCAGGCTGTGCAACACGCCCTTCAGATGCTCCTAAGTATCTGACACAGAAAAGGGCGGCTCCGAATGAACGGAACCGCCCTTTTCTGCAAACCCGAAACAGACCATCTGCCCGTTTTTTAGTCTCAGTTGCCTTGTGTCGGAGCTGGCATCGTCGAGGCAGCCGGAGCTGCAGGCGCTGCCTGAAGGCTGGGAGCCGTCGGGATAGCGGTGGGTGCAGCGGGTGGTACTGCCGCAGTCGGTGCCGTCGGAGAAACCGGCGTCTGAGCCTGCTGCAGCGAGCGTGCGTTCAGGTCTTCCGTCGTCGCGGAACCACTGTTTTTCGCAGCCTGAGCAGCCTTGTCATGGTGTTTGCCGTGGTGATGGTGCTCGGCCATGGCGGGGGAAGCAGCAGTCACGAGAGCCGTCAGGGCAAATGCGCCAAAAGAAATCTTTTTCATGACGTAATCCTTATCCTGTCACCATTGCGGTGCTTGAACCTGTAACGACTCAGGTCGCGATTGGTTCTGGCAACACTACGAAATTTTATGTCCTCTGGGAAAGGCCGGGTGCCGGAGGAGCAAGTTTTGTGTCCTGTACGCCGTAGATGTCCCGTGCGCGTTTGATGAAGGCAGAAACCATGAGGCGCACACCTTCGTTGAACACCACACCCATTGCATTTTGCAAAAGCCGCGACTTGAACTCGAAATCCACAAAGAAATCGACAAGGCATCCGCGGGGGTCAGGGCTGAACGTCCACACATTGTTCAGATAACGGAAAGGCCCCTTCTCATAACGCACCCGAATTCGCGAAGGCCTCTCCAGCGTCACACGGCTCGTGAAGGTTTCGCGGAAGGGGCCAAATCCGATCGTCAGGTCCGCCACAAGCTCCTGTTCCGTCTGGGTACGGATGCTCGCCTTCACGCACCAGGGCAGAAACTGCGGATACTTCTCAACATCCGCCACAAGATCAAAGAGCTGGTCCGGAGTGTAGGCGATCAACCTTTGCTCGGCATGTGTCGGCATCAGAGACTTTCTTTCAGACGGCTTTTCCGCGCGGCCTGCAGCTTCGCGAAATCGCTGTCCGCATGATAAGAGGACCGGGTCAGCGGACTGGCACTGACCTGAAGAAATCCTTTTGAACGGGCAGCTGCAGCATAGCCGTCAAACTCGTCGGGGGTAATAAACTTTTCAACGGCCGCATGTTTTGCGGAAGGTTGGAGATATTGCCCCAGTGTCAGGAAATCGACGTCCGCGATCCTGAAATCATCCATGACCTGCGTGACTTCCATGCGTTCCTCGCCAAGCCCAAGCATCAGGCCGGACTTGGTGAAAATGGAAGGATCGAGTTTCTTTACGCCATCCAGAAGCCGGACAGACTGATAGTAACGCGCACCCGGCCGGATGGTGGGGTAAAGCCGGGGTACGGTCTCGATATTGTGATTGAAAACGTCGGGCCGTGCGGCCACAACGACCTCCAGCGCCCCATCCTTGCGCAGGAAATCAGGTGTCAGGATCTCGATCGTCGTGTCCGGCGATGTCAGACGGATCGAACGGATGACCCGCGCGAAATGCTCCGCACCCCCATCTTCAAGGTCGTCGCGATCCACGGATGTGATGACGACATGCCTCAGACCAAGCTTCGCCACGGCCTCGCCAACCCGCCGGGGTTCATCCGCATCAAGATGCTTCGGCATTCCGGTCGTGACGTTGCAGAACGCGCAGGCCCGGGTGCAGATCTCGCCCATGATCATCATCGTGGCATGACGCTGCGACCAGCATTCCCCGATATTGGGGCATGCCGCTTCCTCGCAGACGGTCACGAGGCCCGCATCCCGCATCAGCGCGCGCGTCTCGTGATACACGGGATGGTTCGGCGCCTTGACCCGGATCCAGGACGGCTTGCGCTGGATCGGGTTGTCAGGCCGGTGTGCCTTCTCCGGGTGACGGAGAGCGGGCGCCGAACGATGGTCGATGGTGATGCGCTGGGACATGATGCTCAGATATGCAGCGGGCCGTCGAAGGCCGCCAGTGTTGCCTCGTGCATGGTTTCGGAAATGGTCGGATGCGGGAAGACCGTTTCGATCAGTTCCGCTTCCGTCAGTTCTCCGGTTCGGGCAATGACATAGCCCTGAATCATTTCCGTGACCTCGGCGCCGATCATATGCGCGCCCAGAAGCTCGCCGCTCGTGGCATCGAATACGGTCTTGACCATGCCATCCGTTTCACCCATCGCCACGGCCTTGCCGTTGGCGATGAACGGGAAACGGCCGACTTTGACCTTGTGACCGGCCGTGATGGCCTTTTCTTCGCTAAGCCCGACAGACGCGATCTGCGGACGCGAATAGGTGCAGCCTGGTATGTTCAGCGGGTGCAGAGGCTGGGGCGAGCGTCCGGCGATCTTCTCGACGCATAGGATGGCCTCATGGCTCGCTTTGTGGGCCAGCCACGGTGCGCCGGCCACATCACCGATCGCATAGATCCCCGGCTCGTCAGTCCGGCAGAAACCGTCCGTGACGATATGGGTCCGGTCAACCTGAACCTTGGTGCCCTCAAGCCCCAGATCCTCGACATTGCCCACGATGCCAACAGCACAGATGACGCGGTCTACCTTCAGATCAACCTTGCCCGTCGGGCTTTCGATCGTCGTGGAGACCTCGTTCTCACCCTTGTTCAGTGGCCCAACTTTTGCGCTGGTGATGATTTCCATCCCCTGCTTTTCGAAAGCCTTGCGGGCGGCGGCGCTGATTTCCGGATCTTCTGCAATCAGGATCCGATCCGCCACTTCGGCAATCGTGACCTCGCTGCCCATGTTCCGATAGAACGACGCGAACTCGATACCGATCGCACCTGATCCGATGACCAGAAGACGCTTCGGCAGTTCTTTCGGTGTCATGGCCTCGCGTGCGCCCCAGATCAGGGTGCCATCCGTCTCAAGCCCGGGAAGCTGACGTCCCCGTGCACCCGTCGCCAAAATGACATGGGGCGCCTTGATAGTCGCTACCGCGGAGCCATCCTTGGTGATGGCGACCTGATGGGCCTCTCCCGAACGTCCGGCCAGTGTTGCGCGGCCGTCAAAGGTCGTGACCTTGGCCTTTTTCAGCAGATGCGCGATGCCGCCGCCCATCCGGCGGGCAATGCTGCGCGAGCGCCCTACGATCTTGGACAGATCGAAAGAAATATTGTCCGCGGACAGGCCGAACGTGCCCAGTTCATGCAAAAGATGATGGATTTCCGAAGAGCGCAGAAGCGCCTTGGTGGGAATACAGCCCCAGTTCAGACACACGCCACCAAAATGCGTGCTTTCCACGATGGCCACGCTCATGCCGAGCTGGCTGGCCCGAAGAGCAGCCACATATCCGCCGGGACCGCCACCAACAACAATCAGATCGAATGTATCGGACATGGTTCAGACCACCAGAAAGTAAGGGTTCTGCACGATATCGCGCAGTGCATTCAGCCACTCGGCTCCAAGGGCACCATCAACCGCACGATGATCGACCGACAGCGTCGCCGTCATCACGGTCGCAATTGCGATGTCCGAACCGCGGACCACCGCCCGCTTTTCGCCTGACGCAATCGCCAGAATCCCGGCCTGCGGCGGATTGATGATCGCTGCGAACTCCCGCACGCCGAACATGCCCATATTGGAAATGGAGAACGTCCCGCCCTGGAATTCCTCGGGCTTGAGCTTTCCGGCGCGGGCGCGCTTGGCCAGATCCTTGGCTTCGACGCTGATGTCGCGCAGGGATTTGCGATCGGCGTCACGGATGATCGGTGTGATCAGCCCATCCGGAATCGATACGGCCATCGAGATGTCCACATTCTCGAAATGCAGCGTCTCGGCCTCGGTGAACTGCACGTTCACGCCTGGAACCTTTTTGAGGGCCAGCGCTACAGCCTTGATCATCATGTCATTGACCGAGATCTTGAAGCTGTTTTCCTGCGCGGTCGCATTCAGCTTCGAACGCAGGGCCAGTAGCGCATCAAGTTCGATATCGACCGAAACATAGAAATGCGGAACCTGCGTCTTGGATTCCGTCAGACGACGCGCGATCACCTTGCGCATCGTCGAGTTCGGAACGCGACGAACCGTCTCTTCCGACGCCGTGATGAGAGGTGTAGCAGCAGCTTTCGGAGCCATCTTGGGCGCAGACGGGCCTTTCTCAACATCGCGCTTGAGAATGCGGCCGTTCGGGCCACTTCCAGTCAGGGCGTCAAGGGCGATGCCACGCTCACGCGCCATACGCTTTGCCAATGGAGAGACGAAAATCCGCTCTCCCTTGTCTTCAGCCGGAGCTTTGGATACCGGAGCAGCAGGCATTGTTTCTGCGGAAGCCGTCTCAGCTTTCGGAGACACTGCCATTTGCGTGGAAGACGTGTCAGGCACGGACTCGCCATCTTCCACAAGAATGGCAATCGGCGTGTTGACGGGAATCCCCTCGGCGCCTTCCTGGATCAGGATGCGCCCGAGGATGCCCTCGTCCACGGCTTCCACTTCCATGGTTGCCTTGTCGGTCTCAATTTCAGCAATCACGTCGCCTGCAGCGACGGTATCGCCTTCGGCTTTGAGCCAGCGGGCCAGTTTGCCTTCGGTCATGGTCGGCGACAGCGCCGGCATCAGGATATCGGTAGCCATCGTTGTCAGTCCCGCAGCTGCTTGCGAACGGCATCCACCACCCAGTCGGGTTTCGGAAGTGCCAGTTTTTCGAGATTGGCCGCATAAGGCATCGGCAGGTCAAGCCCACAGACACGCGCCGGAGGAGCATCAAGCCAGTCAAAAGCCTGCTCGACGGCCACGGTGCAGATTTCCGCCCCGATGCCCGCCACTGGCCAGCCTTCCTCGACGGACACGATCCGGTTCGTCTTCTTCACACTGCGCACAATCGTTTCGGTATCCAGAGGACGGATCGAGCGCAGATTGATGACCTCTGCCGAAATGCCTTCTTCCGCCAGAATGGCTGCGGCTTCGAGCGCCACGCCAACCATGATGGAGAATGCCACGAGCGTCACGTCTGTCCCTTCCCGTTCGATCTTCGCGCGACCGATCGGCAGGATGAAGTCCTCATCCACCGGGCACGGGAATTTCTGACCGTAGAGGATCTCGTTTTCCAGCACGATAACCGGGTTCGGATCACGAATGGCAGCCCGCAGCAGACCCTTTGCATCCGCAGCCGACCAGGGAGCGACCACCTTCAGACCCGGAATATGCGCAAACCAGCTTGCGAAACATTGCGAGTGCTGTGCGCCCACGCGGGCCGCAGCTCCGTTTGGGCCACGAAACACGATGGGACAGCCCATCTGGCCGCCGGACATGTATAGTGTCTTTGCGGCGGAATTAATAATATGATCAACGGCTTGCAGCGAGAAGTTCATGGTCATGAACTCGACGATCGGCTTGAGCCCGGTCAGTGCCGCACCTACGGCCATGCCCGTGAAGCCATGTTCCGTGATCGGCGTATCAATGATGCGCTTTTCGCCGAACTCATCCAGCAGACCCTGGCTGACCTTATAGGCGCCCTGATACTGTGCCACTTCCTCACCGATCAGGAACACGTCCTCATCACGGCGAAGCTCGGCCGCCATCGCATCCCGCAGAGCCTGGCGAACGGTGATTTCACTGGTCTCGCCCCAGTCCCGGTCGTTCTCGGCCTGCACGGCTTCCGGCGCTTCCACGATCCCCGGATCAGCCGGTGTTTCGATGGCCACAGAGGCTCCGGCAGCCGGATCGGCAGAGCGCGTCACAGTGTCCGCAGCCTCAGCGTCCTCGCCTTCGGCCAGAAGCACGGCGATCGGCGTGTTAACTGCGATATTCTGCGTACCTTCGGCCACCAGCGTCTTGCCGATTACGCCTTCGTCCACGGCTTCCACTTCCATGGTCGCCTTGTCGGTTTCGATCTCGGCAATCACGTCGCCTGCGGAAACGGCTTCACCTGCCTTCTTAACCCAGCGGGCCAGAGTACCTTCGGTCATGGTCGGCGAGAGAGCCGGCATCAGAATCAGAGATGCCATGGATCAGGCCTCCACCAGAATATCAGTCCAGAGTTCGGAGTGTTCCGGCTCGGGGCTCGTCTGTGCAAATTCGGCCGCGTCAGCGACAATGGCTTTCACGTCTGTCTCAATGTCCCTGAACACGCTCTCTTCGATCCCGCTGCGCAGCATTTCGGCCTTCAGCGTCTCGATCGGATCGCGTGTACGGCGCATTTCCTCGACTTCCGAGCGCTGGCGATACTTTGCAGGATCAGACATGGAATGCCCACGATAGCGGTAGGTCTCCATTTCCAGCAGAAACGGCCCCTTGCCAGAACGGCAGTGCTCCACGGCTTCCTGCGCGGCTTCATGAACTGCGAAAATGTCCATGCCATCGACCTTGCGGCTGGCAATGCCCCAAGGCTCGCCGTTGCGCGAAAGGTCCTTTGAGGCCGAGGCGCGCTCGATGGACGTGCCCATTCCGTAGCGGTTGTTCTCGATCACATAGATGCAGGGCAGCTTGTGCAGGGCCGCGAGATTGAAGCTCTCATAGACCTGCCCCTGTGCCGATGCGCCTTCGCCGAAATACACGATCGAGACTTCATCCGTACCGCGATATTTGTTCGCGAAAGCCAGACCCGTGCCCAGTGCGACCTGCGCGCCGACGATGCCATGACCGCCGTAGAACTCCTTTTCACGGGAGAACATATGCATGGAGCCGCCCTTGCCGCGCGAATACCCGCCAGACCGGCCCGTCAGCTCCGCCATGACACCGCGCGGCGTCATGCCTGCGACCAGCATCTGTCCGTGGTCACGATAGGACGTGATGGACTTGTCGCCCTGCTTCATGTTGAGGCCGATGCCGACCACAACAGCTTCCTGCCCGATATACAGATGGCAGAAGCCGCCGATCAGACCCATGCCGTAAAGCTGGCCAGCCTTTTCCTCAAAGCGCCGGACAAGAAGCATGTCCCTGTACGCGCGCTTCATGGTCTCCGGCGAAAGGGCCGGACCGTTGCTCCGGCCTGAAGCGGACGGTGTCTCGTCCATGACGGTCTCCTGATGGAAATGCATAAAATCCCGCATGCTCTTAGCGGCAGAAGCCACCAAAGGCCAGACCATGTCCCGCTTTCGCGAAGCGTAACGATCCGTGGGATATGCCGTGAAAAAACGGTTCAGACCGCCCCGAAAGGCGGCCTGAGATCAAACGAAACCGAGCAGGCGGCGCGCCGCCACACCTGGATCGGGCTCACGCAGCAGGCTCTCGCCCACCAGAACCGCACTCGCGCCCACGGCGCCGACCTTCATCATGTCATCCTGCGTCCGGATGCCACTTTCAGAGACGACCAGACGATCCGGCGGAACCAGGGGAGCGAGATCAATCGTCGTCTGGATGTCGGTCTTCAGGGTCCGCAGGTTGCGGTTGTTGATTCCGATCAGGAACGTATCCAGTGCCAGGGCGCGGTTCAGTTCGGCTTCGTCATGGACTTCCAACAGGACGTCCATGTCCAGTCCGCGTGCAATCGCGATCAATTCTGCCGCCTGCGTTTCGGTCAGTACGGCCATGATCAGCAGAATGCAGTCTGCGCCGATCAGGCGGCTTTCATGGACCTGCCATGGGTCAAGAATGAAGTCCTTGCGCAAAATCGGCAGGCTGCAGGCTTCGCGTACGGCGCGGATATCTTCCGTGCTGCCATGAAAGCACGAGCCTTCCGTCAGAACGGACAGGCAGGTGGCGCCAGCGGCCTGATAGTCCTGCGCGATCTTCACCGGATCGTAGTCCGGCCGCAGGATCCCGGCGGAAGGAGACGCTTTCTTGATTTCGGCAATCAGTCCGACCTGCCGGTCCGCCGTCAGGTGCTGAAGCGCCTGTCCGAAACCCCGCGTGGGGGTGGTGACTTCCCGTGCCCGCGCCGTGATGTCCTTGAGAGACATGATCTGCGAGCGCTGCTCGACGTCCACCCGTGTGCGGGCACAGATCCGGGCGAGAACGTCGCTCCGGTCTGCGGCGGTCTCCGCTTCGGGATTTTTGATGGGAGGAGTCGTCGTTTCCGGAACTTCCGGGTCAGGGAACTGTTCTGTTCCCTCGGGCGAATATGTCATCGCCGGTCGATGGTGCATGAATGTCATGATCGTCCTGCGTCTGTGGAAGCAATGGAATGGGTCGGAGAATGGGCTGACATACGCGCACGTTCCAGCGCGGCACGGGCGAGCCCACGGTCGATGGACTCTGCCGCCAGACCTACATTGCGACGGAAAGCCGGAACGTCAATCGTCCCGCCCTTCACGATATCGCCGCGTCCTGCCACATGCAGGGCGGCCGCCGCATTGAGAAGAACCGTATCACGGTAAGCGTCACCGGCGCCTTCCAGCAGAGACACCAGCGCGGATGCGTTGGTCCGGGCGTCTCCGCCACGGATGGCGGATATGGGAGCGGCTTTCAGGCCGGCCATGTCCGGTTCGATCTCAAACGAAAAAAGAGCGTCTTTTTCCCAGGCGGATACCTGAGAGGGGCCAGCCAGGGTGAGTTCGTCGCTGCCCCCTTCGGAGGTCGAGCCATGCACGACCCAGACAGACAGGCTACCTAGCGCGCCAAGCGCTCGCGCCACAGGTTCACACCAGCGACCATCAAACACGCCGATCAGTTGATGGCGAACCTGAGCGGGATTGCACAGTGGCCCGAGCAGATTGAACAGGGTCCGGAAACCAAGCGTTTTGCGCACAGGGGCCGCATGGCGCATCGCTGGATGGTGCTGGGGGGCTGCGAGAAAGACCAGATTGTCTTCGCGCAGGCGTCTGCCCTGCAGGGCCAGATCAGCGGTAGGCGGAATCCCCAACACTTCCAGCACATCTGTTGCGCCTGTGGTCGATGAAAGTGCGCGGTTGCCATGTTTGGCAACGGGAACGCCAAGACCGGCCAGCACGAAGGCCACGGCTGTCGAAACGTTCAGCGTCTTCAGACCATCCCCGCCTGTTCCGCACACATCAATCGCGCCAGCCGGAACATCCGGGAGGAGCGTCATGTGATGCCGGACGGCTTTTACAGCACCTGTCAGTTCGGCGAAGGTTTCCCCGCGCAGTTTCAGAGCTGTGAGGAAGGCGGAAAGATGAACGGGGTCGACCGTTCCCGCCATGATCGCATGGAAAGCACTTTCTGCTTCCTGACTGCTCAGAACTTGTCCCGAAGCAGCTTTGTGCAGAAGCTCTGTAAAATCAGCCCCCACTGTCAGGCGGCCTGTGATGTCGCGACCGGAATCCCGGCAATCGCCAGGAAATTGGCCAGCAGTTCGCGTCCGGCAACGGAGGCAATGCTTTCAGGGTGGAACTGGACGCCATGCACGGGATAGTCGCGATGGCGAACCCCCATGATGACCCCATCTTCCGTCCGTGCATTGACCACCAGTGTCTCGGGGATGCTGTCGGGTCGAAGCGTCAGACTGTGATAGCGTACCACATCGACGGGATCGGGTAGTCC
This sequence comes from Gluconobacter albidus, assembly GCF_002723915.1. GTDB lineage: Bacteria > Pseudomonadota > Alphaproteobacteria > Acetobacterales > Acetobacteraceae > Gluconobacter > Gluconobacter albidus. The sequence continues at coordinate 89,590 of NZ_BEWL01000006.1, forward strand.
GGCAAAAACCCCTGTTCCGTCGTGACGCACGGCGCTGATCTTGCCGTGCATCGGAACGGGCGCCCGCACGACTTTGGCACCGAAGACCTGACCGATTGCCTGATGACCAAGGCAGACACCGAAAACCGGCACTCGCCCTGCGGCCGCGCGGATCAGATCACAGCAGATCCCGGCCTCCGCAGGTGCGCCAGGCCCGGGTGAGATTACGATGGCAGCCGGATTAAGCGCCAGAGCCTCTTCAACACTCAGCGCATCGTTGCGGCGAACGTCACACGTTACACCAAGCGCTCCCAGGTGATGGACGATGTTGAACGTGAAGCTGTCGTAATTGTCGATAAGAAGGATCATGGCAGCAGAATGACCTTCGCGTCCTTTTTCGTCAAACAACACATCGTGTGTCGGCCCTCCGTCAGGCTTTGGCTGCGGTCGCAACCGCGATTTCCGCCGCCCGGAAGAGTGCGCGGGCCTTGGCCTGCGTTTCGCGAAACTCGGCATTCGGATCGCTGTCCGCCACCACGCCACATCCGGCCTGCACATACATGTTGCCGTCCTTGAGAACGGCCATGCGCAGACCGATGCAGGTGTCCATCTCACCATCAGCACCGAAATATCCGACGCAGCCGGAATACGGCCCACGTCGTGTCGGCTCCAGTTCGTCGATGATCTCCATGGCGCGGATCTTGGGCGCGCCTGTCAGGGTTCCTGCGGGGAACGCGGCCACAAGCGCGTCCATCGCCGTGCTGCCCTCCCTGATGCGGCCCGTGACGGTCGAGGAAATATGCATCACATGGCTGTAGCGCTCGACGACGAACTGCTCCGGAACCGCGACGGTCCCGAGCTGCGAGACGCGGCCCACATCATTGCGACCCAGATCAATCAGCATCAGGTGCTCGGCCAGTTCCTTGCGATCAGCCAGAAGCTCCTTTTCCAGTGCGAGGTCTTCTTCGCGGTCCGCACCGCGCGGACGGGTGCCGGCCAACGGACGGACCGTAACCTCGCCAGCCCGCAGCCGCACCAGAATTTCCGGAGAGGACCCCACGAGCGCGTAGTCCTCAAGCTCCATCACGAACAGGAACGGTGCCGGATTGACGCGCCGCAGGCTTCGGTAAAGCGAGAGCGGCGAGAGCGGGAACGGCGTGGTAAAGCGCTGGCTCGGCACGATCTGGAAGGCATCGCCCGCCGCAATATAGTCCTGTGCCTTGCGGACATGGTCTTCGAACTGCTGCTGCGTCATGTTGGAGGTAGGTGCTGCCAGTTCCGTGCCGGAAGGCAGCGTCTCGCGCGCATCTCCAAGTGGCGCAGCCAGAGCGGCCCGCGCCCTGTCCAGAAGCGCATGAGCATCCGCATCCGTCGTGTTTCCACGGACCGGTACGGCCAGTGTCAGTTCGTCCCGAACGGAATCGAAGACCGCAAACAGGCGCGGACGGATCATGATCCCTTCCGGCAGGCCCAGATCATTGACCGGCGCATTCGGCAGACGCTCCATCTGCCGCACCATGTCGTAACCCAGCACGCCGAAGACGCCTCCGATCATGGGAGGCATTCCGCTCGGAAGATCCATCTGGCTTTCGTCCACGATGGTCTTGAGCGTCTCGAGCGGGACCCCATCGAGGGGCTTGCCATCAAGCGTGACCTTCCCGTCACGGGATTTCCAGACCAGATCCGGCAGCAGCGCTATAACGGAATAGCGTCCACGTGCGGCACCGCCCTCGACGCTTTCCAGCAGCAGGCGGTACGGATCATCCGACAGGTTCGACAGTCTGAGAAAAGCCGAAACAGGCGTCAGGAGATCGGCGGCCTCAATGCTGTAGACGATACCCATCAGTGCGCCCCGTTTTCTGCGGCCGGTGCGCTGGCCGGAATGGCGGCCGTCACGACCTGATTGTAAAGCGCCATATTGATACGCGAAGGCGGAACAGCCTTTTCCATCGCGGCATTCAGGACCATCGGAATATCGGACTGCATAGACTGGCGATAGTCGTCCGCCAGACGGGTTCCAAGGGACTTCAGGTCTTCTGCCGAAGCCGGACGATCGGCGGTCACGTTGACGAGCCAGAATGCATCCGGCGTTTCGAACATTCCGGTCGCACCCGGCTTGAGATCGAAGATCCCACGAAGGATGTTCTGGGGCAGGCTCTGATCGGGATGAACGCGTGAGACGCTGACGTCCTGGCGCAGGGTCGAAGCCTCCGGCTGTCCGTCCATGGCCTTGCGCAGCGTACCTGCCTTTGCGGTGCCGAACAGGGCCGTTGCGCGCAGATTGGCGGCGCGGCGCTTCTGCTCGGCTGTCCATGCCTGAACGACCTGATCGCGTACGCTGTCGAAAGGCTTGAGGGTTCCGGGGCGGACATCATCGACCAGCACTGAGAAGAAGGTGCCGTTCGGGCCGCTCACGACCGTTGGCTGGGCACCTTTGGACTGTGTGAAAACCTGCTGAACAATGGCCTGACGCAGCGCCTCGTCGCCCGGAATGGGTGCGGGCAGACCGTCCTGCGTCATACCACTGGAATCCAGCGTGCCTGCAACCGGAACGGCGCCGAGATCGCCGGGGATCTGATCTAGCGTTGAAGATCCTGCAACCGCGTCCTGAAACTGCTTCTGGCGTGCCTGAAGAGCCTCGCTTGCTTCCTGCGTCTGGACCTGTTTTTTCAGATCGTCTTTTGCCTGCTCGAACGTCGTCTTGTGAGGGGCTGCAATGGCCGTGATGTTGAACACAACCCATCCCATCCCGGTCTTTTCCGGGCCGGAAATACGGTCAGGCTGTGCAGCGAAAGCGGCCTTGGCAAGCTCGGGGTTGGGGATATCGCTCTGGCGAACCGACGGCAGGGAAACGGCTGCGGCTTCGGGGAATTTCTTCTGGATATCGTCCCATGACATTCCACCTTTCCATGCGGCCGTTGCCGCAGCGGCCTTGGTCTGGTCCGCAAATGTCAGGACCTGGAGCGTCCGCGTCTCGGGCATGTCGTAGGTGCGCGCCTGAAAATCGTACAGACGATGAAGAACGTCGTCCGGAACCTCGATCGTTTTGGCAACGCTGTCCGCTGTCATGATGACCATCTTGGCATGACGGTACTCTGTCGTGCGGAACATCTGCGGATGATTGTCATAGAAACGGTGAAGCTGTTCGTCCGTGGGAGGTGCGGTCACGGCGCCACTCGCAAACGGGATTTCCACCAGATCAAAAACACGCTGGTTTGCATCGAAAGACAGCATGCGTTCCGTCAGTGACGGGGGCGCCACAACGGCCTGCCCGATCCCCTGCAACAGGCCACGGGATGCGATATCTTCGCGGATGACCTGGATCAGTCTGCCTTCGGTAAAGCCCATGCGTGTCAGGCGCTCGTTGAAAACGCTGCGGTCGAACTTTCCGGCAGCATCATGGAAGGCTGGAATGGCAAAAATTTCCTGCCGCACCAGATCGTCGGGCACCATCATGCCGCCACGTTCGGCCGCAAGCTGGATTTCATTCTGCATCACAAGATTTTGAAGCGTCTGGCGTGCGATCTGCTCCACCTCGCTCCGCGGTAGCCTAGAGGGATCGGCAAGCCCGATCTGCTTGGCGACAGCCGGAAGCTGGGCCGAGAGCGCCCGGCTGAAATCGTCCGGCGTAACGCTCCGATCGCCGATGCGCACGATTTCGTTGGACCCGGTCGCGCCCAGATTGGAGTAAACATCTCCCACGCCCCAACCGATAAAGGCCAGAAAGATCAGCAATGCGGCGGCACGGCCGATCCAGGAGTCAACAAAAAGATGGCGGAGCGAGATAATCATGGGGTCAGGGCAGATCCGGATGACGGGATGGTACGGACACGGAAGGCCCGCTAAACTTGCCGCACCATAATGTCGTGAGAACGGCTTGACCAGAAGCAGACCGGAACGGAAAGCATCCTTTTGCGTACCGCCCGGTCCTTATGCCCCGATTGAGCGGTCATTCCGCAGATGTCGCCACGAAGGAGGAAGAGTGATCCCATCCCCAAGACTTGTCGTTGGTAACTGGAAGATGCACGGACTGCGCGAGCAGTCCACCCGTCTGGCCCGTGCCGTCGCCGAAGGTGCCCAGGCCCTTCCAGATGATGTGCGGCTCGTCCTGTGCCCGCCCTTCACACAGCTTGCGAGTGTTCACGGCATCATAAATGCCGCAGGCCCTGCCGCCCCTCTTTGTCTTGGAGCCCAGGACTGTCACACAACATCGTCCGGACCGCATACCGGTGACATTTCAGCGGACATGCTGTCCGATCTGGGGGTGCAGTATGTCATCCTCGGTCATTCCGAGCGTCGTCAGGCTCATGGCGAAACCGATGCGCTGATCCGCCGGAAAGTCGAAGCCGCCGAGGCAGCGGGGCTCATCCCCGTCGTTTGTATCGGCGAGACGATGGAAGAGCGTCTCGAAGGACGAACGACCACCGTTCTGGCAACGCAGGTCGAAGGATCGCTTACGGATGACTTCAGCGGCGTCCTGGCCTATGAGCCGGTCTGGGCCATCGGCAGCGGCTCCGTTCCGCCGATTGACGAGCTCGAGCGGACCCTCTCCCTGCTTCACGGACTGTTGCAGTCGCGCCTCAAGATGGATGACATTCATGTCCCGATCCTGTATGGCGGCTCCGTAACACCGGCTCAGGCGCCGACCATTTTTTCCATCGGGTCGCTCGGAGGGGTGCTGGTGGGCAGTGCCAGTCTGGAAGCGAAGAGCTTCCTGCGCATTGCCGAATCAGCCTCTCTTCGCCTGTCTGCCCAACCACTGTCCGGACCCTATCGTTCATGACCACTCTTCTGCTTGCTCTCAACCTGCTGGTCACACTGGCGCTGATCGGGGTGATCCTCATCCAGCGCAGCGAAGGCGGTGGCCTCGGAATCGGCAGCGGCCAGGGCATGGGCTCTTTCATGAGCGGCCGCGGAACGGCAACGCTTCTCACGCGTGCTACGTCCGTTCTTGCGGGAATCTTCATGCTGCTGTGCCTGGTGCTGGCCGTCATGAACCGTGGCGCCTCCTCCGGCGTCGGCTCGCGCGACATTTTGGCGCAACCGCCTGCCGCGACGCAGACGACCACAACGCCTGCCCCCACAACACCGGCAGCTCCTGCTGCTCCGGCGTCCACACCCGCTCACTGAGCGACACTGAAAATCCCCGTTCAGATTTTTTAACGGGGATCTTTCTCACAGACGCGTCTCTTCGCTTCCCCTGCCCCATGTCGGCAGTGTATGAAGACCGCCCATGACGCGTTTCGTATTCATCACCGGCGGTGTGGTATCTTCTCTCGGCAAGGGCATCGCTTCAGCGGCCCTCGCTGCTCTCCTCCAGGCGCGCGGATACAAGGTCCGCATGCGCAAACTGGACCCCTATCTCAACGTGGACCCGGGCACCATGAGCCCGTACCAGCACGGTGAGGTGTTCATTACCGATGACGGGGCGGAAACCGACCTCGACCTCGGTCATTATGAACGCTTCACAGGCGTTCACGCGTCCCGTGCTGACAACACCACGACGGGACGCATTTACTCAGATGTGATCGCGCGCGAACGTCGCGGCGACTATTTGGGCGGGACCGTACAGGTCATTCCGCACATCACGGACGCCATCAAGGACGTCGTGGTCTCCGGTACCGACGATTACGATTTCGTGCTCGTGGAAATCGGCGGCACGGTTGGTGATATCGAAAGCCTTCCGTTCCTCGAGGCTATCCGTCAGCTCCGCAATGACCTTGGCCACGCCCAGACCATGTGCGTGCATCTGACACTCCTGCCCTACATCCCGGCAGCCGGCGAACTCAAGACCAAGCCCACGCAGCATTCCGTCAAGGAACTGCAGAATGTCGGTATCCAGCCGCAGATGCTGCTGTGCCGCTCGGATCGTCCCATTCCGGACAACGAGCGTCGCAAGATCGCCAATTTCTGCAATGTCCGCCCGGAAGCCGTCATTGCGGCGCTTGACGTGGACACGATCTATGCCTGCCCCATTTCCTATCACAACGAAGGAATGGATCAGGAAGTCCTGCGCTATTTCGGCCTGCCCTATGACAGCAAGCCGGACCTTTCGCGCTGGGAAAAGATCGTTCATGCGATTCGCGAACCCGAAGCTGAAGTCCGCGTGGCCGTCGTCGGCAAGTACACGGCCCTGCTCGACAGCTATAAATCGCTGGCCGAAGCCCTGCTGCATGGTGGCATCGCCAATCATGTGAAGGTCAATCTGGACTGGATCGAATCGGAAGAGTTCGAAAAGAACGGTAATATCGCCGAGCGCCTGAAAGATGCGGATGCCATCCTCGTTCCCGGCGGATTTGGTGAGCGCGGCGCCGAGGGCAAGATCCAGGCCGTCCGTTATGCCCGTGAGAACAACATCCCGTTCCTCGGGATCTGCTTTGGCATGCAGATGGCCGTGGTCGAATGTGCCCGTTCGCTTGCGGGCCTTCCCAAGGCGTCCTCCACCGAATTCGGTCCGACGGATGAGCCTGTGGTCGGGCTGATGACGGAATGGGCGCGTGGTGGCGAACTGCTCCGTCGTCGTGAAGGCGGCGATCTGGGCGGCACGATGCGTCTGGGCGCCTATCCGGCAAAGCTGGTTCCCGGCTCCCGCGCGGCTGAGATCTATGGCCGTACGGAAATCCGCGAGCGCCATCGTCATCGCTGGGAAGTCAACGCGCATTACAAGGACCGCCTCGAAAAGACGGGTCTGCGATTCTCCGGTCTCTCTCCTGACGGTGTGCTGCCGGAAGTGGTGGAATACCCGGATCACGCGTGGTTCGTGGCTGTGCAGTACCATCCGGAACTGCTCTCCAAGCCTTTCGATCCGCATCCGTTGTTCGCGGGCTTTATCGGTGCCGCCATCAAGGAGGCTCACAGCAAGTGAGCTTCCGGATCGGAGACCTCACGGTCGGTCAGGATCAGCCTTTCACGCTGATCGCTGGTCCGTGTCAGATCGAATCCCGCGAGCACGCAACGGAGATGGCCGATGCCCTCTCCGCCATCTGCCGTGAGTTGGGAATCGGGCTGATCTATAAAAGCAGCTTCGACAAGGCTAACCGCAGCTCGGTCAATGCCGCGCGCGGAGTAGGCATGGAGGCCGGTCTGGAGATCCTCGCCGGCATCCGCGAGCGATTCGGCGTTCCCGTTCTGACGGACGTGCACACCGCCGAGCAGTGCGCACCTGCTGCTCAAGCGGTGGATGTTCTGCAGATCCCGGCGTTCCTGTGCCGCCAGACGGATCTGCTTCTGGCTGCGGGCGAAACTGGCCGTGCCATCAACATCAAGAAGGGCCAGTTCCTCGCGCCGTGGGACATGGCCAATGTCGCAGCCAAGATTGCGTCAACGGGCAATGAGCGCATCATGCTCTGCGATCGTGGAACGAGTTTCGGCTACAACACGCTTGTCAGCGATATGCGCGGCCTGCCGATTATGGCGCAGACGAGCTATCCCGTTGTGTTCGATGCAACGCATTCCGTGCAGCAGCCGGGTGGCCTCGGGGCGTCAACCGGTGGGCAGCGTGAATTCGTTGAGCCATTGGCTCGCGCAGCGCTCTCGATTGGTGTGGCCGCCGTTTTCATCGAAGCGCATCAAGACCCGGACCATGCTCCAAGCGATGGTCCGACGATGGTGCCGCTCCATGAAATGCGCAGCCTCCTGACGCGTCTGAAAGCCTTTGACGCTCTGGCGAAATCCTTTCCGGCCTAACTCCCGGAAGGAGCCAGAGCCGCCAGAAACAGGCTCAGCACCGCAATAACCGTCAGTCCGGCTCTCAGCGGCAGATAGCCTGGGGGAAGCGCACCTTTCCTCCAGGCTTCCCGTTCCACCAGGAACGTCCCCACAAAACCGATGATTTCGAGGCCGAAACCGGCCCGGACATGCCCTAGAACACCGATGCAGAGGGCAAGCCATGCCCAGAGCGCAGGGCAGACACCCAGCACAAGACGCTGGCGGTCCCGCTGGGACGTGCCGCCAACAGTGATGATGTCCGGCCGTTCCATGGCCAGCCCCCAGTGTACGGCCCCCAGAAATGACAGGATGCAGGCGGCATACGTCAGGAGAATGATCTTGAGATTTAGCAGTGGCGTGAACAGCCCTGCCATAAAGATCCATCCTCCGAGCGCCATGAAAGGGATCAGCCCGGCAATGCCAAGCACGAAAATGGGAAAAGGAAGGCGCATGTCGTCGTTGACCTCAGGGCGTGATTTTGAGACTTGAAATAGCTGTTCCATTCCGAACGGTCACGAGCCAACCCGGTTCACGTATCCCAGGAGAGCTTCCATTGAGCGCCATCGTTGATATCATCGCCCGCGAAATCCTGGACAGCCGCGGCAATCCCACTGTCGAGGTCGAAGTCGAGCTGTCCTCCGGTGCCCGCGGCCGCGCGGCTGTCCCGTCCGGCGCTTCCACCGGTGCTCATGAAGCCGTGGAACTGCGCGATGGTGACAAGTCCCGCTATGGCGGCAAAGGCGTCCTGAAGGCCTGTAGTCATGTCGAGAACGACATTCTTGAAGTGCTTCAGGGCGCCGAATCGGAAGATCAGATCGCCATTGATAACGCGATGATTGATCTGGACGGAACCTCCAACAAGTCCCGGCTGGGCGCCAACGCCATCCTCGGCGTTTCGCTCGCCGTCGCCAAGGCAACTGCCGAGGAGCTGGAGCTTCCGTTATATCGCTATGTTGGCGGTGCCTATTCCCATCTCCTCCCCGTGCCGATGATGAACATCGTCAATGGTGGCGAGCATGCCGACAATCCGATCGATATTCAGGAATTCATGATCCAGCCGGTCGGTGCGCCGACGGTTGCGGATGCCATTCGCATGGGCTCGGAAATTTTCGCACGTCTGAAGAAAGGTCTGTCCGAGGCTGGTTACAACACCAATGTCGGCGATGAAGGCGGCTTCGCGCCGAACCTGAAGTCTGCTGATGAAGCTCTTGGATTTATTGCAAAATCTGTTGAAGCTGCTGGATATCGTCTGGGCGAGGACGTGACCTTCGCGCTCGATTGCGCCGCTACCGAGTTTTACGCGGACGGTCGCTACAATCTGAAGGGTGAAGGCAAGGAATTTGATGCTTCGGGCATGATTTCCTACCTTGAAGATCTGGCGAACCGCTACCCGATCGTTTCCATTGAAGACGGACTTGCGGAAGATGACTGGGAAGGTTGGGCTGAACTGACGACCCGTCTGGGTAAGAAGCTCCAGCTCGTCGGTGACGATCTGTTCGTCACCAACCCGGAACGTCTGCGCCGTGGCATCAAGGCCGGTACCGGGAATGCGCTGCTTGTGAAGGTCAACCAGATCGGTACGCTGACCGAGACGCTGGAAGCCGTCGAAACCGCTCACAAGGCCGGTTACGCCTGCGTCATGAGCCATCGCTCGGGCGAGACGGAAGATTCCGTCATTGCTGACCTCGCGGTTGCAACGAACTGCGGCCAGATCAAGACGGGCTCCCTCTCCCGTTCTGACCGTACGGCAAAATATAACCAGCTCATCCGTATTGAGCAGCAGCTTGGCAGTGCGGCCCGCTATGCCGGTCGCAACATCCTCCGGAACTCCTGAAAATGGTCAACGGCCTCATTCCTTTCGGGAATGGGGCCGTTATTTCATGGCCGGATATGATTGATATTCATATCCTTCATTGTCTGGTCACAAATGACTGATATAAATTGAGATAGTCTCTCAGAACGGAGTTTTCACGACGTGACACTGATCCGACTTATCAAACGTGGTGTCCGCGCCGTAGCTCCTCCGGCATTTTTCCTGTCTCTCACGGTTTATTTCGGCTGGAACGCGTTGCACGGTGCGCATGGGATCCATGCCTATCAGGAGCAGACCCAGCTTCAGAAAGATGCCCTTCAGGCTAGGCAGGATGCGGACGATGAGCAGAATGTCTGGCGGCGTCGTGTTGTTGCCCTCAAGGAAAAAGCGCTGGATGCTGACATGCTGGATGAGCGCGCCCGTGCCACGATGAACCTGACGCGCAGTGGCGATCTGGTTGTCCCCTACGGACCGCATGACAAACTGTTTTGAGCAGTCGTTGAAATAATCAGCCTTCGAGGTATAAAAAAAAGCGGCCCGAAGGCCGCTTTTTTTTATGAAGACTGTTGGAACAGTCTTACTTGATCTTGGCTTCGCGGAACACGACGTGCTTGCGTGCAACCGGATCGTACTTGCGTACTTCCATCTTTCCCGTAGCAGAACGGGCATTCTTCTTCGTGACGTAGAAGTAGCCGGTCTCAGCTGACGAAACGAGCCGGATCTGAATAACGTTGCTCTTTCCCATGATACCCTCGGGCTTTCGCCATAACTTATGCCGCTCGAAGGTGTCGATGCAGCATGTTGATCTCTAGATTTGGCGCACCATGCTGATTTGTGGCTCGGAGGTCAAGGCCTTTGCGCAAGATTTAGCGGTTTTCCTGTAGTTTCAAAGAGTTTGTGGACCAGAAAATCGTGCCGGATGCCTATGGGAGAGCACTCTCTTTGCTTGTAGGGCAATAGAGAGGAACCTATAAGGAACAAATGCAGGATGACTGTCATTCTGTGCCCTGTTTTGACCTGCCTCCGCCGAGGCGCATGGGAGCGCCTGTATGCTGACCCGCAAACAGCACCAGCTTTTGCTGTATATCGACGATCATCTTCGCCGGACGGGATATTCTCCCTCTTTCGATGAAATGAAAGATGCTCTCGAACTACGTTCCAAATCAGGCATTCATCGCCTGATTTCTGCTTTGGAGGAGCGTGGGTTCCTGCGGCGTCACCATCATCGCGCACGCGCGCTGGAAGTGCTGCGCCTGCCTCATATGGGCACCGAGGCTCCTGCCGTTACGCCGACGACAGAGGCTGCTTTCGTTCCGGCTGTTCTCAGTCAGGGGGAGACGGGTCTTGACGGGACTTTCTCCGAAGCCAGCGTCGCCAATGATCGTCAGACCATCAGCATTCCTCTTTATGGTCGCATCGCAGCCGGTTTGCCTATTGAGGCCATGCAGGATGACAGCGACAGGATTGAGGTCCCCATTTCGCTCCTGGGCACTGGAGAGCATTACGCACTCACCGTGGCGGGCGATTCGATGATCGAAGCTGGGATTCTGGATGGGGACATCGCCATTATCCGGCGACGTGAGACGGCCGAGAACGGACAGATTATTGTTGCCCTGATTGATGGCCAGGAAGTGACGCTTAAGAAACTGCGTCGTCGTGGGTCGATGATCGCGCTCGAGGCCGCCAATCGGGACTACGAAACTCGTATTTTTCCAGCGGAGCGCGTGCACATCCAGGGGCGTTTGATCGCGCTTTTCCGTCAGTACTGAAGTCTGAGATCCTGAAGGGAAATGTTGGCGGCGCAGAACCGTCAGCAAAACCTTACCTGGGGGGCAAAGACGTTCCGTGAATGACCTTTACGCTGCCATCCGGACCGATGACCGTGCTGGTGCCGTCCCCGTTCGGGATAACGATGGCTTTGCTGGGACTCTTGTTCAGAAAGCGGGCTGCGCTGTCGGGAACTGACGAAGGAAGTGTCGGGATAAGATGGGTGCGGTCTCGAGACACGCCTTGGTGGGTATCAGCGCCTTCGCCGACTGAAAGGCTCTGGCCCTGCATGAGTTGCGGCCCGGATGCTCCCAGAGCTCCCTTGCCGGCGATTCCACCCATGAAGTTTTCATCGAGCGCAGCGCCACCAAAATAGGTCGCCGGATCGCCGAGAGCATGGCTGAACGTACTATTGGGGTTTGCGACGTCCTTGAGCGTTGGGAGCGGTTGCGGAGCCCCCGGCCAGATGTTGCCGCTTTCGGGGAAAATTGGAGTTTCGGAATATTTTTCGCCACGCGCGCGATGAATATTCTCGCTGTCTCCATGAGGGCCGTTCGGATTATCGAGAGCCGTCCAGACCATTGTGTCGCGGATATACTTGCCCATGCCTGAACAGCCGCTCAGAGCGAGAGGTAGTGCCAGCAGAGCGGTCTTCCGCATTTCTTACTCCCACGAGATCAATCCATGACCTTTAGCGGTCCTTGTAACGAAGCGCCAGATGAAGACAGTCGAAGAACGCTACATTCTTTCGCCGTATGACGTCAGAAGCTGATTTTGGATGATTTGCGGGATTGCCCTGCCATGATGCGGGTCAGTCCTGCGGTCAGATAACCCCAGCCACTGATGACTGTCGGAATCACGGAAAGCCAAAGGAAGATTCCGCCAATCAGCGTTGCCGGCAGGAAGGAAAGTCCCAGCATTTCTGCAGCCCCGTCTCCACCGATCAGAAAACCGATCGCTACCATCTGGATGCCGGTTTTCCATTTCGCCAGTCGTGTCGATGGGAGCGTTTCGCGCTGGGAGGCCATGTATTCGCGAAGGCCACTGACCAGAATTTCGCGGATCATGATGATGATCGCTGCATAAAGCGAATAAACCGGCAACTGTGTCAGCCCTGCCAGAGCCAGCAGAAGCGACCCGACCAGAAGCTTGTCCGCGATCGGGTCCATCATCCGGCCCAGTTCGGAAAGCTGTTGCCAGCGACGGGCCAGGGCGCCGTCCAGATAGTCCGTGATGCAAGCGGCCGTGTAGACCACGCAGGCGATCACATTCGCAGTCGGCGAGTGCACGGAGAGCAGCACGACCAGTACGGGAATGGACGCGATACGCAGCAGTGTCAGGATATTTGGCAGATCTGTCAGCATCACAATCAGTCTAGAACAGTTTCCCTCATACCGGTATGCGCCAATGTGTGCGTGAAAGATGTATTTTTCGTGTAAATCGCTGACTAGGTTCAGGAGCTGCGATGATCGGCTGAGGCCTTTTGGACCCATTCTGGATGAAAATGCCCGTATATGGCAGTTGCCGTGCTGGAACTGATACCAGGCGCGCTTTCCAGTTCCTCAAGACTCGCCTGTCTGACGGATTTTGCAGAGCCGAAATGATTGAGCAGGGCTTTTTTCCGAGCAGCTCCGATTCCCGGTACAGTGTCCAGTTCGGAACTGCGTAACCCCTTGGAGCGCCCTGCCCTGTGTGTGGTGATTGCAAACCTGTGTGCTTCGTCGCGTAGTCTTTGCAGATAGTAGAGAACCGGGTCTCGCGGAGGGAGCTGGAAGGGCGGTTTTGTCTCCGTGAAGAACCATTCCCGCCCGGCATCCCGGTCCGGACCTTTGGCGATGGCCACGATCGGAATTCCGCTCACACCAATGTCGGAGAGAACTTTCCGTACGGCGTTGAACTGCCCGAAGCCACCGTCGATGAGAAGCAGATCCGGCCAGTCTTCCGAACGCTCTCCGTTCTCCGGGCGTTTTCCGAACCGGCGTTCCATGACTTCGCGCATCATGCCGAAATCATCTCCCGGCGCGACTGGTCCCTTGATGCCGTATTTGCGATAGGCGCGCTTATTGAAGCCTTCGGGGCCGCCTACGACCATCACGCCATAGGGGGCCTGCCCCATGATATGGGAGTTGTCATAGGTTTCGATACGTTGCGGCGTTTCAGGAAGACCAAAGACCTCCGCAACCCCTTCGAGCAGTTTGCGCTGTCCGGTATTCTCGGCCAGCTTACGTTCCAGCGCTTCCCGGGCGTTCAGGGCTGCGTGCCCTACGACGTCCTTTTTTTCACCCCGCTGTGGTCTGAGGATTTCGACCCTCTGTCCGCGCCTGATGCTGAGTGCTTCCTCGACCAGATTCAGTTCCGGAATCTCACAGTTCACCAGAATCGTGGGCGGTGGCGGTTTGTTGTCATAAAACTGGATCATGAACGCCGACAGCACGTCTGCTGCTGTCTCTTCCTCGGCATGGGCCGGGTAGAATGCCCGGTTACCGTTATTGCGGCTGCCTCGGATGAAGAATACCTGAATGCAGCTCTGACCGGCTTCCTGCCAGATCGTCATGATATCCGCGTCATTGATCGACGCCGGGTTAACGGTGCTGGACCCTTGAATGCTGGCGAATCCCCGGATCCTGTCCCGGATCGATGCAGCCCGCTCATAATCCATGTCCTGCGAAGCCTGCTCCATCTCGGCTGCCAGACGCTGTTGCAGGTCCGTGCTGTGTCCCGAGAGAAACTGGCGGGCCTCGTCAACCAGTTTCGCATAATCAGGTCCGGAGATGCGATCCACACAGGGCGCTGAGCAGCGCTTGATCTGGTACAGCAGGCAGGGCCGCGTTCTGCTGTTTAGCACGGCATCCGAACAGGACCGGAGCAGGAAGCTGCGCTGCACCAGATTGAGTGTCTGGTTGACGGCCCAGGCATTTGCAAACGGCCCCCAATAGGTTGCGCCTTTGACGGGCTTGCCGCGCTGTTTGGTGATCTGCGGAAATTCGTGACTTTCAGTCAGCATCAGCCACGGATAGCTCTTGTCGTCACGCAGCAGGATGTTGAAGCGCGGCTTCATGCGCTTGATGTAGTTCGCCTCCAGAAGCAGTGCGTCCGCTTCTGTCTTCGTGATAACAATTTCCATCGAAACCGTCATCGACACCATGCGCCGCAGCCGCTCGGGAAGCTGGTTGGTGCGGGTATAGGACGAGACGCGCTTCTTCAGGCTCAGCGCCTTGCCGACATACAGCACCTCCCCCTTCGCGCTGAGCATGCGATACACGCCAGGGCTGTAGGGAATGGTCTTCAATGCCTCACGAATGGCCTCGACACCCTGCGTGTTTCCCGCAGAAACAGGGAGTGCGCCATGGTCGTCAGACAGGTCGGAACTGTGTGGAGGAAGGTCGGTCATTCGGCTTTTTCAGTCATCCACTGAACCTGTGGAAAAGTCTGTGGGCTGCTCCGTGACAGAATCATGAAAGCCACGGTTTGCCAGACTTGTCATCAGATTGCCCAATTTTTAATCATCTTTTGCAAGTCATTGAAAACGCTTGTTTCTTGCTTTCCTTCCCATTCCATCACCCCCTGTCCGGGAGGGTGGAAAGGATCGACAGACGGCCTGCAAACGCCTCAGCAGGTCATGGTGGACGACGCGGCTCCTGTTTTGTCCATCATGATCATGTTCTGTTCTCTCAGGGTCTGTCGAAGCGTATTTTCAAGGCTGCTTTCAGAGCACCGTTGTGGCTTTTTCGGCAGTCTCCAGAAGACGCAGCATGTTACCACCCCAGATGGCAGAAATTTCCGCATCGGTGAAACCTGCCGCCTGAAGAGCATGCGTGACATTCGCGGTCTCGGTTGCGTCTTTCCAACCCGGAATTCCACCACCGCCATCGAAGTCCGAAGAAATCCCGACATGCTCGACGCCGATCCGGTTCGCAATATACGAGACGTGCCGTACCAGATCTTCGACCGTGCCGCCGCCGCCTTTTTTCAGAAAGGAGCCCATGGCCGTCACCTGAATCAGGCCACCTGTTTCTTTCAGGCGGTCAAGCTGTTCATCGTCCAGATTGCGCGGGTGATCGCACAGGGCGCGGGCACAGGAGTGACTGGCGAAAACCGGCGTGGCAGAAATCTCGCTCGCCTGCATCATGGTCGATTTTGCCGCATGGGAGACGTCCACCAGAACGCCGGAGCGGTTCATGTGTGCGATCGCCTCACGCCCTAGCTCTGACAGCCCTCCATGAAGCGTTTCGGCATCCGCCAGATCCTTGCGCGGAATGGCCGCGTCCGCGAGCGCATTGTGTCCGTTATGGGTCAGGGTCATGTATCGTACGCCATAGCGACGGGCGAGTTCCGCGATACGCTCCGGCTGTCCACCCAGACCATGTCCGTTTTCGATCGCCGGAATGACGGCAAGGTCGCCCGCTTCATAGGCCGCACGCACATCTGCCGCCGTCCGGCAGACGCATGCGCTGTGATTGCCCTGTCGTCCTTCTATTCCGGAAATCACGTCCAGCATGCCCTGAACCCGGTCCCAGCCTTCAGCATGCCCGGCATCATCGCGTGAGCCCTGCGGAATATAGGCCGCAAGACACACGGCTTTCAGGCCACCTTTACGCGTCTTGGGAACGTTCACCTGTCTGGGTGTGTCTTCCGTCCAGGCATCCTGTCGGTCCGGCCAGGGAATATCGATATGGGAATCAAGCGTCAGGAGTGTGTGGTGCAGATCAGTCATGGTTCGTTCTAGATCGGACGGGAAAGCTTTGTGTGCAAGAGGGTGCTTGTCAAAACGCCTGATCCGGTCGATCCAGTCGTCATGCGTCTCATCACCTGGAACATCAATTCTCTTCGACTCAGACTGCCGCTGCTGAAGCAGATCGTCGAACAGGAAAACCCGGACATCGTCTGTCTACAGGAAACGAAAGTCCCGGATCCGCTCTTTCCCGCTCAGGCCCTGGCTGAAATGGGCCTGCCCCATCAGGTCTATAAAGGCATGAAGGGTTATAATGGTGTGGCGATCCTGTCGCGACATCCACTGCAAAGCGTTGCTGGAACGCCCGACTGGTGCACGCGCTCGGACTGCCGCCATGTGGCTGCGAGTATTGCGACGCCAGCCGGTCCGATCCTGCTACATGATTTCTACGTGCCGGCAGGTGGCGATATCCCCGACCCGGTGGAAAACGAAAAATTTGCCCACAAACTGACGTTCGTGGATGAAGCCACCGGCTGGTTCACCAGTGCGCCTCCTGCCCGCAGCATTCTGGTAGGCGATCTCAACATCGCGCCTCTGGAGCATGACGTCTGGAGTCATAAGCAACTTCTGAAGATCGTCAGTCACACGCCGCCTGAGATTGAACGCCTGAAGGCGTGGATGGCGACGGGATTTCAGGATGCCATGCGGACGATCACGCCGGAGCCGGAGAAGCTCTACACCTGGTGGTCATACCGCAATAAAGACTGGAAAAAATCCAACCGCGGTCGGCGGCTGGATCATGTCTGGATGACGCCCGACCTCATGCCGGGCCTGAGGGATATCAGGGTTCTTCAGGATGTGCGGGACTGGGACAGCCCGTCGGATCACGTTCCTGTTGTGCTGGACTTCGACCCGGCCTGACCCTTCGCCCGCTTCCTGTCAGCCTTCAGGCTGACAGGCTGTCGGAGCCGATCACGCCACGTCCGTCCTTCAGGATCAAGACGATAGCCACCACCTTCCGTAATCAGAAGTGACGTGCGTGCCGGATCTGGCTCGATCTTCTGGCGCAGTCGGTAGATATGCGTCTCGAGCGTATGGGTCGTGACGGCCGCGTTGTAGCCCCAGACTTCGTTCAGAAGTACCTGACGCGCCACCGGGCGCTGACCCGCACGATAGAGATATTTCAGGATCGCGGCCTCCTTCTCCGTCAGGCGGATCCGGCGGTTACGGGCGGTTTCGACGAGCAGCTTGGCAGACGGACGGAATGCATAGGGGCCGATCTCAAAGACGGCGTCTTCGCTGTTCTCGAAAATCCGCAACTGGGCCCGCAGGCGGGCCAGAAGCTCACCGATCCGGAAAGGCTTGGCAACGTAGTCGTTGGCACCTGCATCAAGGCCGCGCACCACGTCGTGTTCGTCATCGGAACCGGTCAGGATGATGATCGGCATGCGGATGCCCGCGCGCCGCAATTCGGCGCAGAAGTCGCGCCCGTCACCATCGGGGAGGGTAATGTCCAGCAGCATGGCATCATACCGGGCACCAGGTTTGGCGAGAAGTTCGCGCGCTGCGGCAACGGACGTCGCCTCAACCGCTTCCAGTTCGCCGCCGTGCTGAAGCTGCTCTGCCAGAAGACGACGGAGCGTATCATCATCGTCAACAACCAGGATGGGGCGTGGACCTGCCATAATAACCTGTCTCGTTCTATCGCGACGGAAGAAACGTCACATCCGTAAAAATTCGGTGTTCGTAACTTGCACATCCGGACTTACCATTCCCGGTAAACGGGAAGAAAGCAGCATGCTTTCGCATCAGACTATGGCAAGTACAGCCGAAAAAGGAAACAGCATTATGGCTAAAGCTATTTTGAGAACCGCTGGAGACCGCGCTTTTCTTCACTTTCAGGGGAAAATCGTTCCGGTTTTGATCGGACGGCGCGGGCTGTCCCTTGACAAAACGGAAGGAGACCTTCGTACTCCCGTGGGGGAACTGCCGCTCCGGCGTGTCCTCTACCGTGCGGACCGGACCTCACGTCCCGTCTGCACAGCGGAACTTTCCGTCGAACCCCTCGCCGCCAATGATGGCTGGTGTGATGACCCCACCCATTCCGACTACAATCGCGCTGTAGCGCTCCCTCACCCGGCCTCCTGCGAAAACCTGTGGCGTGACGATCATGTCTATGATCTCTGCATCGTTCTGGGCTGGAATGATGCCCCGGTAAAATCGGGAGACGGATCGGCGATTTTCCTGCATCTGCCGCCCGCCAGCGGATATACGGAAGGCTGTGTTGCCCTTGAGGAAAAGGACCTCCGTGCGTTTCTCGAAGCGGGATTGTCGCATATTACAATAGAAAAGCCGTCCTGAGATAAAAGCGGTGAGGTAGCTTTAGAATGAAAGCTGTTCGGTCTGCTCCGCGCCATTCCGACATCTGGCTTCGTAGTCGAGAATACGGGTGTGCAAGGGACCGCGCCCCCATCTCCGGGTTTCGCAGAAACGTTTGTAGTTTTGCTGTGCGAGATATCGTGCTTTTCGCAGTGGCGAACTACTTTTCCACAGTCCGGAAATTTCAGGATAAGCGGCGACAAACGCCGGATATGGCTCATAGTCGACTGCCTGCCAGGGGCGAAAAATTCCTTCCCATGGCTTCGGCTGTGACATGTAGTGAACAATTTTTGGCTGGATAGTGTCTTCCAGATCGGCATTGAACAGAAAGACAGGAAAGTTCCATGATAAGGACATGGGTAGTACGCGCTCGATGCCTACGAGGTTGAGAATATCCTGATCGGGGAATCTGGACATCCTGCTCTGGGAACGAATGATGGTTCGTGCTTGCTCCGCAATCGCCGCCCATGCTGACCGATGAAAATAAAGAACGCCCGTATTGAAATACAAAGTGGACTTCTGGGACGTCAGTCCAATATCTACAAAATGTTCTCTTACACCTTCGCCTTCGCGTGAATCGTCTTCGAGAAGAAAGACCATAGGATCGGCAGAAGCGAAAAAATGCTCTTTAGGTGGAGGGCAGGACAATAATTCATTCAGACAGTATTTGATCTGAGTGTCGCCATCAACATAAAGAATATTTTTGTAATTTTCCGGTAAAATCTCATCGAGATAAAGTCTTCCAAGCATAGCTGACGCACCGTCAATGTCAGATCTTGATCTTGAAAAAATAATAATGTTGTTTTTTTTACAGATTGAGCCTGCGATGGAAAATGTCGCAGCGTCAACGTCAAAGCATACAATAATAATGTCTGCGATGTCCGCTGCCGCATGAGCACGCGCCTGAAGTGCACTGACAAGAGTAGGGAAAAGATAAGACTGGTCAGTGCAGTAGCAAACGCAGGTCTGTACGCTCATGCGCGTTCTCCGTTTTCTGGACGGCAGCGCTCCCACCGCGGTAAGAAAGGAGAAAATTCCGTCGCACTGAAAACATAGAGTCCATGTTTTAAGATTGTGTTTCTATCTTCGTTTTATTGTGGGCTACTTCGCACAATCCGATCTCTGCAGCCCCTCCTCACTTAATATTTATTCCACCTCTGGCGGCACCATGCAGACCATATTGTCTCCAGGCTGAGGCACGGCTTTGTCGTTGTCTTCGGCTGAACGGATCAGGATGCCGCCATCCCGCCGAACCACGAGAAGATCAAGCCTGTTTTCGTCATTCCCGAACGTCGATGCACTCTCGTCCGTGGCTTCCACGGCGACGAACCGCCATCCCTGCTCGAACAGCGTATCAAACAGGGTATAGTTCCAGGCCGGTTCTCCCAGAACCTTGCCGCGAGCGTCGCGTGACAGGCCGTGATAGAAATCCAGCCGTGCCACGCCAGGGCTGATCTGATAGACACGCTGCCGTCCCATGGTCGGAGCCAGATGCCCGCAGACCATACCATTATAGATGCCGTCACCCGTCGTCGCGATCAGATAATCGGCAGGTCGCTCCTCCAGGGATTCCTGCCCATGCTGCGACAGAAGCTCTGCGCGCAGTACCGGAATATCCTGCCGGGTGGCCGGCAGGAGTGCGCTGGAGCGGTTGTCCACAAGCAGAACCGGCACGCCCGCCTTGCGCAGACAGGATGCAAGGTTGATGGACCATCCACTCGCTCCCATGATTGCGATGGCCGGATCGTTGGAAAGGGTGAGTTTGAGGCGTCGTGCAATGGGCCCAAGCGAGAAACCGTGCAGGATCATCGTCACGGCAATCACTGCGAACACCGCTGGCATGATCAGATCCGCAGACTGGTATCCCGCCTCCTTGAGACTGACCCCCGCCTCGCCAGCCACGGCAGCCGCGACGATACCGCGTGGCGCAATCCAGCCGACAAACAGCTTTTCCTTCCAGGGCATGCTCGTGCCCAGAGTGGAAAGGAAAATGCCCAGAGGGCGCACAACAAACAGAACCACAACCGTCAGCGCGAAAATCGGAATGGAAAGCTGTGCCAGAACATCGCGTTGCAGATCGGCCGTCAGCATGATGAACAGGACCGACACGACCAGAACCACCAGTGATTCCTTCATGCGCCGCAGTTCCGTCACGCCCGGAATCTGAAGGTTCGCCAGTGCCATCCCAAAGATCGTGACCGCCATCAGTCCGGCGCCGCCCATCTCCAGGTTGCACAGGGAGAAAATCACCAGCGCCATCGAGATCAGCATCGGCGTCTTGAGGATTTCCGGCATCAGATCGCGCGTGAACAGATAGCGGACCAGATATCCTGGCAGGATTCCCGCGGAAAGCGCGACGGCAATGGCCCCAAGAAGATCCGGTAGCGTATGCGTGAAGAACACATCCGCATGAATGTCCACATGCAGCAGCATGAGCTGAAGCACGACCGCCGCCAGAATTGCTCCCAGCGGATCGTTGACGATGGCTTCCCATCGCAGGAACGCTGCAACGCGCGGCTGAAGCTTGGCACTACGCAGAAGCGGCAGAACGACTGTTGGGCCCGTCACCACGACGATTGCCCCGAACAGCATGGAGGTGCCCCATTCCAGATGGGCCACGTAATGTGCTGCCAGGGATCCCAGAACCCAGTTAATGGGCAGTGCCAGCATCGTCAGACGCGCAACGCCTTCTCCGGCTTCGCGCAGCTGGCGGAAATCGAGCGCCATGCCTCCTTCGAACACCACGAGCGCCACCAGAAGGGACACCAGCGGCCGGAACATCCATCCCATCGTTTCGGAAGGATGAAGAATGCCCAGACCCGGCCCGAAAATCAGGCCCAGAGAGAAGAGAAGGACAATGGCCGGAAGGCGGAAGCGCCAGGCCACCCACTGGGCCAGCATTCCCGCGCCGAAAGTCGAGGCAATGCCGATAAGAATGTCATACTGCATGGATGTTCGGCACGGGCTCCGCATGATGGCTACGAAGCGGTATCATACTCCAGATCCCGTCGCGCACCTAAAAACACGGAAGAACGCCCCGTCATGATGTCTTCTCCTGCCCGAACCGGAACTGACCTTCTGGTTCGTCCTGCCCAGTCTCTGGACCGTGAAGGAATCTGGCGCCTGCTGTCTCCTGTACTGCGGAAGGGCGAGACATATGCCCTGCCCCGACACTGGGGGCGCCGTCAGGCACTCGCCTACTGGATGAATGTCGAGCACCGCGTTTATGTTGCCCAGACCCGCGATCATGAGATCGTCGGGACGTTTTATCTTCAATCGAACCAGAAAGGCGGCGGTAGTCACATCAGCAACGCGGGATTCGTTGCGCGTTCCGGCTTTGGTGCAGGGCGGCTGATGGCTGAGGAAGCGCTTGCTGAAGCTGCAAAGCTTGGCTTTCGCGCCATGCAGTTCAATTTTGTCGTCAGTAGCAATCTGCGTGCCGTAGCCCTGTGGAAATCACTGGGTTTTCGGGTGATCGGAACGCTTCCCGGAGCTTTCGATCACCCTTCGAAAGGATATGTGGACGCACTTGTTATGTGGAAGGATCTTCTGCCGCCGGGAGTGTAACGGCCGCGTCTTCCTCCTGCGTCTTTGTGTCCGTTACGACGCGCTCCAGAACGCAGGCGAAAAATCCATCCGTGCCATCCCGCAGGGGCGTCAGCGAGAACTGTGCCTTGTTTCGCAACTCGGTGGGCAGAAGCTCGGACATCTGCTCTTTTGGCAGGCGGATGAAGTCATTGCGGCGTTTGAGGAATGCATCAATCTGCTGGCCGTTCTCGCAGGCCAGAAGCGAGCAGGTCGCATAGATCATGCGTCCGCCCGGCTTCACCAAAGAGGCTGCACGATCAAGGATCTGCGCCTGTTTGACGACAAGTTCCTGGATGTCTTCCGGTGTCAGGCGAAGGCGTGCATCCGGATTGCGCCGCCACGTTCCGGTTCCCGAGCACGGTGCATCGACAAGCACGCGATCGAAGCTGCCGGCCCGACGCTTTGCCCACTTGTCGCCAGATACCAGGAGATGCCGCTCCACGTTGTGAACGCCTGCGCGACGCAGCCGTTTGACTGCTCCGTCCAGACGTTTTTCGTGCACGTCACAGGCGACGATATGTCCGCGGTTTTCCATGGTCATCGCCAGTGCCAGCGTTTTGCCGCCTGCCCCCGCGCAATAATCCAGAACCCGGTGCTCGCCCCGTGCGTCGGCGGCTGCGACCACAAGCTGGCTGCCTTCGTCCTGGATCTCGACCAGACCGTCTTTGAAGGCCTGTGTCGCGGTTACGGGCTGACGTCCATCAAGACGCAGTCCCCACGGAGACAGCTTCGTCATCTCTGCCGGAAGCGATTCGCGGCGAAGTTCCCGGACGGCCTGCTCGCGGGTTCCCTTCAGCAGATTGACCCGCAGATCGAGCGTTGGCGTACCCAGCATCGCCTCCATCTCGTCTGGCAGACGGTTGCCGAAGGTTTCGCGAAGACCACTTTCCAGCCAGTCCGGATATTCGAGCCGTACCGCCAGTGGCTGCTTCTGGGTTGAAAGTTCTTTTCCTTCCAGGTCCTTAAGCGCGATATCTTCACGGGATGTTAGAGGCTTTTGCGCGTAACGCTCTCCAGAAAAAAGCCGACGGACATTGTCCATCGTTTCTCCGCCAAGGAGCAGAGAGGCCGCGCAGATGAGCCGGGGGGAGATATCGCCGGAAATATCCCTGAGATTCCACTGCAGCCGCCGCCAGCCACGCAGGACATCCCACACAATCGTGGAAATGGCCCGACGGTCTCCGCCACCAATATAACGGCGTTCGCGGAAAAAAGCGTTGGCTGTGGCGTCGGCGGGACGGCGGGGCGCATTCTGGATCGCACAGAGCAGATCGATGGCGCCTGAAAGACGGGCTGCGGGGGTCATAGCGCCCCCGTAGCCCGTTTAGCCCCTCAATGCGAGAGGCTTTGATGCACGAACGGTCAGTCCCGGCGGTAGTTCGGAGCCTCACGGGTGATCGTCACGTCATGGACGTGGCTCTCACGGAGGCCAGCATTCGTGATGCGACGGAACATGGTGCGGACCTGAAGATCGGCAATGGTGGCCGATCCCGTGTAGCCCATACCAGCCTTCAGGCCGCCGACGAGCTGATGGATGACCGGAGCCATGCTGCCCTTGTAAGGAACCTGCCCTTCGATGCCTTCCGGAACCAGCTTGAGCGTATCGCGAACTTCAGCCTGGAAGTAACGATCTGCGGAACCGCGGGCCATGGCGCCGAGCGATCCCATGCCGCGATAGGCCTTGTAGGAGCGGCCCTGATACAGGAACGTCTCGCCCGGGCTCTCGTCGGTGCCAGCCAGAAGCGAGCCGACCATGACCACGTCAGCGCCTGCGCCGAGAGCTTTGACGATGTCGCCCGACGTTCGGACGCCACCATCCGCAATGGCGGGGATGTCCAGCTCATGACAGGCTGCGGCTGTTTCCATAACGGCCGAGAACTGCGGCACACCTACGCCCGCAACGACACGCGTGGTGCAGATGGACCCCGGTCCGATACCGATCTTCACGCAGTCGGCACCTGCGGCGATCAGGGCGCGTGCGGCCTGTGGGGTGGCAACGTTGCCGGCGATAACCTGAAGTCCGCCGTGGCGGCTCTTGAGGGTCTCCACAGCGCTCAGAACCCCGTGTGAATGGCCATGGGCCGTATCCACGACAATGACGTCCACGCCGGCTTCAGCAAGAGCTGCGGCGCGACGGAACCCGTCTTCCCCGACGCCTACGGCGGCGGCACAGCGCAGACGGCCCTGGGAGTCCTTGATGGCCAGCGGGTGCGCGATGGCCTTGTCCATGTCCTTGACGGTAATCAGTCCGATGCAGCGCTTTGCCTCGTCAACGACCAGAAGCTTCTCGATGCGGTGACGGTGCAGAAGCGTGCGTGCCTCGTCTGGTGCGGCACCGTTAAGGACAGTCACAAGGTTCTCGTGCGTCATCAGGTCACGGACGCGCGTGTTCGGGTCGGTCGTGAAGCGCATGTCGCGGTTGGTCAGGATACCGACCAGAACGCCGCTGCCGTTTTCAATGACGGGAAGGCCGGAGACGCCGTGACGTGCCATGATGGCCTGAACCTCGGCCAGTGTCTGGTCGGGGCCAACGGTAACGGGATTGACGACCATGCCTGATTCGAAGCGTTTGACGCGACGGACCTGTTCCGCCTGTTCTTCAATCGACAGATTTTTATGAATAACGCCCATGCCGCCCTGCTGCGCCATGGCGATCGCCATGGCGTCTTCTGTGACGGTGTCCATTGCGGAAGACATCAGGGGGATGTTCAGCTCGATGGAGCGTGTCAGGCGCGTGCGCGTGGAGGTCTGAGCTGGCAGAACCGACGATTCTGCCGGTTCGACGAGAACGTCATCGAAAGCCAGCGCTTCGCGGATGCGCTCATTCAGATTTGTTGCGTGGGAAGATGAAGTCATGAGCCGCGTGCCCCCGTTACGTCATGCGTCGTGAAAGACGCGATGTGTTTGAACCGGAGGCCAGAAGGCCGACCGGCCGTTGGCGGGTCCTCATAGAGCACTTTGCCCCCCGAGGGGAAGTCTCTTTTTTGCGGTATTTTCTGAGGATTTTCTTGGCTGGGAGACCTGGATTCGAACCAGGGCTGACCGGGTCAGAGCCGGTAGTTCTACCGCTAAACTATCTCCCAAGCGGTGAGAGGGTATTTATCAACCGACCTCGCAGGGCGCAAGAGCGATCCGGACATTTTTTTGAAAAAACACATATTTTTCTTGCGAGCAGGGTCCCCTGAGCCCCATGCTGCTTTTCCAAGGTCCCAGATCACGGGCAAGCGGGAGCCGAAACACATGATGAGGTACGGAACGGATCACAACCTGTCAGGCCCGATGCCTGTTCATGCGTCTGCAAGACGTACGGGTCCGTTCTTTGGCGCCATTGATCTTGGCACCAACAACTGCCGGCTCATGATTGCTGCGGGAACGCCTACCGGTTTTCGTGTCGTGGACAGTTTCAACCGCTCCGTCCGTCTTGGAGAAGGCCTGCGTGCCAGTGGGCGGCTTGCCGAAGACTCCATGAAGCGCGCGCTTGATGCCCTGCGGGTCTGTGCGGAGCGCATGAGACAGTGGCCGCTGGTGCATGTTCGTGCGGTTGCGACGGAAGCCTGCCGTCAGGCTGCCAATGGCCGCGAGTTTCTGGCGCGTGTGCAGCACGAGACGGGCCTTACGATCGACATCATCACAGCTCGCGAGGAAGCTGAGCTGGCTCTTGAAAGCTGCTCCCCCCTCTTCCGTCAGCCCGAACACAAACCTGTTCGCGCTGATCGCGGTGTCCTTTTCGATATTGGTGGCGGGTCCACTGAGGTCGCATGGGTCCGGATTGACCCTGAGCGTCAGACCCAAACCTTGATCGGCACGACAAGCGTCCCCGTCGGCGTCATCACCCTTCAGGAAATGTTCGGTGAAGGCCATGGCCCCTCTTATGAGACGATGGTCAGCCATGTTCAGGATTATCTGCAAGGTTTCGAGAATGTGCACCGTATCCGTCGTGAGGTCACGCATGGAAAGACACGCCTGATCGGCACGTCGGGAACCGTGACGACGTTGGCCGGGGTGGCATTGTCCCTGCCCCGCTACAACCGCGCAGCGATTGATGGGCTGACACTTCCGGGCCATAGCATGATGGATGCTATCGGAAGCCTGCGCCGTCTGGATCATGATGAACTGGCGGATCATCCCTGCGTGGGGGCTGAGCGCATGAAATTCGTCCTTCCGGGCTGTGCAATCTTCGAGGCAATCCATCGTTTGTGGCCGGTTGAAGACGTCACGATTGCAGACCGGGGGTTGCGCGACGGGATGTTGCTGCGTATGGCCCGCGATCATGGTCAGCGTTCCGGCAAGGGGCGTCATACGACCAGTCGCCATGCCACGCCCCGGTCACGGGGCCCATTCGGGACATATGCCACGATATGAAGCCGCCAAGATCCCGCTCCGGTTCCAGTAAGGATACGGGACCGAAGCGTATCCCGGGCAAGGCTCTGAAAAGTGCCTCCAATCCCGGTGAAAACGACGCCACACGTGATTCAGCAACGTCAAAAACCGCCCGTAACAAGACGGTCTCGCTTAAAACGGCCCGTGGACGCACCACGGCACAGCAGCGCTGGCTGAACCGTCAGCTCAACGATCCCTATGTCGCAGCCGCGCGCAAGCAGGGCTGGCGGTCACGCGCGGCTTTCAAGCTGATCGAGATTGATGATCGCTTCAAGCTGATTGAAGAAGGGACCCGCATTATTGATCTGGGTGCTGCTCCGGGCGGCTGGACGCAGGTCGCCGTCAAGCGGGGCGCTAAGCACGTTGTAGGGCTGGACCTGCTTCCAGTTGATCCTGTTGCTGGTGCCGAGATCATTGAGGGAGATTTTACGGACCCCGATATGCCGGATCGTCTGAAAGAGATGCTGGGCGGTCCGGCCGATCTGGTTATGTCTGACATGGCGCCCAATACGACCGGTCATGCTGCAACCGATCATATGCGGATCATGGGCCTTGCGGAGGGCGCACTGGATTTTGCGTTTCAGGTTCTGGCCGAAGGCGGCAGTTTCATTGCCAAGGTCTTTCAGGGCGGCTCGGAAAAAGACATGCTGGCGACAATGAAAACCGCATTTGCCAGCGTCAGGCATGTCAAACCCCCGGCGTCCCGCAAAGAATCAAGCGAGCTTTATGTCGTGGCGACGGGTTTCCGTCCCGAACGCCTGACGGCCGCTGCCGATCCAATCTGACGGATACGAACAGGAAGATGAAAAGGGAGGCAGAAGCCTCCCTTTTTTATGTCCGGAATTTTCCATACCTGCGAAGGGGGAGAAGTCTGTTCAGATCTGGGGAGGATTGGCCTGAAGAAATGACGCCATGGCGCGCTGTGCGAGGGCTGCTTCTTTTCCAAGGCGGATCAACCCGCCGATCTGCAACGGGTGCCGGACAAGGGACCCGACCAACCCAGGAATATATACGGCGCCGTCCTTCACGCTGGTCTTGACCGCAGGGGGCAGATCCCGCGTGGCGTCGTCGCACACGACCCTGAGGACAGCAAACGGCACGCCGCTCTGCGCAATGAAACCGCTTTCCATATCCACCGCGATGCAGTGCGTTTCAGAAAAATACCGCGTCTTTTCAAAAGCAAATTCAACCAGTGAATCGCTATGCAGGATGCCCCCCCGGCGCGCACAGGCAGAGCCAAATCTCATGCTCAAAGCGGGATCGGAAGGAATATTCCGGCCTTCATGATGAACATGATCAGCCACGATGACAGTGCCTGGAGGAGCTTCCGGCGACAAACTCCCTGCACATCCGAAGGACAGGAGTTCCGTTGCCCCTGCGCGGAGCAGGCGCTCCACGCCCAGCCGTGCGCCTTCAGGTGTGGCATTGCTCAGGGCCAGAGGAACACCCGGCAGAAAGCGCCGGATCACACGGGCTTCCTGTTTCAGGCCTGCGAGGATGCCCAGCATCAGAACCCGAACTCCACCTTGCCGCTGTTGCTCGCGCCGAGGTTACGGTAGCGGGCCAGCGCGGTGAGTGGGAAAAACTGCTTGTAGCCATGATAACGCAGGTAGAATACCTTCGGGAAACCGACGGCATTATAGGCGTCTTCCTGCCACTCTCCCTTGTCGTCCTGCTGGGACACGAGATACGCTACACCGCGCTTGACGGCTTCGCTCTCGCGGCGCCCGACCGCCATAAGCGCCAGAACGGCCCAGGCTGTCTGGGAGGGCAGGCTCTTGTTGTACATGCCTGCCGTGCCGCCTTCATAGGTCGCACAGTCTTCACCCCAGCCGCCATCAGGACGCTGGACGCTTTCGAGCCAGTTTACAGCGCGCAGAACCATCGGATCGTCATGTGGCACACCGGCGATGTTCAGCGCGCACAGGACAGACCAGGTCCCATAGATGTAGTTCGTGCCCCAACGGCCGAACCAGCAGCCTTCCGGTTCCTGTTCAGAGCGCAGATACTCCAGTGCCTTGAGAATGACAGGACGGTCGTCCGGATCGCCGAGCTGGGCTAGAAAGGAAATGCAGCGGGCCGAGACGTCGGCCGTCGGCGGGTCCAGAAGGGCGCCGTGATCCGAGAACGGGATGTGGTTGAGCAGTTCAAGATCGTTGTCGATATCGAACGCACCCCAGCCACCATTGGTGCTCTGCATGCCGATGATCCATTCCCGAGCGCGCGCGATCGCCTCGCGGCTGCCTTCGGGATCAACACGATGCAGCAGCATGCCGACGACGGCGGTATCATCGACGTCAGGGTAGTAGTCGTTCTCGTACTGGAACGCCCAGCCACCGGGGCGCAGGTCAGGTGTGTTGATGGCCCAGTCGCCCTTGACGTTCAGGATCTGGCGCTCCCGAAGCCATTCGGCACTCTTTTTCAGGGCCGCAAGCGTTTCTTCATGCTTTGTCCCGGCGGGACCGGACGCGGCTTCAATCATCGCAAGGCCAGACAGGCCGGTATCCCAGACGGGCGAGACGCAGGGCTGGCAATAGATTTCATCGCCATGATCCACCAGAAGATCCTGAACGGCCTCCCATGCGGTCATGGCGCGTGGATCGCTATCGGGGACACCCTGCGCGCGGTACATCATCACGACATTCGCCATGGCGGGATAAATGGCACCCAGCCCTCCCCGGCTCAGACGCGGCTCTATGAAGTCGCTGGCGGCTTTCAGGGCTTTTTTATGCACGCTCTGTGGAATGAGTGGCAGAACAGGACGCAGGGCGGAGTCCAGATGCTTGAAAAAGCGCCCCCATACCGAACGGTACGGACCGCGGATCCAGTCCGTGACTTCTGAAGGCGGCTTGACGAAGAGTTCCTGCACATGGATGCCATGCGGATTGATGGCTTTGGGGCGGAGCGCATTGAGAACCAGAAGCGGCGCAATCACGGCCCGCGACCAGTAAGACATGTTCCAGACCGAGAAAAACGCCTTGCGTGGCAAGAGCATGAGCTCAACCGGCATCACGGGCGTTGCTTCCCAGGGGACTTCCCCGAACAGGGCAAGCTGGATCCGCGTGAACACATTCGTCCGCGCCGCGCCGCCGTGGTCGAGAATGGCCTCACGGGCAATCCGCATATGGGGTGCATTGATGTCATCGCCGATTGCCTTGAGGGCGAAATAGGCTTTTACGGTCGCCGAGAGGTCGAAGCCGCCATCATGATAAAGCGGCCATCCGCCATGATCGCCTTGGATGCGGCGCAGATATACGCCGATCTTGGCCTGTTTTTCCGGATCTATCCGGTCGAGATAGTGTTCGAGCAGGACATACTCGGCGGGGATCGTTGCATCCGCTTCGAGTTCGTAGACCCAGTGTCCGTCTGATTTCTGCTTCCCGCCCAGCGCGGTCTGCGCGCCTTCGATGGCATAGTTGATCTCATCGGGTTCGACCGATTGACGGGACAAGGTTTCGCTCACGCGATCCTCCTTTTCCAGAATATCAGAATAGATCAGCATTGTTCGGCTCTTCCGACGCAGGCAGTCCTCAAAGTCGGGAGCTGTGTTACAATCATGACAGGATGATCGCTCATCACGATCCCGTGTTCTCTGCAGCGGAACGGAAGCCCAGAGCGGCGACAGCCTGAAGTCCGGACTGGATGGAGCCTTCGATCGTGGAGGGCAGTCCGGTATCCGTCCAGTCTCCGGCCAGCGCCAGATTGACGAGATCGGTTCTCGCTCCCGGACGCAGGAGGTTCTGTTCCGGTGTTGCAGCGAATGTTGCGCGCTTTTCCCACACCAGACGCGAGGGTGGCATGGCGACCGGTAGTGACTGCGACAGGACGGGATCGAGAGCGCGTCGGATTTCCGACCAGATCGTGGCCAGAAGTTCGCTGTTGCTGCGGTCGGCGTAGCGGTTGGCGGCACTGACGGTGACGGACAGGATATCCCCTTTCAGGAAGATCCATTCCGAAATACCACCGACCAGTCCCACAAAGCCTGCCTGCGCAACGACGCCCCGGGCTTCAACTTTTGCCGGAAGACGGAAATGGGCGTTGGCAATGCTCTCAAAAGCATCCGGAGCAATCAGTCCCGGAAGCAGGGACTGTGCTACAGGTCCCGGAACAGCCATGATGACCTGATCTTCGGGACCGAGTTCAATCCGCCCTTCACCGGTTTCCAACGCCGTGGCGCGCCCGTTCTGCTGTTCGATGGCGCTGATGCGGACGCCTGTGCGCACATCACCGTGAAAGCGCCTGAGATAGGCTACTGCCGGATCAATCAAGGTTTCGGACAGGCCGACCGCCGGGAACCACGGGCAGCAGGCCATGCCACCTTTGGCGAGAGATTTGCGGATCACGTTGCCGAGCAGTTTCGCACTACCGGTATGGATATCCGTATTGAGAACCGAGATGGCAAAGGGGATTAGCAGCCGGCGACTGAGTTGCCCGGAACTGAGACAGGTGTCCACGGTCGTCCTGTCACCCGCACGCAAAAAGCGTCCCAAAGCGGTGAGTTCGGACAGTTTCATGCCCGGAACACGCCGCCCACCCGGAAGAGCCCAGAAGGGGAGCTTTCCTTTCGACAGGCGCAGCGTCCAGGCGAGGCTGTCTTCCAGATCGTAATACGGAAAGATTGGCAGTCCCGGACCGGTCAGGGTGTGGCGTGCGCCGATGATGTCCAGATAGCGGAACGTCAGGTCGTTCGACGACAGGATCAGGTGGTTGCCGTTATCAATGCGGGCATCAAGGGAACGGTCGTGAAAGGAACGCGCCCGACCGCCGCAGGCCGGCCCTGATTCGTAAACGGTGACGCGGGCCTGTGCCGCGAGTTCGATTGCGGCGGAGAGGCCTGCCAGACCACCGCCGATGATGTGGACGTGGCTCATGGGTTACTTCACATACGCTGCGAGGGTACGAAGCTGTCTCAAAGGTTTGGAGACTTTCGGGGCGATATCCGGTGTTTTCCAGCCGCGCTTTTGCAGGGCCAACAGGATGGGCGCGTAGGAAGCGGCCATCATGCGTGCCGGACGCATTGCGGTGCTGTTGCACAGCTGCATGGCCTTCCGCGCTTCCCGAAAATGGTCCCGTGCCCGCTGGGCAAGGATGCGCCCAACCTGATCCAGCCCATGAGCGTACAGAGCTTCTTGCGGATTTTTCGGGACATCGAACCGGGTCAGGAGTTCGGAGGGAAGATACAGCCTGTCCCGGCCTGCATCTTCGGCGATATCGCGCAGAATATTGGTGAGCTGAAGGGCGCGTCCCAGATGATAGGCAACACGCCGGGCATTGTCTGACGAATCTCCGAACACACAGACGGACAAGCGTCCGACAGCCGATGCCACGCGGTCGCAATACAGATCCAGCGTCGCTTCGTCCGGTGCCACGATCGGTGCCCCACAATCCATCGCCATTCCGTCGATGACGTCATGGAAATCTTGAGGCTGAAGCTGGTAACGGTGGATCGCCACGATCAGCACCCGATCCAGTGCATCTGTCGCCAAGCCTTCATAGAGGCCGTCAACACGGCGATGCCAGTCCTGAAGGGCGGCCATGGGGTCTGCAACGCCTGCATCGCCATCGGCGATGTCGTCCACCTGACGACAGAAGGCATAGACTGCGAACATCGCCTGACGACGGTCTGCCGGGAGAATGCGCATCCCCCGGGCAAAGGACGTCCCCGAAGCGGTGACGATCCGTTCGACATGATCCAGATCGGCCTGCGCGCAGGGAAGACCTGAAGAAGCGCGCATCCTGCTGAAAACCATGTCTGTCCCCTGTCTCGTTTCAGAAGATCAGGGTTCTAGCCCCAAATCCCATCAACACAAAGATGACCTGAACGGAAAGGATTGCCCTGCGTTAAGGTGATGCCAAAAGGCAACACCCCAAAAGGAGTCTTGCGCCATGCGTTTCCCTTTCCTGAAAAGCTTCGTCCTTCTTGCCGGAGTGCTCGCTGGAGGCGGATTTTCCATGTCCATCGCTGCCGCCCAGACATCGTCGCCCACAACGGCAAGCGGGCACGCCGACCACCTTCTGGCTGACGATCATTCCTGGAATGGCACGCCCTATGAGCATTATCCGACGACGCGTCCGATGCTCAGCATGATCCGGCTGACCATTCCCGCGCATTCCGCCCTTCCCTGGCATGTTCATCCATATCCTAATGCGGGGTATGTGCTGGAGGGAACGCTCACGATCGAGGATCGGCAGAGTGGCAAAAAGCGGACGTTCCATCAGGGCGAAGCCTTTGCGGAATCGGTCAACGATGTTCACCGTGGCGTAACGGGTGACAGCCAGACGGTCCTTCTGTTGACCTATGCCGGCTCTCCCGGAAAGCCGACGTCCATTCCCCTGCCCGGCCAGCAGAAAGAATACTGAAAATATCTTCCGGCGTGCTTTGACAGGGAAAACGTTTCGGAACTAACATGTTCCGGCCCTAGTCTGGAGTATGGCCCCTAATGACCAGTCCCCTCTCTCCCGCCGCCCGCAGCGACCTTCTTGC
This sequence comes from Gluconobacter albidus, assembly GCF_002723915.1. Classification (GTDB taxonomy): domain Bacteria; phylum Pseudomonadota; class Alphaproteobacteria; order Acetobacterales; family Acetobacteraceae; genus Gluconobacter; species Gluconobacter albidus. The sequence continues at coordinate 122,359 of NZ_BEWL01000006.1, forward strand.
CCGGGGGTATTCCCGGCGCAGCTTCGGACGCATTGCCACGCTTCTGGCCGCAGGCGCGACCGTAAAGGCCCTGACAGGCTCTGCCCGCGCGGACATTCTTCCGTCCGGGGTCAATTTCGAGGGCGTCACGCGCCTTGGCAGTAATGAATGCTGGACGGGTCCCTTCCCGGAAGCCGCGCAGGCTGGTGCATCCTCGGTTTTCCAGAGTAACCGCTACGATCCGACCGGTCATATGCGTGATGATCTCATCAAGGCGGCTTCGGATGTCGAAGGGATTCCCCAGACCCATGTCATGACATGGTGTGGCTCGTCCGATCCGCTGGCACGTGCCATCGTCACGTTCTGCTCCCCCACCCGCGGGCTTGTGACGGCGGACCCAAGCTATGAAGCCGGATGGGTCGCCGCGGACTGGCTGAAAATCCCTCTGGCACGCGTCCCTCTGTCCGCAAAGAACGGGTACAAGACGGATGTCCGCGCCATGCTGGCCGCTGATCCCAATGCGGGCGTCTACTATATCTGCTCTCCCAACAATCCGACCGGCACGCTGACGCCGCTGCGCGATATTGCGTGGCTGGTCGAGAACAAGCCCAAGGGTTCGGTTGTGCTGGTGGATGAGGCTTACATCCATTTCTCGAATGCCCCGAGCGCGGTTGAACTGGTTGCAAAGAACAAGGACGTTGTTGTCCTCAGGACGTTCTCAAAAATGTTTGCCATGGCGGGAATGCGTCTTGGCCTGACATTTGCCCGACCTGACCTGCATGAGAGCATGATGCGTTATGATGGCAAAAGTGCCACCGCGATGCTTCCGGTCCCGGCCATGGCCTGCGGCACGATGAGCCTGACCATGAAATCGGCCATTGCAGCCCGCCGGGAAGAAATGATTGCCGCCCGCAACATGACGTTCCAGCACCTGCGCAAGCGCGGCATCCACTTCATCCCCTCCGATGCGAACATGTTCATCATCGACTGGAAGAAGCCGGCCGCGCCCATCAAGGATGCTTTCCTGAAGCAGAATGTCCTGATCGGGCGCTCATGGCCCGTCTGGCCAAATGCTTCGCGGATTACGGTCGGCTCCATGGATGAAATGAAGACCTTCTGTACCGTACTGGACCAGATTTATACCTGATCCGCTTCGAAAAGCCCTGCCATGACGGTTCAGCCGACGGCAGGGAAATAGCGCAGGGCCCGGAACAGGGCTTTTGCACCATCCGCTTTCGTCAGGGCGACACGTTCCAGCAACGGGTCCTGACGGCGCAGACGCGCCGTCAGGATGTGGCATAGTTCCACAATGACTGCAGATTCCAGCCGCATCCGCCGATCTCGGACGAGTAGCGGCAGAATCCTGGCGTTTCTGTTGAGGACATCCACACCGTCCAGCATCCGGTTGAATACGCGACGGATGCCCGGTTTGCTGCGGACCAGACGCAGATCATCCAGACAGACGCCTTCTTCTTCCAGCCATGGTAGCGGGACATAGCACCGGTCCAGATCTTTCAGGTCCCCGGCGACATCCTGAAGATGATTGATGACCTGCAGTGAAGAGCAGAGTGCATCGGATGGTGCGAGTGTTTCCTCCGCCTCGCCATGCAGCAGGAGCAGAAATCGCCCCACAGGGTTGGCGGAATACCTGCAGTAATGTAGCAGTTCGTCCCAGCTTTCGTAACGGTTCTTTTCGGCATCCATGCAGAAGGCTTCGAGAAGATCCGTCGCCGTTTCCAGAGGGACACCGGTCTGGAGCAGAACGTCGCGAAGTTTGACTGCTGTCTGCGCGTCTGCGCGCTGAGGAGCTGTGATTTCCCCGCGGATAACGGCTGCCATGCCCCGAAGCCGCGCAATTTTTTCGGGCGGCGTCAGCTCGGTCGTGTCCACCATGTCATCCGCGACACGCGCGAAGTTATAATAGGTGTGAACGTAAGGCCGGAGACGCGGGGCGATCAGGAATGAACCAACGGGAAAATTTTCGTCGGATTTGCCTTTGGCGGAGGTGACGTCTTTCGTCCCCCAGATGTTGTCTGTCACGATGTTTCATCCGTGTAGGAACGATTTTTCCAGCGCACACCAACACCACGATGATGGTCGATGGCCGAGCCGATGGTTGCTGCCATGTAGAAGGCCGCAACAAGCGGAAGGGGAATAGCACGCCACAACGGCAGGCCAAAGCGGCGAAGCGTGGGCACGAATGTTAGGCACGATACGAGATAGGTCAGAAGTCCGATCCGCCGTTCCCGCCCCTTGCCAAACAGTGCCAGCCCGATAGGAAGCAGCCAGATCATCGCCAGACCAACGATCGTCGCCAGGAGTAGAGCCGGAGAATATCGCAGCTGCACATAGGCCGTGCGGGCAATCATATGCCAGACATCCTTCATGCCGCGATACGGCCTGACGGACCATGCCAGCGCACTGTGTCCCAGATAGAGCCGCCCTCCCGATCGCTTGATATGAGCGGCCAGAGTACAGTCATCAATTAGTGCGCCACGGAGTGCCTTGATGCCTCCGATCCGTTCCAGTGCCCGGCGACGCAGGAGAATGGTTCCTCCAGCAGCCCCCGCAATACGGGAACGTTCGCTGGCAATGCGCGAAAACGGATAAAGCATGGCAAAGAAATAGACGAAAGCGGGAACAAGAAAGCGTTCCGCACTGCTTTCGCAGTTCAGCGCTACCATTTCCGAGACAAGATCCAGATCGTCTTCGCGCGCCTTGGCCACCAGAGAGGCGAGATGCTCTGGCGCATGCATGATATCGGCATCGGTCAGGAGGACATACCCATAAGGGCCAATCCGCGTCAGCGCCTCCTGTTCTCCCTGGTGGACGGCCCAGAGCTTGCCGCTCCATCCCGCAGGGCGCTTGGCGCCCGTTATGACCGTCAGCCGCCCGTGCGGATCAGGCAATGCGCGGGCGATGTCGCCCGTGTCATCCGTGCTCTCGTCATCAATGAGGATAACGGACACCTTGCCGTCATAGTCCTGTTCCAGAAGAGACGTCAGGCAGGCTCCGATGGACTCGGCCTCGTCCCGTGCAGGAATGACGATCGCAACATCCGGGGCGGCAGCCGGCATGGGCTTAGGGTCGAGAATAGGGCCTTTCTGCCAGAAATTCCCATGGAACAGCGAAAGATAGACCCAGGCTCCCAGACTGGTCAGTGCGGTTCCAAACAGCATTATTTCATCCGTCCATGCTGACGGAACCAGACGATCGCATCTGTCACGGCATCGCGGGCCGGGCGTGGGGTGTATCCGAGTTCCCGTCTGGCCTTGTCGGACGAGAAGAACATCAGCTTTTTGGACATGGCGAGCGTTTCGCGCGTGACCCGCGGTTCAATGCCGAACCCGCGTGCCAGCCATTCGGACACAAGGGCTACGGGATAGAGCCAAGACTGCTTGAGTTTGATTGCTGGTGGCTTCACCCCAGCAATCTGACTGACCATGCGGAAAAGATCCCCCAGCATGATGTTTTCGCCGCCAAGGATATATTTCTCGCCGATCCTGCCCCGTTCCAGAGCCAGAGCATGTCCTTCCGCGACGTCATCGACATGCACGATGTTCAAACCCGTCTCGACATAGGCCGGCATGTTTCCGCTGGCGCAGTCGAGAACCATCTGCCCTGTGGGTGTCGGCTTGATATCCCGCGGGCCGACGGGGGTGGAAGGATTGACGATGATCGCGGGTAGGTTTTTTTCCCGAACGAGCCGCAGAACTTCCTGTTCCGCGCGATATTTTGAGAGTTTGTAGATCCCGATAACCTGACTTTCCGAAACCGGCGTGTTTTCGTCAGCTGATTCGCCGTTCTTGCCCAGGCCAAGTGCCGCCACCGACGAGCAATAGATGATTTTTTCCACCCCGGCCTCAAGGGCGGCAAGCATCAGATTGCGTGTGCCCTCCACATTCGCCTTCATCATGCTTTCCGGATCAGGAACCCAGAGTCGGTAATCGGCAGCAACGTGGAAAAGGGTTTTGACGTTCTTCAGTGCCGGAGCGAGCGTCTGCGGATCGGAGAGGTCTCCTACGGCAATTTCCGCATCAAGCTCCGCAATATTTGAACGGTCTGATGTCGGGCGGACGAAAAGTCTCAGGCGGTGTCCGCGTTCTTCAAGGACGCGGGCGACGGCAGAGCCGACAAACCCCGTAGCCCCCGTCACGAGTGTGACATCGTTCATGGTGGCAGTGTCTCCTTGGGTTATCAGCTGATGGTTGCAATTTATGACAGCATAATCCTCCCGGCTTTTCGGGGAAAGCGTCTGCGAGGGTGGAATATTAACGATACCTGCGATAGATCGTGTGCAAACGGCATGTGACGAAGACGTTGAAAAAAACTCTCCCTGTTCTCCTTTCCCTTCTCGGGGTGGCCCTGTTCACCTTTATTGCGGCCAGAGCCGGTATCCATCCTGTCATGGAAGCGCTCTCCAAAGTCGGGCTTGGTGGCTTTCTGCTTCTGGCGGCCTGCCAGCTTGTAGTGGACGTCGGGCTCGGGATCGCCTGGCACGCTGCGGTCCCCATTCTGGGCGTCAAGCGCCTGATGGGTGCGCGTCTTGTCCGGGACAGCGCCGGAGCGTGCCTGCCCTTCTCCCAGCTTGGCGGGATGGTAATTGGTGTTCGCGCAACGATGGCGGGCATTGATCCCAAGACGGAGCAGGGCGAAAATCTTCACTGGCCCGAAGCCGTGGCGGCCAATCTCGTGGATATCACGACGGAAGTGCTCGGACAGATCGCCTTCGTGCTGATCGCCCTGCTCTGCCTTATCGGTCATCACGACGCAGCCAGATTTGTCTGGCCGCTCGTTGGCGGGATGGCGCTGCTCAGCCTCGGAATTGCCGGTTTCATCTGGACGCAGCAGCGTGGCGGCGCGACGGTCCGCAAGGTCGCCACATTCCTGGGGCGGCATATCGCTGCGGAGTGGCGTGACTCACTCATCGGAAATACCGAGGCTTTTCAGTCTCGTCTGGAAGGACTCTGGAGCCGCCCTGACCGGATTTCTCTGGGTGCGCTCTGTCATCTGGTATGCTGGACAGGCAGTGCTGCCATGACGTGGCTGGGACTTCAGCTCCTTGGCGTACATGTCGGATTTTTCTCGTCTGTCGCCATTGAGGGTGTGGTTTGCGGCATCATGTCGGCAGGGTTTCTGGTCCCGGGGGCGCTGGGCGTTCAGGAAGCCGCTTATGTCGCACTTGGCATGATTTTCGGTGTCGATGCGGAAGTGTCGCTCAGCCTTTCGCTGCTGCGACGCGGTCGGGATATTCTGATCGGTATTCCGGTTCTGTTGATCTGGCAGGTCGTTGAGATGCGGCGTCTTCGTCATGAACGCCCGAAGGCAAGACCGGAAAACGAACCGACCTCGCCCTCTCTTCGCAAAAAGGTCATTGCGCCAGCCGTGACCGCTCTTGCAGGAAACATCAAGAAAGAGACGGCCTCCCGGGATGGTAAAACGTCAGAAGACAGCTCTTTCGCCACAGCGCCACGCGTTTTATGACGCCGCTTTTCAAATCCCTTTGCGTCGTTGGTCCGGGACTGATTGGCTCTTCCGTCCTTCGTCGCGCCAAGGAGACTGGCACGATTGCCGGAACCCTGATCGCAGCGGATACGAGTCCGCCTGTTCTCGAACGGGTGCGTGAGCTTGATATTGCCGATGTCATAACGTCTGACCCCGCCGTTGCGGCACAGGCAGACTGCGTCATGATCTGTGTTCCCGTCGGTGCTGTTGAAGAAGTCGCGCGGCAGGTTTTGCTTTATATGAAGCCCGGAAGCATCCTCACGGATGTAGCTTCAGTGCGGGGGCAACTCGGACCAACGATTCACGCGATACTGCCCGAAGGCATATCCTATATTCCGGGCCACCCTATGGCTGGGACAGAGCATTCCGGGCCGGACGCTGGTTTTTCAACCCTGTTTGAAGACCGATGGGCGCTGCTTGTGCCACCTGAAGGCTCCGATCCGGAAGCGATCGCAAAAATCGAGGCCCTCTGGAACCTGTGTGGCGCCCGGACGAAAACCCTGTCTGACGAACAACACGATCAGATCTGCGCCATGGTGAGCCATCTGCCGCATCTTCTGGCCTTCACGATCTGTGATACCGCCGACAACCTGTCTGACGAAATCCGCGCTGCCGTGCTGGATTATGCGGCGTCAGGGTTTCGTGATTTTACACGGATTGCCGCGTCAGACCCGGTCATGTGGCGGGATATTTTCCTTGCCAATCGCGAGGCGCTTCTGGGTACGCTGGACAGGTTTATGGCCGATACGCAGTCCATGGCGGACGCGATCCGCAACGGCGATGAGGCAGCCATAACCGGCAGGATTGAACGTGGGCGCGCCATCCGCCGAACCCTGATCGAAAACCGTCAAGCCTGAGATTATTCGGGATAGGTCTGCTGCCGGGCGTATGTCCGGCAGCAGGTTGTTACATCAGGCCGTGACAACACGCAGAGTGTTAGTGCTTCCGGAATGGCCATAAGGCAGACCAGCGAGAACCAGAACCCGGTCTCCGGCTTTGCAGAAGTTCAGGCTCCGTGCGAGATCTGCGGCCGGTCCTGCGAGATCCTCAATGCCATGAGCTGTCTGTTCCCGATCCACAACATGCGGGAATGTCCCCCATACGATGCAGAGGCGACGCGCGACGTCCAGTTCTGGCGTCAGAGCAATGATCGGGCAATGCGGCCGCTCACGCGCCATGCGCATTGCTCCGCCGCCGCCACGGGTATGGGATGCAATCACACCGGCATGGAGTGTGCGGCTGACCTGCCAGGCAGCCTGAACAATCGCGCACTGGACGGTCTCGTCCGGTGTGGGACGCAGACGGTCCATGCGGATGCGCCATTCGTGATCCTGCTCGACCCGCTCGGCGATCCGCACCATCATTGACACGGCCTCAAGCGGATATTTGCCAGCGGCACTTTCCGCAGACAGCATGACCGCATCCGCCCCGTCATAAACGGCATTGGAGACGTCAGAGACTTCGGCGCGTGTCGGGGTCGGGCTTTCGATCATGCTCTCGAGCATCTGCGTCGCCACGATCACAGGACGGCATTGTCTGCGGGCTTCGGCAATTGCGCGCTTCTGGGCAACAGGGACTTCCTCGGGCGGGAGTTCGACACCGAGATCACCGCGCGCCACCATGAGCGCATCTGAAAGATGTACGATGGCTTCAAGGTTATCCATCGCCTGAGGCTTTTCGAGCTTGGTAACGATCGCTGCGCGGCCGTTCGCAATATCGCGTGCTTCCTGAACGTCTTCCGGGCGCTGCACAAAGGAGAGAGCCACGAAATCGACACCAAGCGACAGAGCGAAATCGAAGTCGCGGCGGTCTTTTTCGGTGAGCGCCGGAATGGGGAGTGTCACGTCGGGAACGTTGACGCCCTTGCGCTCGGACAGTTTGCCGCCGACCACCACGACCGTTTCGAGAAAGCCTTCTCCGACCGTCACGACACGCAGTTTGAGCTTGCCGTCATCCAGCAGAAGGTGGCTTCCCGGCTTCGCAGCGGAAATAATTTCCGGATGCGGCAGGCAGACCCGCGAAATCGTGCCCGGCGTACGGTCCAGATCCAGCCGGAACGGCTTGCCTTCCTCCAGGATCACTGGGCCATTTTCAAACACGCCAACGCGCAGTTTTGGGCCCTGAAGATCCGCAAGGATTGCCAGCGGATGCCCGACCTTCTGCTCGGCGGCCCGGATAGCGGCATGACGCTCGCCATGATCTTCATGGGCGCCATGGGAGAAATTGAGCCGGAAGACATTCACACCGGCCTGCGCCAGAGAAAGGATCATCTCGGGGGACGATGAAGCCGGCCCCAGTGTAGCGACGATCCGCGTGCGGCGGTGATGGGAACTCGATGTCATATACGGCGTCCTCGATCGAAAAAATCAGTTTGGTTGAATCGTCTCGCCCGGGAGCAGGCCCCAGAAAAGACGGCGTGGCAGCCAGCCGTCGTAGCCCTTCACGCTGACATGGCACCATTGGGAGTTCTGCGGGCACAACTTGATGTTGCCCACCGTTCCCTGCTCCAGAACCGCGACCACGGTGCTATCTTCTTCCGGATGGCTCATGAGAAGCACATCATTTTTGTGTGCCCTCGCCTCGTCCTGTGTTGCGACACGGGCAAGGATCCGTGCATCGGCCTTGCCGATATGGTCGCCTTCCTGTGCGCTCGCCTCGCCGGTCTGGGCTTTCACACCTTCGGGAGGAAGGCCTGGGATCACGAATGTGCGGCTTCCATACAGCGTTGCCTGATGGACCCAGCCTTTCTGGCCGTCGGAGTCCTCCACAAGGCGCCAGACATCGAACTCCCGTTCGATCTGCACAGGAAGGCCGCGCCGATGATAGACCCAGTCGATCGGATAACGGTCTCCGGGCCCACGACGCATATAGACCTTGTCAGCCCGGAGCGCGGCGTAGCGCGGCAGGGGCAGGCCTGTATTGCTGCCTTTGTCCGTGTTTTCGGGCCCAGGAGGAACAGCCGGGGTCGCCGCCTGATCCGCAGCTGCTGCCGTGGAAGCCGCTGCTCCTGCGGCAGCGGCACCAGCGGCCACAGGAGCAGCATGTTTCAGTGCCGCATGATGGGCCGCCTTGTGTCGCGGGGCCGAAGATGACGGCTTTGCTACGTCGGCCTTGTGGTGCTTTTTCGCAGAGGCGTGTTTGTCCGCAGGCTTTGCTGCGCGCTCTGCGTGCTTTTTGTGATGATGCGCCGCCTGCGCGCCGGGAGCAGCGAGCAGGATCGTACCGGCCATAAGCGCGCAAAGAACAGTGGACGGGCCTGTGGAGGAACGCGGAAGGAAGACTGACATTCTCATGAGCGCATCCCTGCCAAGGGCCGACGGTTTGGGCAAGTCATCAAAACGGGAAAGACATCCTGAACCCGTAATCTTTAAGGAAAACTTACAGCGCAAGGAGCGGATTGTCTCCCGCCAGTTCGAGAAAGCTGACAATTCCTCTTACTTCCACCCCCGCCAGAAGGTCTTTCGTAGTCAGTCCGGCCATTATGAGGCCGGTTTCACAGGCCATAACGGTCGCGCCAAAGCCGAGCACCGCCTCCCGGAGTTCGCCGAACCCTGCAATCCCCTTGGCCTCAAGCACGTTATCGGCAATGGTGCCCTGAAGTCCTGAGCAATCCGTCGTCAGGGCCAGAACGCTGCGGCCGCCCGCGAAAAGCGTGACATGACGACCCAGCGAAAGCGCCCCTGCTGCGACAATCATCGCGTAATGGGCACGCTGCCACGAATCATCCGCCAGCGTCAGAAACATAGGGCGGCTCATGCTTTCACATTATCCTCAGGATGTGCGAGGCAATGGGGATCGCGATTGAGCGTAAAACCGTTCATCGTTCCTGACAGCGCGTCCCACATGCTCACCCGCGTTTCATCACATCCCTCAAGGTCCATGATTTCGCGCATGACCTCGACCGCCATCAAACTGCCCATAACTCCCGGGGCGGCGCCCAGCACACCGGACATTCCACAATCCGGCGCAGCTGTCTGTTCGGCTTCGGGGAACAGACAGCGATAACAGGGACCACCCTTCTGAGGCCTGAATACGGCGAGTTGGCCTGAAAACCCCTGTACAGCCCCCGAAACCAGAGAGCGCCTGTGCCTGACGCAGGCATCGGAAACTGCAAGCCGTGTGGGGAAATTGTCGGTCCCGTCACAGACGAGATCATATTGCGGGACGAGGTCATCAAGCGTCGCTTCCGTCGCACGTACCGGGTAGGAACTGATTTTGACCAACGGATTGAGCGCCCTCAGGTTTCGGGCTGCGGCCTCGACCTTGAACAGCCCAAGATCATCCGTCCCATAAAGAACCTGCCGCTGCAGGTTGCTCAGTTCCAGATGGTCATGGTCCATGATCCCGATATGTCCAATGCCCGAAGCGGCAAGCTGCTGAAGCAACGGGGCTCCGAGGCCGCCTGCACCGACCACGAGCACGGAGGCCTGTCGAAGCCGTGCCTGTCCTGTCGCGCCAACCTGCGGCAGCAGGATGTGGCGGGAATACCGTTCCAGTTCCTGGTCGGAAAAATTCATGTCCATGCAATGATGATAATTGCTGACTTTCACTCTTGAAAGACGTTAGCGTCATTATCGTCCTTCACCGCGCAGGTTGTGCCTGCGGGACCCGAGACAGGGGAATATCATGAGAAAAGGATTTCGCAGCGCCATGCCCCGTGCATGGCAGGGGCTGGGCGTTACGGCCGGTGCCGTTCTGGCCGCCTATGCCGTGTCCCCTTATCTTGCTCTGTGGGATATCGACCGGGCCCTGCACGGAAACAATGCGTCGCGTCTGGCGCCGCATGTGGACTGGTCGTCGCTAAGCCACTGTCTGAAGGAACAGTTCACACCAGCTGTTCCTGCCGATGATGACCTGCCTGGCTTCGGCAGTTCCTTTGCCGGGCAGGTTGCATCCAATGCGATTGATACCCGTCTGACACCCGCGACGCTGATGACAACAGCCCATCAGGTGATGCCGCATGAGGCGTCGACCTCAGGCTGGCTCGGGACGTGGCATGCCGTGCATGCCCATTTCGTAAGCCCCGGAAAATTCGAGGCCAGCCTCGATCAGCCGGGGCAGACACCTTTCGTCCTGCATATGAAATTCGAGCACTGGGGCTGGAAGATCACACGATTCGAAATGCCGGCCCCGGCGCACGCGGCCTGAAAATTCAGGCCGCCGGAAGATCTTCTTCCAGAACCGTGATGTGAATGGCGTAGGAAACCTCGCCCTCGTCTTCATCGCGATGAACCGTTCCGATAACTTCTCCGGACACGGCCAGTTCAACGCTCACGCCCTTGCGGCTCGGCTTGTTGACAGTCAGTTTCGGAGAGCCCAGCAGGCGCTGGAGCGTGGTCTGGAGGCGTGTCACCTCGGATAGGGTCATATCGGCCATTGGTGGCATTCCTGTGCTGCAAGGGAACTGCCCTGTAACCCATCGACACGCACAAAGGAACCCGCCTCCTCTATCCCCGTCAGGGATGCTGTTGTAGAAACCGGGCACTTCACATGTGATTGTGACCTGTTCGTCATGAATCGTTCAGGGTCCGCAGTCTGCTCCCCCTTACGCGCAAAGGAGACATGATGCGCCCGGTTTTCCTTCGAATGATCGTTGCCCTGACCTCCACTGCCGCCCTTTCGGGATGTGGGTATTTTGATTCCCGGAACGCCCACAAGGCGCAGTATGAAATGATCGGGATGACCAGCTACGACCTTCAGTCCTGCGCGGGTATTCCGGCCAGCACGAAGAAGCTGAACGATACGACCGAACTCTGGCAGTATGACGGAAGCATGGCGCTGCCGACCATGCCTGCTGATTCGGGATTTATTCCTGTCCAGTCCGCAATCAGCATTTACCAGTCTGCTCTGGGCGGCGGCGGGACGACCTGCCGGATGCTGGTCCGCGTGGATCATGACCGGGTTTCGGAAGTCCATTACACCGGCAATGACGATGAATATATCGGAACGGACGGCATCTGCTCCATCATCACGCGAGGCTGTGCCCGCCAGCGTGAATCGACGATGCGCCGTGTGAATGCAGGGCCGTTCGGGCCTGTGTCGGCTTTCCATCCGCCGCGTACCCCACCCCAGAGCGGTACGGCCACCTATTCCGATCAGTCTGGAAAATACGTCCCCAAATTCAGCAAGGACGACACTCAGCCGGTTATCCAGCCGGTCAAGTGAGCCTGAAAAGGGCCGGGACAGTCTTTGTCCCGGCCCCTTTTTTTGTTCAGGAGTTTATCAGACGCTTCATTCTCTGAACGGCTGGCCCCAGGCCGTCAAAAATGGCCTGCCCGATCAGAAAATGGCCGATATTGAGCTCGGCAACGCCCTTCAGGGCCGCAATTGCTTCGACGTTGTCATAAGTCAGCCCATGTCCGGCATGAAGCTCCAGTCCGCAGGCGGCAGCCGTCTCTGCGGCCTTCTGCAGACGCTCCAGCTCGTGCCCGCCGCCCAGTGCATAAGCTCCCGTATGAAGCTCGACGACGGGCGCTCCGAGTGCTGCTGCCGTCTCGATCTGTCGCGTATCGGGATCAATGAACAGGGAAACCCGTATCCCGGCTTCTTTAAGTCGGACAATGCGGGGCGTCAGGGCTTCACGCTGTCCGACGACATCAAGCCCACCTTCGGTTGTGACTTCCTGTCGGCTTTCCGGAACCAGACAGCACGCATGGGGACGAAGCTCACAGGCGATCCGGACCATTTCGTCTGTCGCAGCCATCTCGAAGTTCAGCGGTGCGGATAGTGCTCTCAGGCGCGGCATGTCGGCGTCACGGATGTGGCGACGGTCCTCCCGCAGATGTGCCGTGATCCCATCTGCGCCTGACGCAATGGCTAGGTCTGCCGCCGCGACTGGATCAGGAAACGTACCGCCTCGTGCGTTTCGCAATGTCGCGACGTGATCAATATTCACACCAAGCCGGATCATGATTTTTTTCCTTCCCGATAAGCACTCATCCCGTCCGCCAGACGGATGGCGGCCAGAAGACTTGAGACGTCGGCGCGGCACGTCTCCGTCACGGGGCCTGCGATATCGAATGCCGTGCCGTGATCGGGCGATGTGCGGATAAGAGGCAGTCCCAGTGTCACATTTACGCCGTGCGCCATATCGAGCGTTTTGAGCGGGATAAGCGCCTGATCGTGGTACATGCAGATGGCGACATCATAGGTTGGCCGGGCCGTATTGCTGAACATCGTATCAGGCGGGAACGGCCCCAGACAGTCGATCCCCCGCGCGCGAAGTTTCTCGATCGCAGGCCGGATGATCGTAATTTCTTCTTCTCCCATCAACCCCTGTTCACCGGCATGAGGGTTGAGGCCCGCAATCGCCAGACGTGGGGTCAAGATCCCGAAATCACGTTTTAGGGCTGCGTTTGCGGTCTCCGCTACGCTTACGATGCGATCGGTCGTCAGCATTTCCAGAGCCTTTCGCAGCGAAACATGCACCGTGACCGGCACGACCCTGAGCTGGGGCGAGACCAGCATCATGATCTCCTCCCCCGGCATGTCGCACAGAGCTGCCAGAAACTCCGTATGTCCCGGATATGGAAAGCCTGCCGCTGCCAGAACATGTTTGGCGATCGGGTTGGTCACGACGCCGCCCGCCCGGCCTGCAAGCACGTATTCAACGGCCAGACGAATACTGCTGATCGTGGCTGCGGCATTGCGTGGATGAGGCTGGCCCGGAATCACGGCTGCATCACACAGGACCGGCAAAACGGGCAGGCTGACGGCGAAAACCGCGTCCGCTTCTTCCGGCGTTTCAATCCGGGTGACGGGTACTGCGACCTCTATCAGACGGGGATCGCCCAGCCAGAAGAACGTCCCCTCCCCTGAATGCCTGAGGCTGCGCCAGGCTTGCGCCGTAAGCTGGGGACCAATGCCCGCAGGGTCGCCCAGTGTCAGTGCGAGTGGTCTGGAAGGGCGCATCATCAGCCTGCTTCAGCGAGCGCGGCCAGAACCCGAACCCAGGAGCGGATTCCCTTGTGAAAAGAGTCCAGCCCGTACTGTTCGTTTGGGGAATGGATCCGGTCGTCATTCTGGGCAAAGCCGATCATGAGGGCATCCAACCCGAGTGCATCCCGCACTTCACCGGCCACGGGGATGGAGCCACCCGATCCGACCATGGCGGCGGGAACGCCCCATTCATCCGTCAGAGCCTGCAGCGCCGGGTTCAGAAACCGGCTGTCACGGGAGACTTCGAAACCCGGAGATCCGCCATGCGCCGTAAAGGTCACGTGTGCGTCTGCAGGCAGGGCTGCACGGATATGGGCGCGGAATGCTTCGCGGATGCGATCCGGGTCCTGCCCCGGAACCAGACGGAACGAAACCTTTGCCATAGCCTTGGCAGGCAGGACGGTCTTGAACCCCTCGCCTTCATAACCGCCCGAAATTCCATTAATCTCGCAGCTGGGGCGGCACCATGTCTGCTCGATGGCGCTGTAGTTTTTCTCGCCCGCTGCAACCGACAGGCCTGCTTCCTCTAGCAGGGAGCTGTCGCCAGGAAAGAGCCTGCTCCACTGCGCACGAGTTGCGGGGGCAGGATCCTGAATGCCGTCATAGAACCCTGCAAGCGTCACACCGCCATCCGCGTTCCGCAGTGTAGCGAGAGCCTGACACAGAACGGCAATCGGGTTGGCCGCAGCGTTGCCATACAGACCGGAATGCAGATCATGGCTGGCGCACTGGATGACCACTTCATCCGCCATCATGCCGCGCAGGGACGTGGTGATCCCCGGTGTTTTCCGGTCGGCCATGGAGGTATCGCAGACAAGTGCGACGTCCGCTTTCAGCTCTGCGGCGTTTTCCTTGAGGAACGGGAGCAGGTTTGCACCGCCACATTCTTCCTCGCCTTCCAGCAGGACGCTCACCCGGACCGGAAGCGACCCCGTGACCTGTTTCCATGCCCGGCACGCCTCAAGGAAGGTCATGACCTGACCTTTGTCATCGCTTGCACCACGGGCAACGATCACCTGGCGGCCGGAAGGTTCCTCGACCAGACGAGGCTCGAAGGGAGGCGCAGTCCAGAGCGATTCCGGATCTGTCGGCTGAACATCATAGTGACCATAGAACAGGACATGCGGGAGGCTGTCATCCGCTGCCGATCGCTGATCGTGCCCGACAACCATTGGATGACCGGGAACTGACCACTGAACATCCCGAACATCCGCTTTCATGCCCAGCTGTTCGAGTTCGCGCTGCATCCAGTTTGCAGCCTTGCGGCAATCGGCGGCATGTGAGGGCTGAGTGGAAATGCTCGGGATACGCAGGATCTCGAAAAGACGTGAGACCGATGCATCCAGATTGGTGTCGACATTCTGAAGAACGGCATCAAGTTTCTCGGAATAGGCAGTCATCGTGTTATCCATGTTCAGGCTGGTAGATTTCCATGAAGTCGGGCGGCAGCGTCGTGTCTTCAGACGTTGCCCGTAGTTAGTCGACGTGGCTGTAGCCGGATCGGGGCCGGAGCAAAAGCTGCCTGAACTTCAGGGACTTTCTGCGGACGCAGGGGGGCGGTTGACGGTATCAGGGGCGTAGTGCCTGCCGCGACCGAAAGAACGTCTTTCAGATCCTCGTAGAAGCTCGAATGGGCGGCATCTGCGTCCATTACGGATTGCGCCTGTCGGCTTATCGTATTCCACAGACCCACGTCCGTATACAGCCGGATGACGGCCTTGGCGAAGCGGTCGGGGTCACAAAATCCGCCTGACAGGCATGTTTGGCCGTCTTCCCATCCCAGTGTATGGCAGACGCTCTCCGAAAGGACTGAAGGCAACCCGGCAGCGGCGGCATCCAGAACTTCCCGTGGGGCGGCTGCCAGCACGCGCGCGGGCTCCACGAGAATACGACGGGATCTGTAGAGCGCCGTCAGATCGGCTTCTTCGGGAAAGGCTTCCAGCCGACGATATCTTGTAAAGGCTGAAAGGTCGATCTGCTCGGACCGGTACCCTGCCAGGAGAACGGTGGCCTCCGGCGGAAGGTCACGGTCCAGTTTTGAAAGGACATCATGAATAAAGAAATGCAGACCGTCATGAACTGCATCGCCGCTTGTATGGACCGGAAGGGCCAGAAGGATGCCCGAGCGTTCTTCAAAGGACGGAGAGAGCATTGACGAAATTGGGGGGTGCCCAATGACGCGTATACTGGTCAGGCCGAGGGCTTCCAGATCCGCTTTCTCTTCCTCGTTTCCGACAACGACAGCCTGTGTCAGCCAGACCTGATCGGTATCCAGTTCCAGATCGTCCAGAAACAGGTCGCGGTCATTGAGAGCGCCGACGCGCCTGCGCAGATGCCTCTCTCTGGCAGGGCCTGCGTGAATATCCGCCACAATTCCGAGTTTTGGTAATGACCGGGAATGCTGTTGCAGGACCGGGGCTGCCTGCTGGAGTGTCTGCACCCCGCCGATCCAGACAGCATCGAAACAGTCCGCGCGGTCTCGCAGAAAGCCCGGAAGTTCGGACAGGTCGCAGTCATCCATCAGTTCAATTTCAGGCGGAAAGTCCAAAGCCGTTGCCACACCGTCGTGAAGTGTGCCGTCCAGCGGAAAGACGGTTACCCGATATCCGAGCCGGCTGAGGCCGATCATCATATCCCGATGACGCAGACTAGGTGTTCCCAATACGGGATGAGGCAATTGCTGGCACAGGAACAGGATCCCTGACGTTCCAAATGCCGAGCGTGCCCGCATGAGGCTGGTTCCGGGCAGTGGCTGTCTGGAGAGTAACCCGGAAAAGCGGCGTTTCAGCCAGGATTCATTGCGCGCGCGCAAGTCCGCCGCGATTGCGGGTTCAGGCGGCGATCTGTCGATCACATCCGGATCATAAAGGATTTTCCCACCTGCCTGTCGCAGGGAGAGACAGATCGCCAGCATCTCCGCTTCTGGGCCGATACCTCCCAGAGTGAGGTGATTATGGGTCCGCAAAGCAGACCGTCGGCAGAACAGAAGGCCGCCGGTAAAACCGTCTACCCACCGTCGGAAGGCAATTTCAGGCTCGTTGGCCCGCATACCAATCCCGAAAGGCGTAAAGCCCGCATTTCTCCAGATGACGCTTCCAGCCTCCCGGACCCGTCCATCCAGCCCCAGGGACTGTCCGCCTACCGCCCAGACCTGTGGGTCTGCAAAGGCTTCAAGCGCGATCTTCAGGGCTCCGGGGAAAGGCTGGACACCGGCGGAAACCAGCAGGACGATCTCCGCCCGGGCAAGTTCAAGACCAAGCCCCCTCTGTTCAGCGTGAGTGGTACGGTAAGGAGGGCGGACGATGTGGACCCCGCGCACAAATCTTTCGATCTGTGCGGTTTCGTCCGTAGAGCCGGCATCGACCAGAATGACCTGAAGATTGCGGTCATTATTCGCATGGAGTGCCGCAAGAGTAGAGAGTGTTTCCTGAAACTGGTTTGAAACAGTCAGGATAACTGTGATGTCCGGCGCCGTGACCGGTTGAAAATCCAGTGGTGCACGGACCAGCGATGGAATGAGGGTCTGAGCCCGCTGAAGATCAAGTAACTGGTACTGTTCTTCCGATGCCTCCAGCGCTTCGTCCGGAGTGGGGCTCCCTTGAGACTGGACCCAGAGGGCAAAAATGTCCGGGATATGAGGCTGGCGCAACAGGCGCTGTATTCCGCTCTGCCTCAGGAAGCCCGCGAGATCGACCCCCGCCTGCGGCTGACGTTTTTCTGAAATTCCGAACCGGATAAAGTGTTCGTAACCGTTTCGGAATCTCCCTTGGGTCACAACTTCGCCAACATCGGGATAATGTTCGGCATAGAAAGCTTCACTGAACCACGGATTGGGATCGAAGGCTGTCGGGTTTCCATTCGTCAGGTAATGATGGAGTGGGCTCTGGTAGCGGTTGTTCTTCAGATCTTCGATTACGTCCGGATAACGGCTCAGATACCATTGCGGGTCAAAATACCATGAGCTGCGTCGACGCCCGGCAGACGAAAACCTGATGAACTGGACGAAATCCCCAATTGCGAAATCATAGTGCTGCCGCTCGGTCATGCTGGCGGCACGGAAAACTTCGGGATCAAAAAACGCGTGGGATTTGCGGTGCTCCTGATCGCCTATCGCAAGGTAATGATCGTAACCGTTACAGAACCCCTGTGACTTGAGAACATGCGGACTCAGATCCGGATTGCAGCTGAAGTAGTTCTCTTCAGAAAACAGCCAGTGTGGAGAGCGGCTCCGAAACCCACTTTCGCAATAATGAAGGAAACCGCTGTCAAAAATCCCCAGACGGATCCCTTCACGGACGTCCGGGTTCTGGCGGAGATACCATTCTTCATCGAAGAACCGGTTGGGAGAAAATCCAGCTCTGGCACCATACTGTTTCCAGTGACGTTCCAGCCCTTCGTCGCTCAGATCTAGCTCGGACGCATCCGCTCCGTCCCTGGCCTCCTGCCGCAGCCGCTGTCCATAGCGCGTCCGATACCATTCTGGGTCAAATGCAGCCCAGAGCGGGGGGCGGTCTCCAGCAAAAGCCGGGGATTCAAGAATATGATCTTTCATTGACGCTGAACCCTCTGGAGTCACCCGCTGAACGCCGTTATCCCACCTTTATCGCTGCTGGGCGCGCCGGCTCTGCCAGAGCGAATGAAAATCTATGGGCTGGATGTTCGGTGAGGGAAATCCCGCCTCGCGGATCGTATTCAGCAGAACGCTTCGTGCGGGAGGGAACAGGAAACGCGGTGCCTCAACCAGCAGCAGGGGCTCGATCGCATCCTGCGGAATGCGTCCCGTCAGGCCGAACAGACCCGCGTAAGCCAGACTGATTTCGTAAAGTACTCTGGAGGTAGGTGCGTCCTGTGTCGGCGCATTCTCGAAACCCTGCGCCCGAATGACCAGGCTGACTTCAAATGTCGGCTGATCTCCAAGCTGGCGTCCCGTGACATCCACCGTCATGCCGATATGGGGCTGGGACGGAAGGTCGCGGTAGACATCCGGGGTGTTCTGGACATCAATGGTCAGAGTGCGAAGATACTGCGATCCAACAATCAGGGATGAGGAAGAAGGCAGGGAATCCGATACATCAAGGCTAGCCGGACTGCCCGTCACGGTATCGGTGTATGTCTGATCCATTGGCTTGCATCCTCATGCGGTCATCATCTGATTCATTCCGTATTGCACTGAAATGCAATGAAATGTGGCACCCGGCACTCTGTCACGATGTTTCAGTTTTGACCAGCGGGGCGATTTTAGAGGCGCCTTTCGAGTAGAGTATTCTTTCCAGAAAAACACCGGGTTTCCGGAAAAAGTGGAAGGCCTTCTTTCCTCACTCGTGCAGTCATGGATCTTCTGCGATATGCTGGGAATGATATCGCCATCCTGCACAAGGTCAGCACTGGCGCATGATGCACGCCGCGACAGGACATCATGACTGCTGACAGGGAAACATTCTTCCAGCCCGCACGCCTTGTTGCGCTGCAGACAGCACGATAGGACCATGTTCATGCTCAGATTGCTCATTCTCGTTATTCTTCTTGCGGTCCTGATCGTCTTTGCCCTGAGCAATACGGATCTGGAACCCATCTGGCTGGTCTCTTTTGGCTGGCATCTGTCGATCGGAACGCTGGTCCTCGGAGTAGGCGTAATCGCGCTTCTGTTCGGCTTCCTGATTGGCCTTATCGGCGACATGCAGCAGCGTTCACGCGCGCGTCGGGCCGAGCAGCATGTCCGCACACTGGAAAGCCAGCTGGTTGAGCTTCATCAGCGTCTCGACCGTCTGCAGAACCCGACAGCCCCCCTCTCCTCTTCCGGCGCTTCTGCCGTTTCTTCAGAGCCAAAGGTCTGATCTCCAGCATGTCACGCCGCACACGACTGATCGCAGCCCTCGATACCGCCTCGCGCACTCAGGCCCAGCACTGGGCAGATACCCTGAAAAATGACGTCGACGCCATCAAGCTCGGTCTCGAATTCACCTATGCCTGCGGGCTGGACGCCGTAAAGGCAGTGTCCGAGGGACATCGGCTGTTTCTGGACCTGAAGCTGCACGATATTCCTCATACGGTCGCGTCAGGCCTTTCCGCACTTGCTCCATTGAAACCGACCCTGACGACCATCCATGCCAGTGGTGGGGTGGAAATGATTTCGCGTTCCAGAGACGCTCTGGAAGCCGCCTTTCACGAACAGGCACAGCGCCCCAGACTGCTCGCGGTCACCGTCCTAACCAGCATGAATGCCGCAGGTCTGCTTGAGACCGGCGTAGATGCGACGCCTCAGGAACAGGTGCTCAGGCTCGGTAAACTGGCTATTCAGGCCGGAGCAGATGGCCTGATCTGCTCCGCACACGAAATAGCCCCTCTGCGCGATGCCCTGGGTGATGACCCCATCCTCGTTGTCCCCGGCATTCGTCCTGCGGGTAGCGCAGCGGACGATCAGAAACGGATCATGACGCCCGTTCAGGCCGCCAAAGCAGGAGCTGACTGGATTGTCGTAGGCAGGCCCATCACGAAAGCCGCCGATCCCGTTCTGGCCGCCAGAGCCATCATGGCAGACCTCGCCAGCGCATGACGGGCATCAAGATCTGTGGCATCCGTGATGTCCAGACGATGGAACTCTGTACCCGTCTGAAAGTGGACTGGGTCGGATTCGTGTTCTGCGAAACCTCCCCCAGAATTGTGACTGCCGATCAGGCATCACGATTGCATCAAAGTGTACCATCTGCGAAGGAAAACGGTCCGCTGCGAGTGGGCCTTTTCGTCAAGGCAGATGACGGATTGATCGAACATGTTCTTCAGGCGGTTCCACTCGATATCCTTCAGATTTACGATACTGCTGACCGCGCGCTCGAAATCCAGTCCCGCTTCGGATGTCCTGTCTGGCGGGCCTGCGGTATTGCCTCACGTTCTGACCTGCCGACAGATCCGAAACTGTCAGGATATGTTATTGAAGCCCCGAAACAGCCACAGGATTGCCGTCCGGGCGGGCTCGGCCGCACCTTTGACTGGTCGTTGACACAGAATTGGACGCCTCCTTCATTCTGGATGCTCGCCGGCGGCCTGACCCCCCGGAATGTCCAGAACGCGATTCAGGAAAGTCAGTCCCCGGCAGTAGACGTTTCTTCAGGGGTTGAATCGTCCCCCGGCTGCAAATCTGCTGAACTGATTGAAAAATTTGTCGCAAATGCCCGAAAGGGACTTGATCTGACGTCAAACCTTTCGTAAACACCGTCTCGCTCGACAGGAGAGATGGCCGAGCGGCTTAAGGCGCACGCTTGGAAAGCGTGTGTACGTTAATAGCGTACCGTGGGTTCGAATCCCACTCTCTCCGCCAGATCCCCTTCCCAATCAGTCTCATGTTGTCTCAAAGCCTTGGTATATCCAGTGTTTTGCGCCATTCTCTTGCCTCATTCGTTCTCGTTTTGTCTCATCCTGTCTCGTTCCGGACCGGGTAGACGGCGGGTATAATTTGGGAAGAGACCGGGTAGAGCCAAATGCTGACAGACTCGCAGGTCCGTGCGGCCAAGCCAAAAGACAAAGCCTTCAAGCTCACGGACGGCGGGGGCCTGTATCTCCAGGTGACGCCCTCGGGAGGAAAACACTGGCGTTGGCGCTATGAGATTGAGGGCAAGGAAAAGACCTACACGATCGGATCATACCCGGACGTTCGGCTGCCTGATGCCCGGTCGGAGCGGGATGAGGCACGCAAGGTCCTGCAGGCCGGTCGGGACCCGGCAAAAGAGAAGAAATTGCTCAGGGCGATTGGCAAGGTCGATCCCGCCCAGACCTTCATTGCGACCGCCCGGGACTGGTTCGCTCAGAGGAAGGATCTCTGGACCGATCGACATGCTGCGGATGTGTGGCGCAGCTTGGAGCGCGATGTGCTGCCTTTTGTGGGTCACATGCCGGTCAATGACCTGACGCCCCCGATCGTGCTTGCTGTCCTGCGAGAGATCGAAACGCGCGGGGCGGTAGAGTCTGCTCATCGCACCCGCCAGCGTATGTCAGACATTTTCGTCCATGCCATTGCCTGCGGCTATGGAGCAGCAGACCCGGCTGCCATTGTGGCCCCTGCCCTGCGTCCCGTGGTTCGCGGCAGGCAGCCGGCCATCACGGATCTGGATGAGGCCCGCGCCATGATCCGCAAGACCGAAGGCGAAGACGCGCACCCGGTCACGCTCCTCGCGTTGCGGCTGCTGTACCTGACCGCCGTCAGGCCGGGTGAACTGCGCTATGCGATGTGGGACGAGTTCGAGGACCTGGACGGCCCCGAGCCGCTGTGGCGTATCCCGGCAATTCGAATGAAGAAGAAACGGGAGCATCTGGTACCGCTCTCACGCCAGGCGGTTGAACTGCTCGAAGCGTTGCGCCCTCTGTCCGGGCGCTGGCCGCATCTATTTCCGAATGCTCGCCGCCCGAAGCAAGTCATGAGTGAGAACGCGATCGGATATCTGCTGAACCGGGCTGGATACCATCAACGTCACGTTCCGCATGGGTTCCGGGCTACCTTCTCAAGCTCGATGAATGAACGGTTCCCGGAAGACCGGCAGGCCATTGACCTGATGCTTGCCCATGTCATGAAAGACAAAGTGGAGGGCGCATACAACCGCGCCCTGTTCCTTTCGCGCCGCCGTGAGTTGGCGCAGATCTGGGCCGACCTTATTTTGGAGAAGCAGGCCAGCCTCAAAGAATTGGTGAGCACGAGCCGCAAGGCCCGCTCCTTATAGGGCTCCCTCGTGCTGTTTGCGCCACGCATCCGTTCCGATGCGGATCAGTTCCTCAATATCGTGCTGATCCCACCGGACCGAGCCGGCTGACAAACGGTGCGGCTTCGGAAATTGGCCTGCGCTCATGTGCCGGTAGATCGTCGCCCGGCTCCAGCCGAGGCGTGACTGCACTTCCTTTACGGTCAAAAGCTGCGACGCCTCACTCATCCCCGTTCCTCCGCGTCCATGGCGGCGTCCGGAAGGGGCTTCCAGTGCGTTGGTAGGACCGACTGTTCGCCGTATTCGTTAGACTTCCAGCACCATCCATCTGTCCAGCAATCGGGCGGCTCTTGCTCTGATGCGAAAGCCCATGTCCCACATTCATTGCCGTCCACATGTTCTATGGAACAATCCCATCGAATTACATTGTCTTCTCCATGTCCCGGTATTCGTGCCTGAAAAGAAGACCCATCTTGCGGTGCCGTATCCATCGACATCCAATCCAGCCGCTCCGTATCCGTCCACCCGCTCATGCCGGATCTCCTGCGGGTTTCAACAAAGCTGCCTGATACGAAATCGCAAATGCGACATCCATGGCCTGTTCATCGGAAAGGCGGATAGAGAAAGACTTCCCCTCAATATCCACGAAACCGGGCATCTTCTTACGAATAGAAATAGTCCCGGTGTGGTACCCGTCCGGCGTTGTTTCCTCGACCATCACTCCCCTCCCTCGTGTGTGAGGGCGGCGCGGGCGCGCTTCTGGATTTCCTCAACACCTTCACGATGCCAAGCCATATCCGCATCACCCTTAACCGGGCCATCAAGGGTGTCTTCGCAGTATTGCGAAATCCCAGACATGGCATCTTCCAACTCCTTCACCCTCGCCTCCAGCGCGGCGACGTTGGCGGGGTGGGTGTAGAGGGCATCGAAGTGTTCAATTAACCCCGGTCCCGTTGGTAAATCAGCGTCGAAGCGCCACAATTTACAGGCGGCCGTATCGGCCTTCCAAGTCCAGCGCCACGCAACCGGTTCTTGCCTCTCCGCATCCTTTCGGTCCCGCCAAACGGCATACTCGGTAACAACCTCAAGCACCGTGGAAAGGAAGAACTCGTTCTGGTCCTTCTGCCATTGCACCACGTCTTCCCGTTCCGGCATACGGTCAGAGGCGTCCTTCTGGTCCCGGCAAAACATCTGTGCCCGTGACAGTTCCGCATCCACCCGCCGCGCTTCTTCCGCGCCTCGGGCTTCGGCTTCCTCAATGTGGGCCCAAGCCCTTTGGCAGATTTCTTCTTGATAGGATTGGTTAAGCAGATGGAAAATCCTTTCCGGACCAATAGCCTTAGCCAAGGCTATCACCTGCTCATCCCGCGTCCGCACGTTCTGTTCCTGCGTCATTCTGCTGCACTCCGGCTGGCTGCCACGTCACGGATCTGCCGTCCGGTGCCTGACCAGCGGAATTCGTAGTCCGGTGCGGATAGCCCGGCATGGTGGGACTGGACTTCGTGCCAGCGGCCATCGTTCAGGCCGAGGTGATTGGTCGGGTCTTTCTGGGTCATCACCACGTAATCCTCTGTGCCCAATCGTCGAAATTTTCGTCATGGCCCG
Source organism: Gluconobacter albidus (assembly GCF_002723915.1). Taxonomy (GTDB): domain Bacteria; phylum Pseudomonadota; class Alphaproteobacteria; order Acetobacterales; family Acetobacteraceae; genus Gluconobacter; species Gluconobacter albidus. The sequence continues at coordinate 146,073 of NZ_BEWL01000006.1, forward strand.
CGTCTGGCTCTGTGAAGAACCGGCGGATTTTCTTGAGAAGCCGGATCATCTCAAACACTCCCCGGCCGCGAACCGGCCGCAAGGTGGAGCAGGATCACGAGGGCCAGCGCCTCGATCAGGGTGGGAATTTGGGCGGTCATGCTGCGACCTCTTCGGACGTCTGCTCTTTGGGTGTCAGAGCGGCGACACGGCCGTCAGCAGCAATCGCCTCAGCAATTTCCATGGGCGTGCCGTGGACCAACATGCGGCCGGATGGGCTGATGTATTCGGCCACATGAAGCCACGATCCAATCCCACGCATGTCCCCGCTGCCCATAACTGGAAATGCAGGCCCTACTTCAATGACGGGCAGCAGAATTGCCTCAGCGGATCCATTTTTATGAACAGGGTAAATCAGAATAAAATCAGCCATTACGCGCTCCACTTCTCAGCATTCAGCAGGCCGCTCTCACGGCGGATTTCGTTGTCGTCATGGCGGAGGTCGGAAAGGCACGGCAGGGCCGCTGCACGCTCGATCCGCTCCATGAGGAGTGAGCGCGCAATCACGTCGCTCAGGTCTTCGTTGATCTCGCGGGGGTGGGTCATGCCGCCTCTCCCTCGTCCGCGACCTCTTGGTTGAAAATTGCCAAGGCTTCGTTCACGGCGTCGGTGACACGATCTGCAAGATCTGGACGATTTTCTGCGAGATGCTTTCGAAATCGAACTGTCTTCGGTGAACCTGTGATGGTCTGCAAACGCTCCTCATTGTGGGCGTCTTGGATGTAACCAATCAGCCCTGCTGCATCCTCCGCGTCTTGATCAACGGGCGGTCGATCCTCTCCGGTGTCGGCCCAGCACCGCAGACGTTCGCCCTTCTCGATGGTGATCTGTTCGCCGTGCGGAAAAATCTGTTGGAGATCGTGGTTCAGCTTGCGTTGCAGATCATAACGCGGCTGGCCCGGTGTCTCCGGGTGCATCGTCATGGATCCGGAAAGCTCGAACATGAATGACTTCTCGCAGATCGGCATAAAGCCAAGCTGGCGGATCTCATTACGCTCTTTGCCTGTCTGCTCGTTGCGAACCTTCTCGAACTTGATTTTCTCCTGAGCGCGGAGGCAGAAAATCAGATGCGTGCGCGTCTGGATCAGCTTGGCCATCATACGCTTGTGCAACTGCTTGGGCTTTTTCCAGCTTGGCGCGGTCATCGCATCGACCTTCCAGGCCTGAACAATGCCATTCCGATCCGTCGCCGCAGCGATGGCGGCTTGTTCAGCCATATCGGAACAGCCGCCCTCCCCGTCCCATTCATGCGACATGCTGTCGATGACGATCACTGTCGCGCCCGCATCCTCAGCAGCCTTGATTGCTTCGACGTACCGCGACGGCGTGAAAGGAGCCGGGAAATCCAAATGCAGGAATTCAAATGTGCCCTTGGCCGGGTTCGCTTTATCTCCGGGCTTGGGTGCATAGTGCAGCGCACGGCCGGCCTCAGTATCAATGACGGCAATCTTCCCGTCTTTGCCCTTGATCCCCTCCGCAAGCGTCAGCGCTGAGAAGGTCTTGCCAGAGCCCGATGCGCCAGCGATCCCGAACAGGAGGCCAATCTTGCTGCGAACAGCGGGGCGAATAGTGAAAGTCATTGTGCGTACTCCAGGGCATCATCGCGCATGGCCTGTTCTTCAGCCTCGCGAAGCAGCCAGTTCGGGGCTTCGATGTGTGCGGTGTGCGGATAGCCGGGCCATTCATTGCGCTTGAGGCAATTGCTCCACATGCCTTGAGCGCGAGACACGTCGTCTTCGGCCAAACTGCGCAGCGTTGGCGCTGGCGTCAGAACGGAGACAGCAAACGGCGCTTTCATTTCTGCAACGATGAAGCGCATCGGCTGAGGCTCAACGCCGCGAAGGATCTTTGCTCCTTGGGCATAGAACCGATCCTGTGTGCGATACGCTTTGACCATGCGCCGATCCCATTCGGTCGGGTTCGCACTCATGCCGGTGCTCTTCACGTCGAAGATTGGAGCCTTCGGGTCATCTGGGAGCCGATCGACCATTCCCCGGCACCAGATGTCGCCCTTCTTCCAAATCATCACGGCTTCCGAGCGACCTGGCGCAAAGAACTCAGCGCAATCCTCGCGTTGCTTCATCTGCTCAAGAACTGCGCCGGCACACTCGTAAACGCGATCATGAGCTTCCGTGAGAAGCGGTACGAAGCCGCTTTCTCTCGCGGCGTCCCGAGCCTCTTTCGCCGCAGCCGAACGATAGGCGTCCGCCTTCACTTCGACGATTGCGGCCCCCTTGCCGAGAAGTAGCTTGTGCAGAGCCGTCCCGAAGTCCATCGCTGCCGTGACCTCAAACGGTTCACGTTTGAGATTGAGGCGCGGATGCGCGTAGCGGGCGTGCATCGGGCTCTGATCCAGCAGGACGCGAGCGATCGAGTTTGAAAGGCTCGGCTCCAAGCATGGGTCTGAGTGATAAACAGCCTCTGGCATATCGTAGATGCCGGGCTTCTCTATGCGGGCGCTCACAGCGGCACTCCTGTCGCATCAAACTCAGTAGGTTCGGGCGTCCTTGGATCCTCAAGGCAATCGTCTGACGGGACCCCGTCAATAATGTGAAGCGGGTCAACTTGGCGGAGGAGAGAGGCTAAAATCGTAGCCTTATCCTCCTCGGTGCCCTGCCAAAACGGCGCATCTTCCCTGACACCACCAATCAGGCGCGAAATAACCTTGGCTAGATTTTCGGGCGAAATATCATAGCCGCGCTTTAGAAATTTCTGGACGCGCAGAAGGCTTCCGCCCGCATCTTCGTGGCGATTTGGGAAGGTATATCGAAGCCTCTTTGCCGCTAGATCCTGATAAAAATCAGAAGAGACAAGAGATTTCCATATCGCGCCATCATACCAAATGACGGCTTGCGCAACCGTGAAATCAAAGCTCTCTATGATCTCTTCTGGAGCGTTGAAGGTCCATCTGTGGATGAACTGAACTGGGGTCTTGCCAACCTCGGAGAGAGTAATAGCATTCTTGGTGCGCCACGGTTCGCGTCCTCCCCGGCTTCCTGAGAGATATTGTGCCCACTTTTCAGCTGTTGTGCGGTTAGGCGACAAAATATCAATATCTGAAATCGGCTCCCCGGCAACGCAGGCACGAAGGTATCCGCCAGCCAAGAATAACTTCCCATCCTTGATGACATTTAGGACATCCTTGGGAAGACACATAAGCGCGCGCCGCAAGTCGTATGAATTAAGACGACCGTAACGCGCTGCTGTAGTAATTTCTTTATCGCTCATGCTACCCCCCGCGTTTCCATCATGATGAAGGCCAGACCGGCCTGCACCGCGCCGAGCGTCCGCATGATCTGCTTCACGTCGGGGCGCTCGTAGATCTCGTTCAGCCGGGTCAGTGCAGACGTCTTCACGTCCCGAGCTACGCGCCGGTCATTCTCCATCGGTGCGATGATCGCCTGATTGCTGTGGTAGGTGATCAGGCTCTCAAGGTTCATGATCTCTCGCCGCACCGCAGGCAGAAAGAACTCCAGTTCGCCAGACGCACTTCGGGCGTTTGCTGTTTCACGCATTTCAGAAATTCCTGTCGTTTACTTGCCGGTCAGGCAGCGATGGGTAGGTTGATCTGATGCAGAGGATATTTCAGCGTTCGCGCTACTTCCCCGCATTGAAATGAAAGTCGCCTCAGTTCTTCTGCCGCCCCCGGATCGTCACTGATCCGATATGCGATTTCCTGAACCTTCAGCAGTAGGGCCGCAGCCGTGGACAGATCATGGGCGGTGATATGAGGCATCACATCACTGCCTCATATTTTGCGACCCAATCTTTGCACCACTCCAGGGCCCGCGCATCGCTGTTGCTATGACGTGCAATCTGGCCTCGGCGGAGTTGGCCGTCTGCCATCTTCTCGTAAATTCCGAGGCCCGTCTGTTCTTCGAACACTGCAAAGTGGGGTGTGTCGTGGAGCTCGCGGACCGTGCCGAATGGGCCAGGATACAACGCGATCCACTTCTCGAAATTGATGGTCCGGACAAGTGGAAATCCGAAGTCGCTCAACAGAGGCTCAGCGTTGTCGCGTGCGCTCTGTGAGAAATTGTCAGGCAGGTTCGCCATTGTGGTTCTCCCTCGCCGCTTTGTGCGGTGTAGGGAGAATATATGCGCACTATTGCGCATTCTTCAAGCGCAAAAATGCGCACAATTAATAAAAAAGCCCTGCTCTCACCGGATCTCTGTCAGTTCAGCGGTTCAGGGGCTCTTGTATGGGCTCTGGCTCGTCACTCAGGGGTGGAAGCGGAGGAGGCTGAACAGGTGGCGGTGGATAAGGCGTAGGCAGTCCGCAGGTGGCATAAGTATGAAGCATGATCATCTCCGTTGACGGGTGACGATTATTCAATGCCTGTCTGACGTAGGGGGTTCGGTCTGGGCAAAAAGAAACCCGGCCGGAGCCGGGTGGATTATTATTTTGTAAGCCGTTCTGTTTGCCAACGGGCCCATTCTCGTTCGGCATGCTGATTAGCTCTTCCCTTGAAGAAGCCATCATAAGTAGTCAGAACTTTTTGATCTTGCACCCGAAGAAGCTCATCGAACTTCTTATCAAGCTCTGACATTGTAAGTTTCTTACCGCGAAGGGCAGATGATTCCACAAAAAGAAGAAATTGCTCACACAGTATATGGAGAAGATATAACTCATCATCCTGAAGATAATTTTTCCCAGTGTTTATATCTACTTTTCTAACTTTGCTTCCGGAAAAACTGGTTAGCCCCATGTTTGGAGATTTTGCATTGGCTCTTTCAAGGATTACTTGAGCAGCAGTCTGGCCTGTGACTGCATACAAAAATTTATCCTGAAGACGCGCATAAAAGGATCTTACGATAGGACTTTTACTGTCATAATCACTGGATCCGAATGCAAAAACATCTCTCACACTCCGATAAATATTCTGCTCGTCGGAGCGAAGCCCTCGAACTTTTGCAGCTAATTCCTGAAGGGCATTCGGATCATGTTTTAAACGAGATTCATCAAGAGCAAAGCCTTGCGTGATGTAGCTTTTGAGAACCTGCGTTGCCCATTTGCGAAATGCCGTCGCTTTGGGTCCACTAACGCGATATCCCACGCTTAGGATTGCATCGAGGTTGTAGTGTAAGGTGTTGTAATTCTTTCCATCTTTGGCAGTTATCCGGAATTTCCGGACAACTGAATTTTCTTCTAGTTCTCCATCGCGGAAGATGTGTTGAAGATGCTCGCTCACATTTCTGACAGATACATCAAAGGCTTCAGCAATTTGGCTTTGCGTTGCCCAAACTGTCTCTCCGTCCTCGCCTATATGGAAGTCTGTGGTGCACTCTGGTGTTTCATAGTGCGCCAAAATCAATTCTTCCTGTTTCTCATCGGGAATTTTAGAAATATCTTTTGCCACGATTCAAATCCTCACTTCCAAGTCCACTTCCCAACGACGCTGATCATTCAGGGCGAATGCTTTGAATGATCACGCCTTCGATCCAGTATTCCGGTCGGCATCCGTTGTCTGGCATCTCAACAAGATCGGCCATCGACGGGAGTACGATAGCTGCCGAAAATTCAGGATTTGAACTGCGAGGCCAAAGCACGACCTTACCGTCTTCCTTGATCTCGATTTGCTTGATTGTCGCTTCCTGGTCGCCGTTGGTCTGGCGGATCACGACGACCTTTTCTCCGGTCTTCGGCGCTCTCGCTAAATCGTTGATCCGGACCGCCAGCACAATCGTTCCTTCTGGGTACAGAAGGTCCATGGAATCTCCGCGCACGCGAAAGGCCACGCGTGGGAGGTTGGGGTATCTATGATCCGGAGAAACGGAGACATATTCCGATGAATAGTCTTGCGAGAACCCGTGCTGAAACACGCCTGCTTGAACGTAACCAATCACGGGTACGCGATTAAAGTCAGAAATCGGCTCAAGGGCAGGCTTAGCAGCAGGCTCCACATTGAAAGCTGCCGCTATTTTGGCTTCCGTTTTTGCAGATAGGCTATGGGTGGCGGTTTCATCATTCATAAACCGAACGACAGTTGAGGGGGCCATCCCACTCTTCCGCGCAATTCCCGCATAGGTCTCACCAAACCTGTCGCGGATCTGATTGATCCAGGCGCGCTGCTTTTCGCGCACATCAGGAATGGTGGGCTTACTATTCATATGCGCATTTTCGCACATCAATATAAAAACGTCCCTGCGCACTTTTGCGCTTGTAGATTGCGCATTATTGCGCATATGATCCGGCATGACCAAAATACCCACACCCACGGAAATCGAAGCTGCTGCGAAATCCTCCGGCAGGTCGATGAGAGATGTTTGCACCAACGCCGGAGTTGCGGTCAGCACTTGGACACGATGGAAACGAGGCACGACTTCTCCCCGTATTGACGTTGTGGAGCGTATTGCCGCGGCCGCCCTCCCCACCCGCGCCAAGCGGAAGGAGGTGGCGTGATGGGAGACGAAACTAATCGCCTCATCTTGGCTGAGCTTAGAACCCTCAATGCCAGGCTGGATCGCATCGTGCCCGGCATCGAGGGGATTGTTCGCCCCTTTATGTGGCAAACAGGCAGGCAGGCTATTGAGCAGTTAATTGCAGTACAGACGAAACCCACTTCTCCACATCAGAGAACGCAACAGCAGGAAGATCCTGAACGCGGAACTCCAAAGTTATCAACGCATTGTCGGGGTACACAGGTTGACCGGGTGTATTCACGCCTGAGACATTTAGTACGACGCGCACTTCGTGTTCGGAGCGACCAAGAATTTGGTTCTGAACAGGCTGAGTTTGTAGGGAAACAATTTTACGAACAGACATCAAATTCATCCAATGTAATGGAAAACAAAATCGGGGACTCGGTTGCCGCCGATCCCCGCAATGACGCTACGCCCGATACTTCCGAGAAGGGAGTCTGGGACGATGTTTGATTTCGCTTCTATTGCCTTCTGCGCCCTGTCCTTTGCCGCGTTCATCCGGGCGCATTTTGCCGGGAGGGTCGCACAATGACCGCCCGCCACGACTGGACCCCATACACCCCCGAGGTCGAGACGATGCTGCGGGCTGGAAAGACCCGCCGTGAGATCGCTACGCACCTTGGGGTGAAGGAAACGTCCCTCTCTTCGATGATCGGCCGTCAGGGCCTTGCAGGCCTGTCGCCGAACGGGAGCGCAACGGGTGGCTCGTCTCCGCAGAACACGCATAACCGCATCGACTGGGCGCCGCTGATGCCTGCTCTTCTTGAAATGATGGAGCGCGTCGAAAGTGCGACCGTCATCGCAAAGAAGCTTGGTGTCTCACCGGCTTCGCTGTCCGCTGCGATGGAGCGGCAGGTTCCGAAAGCCATCCGCACCAAATGGAAGAAGGCCCGACAGGAGGCGACGCACCCCAAGAAGGAGCGCACGCCGCCGATCCTGCGTCTGCCGCTTGAACCGTTCTCGGACGTGTCGTGGCGTGCTCTGTTCGACGGCAATCCCCCGCCCGTTCCGGACTGTGCGTTCGGTCGGGATCGCGGATTGCACTGAGCGTCAGCCCCAGATGTCCGCTCCAATCAACATCGCCAGTTTGAGCGCCAGGTGGTCCTTGACCTCCTGCGGCTGCCGCCTGTGCAGGGCGCCCCAGATCTGGGCATCCCGACACAGTGCGACGGCAAGGTGCGGCGTGTCCGCATCGATCTCGAATTGTGGTGTCCGGGGCGCGTCTCCTTCCATCGTGGTTGCTCCTTCTCTGCTCGCTGACACGGCAGAGAATGGAGAAACCCGTGTCCAAAATACCGGAAAAGTATTCCGCCAGATTGGAAAACCGCATGACCGCCTCTCCTGAGAGCGTGACCCGCGATGCCCAGTCGATGGCCCGAACCCTTTCTCAGACGTTCGGCCCCGGCCTGTGCGTCAAGGAAGTCCTGCACCGCCTCGCTCGGCTGCTGAAGATCACGGAACGTCAGGCCAAGTCCCTGTTTTACGGGGAGTGGGAGAGGCTGCCGGCCTACGTCTATCTGCGGCTGACCGAGGCATACCGAAGCAACCTAGAGCGCGCTGCACGACAGGCAGAGCACAGAGCCGCCATCTACCGCGCTCTTAGCCATGAATGGGATGAACTATGCGCACAGGATACCTACGCCTGCGCATTAACTGCCTCCGATGGAGAGCAGAATATGCGATCCGTGCAGCCATTGCCCTCAAGCATCTTGGAGACCGCCTCACGGCCATCGCAGACCGGCTCGAGCGCCGCATAGCAGATATCGGGGGACAGCCATGACGGTGTACCTTGCTCAAGGCAAAGAAACTGGGCTTGTGAAGATCGGATACTCTCGTCAGACGTGCGAGCGCATTCGGCGGTTATCTTCGACCGGCTCTGATGAGTTGAAGCTGCTGCGAGCCGTCCCTGGAAATCGAATTCTTGAGCAGTGGTTTCATGCCCAATTCAAGGAGAACCGCTGTCATGGGGAGTGGTTCAAGTACTCGCCGCTCATGGAAACGGTGAAAATTCCTGATGGGCTAGAAGTAGACAAGACCACAAAATCGGCAATTCAGGGCCATGGAATAAATATTCAGCAGCGTATCTACGAGGCGATATCTGATGAATATGCAGACTTGCGCAAAGCAAGTGATCGCATCGCTAAGGATGCATGCACTTTGCCGCGCACTGCCAAGAACTGGCTCGCGCAAACCAATATGCCAAACGCTGATTCGGTCATCCAATTAATGGCTGCGAATGAGGCTTTTGCCACTTCAATTCTTGAATTGGTGGATGACGTCCGCGCTGCACGAAAGGAACTCCGGAAATGACGCTCAACAACTCCCAGGCCCGCCTCTTCTCTTTCGTGCAGCGTATCGAAACGCTTTTGGAAGAACGCAAGGGGATCAACGAAGGCATCTCGGATATCAAGACTGAGGCCAAGTCGGCAGGCTTCGATAACAAGGTCATTATGCAGATGATCCGTGAGCGCGCCATGTCCCAGGCCGAGCGTGAAGAATGGCAGTCTCTCTGCGAGCTGTATCGGGCCACGCTTGGTATGCTGGACGGGACGCCGATGAGCGATAACGCTCGCCGGCACATGTCCCGCGACGAAAAGGATGACCGGGAAGCTGGCGTCGATGACATGTTCGACCCGACACCGGAGCCCGAACCGGCAGCATCTCCGGCCGAGGCGCGAGGCCAGGGCGCGGAAGCCTTTCGATCGGGCAAGCGCGTCACCGAAAATCCTTTCCCTGCTGGTGATCCGGCCCGTGCGTCTTGGGATGAAGGTTGGTGCTCGGAGGCTGGCAGCGACGGCATGGACATTCCTCCTGAGTGGCGCCGCTCACCGAAAAAGGCTGAGAAAGGGGACGAGGCATGAGACGCGAGCAGCACATGCAGCCGACAAGGATCCAGCGGAAACCCGCAGAGGATCCGATTGAGCGTCTGAAGGCATGCCTCGGAAAGACTGCTGACGTTCGGTCTCCCAAAGATGCGGAAGAACCCATCCTCGACGCCTCGGTCCGCGCATCTCTCTTCCAGTGGATGGCAGAGATCCGCGCGGCCGAGGAACTCAAATCGGTTGGCGTAAAGCCTCGAACCAATGCGTTACTCTTTGGCCCGCCTGGCTGCGGCAAGACGACGCTGGCCCATCACTTTGCGGCGCGTCTGGGCTTGCCGATGGTCGTTGTGGGGTCTGAGCATCTGATCGCCGGTATTCTTGGTGCGAGTGGTCAGAACGTGGCCAAGCTGTTCGACGGACTTGCTGCCGCTGAAACGCCTGTCGTGCTGTTCATGGATGAAGTGGAGGCCGTCGGCGCAAGCCGCTCAGGTCGAACAGGTGGCCAGTGCGACGATGAGAAGAACAGCGCTCTGACCGTCCTTCTCCGAAAGATGGAAGAGTTCAATGTCGGCTACTTCATGGCTGCCACGAACCTGCCCGATGGTATCGACCCGGCCTTCTGGCGTCGGTTCAATATGCAGATCGGCATTGCCTTGCCGGGCTTCCAGGAGCGCTTCGCCATCATCAAGCGTTACGGGATGCCGTTCGCTTTTGATGATGATGACCTCGACCTTCTTGCCGAAGCCACTGATGGCGCTTCTCCCGCGCTCCTGCGGGAGTTGATGGAAGGCGTGAAGCGGACACTCGTGGTGCGGCCGCGCATGAATCTGCCGATCGATGACCCCTGCACGATCTTCGCGTCGGTGCTTTCGGCGACCATGCCGCCTCCCGAGATGGAAGTGCCGAAGCTCTGGCGGAATGCCGATACCGTCAAAGGCCTCAGCGCAATGTCCTGGCCTCCCCAGAGAATGGGAGATCAGGCATGAATGCACACATTGAAGACCGCCTGCACCGGCATATCTGGAACGCTCTCCAGTTCATCCTGCCCGTGGGGGCGGTCCCCCAATCTTTCGAGAACCGCCAGAACGGAGTCAGAGAGGGCGCGCGTCGAAAGGCGCGCGGTTGCCTCCCAGGCTGGCCGGATCTCGGCATCGTCTGGAATGAGCGGACCTACTACATCGAGCTCAAGGCGCCGAAAGGGCGCCTGTCTCCGGAGCAGAAGGCGAAGCATGCTGAGCTTCGCGCGGCTGGCGCAAAGGTTGGCGTCTGCCGGTCTCTCGATGAGGTTATCGATTTCCTGCGCTCAGTCGGCATGTCAGTGCGCGCAGAGGTGATGGCATGAGCATTCCTGAACCAATGACGCCAAACGATTGCGATTTGCGCGGATTGCCATTCATGCAGTTGGACGTGGTTCGTTTGATCGATAGCGATCTTTTTGCGCTCTCGACTGGTGAAGAATTCAAGGCGGCTGTTGCACTCTGGTGCAAGAGTTGGCTGCAAGTTCCTGCGGCAAGCCTGCCGGATGATGATCGCGTTCTCGCGCATTTATCAGCCGCTGGATCACGCTGGAAAAAGGTAAAATCCCTTGCTTTGCGCGGGTGGATCAAGTGTGCGGACGGCCGCCTGTACCATCCCACGGTAGCGGAGAAAGCGCTCCACGCATGGAAAGCCCGCACTGCTCAGCGCGAGCGCGCGGCAAAGCGCTGGCAGAAAAAAGACGAGGATACTGGCAATGCCACGGCATCGGAAAACGACATGCCACGGCATAGCGACGGCACGTCCCACGGCAATGCCTTAGAGAGGGAGAGGGAGAGGGAGAGTAAAAAGAAAGAAACACTCACTTCGTTCGTGCCGCCGGCCGAGCCGTCGGCGTCCGAAGTCGAGCCGGCAGAGACCGTCGCTGAGACCCTCCCTGCCCGTCCATCGCCGCCCGATGCCCGGACTGCGCTGTTCCAGCTCGGGCTCAAGGCCGTTCGCGGCCTGACCGGGAAATCCGAGGCGCAGTCTCGGAGCCTGATCGGGAAATGGCTCAAGGCCTGCGGCGACGACGCCTCGATCCTGAACCGGGTCATCCTCGATGCCGCCGATCTGCGACCGGCTGAGCCAGTGGCATGGATCGAAGCCGCTGTTGGGCAGCACAGCGGTCGATCGCCCCGAGATGCCGAACGCACTCGAAACAAGGCCGCATGGCTCGAAGGCGAAATGCTGGAAGGATTTTGATCATGAACCAGATCGTTCACCGCACATCCGCCGTTGCTTCGAAGCGCCCCGACGCGGAATACACCCCGGCAAGCGGCGACATCCGGGCCCTGATCTCGGCCAAGCGCGAAGGGTATCTCTGGCGCAGTGACCTGACTTCCGATCGGATCGTAGCCGTGCGCCAGCAACTCGCAGCAGCCGAGGCGGCCGCCATGCCATGCCCGTTGCTCGGCGTGAAGACTTGGCTCGGCCACTTGGCGCAGTTCGTCACCAATGCCCCCGCTCCGGAAGCGCGATCAGCTCAGGCGGCGATCTTCGCTGAGGTTTGTTCGGACATTCCGGTTGGCGCCTGGACGCCTCAGACCCGCATCGCATGGACCCGGCAGCCTGACCGCAACGGCTATCCCGTCGGCTCTCGCTGGCCCGCACCGGGCGAGCTCTACGCGCATCTCCGGTCCTATGCCGAGCAGATCCGGAGCGAGGTCACTGGCCTGCGGGAAATCCTCGCCATGGCTGAAAAGCCGGGTGCGCCGGAACGCAAGCGGCCTGATGCTTCGGAACTGGCCCGTGCCGGTGCTCTGGCCGATGCCGTGATCCGGGAATTGAAAGCCGCAACTGCCGAGGGGATGAACCCGTGACCGACCAATCCAACAACTGGCCTGACTGCATCGGCGAACATGCGGCGGGACTGGCCCAGCCCAGGAATTGGGCAGCAGCCTGTGCAGCCACTCAGGCGCGGCTTGGATGCGATATCGGCACTCACGGTCGCGCCTTGCTCGCAGACATGCGCGGAGAGGTATCACCGTTGATCGCTGAGTGCGGTGCGGAATGTCAGACCATACACAATGAGATGGAAACGTCTGGCGGGGATGGCAATGCCTCTGCGTCTTTGTTCGATAATTGTGGAACAATAAACACCGAGGGCGATCTCGGGTTGAGTGGGGAGTGAGGGGGATGGATCATGCTTCCCTTTGCACGATCGCGGCACACTGGCTCAAACGATCGACGCAAAAGCGCGGTATGGGTTGCCAAGTGTCATTCATCGAACCTCGGATCAGCTTCATGAGGGGCGAAAGCCCGGACGCTATCGGCTACCGCGTTTCAGACATGATTAACGGCGGTTCAACTATCGTGGAATGCAAGGTTAGTCGATCAGACTTCCTCGCTGACCGCAAAAAGCCTCACCGCCAGACTGGCGGCATGGGGAAGTGGCGATACTTCATGTGCCCGGAAGGACTGATTTCTCCGGACGAACTGCCAGACAAGTGGGGGCTCTTGCACGTTGGCGCCCGCAATTGTGTTACGCCTTTGGCTGGACCAGCATTCATCAAACCCGCATGGGGATCGGCTTATGAGAACGCACTGGCAGACTATGCGCATGAGCATGACACCTTCCGCGAAACGCTGATGCTGGCCAATCTCCTGCATCGTCTTGGCGACCCGGGCGCGATGAATACCCGTCTGCGCACGGCGGAAGGAACGGTCCGCGCTCAGATGGCAGAGATTTATGACCTACGGAAAGAAGTGCGTGATATGCGCCAAGAAAAATGGCTCAAGCGAGTGGAAGAAATGTCAAAATTGGAGACGACGGCATGACCCGCTTCTGGTGGCTGAACCCTTGGGCGGGGGTGCAGAGATTCTAGTGGCAATTGCATTTTTAAAGCAGGCCCGCAGATTATCTAACAACCTGCAGAAAATTTTTTGGCCTGCTAAAATGTTGACGGCCTATTACGACTTCACTTCGAATGAGGGAGCGTGGGGGATGATATTTGTGGTGGAGGCATTACCTTAGCTACAAGATTTGGAATTGGCTCCGCAACAAGCTCCGAGGCTTCATGAAAAGCAACGATAATAGAGCCCGCGCAAAGCAATACAGCCAGCCAGTCATTCCATCCTGCGCAATTAGAAGGAGCAGCGGCCGTATTGCTCTGCGCAGGCTCATCGGACTGAATTGGGAGGTGTGAGATCTGAATTGGTTCGTATGGCCGTGTCTCATAGCGGTAAAATAAAAATAGTGAACCCATGGATATGAAGTAAAAAATCGAAATAATTAAGCTATGTTTAAGACTCACAGATCTAGATATACTAGATATATATAACCCTAGACCATACACCATTGCAGCAAACACTAAACATATTGAAAATATTTTATATATACGCCCATTATTATCAAGTTTTTTCGACCGTTCCCAGCAGTCACTTCCAGCATAATACACCAAAGCAGTGGGTCCAATAACTCCCGAAATTATTGCTCCAAGATGCAGAGAATTTTCGTAAATCGAATGAAATGTTGTGCCGATGCTCATTGCCCGCCCTTATCTTTGTTATTCATTACATATCCATATCTTTTTCGTTGTACAAATTTCTTCTCTTACTAACATTCCCCAATGCCCAGACCCGCTAAATCCCGCGCCGGACTCGGCGACACCATCTGCCGACTTTCCACTCCAAAAAACGGCATTCATTCCAGACAAAGCTAAGATTTTCGATCGTCAGCGTAAGGCTGTTGATTTCTTCATGGTGGTATCCCGTTACCGGTTTTGCTTGTACTGATCGGGGGCTGATGATAGGTTGGGGTTATGACAAAAGCCCCTCAGAGCAGCGGCCTTCAGCGAAAAAAAATGCCTGTTGGCCGACCATTCAAAAAAGGGCAAAGCGGCAACCCCGGAGGAACTCCAAAAGACCTCCGCGAAGTCATTGCCCTCGCTCGCTCTCACACCGTCACTGCCATCGAAGCGCTGGCGGAAATTGCGGGCAGTCCCGCCTCTCCTGAAAGTGCCCGTGTATCCGCTGCCAATGCTCTGCTTGATCGGGCATGGGGCAAAGCGAAAGAGACTGTCGAGATCAGCGGACAGGATGGCGCCCCGCTCGGCCTTGTCGTGACCGTGGTTCGACCGAGTGAGTGAGGTCCAGTTCCCTGAGAGCCTCGCCTTCCTGTTCGAGCCTGCGCGCTACAAGGTCGCGTATGGTGGCCGAGGGTCGGGCAAGTCTTGGGGCATGGCGCTGGCTCTGCTGATTCAAGGTGCTGAGAAACCGATCCGCGTTCTGTGTGCGCGTGAGTTTCAGAAGTCCATTTCTGACTCTGTTCACTCGCTGCTAGCTGACCATATTGCGCGTAATCCCGCCCTGGCGAGTTTCTACACGGTCCAGAACACTACGATCATCGGGCGCAACGGGACGGAGTTCATCTTCGCAGGCCTTCGCCATAACATCGCATCGATCAAGTCCATCGAAGGTATAGACCGCTGCTGGATCGAAGAAGCTCAGACGATCACCAAGGGTAGCCTCGACGTCCTTATCCCGACGATCCGTAAGGAAGGCTCTGAGATCTGGCTTGGCTTCAACCCAGAGCTTGCTGAGGATGAGGTCTATCGACGGTTCGTTCTGAACCCACCGCGCAATGCCATTGTTCGGAAGGTGAACTGGGATCAGAACCCGTTCTTCCCTACTGTGCTGCGCGAAGAAATGGAGCAGCTCAAGGCCACGGATTACGATGCCTGGCTGAACGTCTGGCAAGGCAATCCGAAGCAGGTTCTTGAGGGCGCGATCTATGCGAGCGAGATACGGCAGGCCACAGACGAGCAGCGCATCTGCCGCGTGGAATATGACCCGTCTGCACCTGTCTTCACGGCTTGGGATCTGGGATGGTCAGACATGACCAGCATTTGGTTCTGGCAGAAGATTGGTTTCGATATCCGAGTGATCGACTTCTATCAGAACCGGATGGAGGGGCTTGATCATTACGTCAGTGTGCTGGAAAGGCGCGGCTACAAGTACGAACGGCATTTCCTTCCACATGACGCCAATCAAGGGCAGTTGTCAGCAGCCGGTAAGACGATTGCGGCCCAACTGCGCGCGCGCTCCATGCCGATCACAGTTCTTCCTCAGCTCCCTATTTCAGCCGGAATAAGCGCGGCTCGAACTCTGTTCCCTCGCGTGTGGTTTGATGAGCAAGCTACAGCGGACGGAATGAACGCGCTGCGGCGTTATCGCTATGACGTGGACCAGCAGACGGGGCAGTTCAGCAAGAAGCCGCTGCACGATGATGCGTCCCACGGGGCCGACGCATTCCGTCAGTTGGCAGTGGCGATCAATGACCCGAAACCACGAGCAGAACGCAAACCGATCGCGCGTCCATCGTTTATAGGAAATTCTGGCGGATGGATGGGAATGTAATCGTCTTAGCCTATTAAATTTGGTTGTACTGACGGAATCTCATGTGGTAATTAAATACCTCATGAGCGCACGCCTCCAAGAAACAAATGACGTTCTCCACGAAGTCCAAGAGCGGTTTGAAGCAGCTCGCGATTTCGAGGCTCAGTGGCGCAAGCGTGCGCTTGAGGATCTGCGGTTCTTCCATGCGGATGCTTACAATCACGCGCAATGGGACAGTGCCGTTTATCAGGCGCGTTCCGGCACGTTTGGTGGCTCCCCTCGCCCATGTCTGACGATCAACAAAGTTCAGCAGCACGTCTTCCAAATCGAGAACGACGCGCGGCAGTCGCAAATGGGCATGAAGGTCAATGCGACCGGCTTTGGCTCGACCGAAAAAGCCGCTGACGTGATCGAAGGCATTATTCGCCATATCGAGTACCAGTCGAATGCTCAGCAGAACGCCTATAACTGCGCCATTCAAGGGCAGGTTCGCCAAGGCATGGGCTGGGTCCATGTCGTCACAGACTACGTGCGTGGGCAAGACAGCTTCGACCAAGACTTCTTCATCAAGTCCGTGCCTGATCCGCGATCTGTTTATTCAGACCCCAACACGCAAGAGCCCGATCACTCGGATATGCAGTGGGCGATGATCGTTGAGGAAATGCCGCGCGCTGAGTTCGAGCGGCTGTATCCCGGGCATGACGACATCAAGGGCGCTCCGCTCTCCATCGCGACGGACAGCGATGACCGGACGGATGCGATCGAGCGCGATGTTGTGCGGGTGTCTCGCTACTATCGAAAGAGCGAAGAGAAAGACACGCTCTGGGCCTGTCCGATCCCGCGGCCGGATGGCTCCGTCGTCACGCAGCCGATGCGCGAGAGCGAGATGCCGCCTGAAATGGTGGAAATGTGCCGGGGGTTGAAGGCGCAGTCACGTTCCATCACGCGCCCGCAGGTTGAGTTCTTCTTGATCGCAGGGAATGAGGTCATTTCTTCCGGCCTGACCGTGTTCCAGCATATTCCGTTGGTGCCGTTCGTCGGCGTCGAAAGCGTGATCGATGGCCGCCTTGACCGCTGTGGCTTGGTCCGCTCCCTCATCGATCCACAGCGCATGTTCAACTACAGCGCGTCGGCGTTCGTGGAGAGTATCGCCATACAGACGAAATCGCCCTGGCTGGTCGATGAGCGGTCTATTGAGGGCTACGAGAACCAGTGGGCCAACGCGAACACGTCCAATCAGGCATGGTTGCCGTATCGCTCCATAGATCCGGATACATCAGAAGCATTGCAGCCACCGCAGCGTCTTGACCCTCCGACCGGCAGCACGGGCCACATGCAGGCCATGCAGAACGCCGATCTGCAAATGCAGATGGTCACGGGTCAATATCAGGCTGAGATGGGCGCGCCGGGGAATGAGCGATCAGGCCGCGCCATTAACGAACGCCAGCGACAATCCGACACAGCGAACTATCATTACACCGACAATCAGGGCATGGCGCTCCGTCTCTTGGGCCGCATCCTGATTGCCGCCATTCCGCTTGTGTACGACACGGCCCGCGCTGTTCAGGTCCTCGGTATGGATGGCCAGCAGTCGAGCGCGATTATTGATCCGCAATCACCTCAGGCCGCTCAGGTTGTTCTGCCGCCCGGGCCAGATGGGCAGCCCACTCAACCCCAGCAGAACCTGACATTCGAGCAGCAGCTTGCACAGGCCGGCGCGATCCTTGCGGTCAACCCGACGATTGGGCGCTATGATGTCGAAGCAGACGTTGGCCCCGCCTTTGCAACGCGTCGGCAGGACACGTTCAATTCCCTGATGCAGGTGTTGCAGGCTAATCCCGCCATCATGGGGCAGATCGGGGATCTGTTCTTCAAGGCTGCGGACTTCCCGCTTGCTGATGAGATCGCTGATCGCCTCAAACCCGCATCTGATGATCCGCGTCTTGGACAGGCGGAGCAGATGATCCAGCAATTGCAGGGTCAGTTGCAGCAGCTCACGCAGAGGCTGAACGACAAGCAGCAGGACTTCGATCTGCGGGCCAGCAAACAGCGACACGAGCAGGTCATTGACCTGATGGACGCGCATTCCGACCGCGACAAGGCCGACACGGACCGCATGGCCGCTCTTGGCTCCATTGCACCAGACGAGCTTAAGCCAGTGCTGGCCGCACTCGTCCGGCAGGTCCTTCAGGAGCAGGGCTATCACGGCCCCGCAGCACAGCCGAACGCAGCGCCAGAAGACCTGCGCCGCCTTCCCTCCACCAATCCCCCGGGCGGCCCTATCCACGCCCCCAATCCAGTGACAGGAGCCGTTGACGCATGAGCAAGACCGAACGACTGAAGAACGAAATCCGAGAAGAAGCGCATACGGATCGAGTCAAAGCCAGAGTGGAAGAACGGCGCCAGTTTTCTGTTGATCGAGCTTTAGAGCTGTTCCGACAGAACGACTGGTGTGGTGGCGTGGATGAATTGATCAAAGCGGCGCAGTGCATCGAAATCTATCTGGAGACCGGCAAGTGAGCGACACCATCGAAGCCCCCGTTGTCGAGACGAACGACGCTCCTGCTGACCGTTTTGCGGGCGTGGATTTCGGCAGCGAGACGAAGACCGACGCGCCAACCCTGCCCGCGGAGCTGCCAGGGGGTGAACAGTCGAAGCCTGAGCCGGAAGAAAAAGCCGAGCCTCAAGAGCCGACCTGGTACGTCAAGCGCATCGGCAGCGTCACGGCTAAGCGTAAAGAGGCCGAGGAACGCGCATCCCGCGCCGAGCAGGAGCTTGCAGAATACAAGCGCGCCCTCGCCGCCTCTCGCGGTGAAGAAGAGCGCCCACCAGAGTTAACGCCTGACCAGATCCGTCAGCAGGAGCGTGATGGCTTTGCACGTCAGCAAGCGCAGCAAGCCGAAGCGCAGGAGTTTGGCACAGCAACGCAGCGGGTCGCGCAATCCCTGACGGAAATACATGGAACGGGCGCGATCCAAACAGCTACGAAGTCCCTTGTTGAGCGCGCCGGTCTCGACTTCGATAATAAGTCACACCAGCAGATCATTCGCGACATATCGGAGTTGCCGAACAGTGGCGCGGTGTATTATGCTCTCGCCAACGATCCAGATGCCGCAAGTGAACTACTCGAAGCTCCCGAGCGCAAGCAGTTCGCCATGCTCCAGAGGTTTGCTGACAAGGTGCCCGCAAAGGAACAGGAACAGGCTGCACAACCTGCTCCTCGGACCGCACCGGCCATCTCGAGAGCGCCACCTCCTGTCGCTGCAACGTCTGGTTCTGGACGGGCGACCTCAAGCCGCTCGATTTATGATGGCGATCTCAGCATGGAAGACTACATCAAGCTGAGATCCAAGAAGTAAGCCGAAGGGCTCTAAGCTGGCGTTTCCCGGTGTCACATAACCGGGCGCTGACTGGCGCGATAGCCACGGGTGGTTTCCGGTCGTAACCGGCACACGTTCTGGCAATGCCGAGAGCGGGTCATGAGGCGCAAGAGCGCCATGTGTGAAAGCCCTACCCGTGGCAAACAATCTGATCAACAACAGCATGATCACGCGCGAAGCGCTCATGCTCCGCCGTAACACCAACGATTTCATTCAGAACGTCTCGCGCGAATATCAGGATCAGTTCGCGCAGCGTGGCGCCAAGATTGGCGACACGATCAACGTCCGCCTGCCGAACGATTATGTCGTTCAGGACGGCCCGACCGTGAACCCGGAAGCGACCGCTGAGCGCTCAATTCCGCTGACGATCAACTTCCGCAAGAACGTCCCGATGTCCTTCTCCACGCAGGAGCGGACCTTGAACATGGACGATTTCTCGGGCCGCTACATCGCGCCTGCGGTGAACGCTCTCGTCGGTCAGGTCGCATCTGACGCCATGACGCTCGCTCTTCAGGCGTCGAACATGGTGGTCAATACCGACGACAACGGCAATCTGATCGCGCCCTCCTCGCAGACGTGGCTTCAGGCCAAAGCAATCCTGACGGCATGCAACGCGCCGCTTGATGACCGCTTCGCCGTTCTGGACCCTATGACCGACGCCAACACGGTTTCGGGTATGATGGGCATGTTCAACCCTGGCAATACTGTCTCCCGGCAGACGACTGATGGCCAGATGGGCTCCAAGATCCTTGGCGTTCGAGAATGGATGCAGGACCAGACCGTCACGATCAGCCAGACTGGCTCGTATGACGGAAAGGCCACGGCGACGGGCACATACGGCAACTACACACCGAATGGCGCGCCCGTTACGACGATCTCGTCCAGCGCATCCCCGCATTCGTCCGTTCTGACTGTCTCCGCCATCAACGGCACGCTCAAGGCGGGCGACATCATCACGATTGCCGGTGTGAACCGCATCAATCGCATCAATAAGAAGAGCCTGCACATTCCGCAGCAGTTCGTTGTTCTGGCTGATTGCGCGTCGGATGCAACGTCGATCCCGCTCTCTCCGGCGATCATCCCGCCCGGTGCGAATGGTCCGGTCCCGTATCAGACCGTTGACGCAGCTCCTGCTGCTGATGCGGCCATTACGCTCGTGGCCCCGGCAAACTCCATCATTCGCCGCAACATGCTCTACAGCAAGCGGGCTATGACGCTCGCGACTGTTGATCTGGAAATGGTGGACCGTGGTGTTGTGGACTGCGGCCGCGCATCGCTCGACGGCATTAGCCTGCGTACGCTGACGTACTACAACGGCTCGGATGATACCCGCGCAACGCGTCTCGACGTGCTGTACGGTATCGGAATGCTGCGCCCTGACTGGGCCGTCATCGTGCCTGAGCTGGTCGGCTAATGAAGCACTACCCGCGCACTCTCCTTGATCCAAACGGCTACACGACAGTGACTGTCCAGAACGAGGAACAGGAGGCGCGGGTTCGTGCCCGTTTTGCGGGGCAATCTGAACCGGAAGGCAAAGACGCTCCGCCCAAGCCCGTTATGAGACGCAAAGGGCGTACCCCCAATGTCAGGAAGTCTTAACGGGACGCCCGGAGCTTCAGGCTACCTCGTTTCCGATCTTATCAGCATGTCCCTTCGTCAGATTGGCATAGGCGCAATGGGCACAACCGCCAGCGCTCCCGATCTCAGTGACGGTGTCATGCATCTGAACATGATGTTGGCCCAGTGGCAGCGGAAACGCTGGCTGGTACCCAACCTCATCGATCGGGCGTTCATGTCGACTGGCAAAAGCGTCTATTACGTTGGGCCTGGTGGCGACCTCGATATTCCGGTACGGCCAGACAAGATCGAAGCGGCTTATGCGCGCTTGCTGAATGGCGCCCCACAATCCGTAAGTGGGCAGTTTAGTCAATCAGACTTCGACGGAGATTTTCTCGTTTCTGAAGACGGTCTGAATGCAGGCGTCCAGCCCATCGATTACGGCTTAGAAATCATCCAGTCCTACGAGGATTATGCTGGTCTCGGCCTCAAGGCACTCAGATCATGGCCCAACTACGCCTATTATAATCCCGCGTTTCCAATGGGTGAGTTCAGACCCTGGCCTATTTCTGCGCCAGATATTTGGGAATTCCATATCGTCTTCAAGTCTCCTTTGCCTTCAAGTGTCGCGCTCACGGACGCCATTAATCTGCCTCCTGAATATTGGGACGCGATTATGTGGACGCTCGCGGCGAGAATGGCTCCGTCTTATGGGCAGGAAGCCAGTCCGACAGTGGTAGCGAATGCCAAAGCTGCACTCACCACGATCAGAGCGTCAAACACTCAAGTACCGACGCTCGGGATGCCCTCAATCCTCACTCCAATCAACAATCCATTTTATTGGCCCGGTCTGGAGATCCAGAGACTATGACACTCCCCGCTCTGGAGAAGATTGTATCTCTTCCGTCGCTAAAATCCTTCCTAAACGTTCTGCTGCAAAATGCTCCCGATGGGGTATTGTCTGCTCCCGGAGTGGCGTTTGCGAATGACCAATCATCTGGTTTGTGCCGGAACGAAGATGGCTCGATTTCCATAGTCAGCCAGGGCAAGTCGTCGCTTCAGATCAATGCCGACGGCAGCTTGAGCGCGCTTGTCCCGTCTCTGGGGCTGAACGTCACCCTGGCCGGCAAGATGAAGCAGCTTGTCATGGTGACAGACTTCGGTGTCGTGCATGACCCGAACGGAGAGAATGTCACCGCAAATTCGATCGCTTATCTCAGCGCCATCACCATGACCAGCGGGCAGGCGCGACTTCATCACCCACAGAATATCACCGCCGTGCTGAACCCCATGATCTTCAAGGTTCCGATCCATCTGGAACTGGCGGGGACAATCATGCTGGCACGCGACACGAACGCCTCCATCATCGAGCTTCAATCCAGTAACATTGTGATTGATGGCCTTGGGACTGGTATTCTTGATGGCAATCGTACCGGACAGGTTGGTGGTGTAGGCACTGCTCTGGCAGGTATAACGGCAAACTGCACAACTACCAGCGCCGCAATGCCCCTGCCTCCTGCCGACCCCATTGCGATCAGCAGTATCCGCATCCGAAATTTGAAAATCAAAAGCGTCTTCAACTGGCCGATCAGTCTGGGGTTTATTTCTGACTGCCGGGTGGAGGGCTGCACGTTCTATGACAGCATGTCATCTCCACAGTTTATTTTCAGCGCAGACAACTGCTGGTTTAATCACAACCACGTCTACGATATCACAGACGGTGGCTTTGTTTTTTATCAGGGCAATCGTCACTGCGGAGCGACCGGAAACATTATCCATGACTGTCATGACGGTATTGGCGTGTACTGCGACAACGACCAGATGTCGGCAGATATGTTCGTCACTATCCAAGGCAATATTGTCTACAATAACCGGGACAGTGGGATCGGCCTCACGACTGGCGGAAGCAATCCCGTATTGCTCCAGCAGCGGGTCATTGTGGCTGGAAATATTCTTGCCAACAACAATACGGGTGGCCGTAGCGGGGGTGGTTCCATTGGCATTGTTGGCGCTCAGGGCGTATTGATCGATGGAAATATGATCTTTGGCGACGGGTCTAACGGCACCGGAACAGACCCGTCTTATTCAATTTTCGTAGATGGTGTTTCGTCGTTTGTGACGATCCAGAACAACATCATTGGCGATTGTGGAAGTGCCAGCGCGTTGGGTGTTGGCATCTGGCTTGCATCTCCCAACAACTGTTCAGTCATTAATAACGGCTTCTACTGCACCCAAGGTGCCAGTGGCGTCATGAAGGCGGGTATCGGTGGCGGCTTTGGGGCTGCTGGTATCTATCGTGACAACTACACGATGGGCGCAATCAACGGCTATCTGGACCAGGTCAATAAGCCTGCCGATCTGCTGATGCAGCAACGTCAGAGTAATGGGTCTCTGGCTATTTCCAATGGCATCGAGGTCACATCGGGCGACCTGATTGTGGATCAAGGTCGCATTGCCTTTTCGAATTTTTATGCCGCCACGGCTCAGGGAGCGAACCAGTCTGGAGCGCAAGCCTTTAACCAGCAAATGGTCATCGTCACTGTAGGCGCTTCCGGTGCTGGCGTTATACCGGATATCGACATCCCAAATGGCGCACCGGTTCTGATTTTCAATCGAACTGGCAACAGCATCAAGATTTATCCCAACACAAATGGACAGATCGAAGGGCTTGGCGAGGACAACCCGCTTTCTCTGGCAAACACACAGTGCCTGATGATGTTCAAACAGCCATCTACGACATACACGGGTGGCCAGTGGTGGACGACGCTCATGCCAGCGGGAACAGGCAGCTGATATGGCGCGGATCAACCTTGGAGGCGGCTCATATCTAGCGGCCAGCGCATCGGTTTCGGCGCAGCGTTGCCTGAACCTGTACGCTGAGCCATTGCCGCAGGTGCAGGAAGAGCCGATCCAGTTTGCCTATTACCCGACACCCGGTATGCGCCCGGTCTATCGCGACACCACGCCTGCCCCTGTTCGTTGTCTCTATACGACCAGTCAGGGCGATCTGGTGGCCGTAATCGGTGGCAATGTCGTGCGCATCAACGCAGGCGGGTCTGCAACTTTTATCGGCAACATCGATGACGGCGTGACACAGGTCCGCATGATCGATAATGGGCTGACGCTGTTCATCGTGGATGGAACCGAGCGCGGGGGGTGGTACTGCTCCATGCCGCCCGGCCCCGGTGAGGCGTTTGGATTTCTAACCAAGATCAGTGACACAGCTTTTTATGGCAGCGTGACGATTGGCGTGCTGGACCAGTTCTTCCTGTTCGTTCAGCCTCGGTCCCGGCACTGGTACACATCGCCGTCTGACTTTACGGATGAGGCCACGACACCCTTCGATAGCCTCTATATCGCCAGCAAGACGAGTTACCCTGATCAGATCGTCGGGCTTGCCGTGGTGGCGCAGTCCATCTGGATCTTTGGAAGGCAAACGACAGAAGTCTGGTACAATTCCGGTGCGTCTGACTTCCCGTTCCAGCGCAATCCGTCCGTGGTTGGCCTACACGGGTGCCTGTCTGCGGCTTCCATCGCTCACACGTTCGGGGCTGTCTACTGGCTCGGCCGCGATACGGCTGGTCAGGCGCGGGTCTTCGAAGGGCAGGCGAACACAGCTGAGGCTGTCAGTTCGTTCCCGATTACCCAGGCGCTGCAAACCTATGGCGATCTGTCAGACGCGATCGGACACACCTATCAGCAGGGCGGTCATCGGTTCTACGTCCTGACGCTGCCCCGCGTCGGCAAGACATGGGTGTTCGATGCGGACACGCGCCTGTGGCACGAGCGGTGTGGTCTGGATGCAGACGGAAACGAAACGCGCATCCGGGCCAACTGCTGGGCTGGAGCTTATGGCCGGGTCTATTGCGGCGACTGGAAGAACGGCACGATCTATGAGGTCTCGCCCGATTGTCTGGACGACGCTGGCACACCGATCAAACGCCAGCGAGCTTTCCCTCACCTGCTGACGGCCGGCACGCGCGGCATTCACCGCCAGTTTATGCTCGACATGCAGAACGGATCGGGCATCACAGTCGATGTGGACTGGTCGGACGACCGGGGCGCGACGTTCTGCACGCCGCAGCCCCTCCCCTTGGGCACAAGCGGCAACGTCTGGCCGAGTATCTGGCGACTGGGGCTGGCGCGTGATCGCGTGTATCGCATCACCTGGACGGGGCCGGCCCATACGGCCCTCATGGGCGCGTTCATCAACGTGGATCCGGTGAAGACATGAGCGGCACGACAAAAGCAGCGAATTACCAGATCGGATTTCCTCAGGGGCCCCTGTCCGTCAACGGCGTGATGACGTCGGAATGGCAGCGGTTCTTTCTGTGGATGTTCAATCGGACGGGCTCGTCCCAGGGCATCGACGGCGCTTACGTGGCGGGACAGTCGAGCCAGAACGCATCTGATATCGCAGCCCTGACCCTTCTGGCCAAGGAAGCCCTGCAGGACGCACAGCTTGCCCTTGCCGACGCCTTGGCTATCCGTGCCGAAGCTAGAAAAGCGTTGGAAACTGCGGAGGATTTGGCTATCATGCGTGTTACGACGTGCAATGCACGAGACGGGTCATTCCTGAATGAAAGCATGGTCCTCCCGACCATGATCTGACATGGCCGTCTCTCCGCAATCGCTTTGTCCCGGAACAACCCTGACAGCTTCTGACGCCACGATCGTCACCGGAGCCTCCGGCACAACTGTTCTGACGTCTTCCACATTCGCCAATCCGACCACGGCAGCGGCCACACTGACGATCAAGCTGACGCGCTCTGGCGGTGCCGCTATTACGCTCGTGCCCGGACGGTCTGTTGCGGCCGCTTCAACGGTCCAGCCTCCGGAGCTGTCCGGACTGATCCTCTCGGCGAACGATACCCTCACGGCCTCTGGTGATGGCATCGCGGCCGTAGTGAACGGGTATGTCGCCTCGTGATGACCGATGCTGAAATCCTCGGCGCACAGGCGCCCAAACACGCCGTGATCTACCGGGATGGTGATGCGGTGGGTATGCTTCTGCCCATCACGACGTCTGTCTGGGAAGTCCATTGCGGCGCGGCCTCGGCCATGCGGGGTAAGGCTGCCCTTGCCGCCTTCCGGCGCCTGCTGTCCGAGTTCTGGTTCGATCACCCCGAGGTTCAGGAGCTGATTGGGGTTATGAAATCAGAGCACCTCTGCGCTCGCTACAATGCCGCTCGCCTTGGGTTTGAGCGCGTCAATACAAGCCCGATTGCATGGCCAGACGGGACGGTTCGCGAAACTGCCGATTACAGGATGAAACGCCCATGATCCGCCATCCCGCTGCCCCGTGCGACTATCGGCCTGGGGTCTGTTTCGATATTGGCGCGGCGGTTGGTGGCGCCGCTCAGGCTGCCGGAACTGCTGCCGCGACCGCCATGCAGGTCAATGCTGAAAAGCAGGCACGGCAGACCGCCATCAATACGGCGAACAGCGTAGCGCCAACGATCACGAACAGTGCGACCACGGCAAACGCCCTGCTCGATCCATATGCCTCGACCGGCACGAACGCGATCAACAGCCTGTCGAATGGTCTGACGGAGAATTATCTTCAGAGCACGCCCGGCTATCAGTTTACGCTGAACCAAGGTGAACAGGCCGCGACCAACAGCGCGGCGGCGCGTGGTCTGGCAGACAGCGGCGCGGCGCTCAAGGGCGCCTCCACTTACGCGACCGGGCTCGCTGACAGCACGTATCAGAACCAGTTCAACGACACGAACGCCTTGGCGCAGGAGGGCTACAACGCCCTTGGGCAGCAGGGCAACAATACCATGACCGCGGCGAACAATGCTGGTCAGATCAAGATGGAAGGCGCGAACGGGGCCATGGCCACAACCGTTGGTGCGGGGAATGCCTTGGCGAGTGGATTAAGCTCGATCGGCAATACGGCCAGCCAGTACAGCCTTTACAACGCCCTTCTGGGTGGAGGTAGCAGCGCACAAGACGGGAACTGGTCAGAGGGTAAAGCCGCAACAGGCGAAAGCGACTGGAGTTCTCAGTATGGCTAATTTCGACACAAACGCCCTCATGCCGACGTCCCTTCCTCAGCAGACGAACCCGCTTGAGTTCGCGTCTCAGGCCATTGGCGTGCGCAATGCCCTGCTCGGCAACAAGATCCAGCAGGCGCGATATGATGCCGATATGGCGCAGGGGAACGCCCTGCTCGGCGCGACAGGGGCGGACGGGAAAACTGATTACGCCAAGGCCCGGGCGGCTATGGCTGCCGATCCGGCTGCTGCCTATGGCGCCGCGCAGGCTATGCGGGAACAGAACGCCTCCCGGCAGGAAGATGTGCTCAATCAGGACGCGCAGCTTTCATTCCAGGAGCATGCCCGCAACGCCGTTGCTGGAGCATTTATCCGAGCGGCTGAAAATCCGACCAACGCCAATATTCAAGGTGCTGGAGCCTTTATCGCGCATCTGACGCCGGGAGCCCGCGACCAGATTGCCAGCACAACCAAAGACCTCCTGTCACTCCCGACAGCCGAGCAGCGATCCGAGGCTATTAAGACACTCGCAACGTCCACCCTTCCCGGCCATGACCAGATTGCCCAGACGTTCGGTACGCCAACGAGCGTGGACGACGGCCAGACGATCCAGACGGGAACGCAGGCCTCCGGCATGGGCGGCGGGGCGTTCACTCCTGCGTCTGGCGTGCAGCGGCAAATTTCGCCCGAAACCAATTCGTCTCCCATCGACATCGTGAACCCAGACGGCTCGCATAGCATCCTGCGCCGCGATCAGGTGGTCGGTGGCACGCAAGGGCGCCCGACCGTACCGCCTGAGGTTATGGGGTCAGGACGGTATCCGGCAGCGCAGCCTGCAAATCCGGGGTATCAGTCTGCTCCAGCAGCGGGCCAGACAGCAGCCCTCACCGAAACTGCGCAGGCAGGAGCGCAGGGTGCCAATGCTCTCATGCAGGCATCTGCGAACCGGAACGACCGGATGGCTGCACTCGGCAATATGTCGTCTGACCTTGAAGGCTTCACGTCCGGCCCCGGCAGCGAGCGCATCCGGCATTTTGCATCCGTCTTTGACAACTGGACGGGGGATGACTGGAAAAGCAACGAAATCGAAAGTGCCCAGTCCTTCAATAAATGGGCCCAGAACCTAGCCAACGCTCAGTCTCAGGCGCTTGGATCAGGTACCGACAGCAAGCTTGCGGCCGCTGTGCATGCCAGCCCGAACAGCGCACTTCAGGGTTCCACAAACCGACTGATGATCCACCAACTCATGGGCAACGAGGACGCCATCAATGCCAAGGCGCAAGCTTGGAAAGCCTCGGGGATGCAGCCTGCGCAGTTCCAGCAGTGGAACCAGCAGTTCAGCCAGAGTTTTGATCCGCGCGCCTATCAGCTTCTTCGGATGACACCAGACGAGCGCAAGACAGTGTTCGACGGCATGAAGAAGTCAGGCCAGATCGAAGAGTTCAAGAAGAACTACAACGCAATGGCAGCGGCCGGGCTGGTACCAAGTGGCGAGCGTTGATCAGGTCTATGAGGACGCCGGGAAATACTGGAACGTAGACCCGAACGTCCTGCGTGCGGTTCACCAGGTCGAGGATCCGAAGAACGATCCGAAGGCCCGGTCTCGTGCTGGGGCCATCGGGCACATGCAGTTCATGCCGGATACGGCCCGTAGCCTCGGCATCGATCCGACTGACCCGGTTCAGTCAATCTATGGCGCGGCACGCCTGCTGGACGAAAACCTGAAGCGATACGGCAATCTCCCGGATGCACTCCGGGCCTACAATGGCGGAACTGACCGCACCAAATGGGGGAATTCTGAAACCATGGCATATCCCGGCAAGGTTGCGGCCAGCTATCAGCCACCTCAGAAGCAGCAGAATACCGCCGCTGACACAGATGCCTTTGCCTCGACGTTTGGAAGCAGCCTTGGCGATAGTTCTCCCGCGGCGGACAAGCCGAGCTCAGGAAACGCCTTTGATGCCATGTTCGGACACGAGGACGGCGAGAGCACGGCCCAGAAGCCCGAACTCTCCCGCGCCGAAAAGGCGTGGACCCTCGTCAACGACACGGTGAACTCGGCAGGACGAGAGATTGACCGGACATTCGGTGTTGGCGTCCCTCACCTCGTGAGCTGGGCCACGTCTCTCGGGCATCACATGGACAATCCGGTTTCCGAGACCGCTCGGAGGGCTGGTGATTGGGTCGCCTCGAAAGAAGATGCAGACGAGGCAGCGCGTAAAGACGACTACGGTGCGCCCTATACCGATGCGGCCGGGACGATGCTCGGCGCTGGACTGGCGACCGGTCTGGGTGGTCGTATCGTTCGTCCGGCTGCCGCTGTTCTGGACGGCACGCGCGGCGGCCGAATTGTCGCTAACGCCCTGACTGGTGAAGGGCCGGCCGCCATGCGGTACGCCAATAATGCCCTTGTAGCAGGAACACAGACCGGTCTGGCGGGTGGCGATGCAAAGGATGCTGCGGCACTCGCCCTCGGCCTTGGTGCGGCGGGTAAGCTGGGCGGAAAAGTGCTGTCACCAGTTACAGACCGGCTTTCCGCAAGTATGCGCCGAGCCATCGATTATCTGGATCCTGAAGGCGCGACTGCGCATGCTGACTCGGAAACTCCCCCGGGAGTGCGGACAGCTGGTGCGACGGCCGATCCGGCCCCAATCAGCACTTCCGCACAGAAGGCTGAGGAGAAGGCCCAGATCAAGGCAATCTCCAAGGTCGGCGCATTTAGTGACCCAGAGAAAGCCGCAGATGCAATCGTGAAGGCGTTCACCAGCAAGGATGGCACGCGCCTTTATCAGGCCCAGACGCCGGGAGTGTTCCAGACCTCAGCCGTTCGAACGCAAGACCCGAAGATGGCCGGGCTGGAGAACAACCTGCGCGACCTCTATCCGGATGCCTTCCGCACGCTTGATAGCGCGAATGACCATGCTTACACGCAGCACCTGCGGGAGGTGATTGGTACGCCAGAGCAAATCCACAACCTCGAAGCCGAGCGATCCGCGTTTGAAGAAGCGCAGCGCACCAAGGCTTTCGAGAACGAAGAAGCCGTGCCAGTGGGCGCGCTCCATGCAACGCTGGATAGCCATATCGCGGCAAACAAAGGGAACGATCCGGTTCGGCAGGCCATCATAAAGGCCAAGAAGGCCCTTCAGGATGTGACTTTTGCCAAGGAAAACCCTTCCCCCACGCACAGCCTCTGGAACGAGCCAGAGGACCCGGTGCGTTGGGCCAAGCCGTCCGACCTGTGGAATGTTCGAAAGGCGATCGGGTATGGCCTTCAGAAGGCAGCAGCTGGCGAGGATGCGAACATGCGTGCGGCGGCTGCTCGCCTGTCTCCATTCATGGATGACCTTGCCAACCACATCGACCAGGGCGCGCCCGGCTTCCACGATTACCTTGAGGGATATTCCCGCCGTTCGGGCAACATCGACAGCCTGCGCTTTCTCCAGTCGCGTGGCCTGACCCAGCCATCCACAAACGCCCCGACAGGCGAGAGCGTGAATTACACGGCGCTAAAAAACCTGTTCAAGCAGATCGACAAAAACGAGGTTTCGGTTGCGACCAAGGGAACGGACGCCATCACGCCGGAGCAGGAAGCGCGCCTTCGGACTGTCTTCCGCGACATGCAGGCAGAGCGGACGATGCGCGATGCGGCCCGATCCAATGGATCGAACACGTTCAAGAATGCCATGCAGCAGCGCCAGAAGGAAATCCGGGGTGGACACTTCGGAGGTGTGGCCAGCACGCTCGGAGGCCTACTTGGGGCGCAGGAGGGCGGCTTGATGACCGGTGGCGTCACGGGTGCGGCGCTTCATGCTGGCAATGCACTGATCGGGCATGCTCTGGCCAACCGGCGCCTAACCAAGATGGAGCAGACGGACCAGGCCGTCATCAACCACCTGCTTGGTCAGTCGCGGTAATTGAACCTGACGCCATTCAAAAGCCGATCCGCCTTCTCAGCGCGGTATCGGCGGATGGCGTAGGGGGCGAAGGACAGGGCGATCAAGACGCAAGCCACCGTATAATCGTAGGCTGGTTGGCTTGTAATTGGACCTGGCTCATTT
>NZ_BEWL01000007.1 GCF_002723915.1 Gluconobacter albidus
AAGAACTCATTCACATAACGTTGTGATATGATGCAGACTTCAAGAGCAGGAAATCTCATGACTTCAGGGTGCAATGGCGCGACGAAACTGACGGCCCCGCTCGGGCTCGGTCTACTGTCGCTTCTCCTGAGCGGAACTGCTCTTGCCCAGAAATATGATGGCAGTGGCTCACCAAATTTCATTCCACATACGCTGCAGGAAGCTCTCTCAACAGCATATCTGACCAATCCGACACTTCGTGAAGAACGCGCGCATTTGCGGGCAACCGACGAGCAGGTGCCTACCGCACTTGCAGGCTGGCGTCCGACTGTTCAGACGAGCATGAATCTTACTTACTACGACGGAAGCACGAACTATGCTTCAAGCGGCGGCTATCTCGGAAGTTCCCGGCGCTATCAGACGCCTGGTTACATGGGAAGCGTCACCATTACACAGCCGCTCTATCAGGGTGGGAAGACCGTCGCCAGCGTTCACGCCGCAACAAACCAGATCATGGCTGAACGTGCCCATCTGATCCAGACGGAGCAGGAGGTCTTCACCGATGTTGTCAACGCTTATGTCGGCCTTATTGAAGACGAACAGCTACTCCAGATCGCAATCAACAACGAGCACGTCCTGCAACAGCAGGTCGAGGCAACCCAGGAACGTTTTCACGTTGGTGAAATCACCCGGACCGACGTAGCACAGGCGCAGGCCGCCCTTGCAAGCGCCACGGCTGAACGGCAGCAGGCCGAAGGTACGCTCCAGAGTGCTCAGGCAACGTATCTTCAGGTCGTTGGGATCGCAGCTTCTCCCAATCTGGAAGCGCCCCAGCCGCTTAATCTGCCGGTACACAGCGAACAGGAAGCCGTTGCCGTCGCAGTCCAGAACAATCCTCAGGTCGTGAATGCACTCTTCACCGAAGCGCAGCGCAAAGACAACATTTCCGTCCAGATCTCCCAGATCATGCCCAAGGTTTCGGCAAGCCTGAACTATCAGCGCTCTGTCAATCAGGCTTACGGTGATTCCCTTCAGGATAACAAATTCGGCGAAATCGAATTTTCCGTTCCTCTTTATCAGGGCGGATCGGAATATGCTTCCATCCGGGGCGCCCGTCAGGATGCTCAGGCTGCCCATCGGGAAGTCGATGTACAGCGTAGAACAGCTCTGCAGAAGGCAGCATCCAGCTGGCAGCAGATGGTGGCCTACAAACAGTCCATTTCCAGCGATCGTATGGCGATTTCCGCAAACGTGATTGCACTGGATGGCGTCGAACGGCAGGCCCTCCTCGGAACGAGTACTACGCTCGCGGTTCTTCAGCAGCAGCAGACCCTGCTACAGTCCCAGAGAACGCTCGTTCAGCACCTTTCGAACCTCGTGACATCTTCATACTCTGTTGCAGCCTCGATCGGACGACTGACAGCAGTGGACCTCAAGCTGGGCGTCCCGCTTTATGATGAAAAAGCCTATTACAACGCCGTCAAGAACAAGCTCTGGGGCATGAGCGACTACGCGATCAACCAGCCCGGTCGCTAATTTCAAGCAAAACGGAATATCCGACATCCATGACCACTTCTGATTTGAACCAGCATGAACATCACGACGGCGAAGACATGACGGACGTCCTGAGTTCCATCAGGCGTATTCTTCACGACGATCCCGCCCCGGCTGCGACAACCGAGGAGACACAGAGCATGCCACATCAGGCAGAAGAACTGACCCTTGACAGTTCCATGATGGTCGCCTCGCCTGCACCCTCCGCAGCAACCATATCCACTCCGGAAGCCGCTCCTTCAACAGGAGACGGGACGACTGCACCTTCCGCAGAAACCGAGCAGAGCCGGAATGATCTTATGAACGCCCAGACCGTCGCAGCGGCGGAGCGCTCTCTCGATGAGTTGCATGCGGCATTCAGCGGCACGACGCCCCTGGCATCCGATACCGTCATCAGCCGTGGAAGCGGCCTGACGATCGAAGACATGGTTCGCAGCGAAGTCCGCAGCATGGTCCGGACATGGCTGGACGCCCATCTGCCGTCACTGGTTGAAATTCTTGTCCGTGCAGAAATTGCTCGTCTGCGTCCACGAGAGTAAGAAGGGAGGTGGAAGAGAATTCTTCCACCTGCTGTACTGACTGTCTTGGATAACCATGCTCGAAAAAAGCTTCGTCCCCGCCGACCATGAAAACGCCCTCTACGATGCGTGGGAGAAAAGCGGCGCTTTCCGGGCTCACCCCGACAAACCCGGTGAGCCTTTTTCGATCATGTTTCCCCCACCGAATGTCACGGGAACGCTTCACCTCGGACATTCGCTGAACTTCGTCCTTCAGGACATGCTGATCCGCTGGAAACGGCAGGAAGGGTTCAACGTTCTCTGGCAACCCGGAACGGACCATGCCGGCATTGCGACGCAGATGGTTGTCGAACGTGCCCTGGACAAGGAAGGTACCAGCAGAACCGCTCTGGGACGCGAAGGCTTTCTCGAACGCGTCTGGGAGTGGAAGCATGAGTACGGTGGCACCATCGTCCAGCAGCTTCGCAAACTCGGCGCGTCAGCGGACTGGGAACGTGAACGTTTCACGATGGACGATGGACTGTCCCGCGCGGTCCGCAAGGTTTTTGTCACCCTTTACAAGGAAGGGCTGATTTATCGGGACCGCCGTCTGGTCAACTGGGATCCGAAATTCCGCTCAGCCATATCGGATCTGGAAGTGGAAAACCACGAGACCAAGGGGTCCATGTGGTACATCCGCTATCCGCTGGATGATGGCCGGACCATCACCGTTGCCACGACACGTCCGGAAACAATGCTCGGCGACGTCGCGGTCGCTGTCCATCCCGAGGACGAACGCTACGCCGACATGATCGGCAAGAGCGTAACCCTACCGCTGACAGGACGACGCATCCCTGTTGTCGCGGATCTCCATTCCGATCCGGAAAAAGGCACAGGCGCCGTCAAAATCACGCCTGCCCACGATTTCAACGATTTTGAAGTCGGCAAGCGTCACGATCTGCCGGCTCC
Organism: Gluconobacter albidus; assembly: GCF_002723915.1. Lineage (GTDB taxonomy): Bacteria > Pseudomonadota > Alphaproteobacteria > Acetobacterales > Acetobacteraceae > Gluconobacter > Gluconobacter albidus. The sequence goes on from NZ_BEWL01000007.1 coordinate 3,000, forward strand.
CACGGTTCTCGATGAAACCGCCTGTCTGTGGATCGAAGAAATACGTCCTGAGCTGCGGGATATTGAGGGGCTGGCTTCGGTCGCATTCGTCGAAACCCTGAACGGCCTGAGCCGTGAAGAAGGCCGCAGGCAGGTCGTCGCAGAGCTTGAACGTCTGGAATGGCTGGAAAAGATCGAGCCGCACAAGCTTCAGGTGCCGCATGCAGAACGCGGCGGGGCCATCGTTGAGCCACGACTGACGCTCCAGTGGTACTGCGATGCCAAAACGCTCTCCGGCCCTGCGGTTGAAGCGGTTGAGAGCGGGAAAATCACGTTTGAACCTCGCCAGTGGGAAAATACGTTCCATGCCTGGATGCGTGATATCCAGCCTTGGTGCATCAGCCGTCAGCTCTGGTGGGGACATCGCATTCCGGCCTGGTACGGGACGGACGGCAAGGTCTATGTTGCCGAAAACGAGCAGGAGGCTCAGGCTCAGGCCGGTGAAGGCATAACGCTCTCACAGGATGAAGACGTTCTGGACACCTGGTTCAGTTCCGCGCTCTGGCCATTCACCACGCTCGGCTGGCCGGACAAGACGGAAGAACTCGCCCGCTATTATCCGACCAGTGTGCTCATCACGGGCTTTGACATCATTTTCTTCTGGGTCGCCCGGATGATGATGATGGGGCTGCACTTCATGGATGATGTTCCGTTCCGGACTGTCCTGATTCATGGGCTGGTCCGGGACGAAAAAGGGCAGAAAATGTCCAAGTCCAAGGGCAATGGCCTGGACCCGCTGGACCTTGTTGCCGAGTTCGGGGCAGATGCCACGCGTCTTGCGATCTGTGCAGGAACGGGGCCGGGGCGGGATATCAAGCTCGGGCGCAAGCGCGTCGAAGAACATCGCGCGTTCATTACAAAACTCTGGAATGCGGCGCGTTTCCTTGAAATGAACGGGGCGAAGCCAACAGAAGGCTTTGATCCGGCAAGCGTCAAAACTGCGCTTGGGCGCTGGATCCTGACGGAAGCAAATGACGCGGTGGCGGAAGCTGGACGCGCTCTTTCGGCGTATCGTTTCGATGAATATGCCAACTGCTGCTACCGTTTCGTCTGGAGCCGGTTCTGTGACTGGTTCGTGGAGTTCTCGAAGCCCGTCTTTGCGGCTGAGAACGAGGAAACCCTCGAATTGCGGGCTGTCAGCGCGCATGTCCTGGGGCTGATCCTGCGGCTTATGCAGCCGGTTATTCCGTTTGTGACGGCCACGCTGTGGAAAGAACTGGGCTATGCGGGGGCTTTTGAAAACAGCCGCTGGCCGGAACGGATGAATGTTGATCAGGCAGACGCGGCCCGTTCAGAGCTGGACTGGGTCATTCGCCTGATCAGTGATGTCCGGACCGTGCGCTCGGAAATGAACATTCCGCCTTCGCAGAAAGCGCCGCTTCTGCTGCGCGATGCGACTGCGGAAAATCTGGCTCGCGCCCAGACCTGGGCTGAGGCCATTGGACGGATGGCACGTGTGTCCGAGGTTGGCGTGGTGGGTGACGATGCGCCCCGTAACGCCGCACAGATCGTGCTTGATGAGGCGACCGTTTTCATCCCGCTTGAAGGACTGATTGATCTTGATGCGGAGCGGGCCCGTCTTGCCAAGGAAGCTGCGCGGATCGAAGGTGAGATCCTTAAAGTGACGCGCAAGCTGGATAACGCGGATTTCGTTGCCCGCGCCAAGCCGGAAGTGGTGGAAGAGAACCGGGGGCGTCTGGCATCCTTTCAGAGCGATCTGGCCCGTCTCAAGGCGGCTCTGGGGCGTCTTGCCTGACTTAAAAACCTCTGCCTGCCTTGGCGCGGTCATTCTTGCTGTCATGGCAGGAACGGCCGCAGCCCGGGCACTGCCGGAAGGCCGAAGCCTTGAGAATGCCGTCATAGCGGGCGAGCATCTCGATGTTTCGGTCTTTCGGCCTGCGTCCTGCCAGATCCGGGCCATCCTGATCGTTCTGGCAGGAAAAGAGCGGAACAGCGCGACATATCGTGACGACGCCATTCCGCTGGCCAGACATGAATGCAGTCTGGTGTTTGCGCCTTATTTTTCCATATCCCGTTTTCCCGTCCAGCAGTATCAGCGCGGGGGGTTTCCAGCCTCGGCACAGAGCATGGTTCCTGCCGCCCTGTATATGAGGCCGCTGGAACAGTGGGCCCGCAACGTTTCCGACGAGCCCCACGTGCCGATCATTCTGGTAGGGCATTCTGCAGGAGCCCAGTATCTGGAACGGGTTGCAGCTTATGCTCCGGGAGAAGAGGTCATGACGATCATCATGAACCCCTCCACCTATGTCGAACCCGAGACGAATACGGCCGTTCCTTACGGCTTCCGCAACTGGCCCGAAGCGGCCAGCCTGCCGGACCTCCGGCGCTATCTTTCAAGCAATATTGCCGTCATTCTGGGCGCGGAAGATACGGAAACCTCTTCGGCGACGGAACATCTGGCCGCCGCGACGGAACAGGGGCGCAACCGTCTTGAGCGGGGACAGTGGGCCTATGCGCAGGCCCGGGAGCAGGCCGACAAGCTCAATGTTCCGTTTGGCTGGACGATTACCCTTGTTCCGGCAACGGGACATGCTTCCGCCAAAATGCTGGCGTCCGCCGAATTGCAGGACGCCGTCGAGAGTGCAATCAGGTCCGCGTCTTCACGATGATCTGTGACAGGTCGCGGACGGCGCCATGGGCGGCACTCGTGGTCATGGCGGCATAGGCCTGAAGGGCTTTCGAGACCACGCGCTCCCGGTTGGGCTTCCACGCATCTACGCCACGCGCATTCATCCGCTCCCGCCGATCGGCGATGTCGGCATCCGAAACGGCGAGATGCAGGCCGCGCCTGGGGATGTCGATCTCAATACGATCGCCGTCCTCGACCAGTCCGATCAGGCCGCCTTCGGCAGCTTCGGGAGACATGTGACCGATGGAAAGACCCGAGCTTCCGCCTGAGAAGCGGCCATCCGTGATGAGGGCGCAAACCTTGCCCAGACCCTTCGATTTCAGATAGCTCGTCGGATACAGCATTTCCTGCATGCCGGGGCCACCCTTGGGGCCTTCGTAGCGGATGACCACGACGTCTCCGGCCACAATACGGTTGCCAAGGATCGCGGCTACGGCGTCATCCTGGCTTTCAAACACGCGTGCCGTTCCCGTAAAGGTCAGGATGCTGGCTTCGACACCGGCCGTTTTGACGATGGCGCCATCTTCGGCGAGGTTGCCGTACAGCACGGCCAGTCCGCCATCCTGCGAGAAGGCATGGGCCTTGTCGCGCAGCACTCCGGCTTCACGGTCCTGATCCAGTTCATGATAGCGGCTGGACTGCGAGAAAGCGTGGACCGTGCGGACGTTGCCTGGCGCGGCCTTGAACATATGGGCGGCTTCCTCATCCCCGCTCAGGATGTCCCATTTCTTCAGTGCATCGCCGAGTGTGGGCGCGTGAACAGTGGGAACATCCGTGTGAATCAGGCCTGCGCGGTTCAGTTCACCCAGAATGGCCGGGATGCCGCCTGCGCGATGGACGTCTTCCATGTGCACATCATTCTTGGCCGGGGCCACTTTGCACAGATTGGGGACGCCACGCGAGAGGCGGTCAATGTCGTGCATGTGGAAATCGACGTCACCTTCGCGGGCGGCGGCCAGAAGATGCAGGACCGTGTTGGTCGAGCCACCCATGGCGATGTCGAGCGTCATGGCGTTCTCGAAGGCCGCGCGGGTTGCTATGCTGCGGGGCAGGGCGGAGGCGTCGTCCTGTTCGTACCAGCGGCGTGCGAGTTCCACGACCAGACGACCAGCGTTCAGGAACAGTTCGCGGCGGTCGCTGTGTGTGGCCAGCAGCGAACCGTTGCCGGGCAGGGACAGTCCCAGCGCTTCGGTCAGGCAGTTCATGGAATTGGCCGTGAACATACCCGAGCACGAACCGCAGGTCGGGCAGGCGGAGCGTTCGATCTGTTCGGACTCGCTGTCGGACACGTCAGGATTGGCGGCCGCGACCATGGAGTCAATCAGGTCCAGCTTGCGCGTCACACCGGGGCCGTTGATTTTGCCGGCCTCCATCGGGCCGCCGGAGACGAACACGACGGGGATGTTCAGGCGCATGGACGCCATCAGCATGCCGGGCGTGATCTTGTCGCAGTTGCTGATGCAGACGATGGCGTCAGCGCAGTGCGCATTGACCATATATTCCACGGAATCCGCGATCAGCTCCCGCGATGGCAGGGAATACAGCATGCCGCCATGGCCCATCGCGATGCCGTCATCGACTGCAATCGTGTTGAATTCCTTGGCAATTCCGCCGACTTCCTCGATCGCGGACGCCACCAGACTACCCATGTCCTTCAGATGGACATGGCCCGGGACGAACTGCGTGAAGGAATTGGCAATGGCGATAATGGGTTTGCCGAAATCGCCATCCTTCATACCCGTCGCCCGCCAGAGCGCACGGGCGCCAGCCATGTTGCGGCCGTGAGTGGTGGTGCGGGAGCGATAGGCAGGCATGGAACAGACTTTCATGACGGAAGAAGGCCCTGATCCATAGCGAATCAGACGCGCAGAAGCCAGTGCAGGAAAGATATGAAAACCGGAGCCTGCTCCTCTTGCCCCGATGTCGCCCTCCGGTCCAAACTCTGGATAAAGATCAGGAGCCCTTCGTGAGACGTCATTTTCTGAGCCTCGGCACAGCTCTGGCCGTAACCTGCCTGTATGCAGCGCACGCCGCCGAACCCACTTCCAGCCTGCCGGTCACGCCCGACATGATCCAGACCGGCAGCGACATCCCTGCCCATGTCAGCATGCCACCGGTCGAGCGCGACTACATCAAGCGCGACGTCATGATTCCGATGCGCGACGGTATCAAGCTCCATACCGTCATCGTCATTCCCAAAGATGCCAAAAACGCGCCGATGCTGCTGACGCGCACGCCCTACAATGCCAGCAAGCGCGCCAGCCGCGATGCCGATGCGAAAACCATGCGTGCGCTCCTGCCGCAGGGAGACGACGTGTTCGTGGACGGGGGCTATATCCGCGTTTTTCAGGACATCCGCGGCAAATACGGCTCACAGGGGGATTACGTGATGACGCGGCCCCCGATCGGTCCGCTGAACCCGACGAAGACGGATGATACAACCGACGCCTGGGATACGGTCGACTGGCTGGTCAAGAACGTACCGCAGGGAAATGGCCGCGTCGGCATGACTGGATCGTCCTATGAGGGCTGGACGGTCGTCATGGCGCTGCTGGATCCCCATCCGGCCCTGAAGGTCGCGTCTCCGGAAAGCCCGATGGTTGATGGCTGGATGGGCGATGACTGGTTCCATTACGGCGCATTCCGCCAGCCCAGTCTGGACTATTTTGCCGGACAGATGGCTGCGGCGGGTTCCGGCGTCTCTCTCGACCGTCCTGATGAGGACGACTACACGACGTTCCTTGCGGATGTTTCCACCGGCAATTTCGCGACGAAAGCCGGGCTGGACCAGTTCCCCTGGTGGCGCCGTACGAAAGCGCATCCGGCCTACGACGCCTTCTGGCAGGATCAGGCGCTGGATCAGCTGATCGTAAAAAAGCCGCTCAAGGTTCCGACCATCTGGGAACAGGGGCTGTGGGACCAGGAAGACATGTGGGGGGCAATCCATTCCTGGATGAACCTCAAGGCGCACCATACGCAGGTTCCGAACATTCTCGTCATGGGGCCGTGGCGCCATAGCGGCGTGAACTATGATGGTTCCACGCTTGGTCCGCTGCATTTCAATGGCGACACGGCGCTGTGGTATCGCGCCAATGTCATGCGCCCGTTCTTTGACCACTATCTGAAGAACGCGCCGGATCCGCATCTGGACGAAGCCATCATTTACAATACCGGCGAGAACCACTGGGATCACTTCCGCAACTGGCTGAGCGACTGCGGCACGTCGTGCATGCAGAAGGGCGAGCGCCTGTACCTCCAGCCTGATCACGGCCTCGCGTTCAAGCGGACCTTGCCCGGAACGGACAGCTATGTGGCTGATCCGGCGCATCCGGTGCCGTTTGTCGAGCGTCCTTACATGATGGACGGAGATCCGCGCTGGAAGCCCTGGCTGGTGTCGGATCAGCGTTTCGCCGAAAGCCGTCCAGATGTCCTGACCTACGAGACCCCCGTTCTCGATGCGCCGGTTCGGGTGTCTGGCGTACCGACTGCGGATCTGTTCGCCACGACCACCGGGACGGATGCGGACTGGGTTGTGAAGATCATCGACGTCCAGCCGGGACACACGCCGGACAATCCCAAAATGGGCGGCTATGAACTGCCGATGTCCATGGATATTTTCCGGGGCCGCTACCGGCAGAATTTTGCCCATCCGTCCGCTATTCCGGCGGGGCAGGTGCAGGAATACCACTTCACGCTTCCGGCCATGAACCATGTGTTCCTCAAGGGACACCGGATCATGATCCAGATCCAGTCGAGCTGGTTTCCGCTCTATGACCGCAATCCGCAGACCTTCGTGCCGAATATCTTCGACGCCAAGGCACCGGATTACCATTCGGCCACGCAGACCATCCACCGGGGTGGCGACCATGCCAGCGCCGTGTGGCTCCCGATCGTCACGGCAGCCCCATAAAATCCAGCCTGAAACTCGTCAGACAGGTTCAGCCTCCCCATATGGGGAGGCTGTCCTTTTAATGGAGCATCATCATGACGACCCCGTCTTCCAACCTGTCCTCCATTCTCCTTGGCGCAGGCTGCTTCTGGTGTGTCGAGGCTGTCTTTACAGGTCTGCGCGGCATTGTCTCGGCTGAGCCGGGTTACGCTGGCGGCAGCGTCGATCACCCCAGCTACGAAGCCGTCTGCACAGGTCGGACGGGCCATGCCGAAGTTGTGAAAGTCGTGTTCGATCCGGCCGAGATCGGGCTGGAGGACGTACTGCGCGTATTTTTCACGACGCACGACCCCACACAGCTCAACCGCCAGGGCAACGATATCGGGACGCAGTACAGATCCGTCATTTTCGGAGATGACGATCAGCAGGAGACAGCCAGCAAGGTTCTGGAAGAAATTACGGCGGAAGGCCTCTGGCCGGAGCCGATCGTCACGTCCATTGAAGGCGTGGCCCATTTCTGGCCAGCCGAAGAAAAGCATCACGATTATTTCGCCCGCAACCCGCAAACGGCCTATTGTGCAGCCGTTGTGGCTCCCAAGGTTGCCAAGGCGCGCAAGCTCTATCGGGATCGTCTCAAACAGCCTGACTGAAGAGCGTAGGGTGCTTTGTCAGAGAGCGTTTTTCGGATAACGTGACAAACCATGACAAAAGCACCCGTCTTTCCCACGCTCCGCACCCGTCAGGCCCGTTACGCAGCGGGCGTCGCACTGCGCCAAACCGTCAAGCGTAGCAGTCACGCTCTCTGGACGGCTCCAGCCAAACGGCCTGATCCGATTGGAATTCTGCTGGAGCAGGGGAAGAGCCGGATTGCGGACCTGCTTCCCATCCGCCATCAGCGCATGAAAGCCTCGCCCTTTGCATTCCTGCGCGGGGCGGCGGCGGTCATGGCCTCGGACCTGTCTTTTACGCCTGCGACCGGGATACGCGTCCAATCCTGTGGGGACTGCCATCTGGATAATTTCGGGTGCTATCCGTCTCCGGAAGGGCTGCCGGTTTTCGATATCAATGATTTCGACGAAACGGCACCCGCGACATTCGAATGGGATCTAAAACGTCTGGCAACCAGCCTTGTGCTGGCCGGACGCGAAGCGTCTCTGCCTGAAAAGCACTGTCGTCGTCTGGCGGTTTCCGCGGTCCGACATTATGTCGAGGAAATTGCCCGTCTGTCGGAACTGCCGCCGCTTCAGGCCTGGAACGTGCGGATTGATCTGCGTGCGGTCATAGACGGCATCAAGGACGACACGACGCGCACGGGCATGATGGAGAAAATCCAGTCCGAACTGGGGGCAATTTCCGGTCATTTCGGAATGATCGACCCCAAATCTTCGGTGCGCCTGAAAGAACATCCGCCTTTCGTCACGCGCCTGCCGCAACATAACGATATCGTCCGTGGGGCCTTCGCCCGCTATGTCAGCGACATGCCGCCCGAGCGCAGGATCGTGCTGGAACGCTATGCGCTGCAGGATGTCCTGTTCAAGGTCGTAGGGATTGGCAGCGTCGGGACGTTCTGTGCGCTCGGGCTGTTCACGACAGCCGATCACGAGCCGCTGATCCTTCAGATCAAGGAAGCCCAGACATCTGTGCTCGAACCTTTTCAGGGTGCCGTGGACATGACCAATCATGGCGAACGCGTCGTGACGGGGCAACGCATCATGCAGGCCAGTTCGGACACGTTTCTGGGCTGGACCCATACCAGCGGCAAGCGCACGACGGCCCAGACCGGCCGCAAGGCGGGTGGCGGGCGGGATTTTTATGTCCGCCAGACCAAAGACGTGCGGCTGGCCATGATCGGCGAGAAAATCGAAAACGGTCTTCTGCCTGAATACGCGGCGTTGTGTGGACGCACGCTTGGGCGGTCGCATGGTCGTTCCGCTGATCTTCCGCTGCTGGCCGGCTATCTGGGGAAGGGTCATTCCTTTGCCCGCGCCATTGCCGATTTCGCGGTTCACTACGCCGATCAGAGCGAAAAGGACTGGAAAGCCTTCACGCAGGCAATTGCGGACAAGCGCGTCTGCTGCGCCTGAGGGTGGAGCTTACTCCTCGTTCTCCAGATGGAAGCGGTCGGACTCTTCGTCATAGTCGAAGAGTTCGGCGTAACGGGCCCAGCCGATCGCTGTGGTGAGGGTCTGGCGTGCGTAATCGGGCGACATACTCTCTTCCATCGCCTTACGGAAGCGTGCGGCATCAACGACATGGCTCGAACGCTCGTCCAGCGTGCCACGGATGGAGCGGAGCAGGGGCAGGTGATGCAGCAATGCCGTCCGCATCAGGTCCTTGCGGGTGTCGGAATCGCCTTCGACGAACGCCTGGCCATCGGGCGTGAGCAAGATATCGCCGTCTTCCAGTTCCGCCAGATCCAGAAGCTGGAGCGATTCTCCGAGCGGCAACAGGTCATCGAGCGTCATCTGAAGGCGCTGCGCCAGTTCGGGCAGATCCGCACGGCCTGACAGCGGTTCACTTTGCAGAACTTCCATCAACCCGACCAGAACCTCGACCGCAAGATCGGGGAGCACGATGGAAAATGGCGGGAGGGTCATGCCAGAGGCAGAGGCCTGCTGGACGGGGTCGGCTTCGGACACGATCGGGGCACGGCGTGTCATGAGCGTATAGATCTGGTCCACGAAACGGCGGAAATCCTCGTCCTCGCGATTGCGCGGATGGGGAAAGGGCACCGCGATTTCATGTGTCACGCGCCCGGGGCTGGACGAGAAAATGAGGATCCGGTCACACATCAGAACTGCCTCCTCAATCCCGTGCGTGGCCAGAAGCATGGCCTTGAGCGGCAGGCGCTTTTCGTCCCACAGTTCGATCAGGTCGGTCCGCAGGTTTTCCGCACTCAGCATGTCCAGCGCAGAAAACGGCTCGTCCAGCAGCAGCAGCGAGGGCTGAAGGGCCAGCGCACGGGCAAAGGAGACACGCTGACTGAGGGCGTCTGAGAGTTCCTTTGGATAGGCGTTTTCGTAGCCCTCAAGCCCCATGACCGCAATGGCGGCGTCCGTCATGGACTCGCGCTCGGCACGGGGCAGACGGCGCATTTCCAGACCCAGAGCCACGTTCTGTCTCAGTGTCAGCCAGGGGAACAGTGCGCCGGACTGAAAGACGGTCGCCACGCCATCCAGCGGGCCTGTCACTGGCGCGCCCTGCCAGAGCACCTCTCCCGACACCGGCGGCGTCAGCCCGGCCATGATCCGCAGCAGGGAGGATTTTCCGGAACCCGAGCGCCCAAGAAGGCCAAGGATTTCTCCCGTTCTCACATCAAAGCTGATGTGATCAAGGACGATCAGATCCGTGCTGCTCTCCTTGAGATAGGTCTGGCGACATTCGCGAAGGGACAGGAGGGATTTCATGGATCTGCGGATTTCAGCCTGAGGTTCAGATGGTATATTTCTGGGCCGCGTTCACGGCGAGGGGTTGCAGGACCAGACGATCCAGCAGCATGGACAAAAGCGTCAGCAGCATCAGCGCAAGGATCTGCGCGCCCACGGCACCGCCGAGCACTTCGGAAAGCAGCGTAGCACCGAGCCCGCTGTCGGATGGCACGAAAGCCTCCGCCACCATTACGGCATTCCAGACCGGAACGACCGCGGTCAGCAGACCGCCGCAAAGTTCTGGGGCGATGGCGGGCAGAAGCAGCCTGCGCCACAGCAGAAAGCCGCGCAGCCTCAGGCCGGTGGCGACTTGTCGCAGACCTGAGGGGATGGCCTTTGCCGCATCCAGCACGACGATCCCGACCAGCCAATGCGCGCCCAGAAAAAGGAGCACGACTGCGGAGTTGAGCCCCAGTTCCCGGCACAGGGGATAGAGAAGCACGGCGGGGAAAAGAGCGCAGGCCGCCACGGCACTCCGGCACAGATTCCGTAAGGCGGGTTTGCGTTCGCTGATCAGCAGGCCCAGCGGCACCCAGACCAGAAGACACAGAACCAGCGTTTCACACACATGCGACAGGGTCAGGATGCTCTGGGCCAGATCCGACGGAACAAGCCGCAGAAGACCGGCATGGTAGACCGCATAAATGAGCAGAAGCAGCGAAATGCCGGGCAGGAGCGCTCTGGGGAGTTCCGGGGAAGCGCCGCTGTCCTGTTCGGGAAGAATGCTCCGAGGGCGGCCGATGCGCCAGTTTCCGATCCAGGTGAGAGCTTCCCCCACCATTCCGCTGAGCCAGAGCATCGGCTTTGTCCGTCGCCAGATCGTCAGAAGCCATGACTGGGGACGCGGGCGCTCCTCAATCGGGCCTTCCGGTCGATAGCGCTGCGCCCAGCCCAGAACCGGGCGCATGACGCCCTGATCGACGAGGAGGATTAGCAGAAGAATGACAAGCGATATTTCAACGATCCTGAGCGGATGGTGATCCAGCATGGCGTGCAGGACCGCTGCGCCACATCCTTCGTTCGTCTGATGGCTCATCAGCATCATCAGACCTTCCGCAGCCAGCAGGCGCACCCAGAACGCCGGCATGGCCTGCATGGCCCTGAAGGTTGTCAGCGGCACTGCGACGGGAATCTGCAAGCGCCAGAAACGCTGCCATCCCGTCATCCGCAGGCCAGTCGCCACTTCGTCAAGCGCAGGCGAAAGGGTATCTTCCGCATCCAGAACTGCTGTTACGATCCGCCAGATCATGCTGGAGGCCGCAACCAGAACGATGGTCACAGAAGCAGGAAAAACAGCCGCACAGATCCCGATCAGGCCAAGGCCGGGGACAGCGCGAGCAACCGAGAGGGCCGGGATCAGGAAGGCCCTGAAACGCGGCCACTGGCATGCGCCTCCTGCCACGAGCAGGGACGCCGCCACGACGGTCATGAGCGACAGCGCAACATGCAGCAGGGTCAGGGCTGCGATGACCCAGAGTCCCACAGAGACACCCGGTAACGCTCCCGTCACGACAGGCACGGCCGGAGAATGCCGGACGACAAGAAGCGCGACTGCGGTTACACAGAACAGGATCGAGAGTTCAACGCCACTCATGCGCTGGCGCCAGCGATGCATGATCCGCAAGGGCATGGCCATCGGGCTGCCCGTCATGGTGAGTGCTGTCCCCGTTCCTGATGGAAACCAGAGGTTAAAAAGAGACCTCTGGAAGTCTCAAGTGTTTTCTGCATGCCAGGAAAAATTCTGAGGTCGTTGAGGAATCAGTGACCGGTGCTGCCAAAACCGCTGTGGCCACGAACCGTCTCGTCCAGCGTCTCGACTTCCGACCAGCGCAGGCGCGAAACCGGGGCCAGAACGCCCTGCGCGATCCGGGTGCCACGCTCAATCGTAAAGGGTTCGGTCCCCGCGTTCATGACGATGATGCGAAGCTCGCCACGATAGTCTTCGTCGATAGTGCCGGGCGAATTGGGCAGGGTGATGCCGTGCTTGAGCGCCAGGCCTGAGCGCGGACGGACCTGAAGCTCATAAGCCGCGGGCAGAGCGATACACAGGCCCGTTGGAACGAGAACGCGCTCGCCCGGAGCGATCGTCATGGGCGCATCCACTGCGGCCAGGAAGTCGAAACCCGCGGCACCGGCTGTGGCGTAGGCAGGGAGGGGAAGCCCCTCGGAATGAGGCAGGCGCGTGATGCGCACATCAATCAGGTCTGTCGTCATGGCCTCTGTCTTACCCCGGATTGCGCGCCCTATGAAGGCGGATTGACAAAGAACGCTGCAATACGCTGAACGAGCTGTTCCGCAACGTCCGTCTTATCCATTTCCGGCCAGTTCTGAAGGCCATGATCGTCAATCAGGCTGACGGTATTGCGCATGGCACCGAATACCCCATGGCGGACATCATTGGCCACCAGCCAGTCACATCCCTTGCGCAGACGCTTGGCCTGCGCGTTGTGCAGCACATCATCCGTTTCGGCCGCAAACCCTACGACAAGGCGCGGGCGTTGAGATGCGTGGCAGAGCGTTGCCAGAATGTCCGGGTTTTCCACCAGTTCGAGCGTGGGCGGCCCATCGCCGGTTTTCTTGATCTTGCCAGGAGCGACGTCTTTTGCACGCCAGTCGCTGACGGCCGCCGTGCAGATCGCGGCATCAGCCGGCAGAGCGGCTTCACAGGCGGCCAGCATGTCCCGCGCCGTCTGGACCGGGATGCGGCGCACGCCCTCTGGGACAGGAATCGAGACCGGTCCGCTAACCAGCGTGACATCCGCGCCACGCTTCGCCAGAGCCGCCGCGATGGCATAACCCTGACGGCCCGAAGAATGGTTCGACAGAAAACGCACGGGATCGAGCGGCTCCACCGTCGGGCCCGCCGTCACCAGAACGTGACGCCCCGCCAGAGAGCGGTCAGGCTTCAGGTGACGCAGAATGGCGTCGCGGATCACCGGAGGTTCGCTCAGACGTCCGGCGCCGACTTCACCACAGGCCATGCTGCCCACATCGGGACCAATGACGGAGACACCCCGCGCCTCAAGCAGTTTCAGATTGGCCTGTGTGGCGGGATGCTCCCACATCCGCACATTCATGGCCGGGGCCAGCAGAATGGGGGAGGTAGTCGCGAGAAGCAATGTAGTCGGCAGATCATCCGCGAGCCCATGGGCCATGCGGGCCATGATGTTGGCTGTGGCGGGGCAGACCACCGCCAGATCAGCACTCCGGGCCAGGGCAATATGGCCGATTTCGCTTTCCTGCGTGGGTTCGAACAGCGCGTCATGCACACGCTCGCCTGCCAGTGTCTCGAGACTGAGCGGCGTGACGAAGGCCTTGGCAGCTTCGGTCATCACGGGCGTGACGGCAATGCCATCCGCCCGCAGCAGGCGCACGAGTTCGAGCGCCCGGAACGCCGCGATCCCTCCCGAGACGATCAGCAAGACGCGGCGCATGGTTTTACAGACGCCAGCCGGAATGGATAGCGGCAATACCACCGGACAGATTGCGGTACTGGACCTGCTCCAAACCGGCATCGCGCATCATCTGGGCCAGCGTTTCCTGATCGGGGAACATGCGGATGCTCTCGGCGAGATACTGGTAGCTCTCGGAATCCTTGGCGATGATCTGTCCCATCTTGGGCAGAACCTGGAAGGACCACAGGTCATAAATCGGTGCGAGAGCCGCGATCTCGACTTGCGAGAATTCGAGGCAGAAAAAGCGTCCGCCCGGCTTGAGAACGCGACGTGCCTCGCGCAGGACAGCCGACTTGTCCGTGCAGTTGCGCAGGCCAAAGGCAATCGTCACGCGATCAACGGAGCAGTCGGGGAGGGGGATGGCTTCCGCGTCTACGACACAGACCTCGATCTTGCCGATCAACCCGGCCTTGATGGCGCGGTCACGGCCCACGGACAGCATGGCAGCATTAATGTCGGACAGGATAGCCGGGCCACCCCCGGCACGCAGCCAGCCAAACGTGATGTCGCCCGTACCGCCTGCCAGATCCAGCAGCTTCATGTTGGGGCGCGGATTGAGCATGCCCACAAAAATGCGCTTCCAGACGCGGTGGATTCCCAGCGACATCACGTCATTCATGATGTCGTATTTCCCGGCGACGCTCTCGAACACCTCCCGGACCATCGTCTTTTTCTGGCCACGCGGGACATTGCGGTAGCCGAAATCAATGGTGTCCTCGGCCTGGGCGGAGGACTGGAAGGGCGAGGCGTTGTGTTCTGCGCTATCGGTCATGAGGCAACCGATATATCGTTGAGGCCAGCCATGCCAGAGCTTCCAGAAGTCGAAACCGTCATGCGCGGGTTTCGTGATGCCTTTGAAGGGCATCGAATTAGCCATATTTCTGTCAACCGCCCGGACCTTCGATGGCCGTTTCCCGCAGATCTGCGGGAGAAGCTGGAAGGCCGGCGCGTTCTCTCGTTCCGCAGGCGCGCGAAGTATATTCTCATGCGTCTTGAGAGCGGATGGAGCATGCTGCTGCACCTGGGCATGTCGGGCCGGCTCACGATCGGCAGGGCATGGACGAATGCGACTCCGCCAGCCCACGAACATCTGGTTCTGGAGACGGACAGCGGTGCGCGGGCAGGGCTTGTCGATCCCCGCCGCTTCGGAATGGTCGATCTTGTGCGGACATCCGGCGAGGACGATCACCGCCTTCTCGCGCATCTGGGCATGGAGCCTCTTTCTCCCACGATGACGGGACAAGCACTGACGGCACTGTTCCGGAACAGGCGTACACCAGTGAAATCCGCCCTGCTGGACCAGAAACTGATTGCCGGGCTTGGCAACATCTATGTGTGTGAGGCGCTGTTCCGCTGCGGCATCCATCCTGAACGGCAGGCCTGTACCCTGACCGATCCGGAGACCGCAGCGCTTTCAGAGGCCATCCCGCAAATTCTGGAACAGGCCATCGCCTCCGGAGGGTCGTCCCTGCGCGACTACGTGCAGGCTGACGGCACCAAAGGCGGGTTTCAGGACCTGCACCTCGTCTATGGGCGGGAAGGGGCTCCATGCCCCAATTGTGGAGAAGCCAGCCCGATCCGGCGCATCACACAGGCGGGTCGTTCGACGTTCTTCTGCCCGACCTGTCAGAAATAACCAGGCGCGGAAAGATGCCCCCATCCTGTGTAAAATGTGCAAAACGCTTGACGGGACCCGTCCGGGGGAGTAGAGGGCGCCAACCATTTACGCGACCAAAACGCAAAGTGAACCGAAAGATCCATGGCAAACACAGCTTCTGCCCGCAAGCGCATCCGTCAGAATGAACGTCGCCGTGAGCGCAACGTTGCCCGCATGTCCCGAATGCGTACGTTCATCAAGAAGGTCGAACTCGCCATCCAGTCCGGCGACAAATCCGCTGCTGCGGAAGCCTTCAAGGTTGCACAGCCGGAAATGCAGCGCGCAGCAGGCAAGGGCGTGATCGCAAAGAACACGATCAGCCGCAAGCTGTCCCGTCTGTCCGCCCGCGTGAAGGCTCTGGCAACCGCCTGAGCTTCACCTTCGGGTTGGAACTGAAGAACGCGCTCCCATCCGGGAGCGCGTTCTTTTTTGACCGCATCCCAGAACTTTCCCCAAGCGTCTGACTTTGGGTTGCTTATGGGGAACACCCTCATGACATCCCGCTGAACCCTTCGTGTTCCAGCTTGCTTCGGGCAGAGCGGGCGCCTATCCTGAGCGTTCGACAAAAAAGTATCGGATGCCCGGCTCTCCGGAAATTCTCCTGCGTTTCTGCTGCGGATTTTCTGTCGAGAGCACAACCGCCCTGCGCGCAGGGAACCACAACTGATGCCCGCCTGCTGCGGGACTGGACATGAAAGGGGGTACAATGGTGGAAAACGCTCAGTATCTGGACGCCAGCGCCTCCGCCCCCGGTTCGACGACACCGCTTGAGACCGCCTGGGTCCGCGTTCGTGAGAAACTGAAGAGTGAGGTTGGCGAGGTCGAATACCGGACATGGCTCCGGCAGATCGTTCTGGGGCCACTCGACGAAGATGAACTGACACTCTATCTGCCCACGCGATTCCTGCGCGACTGGGTTCGCAGCCAGTATGAGGAGCGCCTTCAGACGCTCTGGCGTACTGAACGCGAAGACATCAAGGGCGTGGAGCTCCAGGTCAAGCGGGGGCTGCCCGAGGTCCCCGCGGACGATGCTGAAGATACAGAGGACGCAACCGGCCCCTCCAGCGACAGTACGCCGCAAAGCGTTGTGTCCGAGAGCCGCAGCGATCTGGCTGTACCGCTTGATCCGCGCTTCACGTTCGACACCTTCATCGTCGGCAAGCCGAACGAATTTGCCTATGCCTGCGCACGCCGCGTGGCCGAGAAGCCTTCAAGCCCCGGTTTCAACCCGCTTTTCCTGTATGGCGGTGTCGGACTGGGTAAAACGCATCTGATGCATGCCATCGGAACGGAGCTGACCCGGACAGGCAAAGTCTCCGTGGCCTATATGTCTGCGGAAAAATTCATGTACCGCTTCATCGCGGCCATCCGCTCGCAGTCCACAATGGAGTTCAAGGAACAGCTCCGTTCCGTTGACGTGCTGATGATTGACGATCTTCAGTTCCTGATCGGCAAGGACAACACGCAGGAAGAATTCTTCCACACGTTCAATGCTCTCGTGGATGCAGGCCGTCAGATCATCGTCAGTGCCGACAAGAGCCCGTCCGACCTTTCGGGTCTTGAAGACCGCCTGCGGACCCGCCTGGGCTGCGGAATGGTCGCGGATATCCATGCTACGACCTTCGAGCTGCGTATTTCCATTCTGGAAGCCAAGGCCAAGGCTTCGGGGACGCATGTTCCATCCAAGGTTCTGGAATATCTCGCGCACAAGATCACGACCAATGTTCGTGAACTTGAAGGGGCGCTCAATCGCCTGATCGCGCATGCCGATCTCGTGGGTCGCCCGGTTACGCTCGATACGACGCAGGATGTTCTCAAGGACATGCTGAAGGCCCACGATCGCCGCGTCACGATTGAGGAAATCCAGCGCAAGGTTTCCGAGCACTGGAATATCCGCCTGACGGACATGTCCTCTGCCCGACGCGCGCGCGCCGTCGCTCGCCCGCGTCAGGTCGCCATGTATCTGGCCAAACAGTTGACGAGCCGCTCGCTTCCAGAAATCGGACGTAAATTCGGCAACCGCGACCACACGACGGTCATGCATGCCGTCAACCGCGTGACCGAGTTGATGGATCAGGACGCGTCCTTTGCCGAGGACGTGGAACTGCTGCGCCGGATGCTCGAAGGCTGACCTCTGCCAGCCCCCGATCCCTCTCTTTCCCGAGGGGCGGGGGTCTGCTAGGTTCTCTCAATTAATTCAAGATCTTCCTGAGGCCCGGAATGAAATTCAAGGTTGACCGTACCCTGCTGCAACGGGCTCTGGCGCATATTCATGGCGTTGCGGAAAAGCGGAATACCATTCCCATTCTGGCCAACGTTCTGATGAGCTTTGAGAACGATGTTCTGCGCCTCACGGCCACGGATATGGAAATTGCCGTCGTGGAAGACGTTCCCGCCACGGGCGAGCGCTCTGGCTCCACCACCGTGCCTGCCGCGGTACTTTTCGAAATTGTCCGCAAACTGCCGGATGGTGTCGCACTTGAGTTCGATCATCAGGACAGCGAAGCACCGCTGGCCCTGCGTGCGGGCCGTTATGCCACCAGCCTAAACGTTCTGCCGGTCGATGATTTCCCGGCCATGGTCGCCGGAGATCTGCCGCACCGTTTCTCGCTGCCTGCAGCAACGCTTCGCGGTCTGATCGACCGCACCAAATTCGCCATTTCAAACGAAGAAACGCGCTACTACCTGAACGGCATCTATCTGCATGTTGCAGAAAACGGGGCCACTCCGATGCTGCGAGCCGTCGCCACGGACGGTCACCGTCTGGCACGCGTTGAAACGGACCTGCCCGAAGGTGCACGCGGCATGCCCGGCGTCATCATTCCCCGCAAGACCGTCAACGAACTGCGCAAGCTTCTGGACGAAGGGGCGGCTGATCTGGAAGTCTCCCTGTCTGACACACGGATCCAGTTCCAGGCTGGCCCCGTCCTTCTGACCTCCAAGCTGATTGACGGAACCTTCCCGGAATATGAGCGCGTCATCCCCAAGGGCAATGATCGCATCCTACGTGTCGGCAAGCGTGATTTCGCAGCGGCTGTCGGCCGCGTTGCGGCCATCAGCCAGGAACGCTCGCGCCCGGTCAAGCTGTCTGTCACGCAGAATATGCTGAACCTCTCCGCCACCAGCCCCGATCAGGGCGTGGCTCATGAGGAGCTGGACGAAAACGCCGTCTCCTACGATGCCGCTCCGATCGAGATCGGCTTTCAGGCGCGTTACCTCACTGACATTACCGACCAGATCGACGTGGAAGTGGAATTCGCATTTTCCGACAGCTCTGCGCCCACCATCGTTCGTGACACGGCATCGCCTTCGGCGCTGTATGTCCTGATGCCCATGCGGGTCTGAACACGAGCCGCGATTGAAACTGACCCGGCTCGCGCTGACGGATTTCCGGAATTACACCCATGCCGTCTGGACCCCGGATGCTTCCATTCTGGTCCTGACGGGAGAAAACGGGTCCGGAAAGACCAATCTGCTGGAAGCCGTTTCGCTGCTGGCTCCAGGGCGTGGATTAAGAGGCGCGCCACTTCCCGCACTGTGTCGCACTGGCGCCGAGCGGTGGGGCGTTGCGGCGACGCTCCAGTCCGGTCTGGATGAATTCCGGATCGGAACAGGAAGTGAGTTAAACGAAAAACAGCGTCGTACATTCCGCCTCGATGGGGAGAACATCCGCTCTCAGGCCGCGATCGGCCAGAGGTTTTCCTGCGTCTGGCTGACCCCGCAGATGGATCGGCTTTTTCAGGAAGGGTCCAGCGGTCGGCGGCGCTTTCTGGATCGGCTGGTCATGGCCCTTTCTCCCGATCATGGTCGCCAGATTGCCGCCCATGATCGCTCGGTTGTCAGCCGCAACAGGGTTCTGGCCGACCGCCCGACCGAGACGGCGTGGCTTACATCCATTGAAGATTCCATCGCCCGTCATGCAGTTGCGGCGTCTGCTGCGCGCCTCGCACTCGTTGAGAGCATGAACGTTCATCCGTTTGAAAATGCTGGATTTTCTTCCAGCACCCTCCATCTGGACTGCGCCATTTCCACCCGTCTGGCCTGTCAGCCCGCACTGGACGTCGAGGACTGGATCAGAGGCAGTCTTCAGCAGTCCCGCACCGAAGACCGGCAACGCGCCACCACGTCCATCGGGGCGCACAGGGCCGATTTCACCCTTTCGGACACCGTTACGGGACGTCCTGCAGAACTCTCCAGCAGCGGTCAGCAGAAAGTCATGCTGACCGGCACAGTTCTGTCCCATGCGCGGCTGATGACGCAGGAACGGGGCCATGCTCCGGCCATCCTTCTGGATGAACCTCTGGTCCATCTGGACGAAACCCGCCGCCATGCCCTTCTCGACAGTCTTGAGAAACTGCGCGCGCCCGTTCTGATCACCGGCACGGACCACGCGCCTTTTGCAGCACTAGAAGGCCGGGCCCAGTTTTTTTCGGTCAGAAACGGAAGCATATCTCCGGCCTGACGCATGCCCACCGCTGGTCTAACCGTCCGGCGCAGGCTATACTGACCCAACAGTTTTTCAGAGTACCACGGAGACCGTCACGCGCATGTCAGAGACCCAGAACCAGCCCGAGACCCCAGGCGCAGACGGTGAAGATTACGGCGCGTCGTCCATTTCGGTACTCAAGGGGCTGGATGCCGTCCGCAAACGTCCGGGCATGTATATCGGCGACACGGACGATGGCTCGGGCCTGCACCACATGGTTTTCGAGATCATCGACAATGCCGTCGATGAAGCCCAGGCCGGGCACGCGACATACTGCATCCTGACCCTGAACGGCGATGGTTCCGTCTCGGTCCGCGACAATGGCCGTGGTATTCCTACCGATCTGCATCCTGAAGAGGGCATCAGCGCGGCTGAGGTCGTGCTGACCAAGCTCCATGCGGGCGGCAAGTTCAATC
Source organism: Gluconobacter albidus (assembly GCF_002723915.1). Taxonomy (GTDB): domain Bacteria; phylum Pseudomonadota; class Alphaproteobacteria; order Acetobacterales; family Acetobacteraceae; genus Gluconobacter; species Gluconobacter albidus. Next base: position 23,020 of record NZ_BEWL01000007.1, read on the forward strand.
AGAATTCCTACAAGGTTTCCGGCGGTTTGCATGGCGTGGGTGCGGCCGTGGTGAATGCCCTGTCCGAATGGATGGAGGTGCTCATCTGGCGCAATGGTCTGGAGCACAAGATCCGCTTTCAGCATGGCGAACGCGATGAAGCCCTGCACGTCATCGGTCCGTCCACGGAAGACCGTGGCACTCTGGTCACGTTCAAACCCAGCAAGCAGACCTTTACGAAGGTCGATTTCGAACTCTCCATTCTTGAACGCCGTGTCCGCGAACTGGCGTTCCTGAACTCCGGCATGCTGATCATCCTGCGCGATGAGCGTCATGCAGAGCCAAAGGAACTGCGTTTTCATTATGAAGGCGGCCTGAGCGCTTTCGCGGAATGGCTTGATTCTTCAAAAACTTCCATCGTCACGCCACCGATCGTGGGCGAGATCGACAATCCGGAAAGCGGCATTCGCGTCGAGTTCGCACTAACCTGGAACGACAGCTATCACGAGACGATGCTGTGCTTCACGAACAACATCCCACAGCGCGATGGCGGTACGCATCTGGCGGGCTTCCGTCAGGCTCTGACCCGCGTTGTGGGCAAGTATGCCGAAGGGGTGGCCAAGCGTGAGGCGGGCTCGCTGACGGGCGAAGACATGCGTGAAGGCATGACAGCCGTGCTGTCCGTCAAGGTACCGGATCCGAAGTTCTCGTCCCAGACGAAGGACAAGCTGGTCTCGTCCGAAGTCCAGCCCGTTGTGCACGCAGCTGCCTCGGATGCGATCTCTCACTGGTTCGAGACCCATCCCAAGGAAGCCAAGGCGATCGTCGCCAAAATCATCGACGCCGCCAGCGCCCGTGAGGCCGCCCGTCGTGCGCGTGAACTGACGCGCCGCAAGGGCGTGCTGGATGTTTCGTCGCTTCCGGGAAAGCTCGCGGACTGTCAGGAGCGCGATGCGTCCAAGGCTGAAATCTTCATCGTCGAGGGTGACTCTGCAGGCGGCACGGCCAAGCAGGGCCGGGACCGTCGCTTCCAGGCCATCCTGCCGCTGCGTGGCAAGATCCTGAACGTAGAACGCGCGCGCTTTGACCGGATGCTGGGCTCTGCGGAAATCGGTACGCTGATTACGGCTCTTGGCACCGGCATTGGCCGCGGTGAAGTTGATCAGGGTGGTTTCTCGGCCGAAAAGCTGCGTTACCACAAGATCGTTATCATGACCGATGCTGACGTCGACGGCTCGCATATCCGTACACTGCTGCTGACGTTCTTCTTCCGCCAGATGCCGGAACTGATCGAGCAGGGCTATCTCTACATTGCCCAGCCACCGCTCTATCGCGCCAAGCGTGGTCAGGAAGAGCGCTACCTCAAGGATGACGCCGCTCTTGAACAGTACCTTCTGGACAAGGCGCTGACGAATGCAACCTTGCGTTTTGCTGTCGGTCGGGAACTTACGGGCGAGGCGCTGGCCGAAGAAATCACATTCATGTCGACTGCGGCCCGTCGCCTTCAGAGCATTGCCTCCAAGGTGCCGGTCTGGGTCATGGAGCAGGCAGCCATTTCCGGCGTTTTGGACAGCAATATCGCTGTGGCGACCTCGCGCATGGCGGAATTCCAGCAGCGGCTTGATGGTGCCTCACTGCCCAACGAACGCGGCTGGAAAGTCTCCATTTCAGAAACCGGCCTGGAATGCGCGCGTTCCGTCCGCGGCGTGGGCGAAGTGTACCGCATCGAGCCTTCGCTCCTGCGCTCGGTGGAATCCCGCTGGCTGGTTTCGGAATGGGAGCGTCTGGCCCGTGATTTTGCAAAACCCGTCACCCTGACACTTGATCCCACGTCCTACGAACTGTTCGGTCCCGCAGCTGTCATGGAGCGTATTTTGCTTCAGGGACGTCGCGGACTGACCATCAACCGGTTCAAGGGACTGGGCGAGATGAATGACGAGCAGCTGTGGCACACAACGCTCGATCCTTCGACGCGGACCCTGTTGCAGGTCAGGATCGGGGATGTCGAAGATGCCGGTCAGGTTTTCTCGACGCTGATGGGGGATGTCGTGGAGCCGCGCAGGGACTTTATCGTCGGTAATGCCCTGAAAGTTGCCAATCTTGACGTTTAAGGCTTTTGCAGTCGCAGTCAGCCTTGCCCTGATGACGGGACTGGCTTGTGGTTCAGCCCGAGCTGAGCCGCAGGTCAACGCGACTTATGCTGTCTATATCAAGGGCTTTCACGTTCTGAACGCCAAGACGTCCTATCAGCTCCAGCCTTGGGGCTATGGCGGCAGCACCCAGATCAAGCCGGCAGGCCTGATCAGCTGGTTCGTAACGATGGATGTGACGTCGCATGTGCAGGGGCAATTCATTCCGGACGGCAATGTGCAACCGGTGCTGTTTGACAGCGGTGGCATTTCGCGCGGCAAAAACAGGCATGTCCGGCTGGAGTTCTCGAACGATACTCCGAAGGTGGTGGACCTCCAGCCACCGGAAACCGATCGCGAACCTATTCCTGCAGATTTGCTGCCTCACACGGTCGATACCTTGAGCGGCATGGCGCATCTGCTACATTCCCTTGCGACAACAGGAAAATGCGATGGCTCGCAGGTCATTTTCGATGGCCTCCGACTGACACAGATGGTGGTGCACGGCCCCGTCATGGTCGATATCCCGCAGGGTCAGGACGAAGCCTATTCCGGTCAGGCCATGCGGTGCGATTTCGTTGGTCGCCAGGTTGCAGGGTTCATCAAGGACTCTCCGAACAGGGAAAAACTGGCTGCTCCCCAGCCAGGTGCTGTCTGGTTCAGAAAGATCGACGGTCTGGGAATTGTTCCGGTGCGGATCGAGTTCAATCATCCCAAACTCGGTCACGTCATGGTCGTCATGCAGCATGCCGTGGCTCCGTGAGCGAGTACTCGAACGAATTGCAATAATCGGCAATTCGAAGTGATGACACAGTCTGCGGGCTTCATTTGACGCGAACCCGTGGTTTGGATACCCCGGGCAGGACATGACCGACACAACCCATTGCACCACCGCCATCATTCTTGCTGCGGGCCTCGGCACACGCATGAAATCCAGCCTGCCAAAGGCACTTCATCGTCTGGGCAACCAGCCCATGATCAACCATCTCATCACAACCGCCCGGCAGGTCTTCGACGATGTGGTCGTCGTCACGGGACCGGACATGCCGGAACTCGAACAGGCTGTTCGTCCGTTCAGGACTGCCACGCAGACTCAACGGCTCGGCACGGCCCATGCGGCCAATGCAGCGCGGGACCTGTTTGGGGATGGGGATATCGCTGTTCTTTATGCCGATAATCCGCTGATTACCGCAGAGACCATGGAACGCCTGCTCGCGGCCCGCAGACAGGGGGCCAGTCTGGCGTTGCTGGGAATGCGTCCGGCTGTACCGGGACGTTATGGCAGGATTATCGAAGATCACGGCAAGGTTGTGAAAATCGTCGAGTTCAAGGACGCAAGCGAAGACGAACGCGGCATCACGCTGTGCAATGCCGGCGTCATGTGCGCCGGAGCAGAGGACTTCCGCAACTGGCTGGAAGAAGTTCGCAACGAAAACGCCCAGGGCGAATATTACTTGACGGACGTCGTTGAAATGGCAGCTAAAGCCGGTTCGGTTGTTTGCGTGGAAGCACCTGAAGACGAACTGGCTGGCGTCAATTCCCGCTCTGAACTCGCGCGTGCTGAAGCGACCCTCCAGACGCGCCTGCGAAACGCGGCGATGGATGCCGGAGTGACGCTCGTTGCACCGGACACCGTCTTTTTCAGCACAGACACTGTCCTTGAAGCGGATGTAACAGTCGAACCGAACGTCTTTTTCGGGCCGGGTGTGACAGTCCATTCAGGCGCACTGATCCGCGCTTTTTCGCATCTTGAAGGTTGCACGGTGGGTGAAGGCGCGATGATCGGCCCCTATGCCAGGCTCCGTCCCGGAACGGTCTGTGCTGCACACACGCATGTTGGCAATTTCGTCGAGCTCAAGAACGTGGAGTTGGGCGAGGGCGCAAAGGCCAACCATCTGACCTATCTGGGCGACGCTTCGGTCGGACGCGGCACCAATGTCGGGGCAGGGACAATCACCTGCAATTATGATGGCGTTTTCAAACACCGGACTGTCATCGGGGAGCGGGTTTTCGTCGGGTCAGACGCCATTCTCGTGGCACCTGTGACCATCGGAGACGATGCGCTCGTGGCCGCGGGCAGTGTGATTACGGATGATGTGCCTGCCGGTGACCTGGCTCTGGGCCGGACGCGCCAAACACTGAAATCCGGACGCGGCCTTCAGATCAAACAGTCTCTCAAAGCTCGGAAGGAACAGGGCTGATGTGCGGTATCTGCGGTATTGTCGGACACAAGCCTGCCAGCCCGATCGCATTCGAGGCGCTGCGACGCCTGGAGTATCGGGGATATGATTCTGCCGGGATCGCAACCCTGACGGCGTCCGGCGATATCGAACGCCGCCGAGCTGCCGGAAAGCTCGACAATCTGGAGCGCGTTCTCAAAGAGCATCCGCTACACGGCACCACGGCCATCGGGCACACCCGTTGGGCGACGCATGGTGCTCCCACTGAAAACAATGCTCACCCCCACGAAGCCGGGCGTGTCGCAATCGTCCATAATGGGATTATCGAAAACTTCTCGGCCCTCAAGGAAGAGCTGGAAGCGAAAGGCCGCGTGTTTCGGACCGAAACGGATTCAGAAACCGTCGCCCATCTGGTCGATGACTATCTGGGACAGGGGCTGGACCCGCGGGAGGCGGCGTTTGCGGCCATCAAGCGGCTGGAAGGGGCCTATGCAATCGCCATGATCTTCAAGGATCATGAAGGTCTGCTGATTGGCGCCCGTCATGGCGCGCCGCTTGCTGTCGGTTACGGCAATGGCGAGATGTTCCTGGGCTCAGACAGCATTGCACTGGCGCCCATGGCCCGGAAAATGACCTATCTCGAAGACGGGGACTGGTGCGAACTCACGACCGATAATGTCAGAATTTTCGACATGACCGGTGCTGAAGTCAGCCGTCCAGTTCAGGATCTTACCTTCATGGCAGGGCAGGTCGGCAAGGATGGCTACCGGCACTACATGGAGAAGGAACTCCATGAACATCCGGTCGCTATCGGCCAGACGCTGAAGCGGATCACCGATCCCGCATCAAAGCGCATCACGCTGCCACCCATGCCTTTCGATCTGGCACAGGTTCCGCGTGTCACGATCACGGCCTGCGGGTCCGCCTATTATGCCGGGATGGTTGGGCGGTACTGGCTGGAATCCCTGGCGCGCATTCCGGTTGAAATCGACGTCGCATCCGAAATGCGCTACCGCGAGCCGCCCCAGCCGGACAAAGGTATGGCGCTGCTGATTTCACAGTCCGGCGAGACTGCGGATACGCTGGGTGTTCTGCGCAGCCTCAAAAAGGCCGGTCAGAGCATCGTCTCGGTCCTGAATGTCGAACACTCCACAATCGGGCGGGAGAGCGATCTCGTACTGGGCATGGATGCAGGACCGGAAATTTCCGTTGCCTCCACCAAGGCCTTCACTGCGCAACTCTCTGTTCTGGCGGCGCTGGCGATCGAATTCGCCCGTGCCCGCGGGACCATGGATCAGGCCCACGAAGAACGTCTGACAGCCAGCCTACTGGATCTGCCGTCCCGTGCAGCGGAAGTCTTCACCCGGACCAAGGATATTCAAGCCATGGCTGGCGTCGTGGCGCAGGCGCGCGACGTCCTGTATCTGGGGCGCGGAATCTGCACGCCGATTGCCTTTGAAGGTGCATTAAAATTAAAGGAAATCAGCTACATCCATGCGGAAGCTTATGCTGCGGGTGAGCTGAAGCATGGACCGATCAGCCTGATTGACCAGACCGTTCCGGTCGTCGCCATTGCACCCTCCACGATCCTGTTCGACAAGACCCTGTCCAATCTTCAGGAAGCAAAAGCGCGTGGCGGGCGCATCCTTGTTTTCACGGATACCGCAGGGGCCAAACGTCTGGAAGGCGTGGCGGAACAGATCGTCATCATGCCTGATGTGGACGCTTTCGTCGTGCCGATCCTTTACGCCATTCCCGTTCAGATGCTGGCCTATGAAGTTGCCCTTCTGAAAGGCACGGATGTGGATCAGCCGCGCAATCTTGCGAAATCCGTGACGGTCGAGTGAAGAATTTTCCTGTCCGGAAAGCTTATTTTTCATTCATTATCACGGTATGGACCATGAAACACTAAAAGGGACGTAGAGATGGGTGGAGACGCAATATCCGGAACACCAGCCGGAAATTCAGGCCTTTCCCCCAGCGCCCCCGAAATCGTCCTGCGCGAAGCTTTCGTCAGAAGGCTGAACGAGCAGGGCTTTGAAGGTGATATCGACCTGCGGGTCTCCTCGCGGCTGGTTTCTTCTACCGATAACAGCATTTACCAGCGCCTCCCGGCTGCCGTCATTCATCCCCGCACTGGCGAAGACCTCAACCGGGCCGTGCAAGCGGCTTCTGAAGGTGATCTGACGCTCGCAATCCGGGGCGGTGGAACAGGCACCAACGGCCAGTCCCTGACCGATGGCGTCGTGGTTGACGTCTCACGCCATCTGGACCGGATCCTCGATTTCGATGCCGAAACAGGCACAGTCACCGTTGAGCCGGGCGTTATTCTGGCCCGACTCAACGCCTTTCTGAAGCCACATGGTTTTTTCTTCCCGCCAACCGTCTCAACCGCCACCCGAGCGACGATCGGAGGCATGATTGCGACGGATGCCTCAGGCAAAGGGTCCCGGATCTATGGAAGGACATCCGATTATATCGAGACGCTGGATGTCGTTCTTGCGGATGGAAGCGATCTTTCAGTCGGCCAACTGACTGCTGAAAAACTGAAAGAAGCGATGAACGGGGCGGGGCTTGCAGCACAGGCCTACCGCGAGGTCCACCGGGTTGTTACGGAACGTGCGGACGAAATCCGGCGCGTTTTCCCGGACATGAACCGTGGTCTGACCGGATACAATCTGCAGAATGTCCTGCTCGAAGACGGAAGCTTTCATCTCGCACGACTGCTGGCGGGATCGGAAGGCACGCTTGCCCTGACCAAAAAAGTCGTTCTGCGCGTCAGACGATTACCGAAATACCGTCAGCTTATCGTCGTCCGCTATGCCAGCTTCAATGATACTCTTCAGGACGTCCAGACACTTCTGCCTGCCAACCCTTCAGCCGTTGAAGTGCTGGATGACCGAGTACTCGCCAAGGCCCAGCAGGACGTGACATGGCATGCTCTTGAACGCGTCCTGGGCAACACGTCAGCCCTTCCGGTCAAGGGAATGAGCTTCGTCGAGTTCGTGGGAGACAATCTGGAAATCCTGAAGGTGCAGATGGCTCATGCTATCATGCTCCTTGAGAGCTCCTCTCACAAACCCATTGATCATAAAGCAGTTTCTGATCCGGAAATCATTGCGAATCTCTGGACGCTCCGGGAAAAATCCGTAGGGCTGCTCGGGCGTCCGGACGGTCACAGGCAGGGTGTTCCCTTCGTAGAAGATACGGCTGTCCCTCCTGAAGTCCTGCCAGAATATGTCAGCGAGTTCCGTAACATTCTGGACGGTTACGGGCTGTCCTACGGCATGTTCGGTCATGCGGATGTCGGGTGCCTGCATGTGCGCCCATTTCTGGACATGCTGAAGGCCGAAGACCGGTCGCTGATCCGTCCAATCTCAGACGCGGTGGCTGAGTTGACGAAGCGTCATGGCGGTCTGCTCTGGGGGGAACACGGTCGGGGATTCCGCGGGGAGTTTTCGCCACTGTTTTTTGGAGAAACGCTTTTTGCAGAGCTTTGCCGGATCAAGGATGTCTTTGATCCCAAAGATATTTTCAATCGTGGCAAACTGGCTCCAGGTGGTGCGGGTTATTCGGTTGACCGGATTGATGGCATCCCTTTTAAGGGCGAGTTCGACGAAGAGATCACACCGGCACTGCGTGAACCTTACGGCCGGTCCGTAAGTTGCAACGGCAACGGTGCCTGTTTCAATCGTGAGCCGGACATGGCCATGTGCCCGTCTTACAAGGTCACAAAAGACCGCTCGCAGTCTCCGAAAGGCCGCGCCCTGCTGCTTCGAAGCTGGACCAGACTGCGCTCCCTGCCGGAAGATGCTCCAGACCGGGCTATGCTTCCCGTTCTGACAGAAGAACTCAAGGCCTCGCTGGATACGTGTCTGTCGTGCAAAGCCTGCGCCACGCAATGTCCGATCCGCGTGGATATTCCGTCCATGCGTTCCAAATTTCTTTCAACATACTTTCGTGAGAACCGCAGGCCTGTCAGGGATTACCTTGTCTACTGGCTGGAACCGCTTCTGGCGGCAGGGCGATTGGCCCCCAAGCTCGCCAATCTCCTGATGCACAGTCCTGCATCGCAAGCCATTCTCTCCCGTCTGGGGCTGGTGGATCTGCCGCATCTGAGACCGGCGCGACTGAAAACGGGCAGTCAGGTCAGCCGTTCATGGCTGCGCCGCAACCGCGGCAATTCCCGCGCTGTTATTGTGGTTCAGGACTCCTTCACCGGCAGTTTTGATGGTGTTCTTGTCGAGAAGATTCATGCGCTTCTGACGCAGCTTGGGTTCGATGCAAAACTCACCCCAGTCTGGGACAACGGCAAGGCGCGCCATGTTCTTGGATTTCGCAAAGGCTTTGGGGTGACGGCACGCTTAACCCTGAAGAAACTCAGGGCACTGGCCGCGTTCGATATTCCTGTTGTTTCTCTGGATGCCGCCACCGGCCTCATGTTCACGCAGGAATACCGGGACATAGCAGGCGCTCAGCCCATACCGGCAGTTCTTCCACTGGAGACTTTTCTCCGGCAGCAGATTGTCAAGGGAACGCTCCAACCTGTTTCGGCCAGCAGCGAAAATTCTGGCATGACTGTGATTTCGCATTGTACGGAACAGGCTGCCCGACCGGAGAGTGCAGGGGACTGGGCCTTTATTCTCCGACACTTTGGCGTTCCGGCAGATGCCGGGAAAGCAGGCTGCTGCGGAATGGCCGGGCTGTTCGGTCATCAGACGGAACATGCCAAGATGTCGCGAGATATGTTTGAGCAGAACTGGGCCAGAAAAGTTGAGATGCCGGTTCTTGCGACCGGTTTTTCCTGCCGCTGCCAGACCGAGCGCATGGCCGGAATCCGTCCGTCCCATCCCGCAGAAACACTGATTTCCGTTTTGCAGGAACGCTTGTGAAAACAGGGCGTTGATAACGATGTCACGCCTCTGGACGCGTAGGGTCCAAACTGTAACAGTGTTGCCCGATCTCAAGAGGTACGGCCTTGCCTGCGGGCCCTGTGGAGTATGAACGTCATGTCGTCCCTTCCATCCCGGATCTACGCCGTTGTTGACCAGCCCCGATGGGTGGAGCGGCTTGGTGGAGCCGGACTGCGCTTCATCGAATTGTATCTCCGGGATCTGTCTGAAGAGGACGTCCGTGCGCAGGCTCTCCTGGCTCAGGAACTTGCGGTCCGTTTCAATGTGTCACTCGCCCTGAACCGCTACTGGCAAACTGCCATCGAACTGGGCTATGAGTGGTTGCACCTTGGTCCGGAAGATCTGGAAACCGCTGATCTGGAGGCCATCCGGACCGCAGGTATCAGATTTGGTATCTCGACCCATACCCGGCAGGAGCTGGAAACGGCTTTGGCCTGCAAGCCGGATTATATTTCCTTTGGTCCTGTCTGGTCCACGGAGCTTCGGGGCGTAAAGCTGACGGGCAGGGGCCTGAAGCAGCTGGCGGAGTGGCGGGAGCTGTGCGGCGATGTTCCGCTCGTAGCGATCGGTGGCATTACGGTGCCGCGGCTGTCGGAGTGCCTTGAAGCCGGAGCGGATACGGTGGCTGTGATGAGCGATTTCATCGCCCATTCCGATCCGGAAGGACAGGTCCAGCGCTGGATGAACGCCACTTCCGAAGAAGCCACACCAACTTGAAACATGCCACCTCGTCTGCGGACGATCTGATGAAAGAGCCGAGACAACGATGATGGTGACAGGACTTGCAGCCGTACTCCTAGCGCTCGCGTTCCTGCTCACGCTTGTCAGCATCATTCAGCCTCTCGCGAAACGTCTTGAAATTTCAGAGGCTGTCCTGCTGGCCCTGACCGGGATCGGGCTGGGGCTGGTTGCGTCTCTGATCGTCCGGTCGTCTGCGACCGATCTTCTGGACGGCGCGGCGGAAGCGCTGATCTATTTTCCAGTTAACAGCGAAGCCTTTCTGCTGATTTTTCTGCCCGTGCTGGTTTTCCAGGGCGCAATGGCCATTGATGTGCGCCGTCTGGCCCATGAGACGGCGACGGTCCTTCTTCTGGCGGTCGTGGCGGTCATTGTGTCCACGGCAACAATCGGCTTTGCGCTTTATCCTTTTGCCAAACAGAGCCTTGTCGTCTGCCTTCTTCTGGGCTCCATCGTCGCCACGACCGATCCATCCGCCGTGGCCGGAATTTTCCGCGAGATCGGCGCGGCGTCACGCCTGACACGCCTCGTCGAGGGAGAGGCACTCCTGAACGATGCCGCGGCCATTTCGATCTTCTCAATCCTGCTCGCCGCCGTCACATCCCATCATCAGATCCACCCCACCGAAGCCCTGATGGACTTTCTGACGGCCTTCATCGGGGCCATTGTGGTTGGCGTCTGTCTGGCGCGACTGACATTGCTGCTGATTGCGGGCTTGGGCGGGTCTGCTGCTTCGGAAGTCACACTGACGCTGGCGCTCCCCTATGCCGTTTATATCCTGTGTGATGAGATGCTCGGCTTTTCGGGAGTAGTTGCGACGGCTGCTGCGGGTCTGACCGTTTCCGCTTACGGGCCCTCAACCTTCCGCCCACAGGTCTGGCGTTTTCTGAACGAGATGTGGGAGCAGCTCGTTTTCTGGGCCGGTTCGCTCGTGTTTCTTCTGGCGGCCATGCTGGTTCCGCGCCTGCTGATCGGCATGACGAAATGGGATTTCGTGCTGATCCTGATCGCAAGTGTGGCTGGTCTGATCGCGCGCTCGGCCGTGATTTTCGGCATGCTGCCTCTTCTGGCCATCACGAAACTGTCGCCGCCTGTTCCCAACCCCTTTAAGGCCACGATGGCCTGGGGTGGCATCCGCGGCGCCATCACGCTTGCTCTTGCCCTTGCGGTAACAGAGAACCAGAGCGTTTCAAGCCCTGTAGCCCATTTCGTCGGTATCATCGCCACCGGCTTCGTGCTCATCACGCTTCTGATCAACGGCACGACGCTGCGGGCTCTGGTCCTGTTTTTCAAGCTGGATCAGCTTTCGCCCATTGATCAGGCCATCCGCCAGCAGATCGTGGGAATTGGATTGGGTGAGGTTGCCGAACGAACGCGGGAACTGTCCGAAGAGCTTGGCTTCAGCGAGCAGACCCGTGCGGGTGTCATCAGCCGTCTCGAGCGTCGCGCCGAGAAGGAGAGGGCGGCCAATAATTTCGAATCTGCCCTGAGCGACCGTAACCGCGTCAACATCGCCCTGATTACCATCGCCAATCAGGAACGCTCCCTCCTGCTGGACCTGTTCCGAATTCAGGGACTGTCACGGCGTGTGATGGAAACACTGCTGAGAACAGCGGAATCCATGGCGGATGGTGCCAGACTGGAAGGGCGCTACGGCTATGTGCGCGCGCTCAAGCGGCGCCTTCAACCCTCCCTGCGATTTCGCATCGCGCAGGAACTTCACAGCCGCCTGCATATTGATGAGCCCCTGACGAACTGCATGATGGAGCGCTTTGAGATGCTCATCATCGCGCATCTCGTCTCGCTTTCGCTTCAGCGCTTTGTTCGCCAGCGTATGGAACCTACGCTTGGCCCGCGCATCACGGAAATCGTGTCGGAAGTGCTCGGCCGCCAGCGCAAGCTGCTGGACGATGCGCTGGAGACTCTTCGCCTGCATTATTCAGGTTATTCCGAAGCTCTGGAAAGTCGCATCCTGCGGCAGATCGCCCTGCGTCTTGAGGACGAGGAATACGATGCCCTTGAAGCCGACAGCCTGATTTCCGAAGAGCTTCATCGCGAACTGCACCGTGAGATCGAACGCCAGCGTGCCCGGCTGGACGCTCCGCTACGCTTCAATCTCAAGAGTGGCATCGAACAGCGTCTCCGAGCGTTCCCTGCATTCAACGGCGTTCCCGACACTGTATTGCAAAAACTGTCAGCCAAGGTTTCGATGCATTTCGTTTCTCCGGGAGAGGTGCTGTTCAAACGCGGACAGCGCGTCCGTGTCGTGTATGCCCAGGTCGCGGGACTGGCTGAGGTCAATCTGGCCGAGCAGGAAATCCTGTTCGGGAGCGGGGATCTGATCGGTGCGGCGTCCGTCATCCGCAACGACACGATGCCCGGCACCGTCCGCTCCCTTCAGTTCAGCCATTTACTGGCCATTCCGCGACCGGTTTTCGAGAAGCTGATCCGGGATTACCCGATCGTTCAGCGTCTGATTATTCAGCGTAGCCAGAAAAGAGCGGATGGGCTGCTGATGCCTGTCACGGTTCGCACGTTGGACGGGGACGCCGTCTCCACGGCTTCCGCCTCAGAGATGCGCCATCTGGTTTCGCCTCCTTAAAGATCTGGAGACGATGTCTCTTTTTCGGGAGCAAGCAGGCCGCGGAATCGGAGCGCACAAAAACAAAGAATGGCCGCCGCCAGCAGCGCCGCTTCCGAGTGCAGCAGCCAGAACGAAACATCGGAAATACGCCCCAGAAGCGTCGCAAGCTTTCCAATCAGCAGATTGGAGAGGAACAGATGCAGTGAAAAGCAGGCCACGAGAATGGTATTGACGCTCACAGGAGCGGCCCGTGAGAAAAGCGCCATTCCGATCGCGTAATTCATCGCAAACCCGATGTCATTGATGATGTGAAACGCCAGCCCCCAGAGCAGGCTGACCTCATGCGGCCCCGGGCTGATCCATGACCCCAAAGCCAGCATCAGGGGGCCAAACGCCGCGATAAACGTTCCCAGTGCGACCTTGGCAATTTCGGAAAGATCCTGCCGCCGTCGGGAATAGGCCTTCCAAAACCAGAGGACTGCCACGGCACACAGGGTGCTGATGAAACCGTCCAGGGAGATCAGGTCGCTCACTGGCATCTCGTGTCCCAGAAGACGAAGCTGGAAATGCTCGCGCCCCCAGAGCAGATACCCGTCAAAAATTTCCGAATTCGGGATAGCGCCAACAGCCATGACCGGAACAAGCGCCAGAAGGAGCAGGATCGTCTTTTTTTCCTGAGATGTCAGGGCAGGGCGCGTGGGCTTTAAAACGTCCAGGGCATCCGGCGTCTCACGCACTGCCATTTCTGATGCAGGAAGCCAGCGGCGCCCGAAAAGATAGACGACAAGCCCGATCAGCATGCCGACGCCAGCAGCCAGAAATCCCCAGTGCCAGTCGATCTGCGCAAGACTTCCACACAGCACCGGAGATACGATGACAGCAACCTGAAGCCCCATCATGTAAATCTGGTAGGCATCCGAACGTCTTCGGTCGCCCAGGGCATAGAGTGCACCAACCTGCGCCCGCAATCCTCCTGCCATGCCCAGACCTGCCAGCAGGAACCCCAGCGCCAGCACGAAACTCCAGTCAAATGACAGCAGGAAGTGGCCTGCCGTCATCAGAACAGCCCCGAGCAGAATGGTTCTTGTCTGGCCGAGCACGCGGTCTGCCAAGAAACCGCCGAGGAGAGGGGTGGCATAGATCAAGGCCAGAAACAGCCCCGTAATGGCGCCGGCCATGGCCCTCGGCCCAACCGGCGCATACAAAGCCGAAACAAACGTCTCTAGCGGTGCCAGCCCAAATACATGCCCGGAATGGTCCGGCTGGAGCAGATGGTCGGTCAGATAAAGCGCGAGGATGGCCTGCATGCCATAAAGAGAAAACCCGACCCAGCCTTCCGTCAGCGTTAGAACCCACAACCCGATGGGATGCCCCCAGAGTTCACGCTGCTTTGTGGAGACAAACGGTTCGATGAGGGGGGAAGTAGGAAGGATCTCGGTCATGCAGCCTCAGTGACGCAGGGGAGGAAGATCCTGCGTAACGGCAGAAACCCACAGGGGTAAAGGGGAGAGATGAGTATGGCAAAATGCCAATCACCGTAGTCATGGCATTTTGCCACAGGTCTGAATTTATCATCTGACGTGTGATCTACGACTCAAAATCCGGCTCAAAAGAGCCGAAAACCGGGATAAATCCTTAAACATGGCAAAATGCCACATTTTGAGGATCCGGACATGGATAAGAAGCGGGATCTCGAGCACACGTATGTCGTATAAGATATATTATGCCAACTTATGGGCTCGAAAACTCTAAATTTCTGACTTTTTTGTGAGAACACATCCTATTGTTGCGAAGAATGTCTCCATTCGCGCTAGGAAAAGCGGTGTAGTCCATTCTGCCGGTGAGAGCACATACTCGATCACCGGTATATCCGCGGGAGCGGCTGTTTATATGTCATCTATGTCCCTGTGCCGCCTGAGTCTTCTGGGAAGCACATTCTGCGTTGCTGTTCTCTCCGCCCTCCCGACCATCGCACGGGCTGATGATTATACGGAACTGCTCGACATCCTTCGCGCCAAAGGCAGCCTGAGCCGTTCGGAATACAACGTACTGCTGTCACATCACCAGCATCACGCGCACCCCTCGCTGCAACGTGACGACGACGGGACATCCCCGGCACCCGCACGCCATCGCAACCGTTACATGCGCTATGGGCCCCAGAACGAAGGCAGCAGCCTCGATGCTCCTCCGGACGTAACGACGATTGCCGCTGTTTCCGCAGCGCGCCGCGCTGCAATGGAAGCCTCGGCGAGCGCACAGGATGCTCGCAATTCCCTGATGGAAGCACGCAGGACGTATAATCCGGACAGTATCGTGCGCGTGAAGCCCTATGTTGCGGGCAAAGGCGTTACGATCCAGGCAGGCCAGATCGACATCAACATCTCGGGCTTCGTGAACGCCTATTACACCTATAACAGCCCCAGCGGCGGTCGCCCTGTCGCAGGCGGCGTTTCGACCGGCAGCAGCGGATTCGATTCCTCGTCCGTCCGTAACGGCCTTCTGCCGGGTGGTCTGATCCTCAAACTGAATACGGTGCAGGAAGGAATCAAACTGGGTGCCGTCTTTGGGATGTATCCTGGCATCAACAACAACGATCCCAGCACTTTCAATGCCAATTCCGGCGGCAGCCCGGTGGGTCTCGGAACCGCTGGCCTCGATTTCCGTCAGGTCTTCATGACTGCGGGAACCGACGAACTCGGTACGGTCAAGCTCGGTCGCGATATCGCGCTGTTTGCTTCGGATGCCATCCTCAACGACGCCACGCTTCTCAGCGTTGGCAGCACCGGAAGCAACGCCAATCCCGCCAATACGTCTCTGGGCCGTATCGGCGTCGGTTACGTCTATACTGACTGGCTTCCGCAGATCACCTATATCTCGCCGAAGTGGAAAGGCTTTCAGGCCTCGGTCGGTGTCATGACACCGCTTGACGAATTTAACTTCGCAGGCGGCGGACTTTCTGCGACCACCACCCAGCACAGTTCTCCCATGCTTCAGGGCAAGGTCACGTATGATGGCAATATCGCGGGCTTCACGACACGCTTCTGGAGCAGCTTCCTCGTTCAGCACCAGCAGAACCTGACCAGTGCAACCCTGGGTAGTAGCAGCCGTAAAGGTACGACCGTTGAAGCCGGAGATGTAGGCGTAAAGCTTTCGCGCGGACCGTTTGAAGGCGTGGCCTATTACTATTACGGCAGTGGCCTCGGCACGACGGGTCTGTTTTTTGATGGCGTTTCCGCCGAAGGGCGCAAGCGCAATTCGGAAGGCTACTATGTTCAGGCGGCCTACAAGATCCTGCCAAGGCTCAAGATTGTCGGAAGCTATGGTGTCAGCAATCTCTATCAGGCACCGGGTGAAGACAATCCATCCATGGTTCGCCGCAACCAGTCAGAAGTCGGAGCAATCTATTACAACCTGACGGACTGGTTCACGCTCGTGGGCGAATACGCTCATACGGAATCCGATGCCCACGGGATTGCTCATGAGAGCGACCACACGATGTCGGCCGGTGCGATGATGACGTTCTGATATCGATTCCCATCCCAGACAGGTCTTTAACCCTGTCTGGGCTTTCAGATTAGGGCGTGCGCTAACGCCGGACCTCAACCATGACCCACGGTCCCTGCCCGTTTTCAAAGCCGCCGCCGGTATAGCATTCGACCGAGATGGCTCTCCAACATGCGGCCAACTCGTAGAAGTTCCGGATTTCTTCGGCAGACGGGTAATTGTAATATCGTCCGACGCTATCGCGGCCTTCCTGGCCACCCGATTTGTAAGTTGCGAGGTGCCACCCCCCCCGGTTTGAGCGCCGCATGGACCTTTGCAAGAATGCCTGACAGGGCAGCCCTTGGAACATGGATCAGGCTCGCGCTTGCCCAGACAGCATCGTAAGCATCAGCAGCCTGCAATTCGTCAAACCGGATGACCTGAACCGGTTTCCCGAGCATCTGTGCGGCATTCGCAGCCAGAGACGGTGAGGCTTCAACGGCCTCCACTGAAAATCCCTGCTCCAGCATGGCACGCGCATCAATCGCGCCGCCACATCCCAGATCGAGAATATGCGCGCCGGATTCAAGCTTTTGCAGAAAACGGTCTAGATAGCGGTTCTGACCACCCTTCCCGCTTGCGACATAGGACGGGGACGATTCTGCATAATACCGGAGGGTTTCAGGATCAAAAGGAAGACTTCCAGAGCTCATTTCAATCCTTTTTCCCATCATTTAAATCTTGAGAACCATCCCGTCATAGGCAGGCTCAACACCCTCGGGCAGCGTCTTGCACAAGGTCTGGTAATCCATGTCCGGGCCCATATGGGTCAGAATCACATGCTTCACGCCAAGACGCTTGCGCCATTCCAGCACGCGTTCGAGCCAGGCATGGGCGGGGTGAGGATCATACTGGAAGCAGTCCACAATCCAGGTCTGAACCCCTTCGAGCAGCAACAGCGCCTCATCTGAAAGCGTTTCGACATCTGTGCTGTAGGCAAAGTTTCCGCACCGTACGCCCAGAGATGTGATCCGCCCGTGGCGCTGTTCGAAAATCTGAGCATTCAATCCGGGGAACAAAACTGTCTCCCCAGTCTGCACGATCCGTTCATCAAAAACCGGCCGATAGAAGTCCGGGCCTTTCCAGGGCGCGAACGCATAGGCATAGCGCAAGCGTAGTTCCTCAAGCACGTCCTGCGTGCCGAGAAGTGGCAGTGGCGTTCCGATCACGCGGTTGATGGCCCGCAATTCATCCAGACCACCAATATGATCGCTATGCGGATGCGTGTAGAGGACCGCATGAACGTGACTCAGGCCACAGTTCAGCATCTGATCGCGGAAATCCGGCCCTGAATCTACCAGAAGCCGAAAGCCGCCCTCGCCTTCGATCACAACTGAGGAGCGCGTCCGACGGTTACGCGGCTCCGTAGGATCACACGCACCCCAGATCCCCGTCTGTGGTCCCTCTTCGCCCCCGATCATGGGAACCCCAGCGGAACCTCCACATCCAAGGATCGTCACCTTCATGCAGCGATCCTCGTGAAGAGACGTCGGGCATTTTCGGTCGTGATCCGTGTGATCTCGTCGAGAGAAACGCCGCGCTCCTCTGCCAGACGTGCCGCCGTATGGGCGACGTAACCCGGCGTGTTGGGCTTTCCGCGTTTCGGGACAGGCGCAAGATACGGGCTGTCCGTCTCAACCAGAAGACGATCTTCCGGCACCATCCTTGCGACTTCGCGGATTTCCTCGCATTTCGGAAAGGTCAGCAGGCCAGAGAAGCTGATATAACCCCCCAGTTCCAGAGCGGCTTCTGCCAGTTTCGGACCAGATGCGAAGCAGTGGATCAGGAACGGAAACGCGCCCTTCGCATGCTCTTCGCGCAGGATGGCTATCATGTCGTCATCGGCATTGCGTGTGTGGATGACGATTGGCAGGTCCGTCTGGCGCGCAGCCGCGATATGGGTGCGAAACGCAGCATGCTGGGCCGGTTTAGCCTTATCGCCGCTATGGAAATAATCCAGCCCCGTTTCCCCAATCGCCACGACGGAAGGCGCTGCGGTCTTGGCAACAAGCTCTTCAACCGATGGTAGGCGCTCCTCACTCGCATAATCCGGGTGAATGCCGATTGCACACCAGATCCGAAGATCCGGCGTGTCATGCTGCGTCAGGGCAATCTGCGTATCTGCTTTTGAAAACCGTGTCCCGATCGTGATCATTCCGGACAGACCCGCTTCCCGCGCCTGCGCGAAAGCGGGCGCAAGGTCGTCGAACTTGTCCAGATGACAGTGCGTGTCAATCAATCCTGTCATGCCTCTTCCTCGACAAAGCGGGGAAACAGGCCTTCGGGTTTGGGGAGCGTCCGGCCAGCCGGAAGCAGGGTTTCAAGAGCGGCGAATGTCCGTTCGTCGTCCTGCACACCGAGCTGGACCAGCATCTTGTCCATTGTGTCCGGCATGAAAGGCTGAAGCATGGTTGCGATCCCGCGGATCATATCCACGAGAACCCGCAGCACATCCGCCATCCGCTCCGGATCGGTCTTTTTCAGCGCCCAAGGGGCCTGACGGTCGATATAGGAATTGGCGGCGCGAATGACCTTCCAGACTTCTTCCAGCGCATCGGTAATCGCCTTGCGCTCGATCTGTTCGGACATGATCGTCGGCAGCAGCGTCACCATCGCCAGCATGGCTTGATCGTCTTCGGTCAGCGTGCCACGCTCGGGCAGAACGCCGCCCAGATTACGGGCCACCTGGCTCAGCGTACGCTGGCACAGATTGCCGAGATCATTCGCCAGCTCGACATTCGTGCGCGTGATCATGGAGCGGCGGCTGAAATTGGAATCGCCGCCGAACGGCACTTCGCGCATCAGGAAGAAGCGCAGCGCATCCAGCCCGAATTCGTCGGCCAACGCCTTCGGATCAAGGACATTGCCGAGAGACTTGCTCATCTTCTCGCCCTCGACCGTCCACCAACCATGGGCAAACACGCTCTTCGGCAGATCAATGCCCGCCGCCATCAGGAACGCTGGCCAGTACACGCAGTGGAAGCGTGCGATTTCCTTGCCCACGACATGCACATCCGCCGGCCAGAACTTCGCCCGCGGATCGTTGAGATCGGGGTAGCCCACGGCCGTTAGATAGTTCGCCAGTGCATCGAACCAAACATACATGACATGGTCCGGATCGTTTGGAACCGGTACGCCCCATTTGAAGCTCGTGCGACTGACGGACAGGTCGCGCAGACCCTGACGCACGAAGCTTTCGATCTCACGACGCGGGCCGACGGGGCCGATGAAGTCGGAATTGTCTTCGTACAGCTTCAGGAGCCGGTCCTGAAAATCGGACAGACGGAAGAAGTAGGACGGCTCCTTGACGCGTTCGACCGGCGCACCGGACGGGGCCACGAACGTTCCGTCGGGCTTCTTGACCAGTTCGTCCTCGCCGATGAACGCTTCATCGCGCGTGGAATACCAGCCCTCATAGGCGCCCAGATAGATATGCCCGTTTGCCGCAACCTTCTCCCACAGTGCTTTGGCCGCGCCCTTGTGGCGCTCCTCGGTGGTGCGGATGAACTCGTCGGTCGAAATCGCCATATCCTTCTGCATCTGGCGGAAGGAGGCCGAAACCTCATCGGCGTAGGCCTGCGGGTCCATGCCCTTGGCGACGGCGGTCTGCTCGACCTTCTGGCCATGCTCATCCGTCCCGCTGACGAACAGGACCTCTTCGCCGTTCAGGCGATGGAAGCGGGCCAGAACGTCGGCCGCGATGGAGGTATAGGCATGCCCGATATGCGGAGCGCCGTTCACATAGAAGATCGGGGTCGTGATGGTGAAGCGCCGCGTCATGTCCACTCGTTTCATAACGCCCGGACCATCTCAGCTGCCGACAGCGAGTTCCGCTGCCTGACGGATGGCCTGGGCCTTATCCAGGTTTAAGCCTTCGGTCTGACGCCTCAGCGTGTCCAGTTCGGAACACTGCCGCGCCGCCAGATCGGCCTTTGCAAGATCCCCGCGCCGCGCTGCCGAGCGCGCACGGTCTGCCAGTCCCTCGCCTAGCAAATCGCAGAGCAATGCGAAACCTTCAGCCTCTCTCGCAATACGTTCGCTCAGGGCCATGGTTTCCGAAGCACGCACCTGTCCGCCAAGGATTTCCGCCACAAATGACGCAATCGCACCATCCCTGTCATGCGAGAGAAAGAGTGCCCGGCCCGGCGATCCGTGGGCCCGTGCCAGCACATCCGCAGAGATGCCGGGCAGTGCAGCCCGCATATCCGCATCCGAAAGCGCGGACAGCGTGAGCATCCGGCACCGGCTGCGGATCGTGGGCAGGAGCGCGCCCGGAGAAGACGTCGTCAGCAGCAGGACGCAGCGTGGGGGGGGCTCTTCAAGGATCTTGAGCAGGGCGTTAGCTGCGAACCGGTTCAGATATTCCGCCCCGTCCACGATCACCACGCGCCAACCGCCTTCGGTCGCCGTGTGATGCAGGAAGGTTTGCACCGGGCGGACATCCGCCGCCGTGATCTCCCCACGCAGACGGCCTTTTTTCTCGTCAACGGCCCGCGAAATTTCCAGCAGGTCCCCGTGCGTGCCCGCCGCAATGCGCCGTGCCTGCGCCAAGTCCGGATTTTCCGCATTCAGCAGCAGTCGGGCCAGACGGAAGGCCAGCGTCGCTTTGCCAATTCCCGCCGGACCGCAGATCAGCCAGGCATGATGGAGCTTGCCGCCGGCCAGAGCCTGCCGGAACGTCGCTTCTGCTTCGCCGTGACCGTACAGACCCAGAGTATGACGCGGATCGCTCACACGCCCTGAACCGTCAGGTGGTTCTGCACCGCCCGCAGAAGAGCTGCACTGACGGCTTCCGGCGTCTGTCCCGCATCCACGCGTTTCACACGCGCCGGGTCAGAAGATGCAATGGCCTCGAACCCGGCCAGAACGCGCTCGTGAAACGCTTCCGCCTGACCTTCGTAACGGTCCGTCTGACCGCCGCGGGCGTTAAGACGCGCAAGCGCCTGCGTCCGGGGGAGTTCCAGCATGAGTGTCAGATCGGGCTCGAAATTCACGAGTTTGCGCGCACCATTCAGGAACGCCAGAACCTCAGGTGCACCCTGACCGACACCATGGCCCTGATAGGCCAGCGTCGAATCATGGAAGCGATCGCACACTACGATCTCACCACGCCTCAGTGCCGGAAGAATGGCATTGTCCAGATTGTCCGACCGGGCAGCCATATGCATCAGGATTTCCGCCCGCCAAGAGAGATCGACCTTCCCGAACAGCAGCAGGTTGCGGATTTCTTCCGCGCCCTGCGTGCCACCGGGTTCCCGCGTCAGAAGGACATCGTGTCCCTCCGCACGCAGGGCTTCGGCCAGAAGGCGGGCCTGGGTTGATTTCCCGGCGCCCTCGCCGCCTTCAAGCGTAATGAACAGTCCTGTTCCAGCCATGCCCTTACTGCGCGGGGCCATGGCCCAGACGGGTCATGGCACGGGCGACCAGTCCAAGTTTCGCAACCGATTCGCCGGCTTCAAGCGGCACACGGATATCGGCCATGTTCGGCGCGGAAATCACGAGAGCTCCACAAACCTGCCCCTTCGTCACCGGTGCGATAACCGGCGACGCGTAATCCACGGCGATATGAGAGCGCTGCTGCCAGCCGACGGGCAGAGTCATGACGATATCGGCCCCGGCAACCAGCGGAACCTGACGGTGTTCGCCCATCCACACAGGTACGGAGTCCACGACCTGCCCGCGACGGAACACCGTGGCGTTCTCGAAATTCGCAAACGCCCAGGACATCAGACGCTCGCCTTCATGGGCGCGCTCGTTGCTCGACGCCGTGCCGTTGATGACGACGATCACGCGGTTGCCGTTGCGCTTGGAACTGGCACAGAGACCAAAACCGCCCGCATCGGTGTGACCGGTCTTCAGGCCGTCAGCAAGGCCCTTGTCCACCAGGACGTTCCGGTTGCCCTGACGGATGTGATTGTAGGTGAACTCAAGTTCGCCGAAGTAATGGTAGTACTGCGGGAAATCGCGGATCAGATGCGAGGCCACGGTCGCGACATCGCGGGCCGTCATGTAGTGCCCGTCCGCCGGAAGGCCCGTCACGTTGAGGAAGTGCGAGTTCATCATGCCGAGCTTCGGCGCTTCCTCGTTCATCATCGCGACGAAGCGCTCTTCGGACCCGGCGATGCCTTCGGCGAGCACAATGCAGGCATCATTGCCGGACTGGATCAGCATACCCTGGATCAGGTCGGACACCAGAACGCTCTGGCCCAGCGGCACGAACATCTTGGAGCCCTGCGTACGCCAGGCCTTCTCGCTGACCGGCAGGCTCTGTTCCAGACGGATACGGCCCGTCGCCAGCATGCCGAACACGATATAGGCCGTCATCATCTTCGTAAGCGAAGACGGAGCCATACGCTCGTCAGACGCCTTGTCGAGCAGGACGGCGCCCGTGTCATAATCCACGACATAGGCCCAACGCGCCACGGTATCGAACGGGCCGATCGGCGTGTTCGCGGGCGTTCCAGCCGGCGCGTCTGCCGCAGGAGCCGCAGCAGCTTTCGCGGCGTGGGCCGCATGGTGGTGCGGGCGGGCAAACGCCTTCAGGGGTCCCGCAAAAGAAGCACAGGCCGCAATGCCTGCCACCCCACCGAAAAGAGAGCGTCTAGTCCGCACGTTCGTCCCCAGTTCCACGGCCTTCAGACAACGGGCCGTCATTCCACAATGATCCGCGCGCCCTCTACCCCGCACAGGCGGGTGTGGTCCAGTGCCGCATCCGCCTGTGCGATGTCAGCAAAGGGTCCACCAAGAACACGCCACTCAAGTCCAGCACCTTCGGAGGCATGCAGAACCGTACCGCTACAGCGCAGGGCGACACCTGCCGCCGCCGCATGACCGGAAAATATTCCCATCAGCACATACAGCCCCGCTGGCCCCGGACTGCCCTGCATCCATGTTACGGGCAATGGCCCTACGGCCACGGACGTCGCCGCAGCGGACGAGTCGTTGCCATAGACGTGCGAGGACCCGTCACTCAGCGATGTTTCGCGCACTTCGCCCACCGGAGCGGCAGAAATGCTCTGTGCGGCGGGTCTGCCACCCAGTCCTTCCGCCAGTGTACGACTGGCAACCTCGTCTTCCATGACTTCGACAGGCGTGTCTGCCGTCATACCCAGCAGGTCAGCCGCTTTTGGGGAAAGTGCGATGATGCGCCCCTGCCCCTGTGGTCCACGATCCGTCAGGCGGATGCGCACGATCCGCCCGTTCAGCAGATTGCGGACGCTAACGATCGCCGGAAGCTGGAGCGTCTGGTGTGCGCCAGTCATTCCCTCTGCGGACCAGATCTCCCCATCGGCGGTCAGGCCCGAGGCAGGCGCGTTTTGACGCGTTGCCAGGCCTGTCATGCGGTAGTCAAACTGCTCGCCGGGGTAGAACCATCCCTGTGCGCCATGCCAAGCAGCGCCCAGTTCGTAATGCGGATGTGCAACAGGCGCGGGTTCATCGCGATGACACGCGCCCAGAACCGGCAGAAGGGCCAGAACGGCCCCGCAGTTACGCAGAAACAATGCCCGTCCCCAGAAGTCCGACGCCCAGAGCATAGTAGTCCGACGGGTTGTACCGGCGGATCACGTTGAAGTTGTGATAAACCATGAACGCCTGCGTTCCCGGACCATCGGGCTGCACGACAGCGCCCTTCACGTCCCGGCGCGAGAACGCCGTCCCGTCCGCACGGCGCACGCCCAGCGCCATCCATTCAGCCAGCGTCCGCTGACGGGTCCGGCCGATCTCGGTCTTGTCGAGTGTTTTGGCGAGAGTGATTTCCTGCCCCCAGGGTTCGTTGACCTGCCAGCCGCACTTGCCGAGATAATTGGCGATGGATGCGAACACATCTGCTTCCGACGTCCAGATATTGCGCTTGCCGTCTCCGTCTCCGTCCGCCGCATAGCGCAGATAGGCGCTGGGCATGAACTGCGCCTGCCCCATGGCCCCGGCATAGCTGCCGATCATGGCCGCAGGCGCGATATCGCCGTCATTGAGGATCTGGAGCGCTTTCATGAGCTCGTTGCGGAAAAATGCCGAGCGTCGTCCGTCATAAGCCAGCGTCGCAAGCGCATCGATGACGGAATATGTCCCGTCATGGGCGCCAAAACCCGACTCGAGCCCCCAGATCCCCATGACGGCACGGTCGTCGCATCCAAAGCGCGCACTTACGGGAGACATCACGGACTGCTGGGCGCCATAGACACTCCGCCCCTTCGCAAAACGCGACTCCGGCAGGACGCGGTCCCGGTACTGCGCCCAGGTCAGGGTGAACTCCGGCTGGTGGCGGTCCAGCTTGAGGACGGAGGCATTGGGGGTGCGGGTCAGAGCGAGCGCCTGTGAGACAATCGACGGCACAATCCCCTGTGTCAGAGCCTGCGTCCGGACGCTGTCGAGAAAAGCTGCGTAACTCTGCGCCGAAGTCTGGGCCGCAGCCTGCGCTCTGGCAGAGGAAAGCCCCATTGCGGCCGAACCGGCAACGGAGGTCAGGGTGGCAAGCAGATGACGTCTTTGAAGCACGGTCAGGACCAGTCCCTTGCAGGGAGAAATGATAGGGCACACGCTAGCAATCCGCAGCCCGGACCGCCAGCCTCGCCAGAACTCTCTCAGGACCTTGGCAGAGCATTCGCGCCGAAATATGGCACGGCAAGATTGTCGCGGGCGCGCTGGCGTGCGAAACCGGCGACTGAATGTTCATGGACCCTCCCCACTCGTGATCGCCATCGGCCCCGCCATGGCCTCGCAGCCAGCATGGCTGAAGGCAGCCACCATCATTGTGGGCACCTTCATCCTTGAAGACGTGGCCACAGTGCTTTCCGCTGTCGCGGCCCGTGCCGGCGAGGTCAGTATTCCGCTGGCTCTGATGGCGCTCTATTTCGGCGTGGCGGTCGGAGACCTTGGCCTGTACGGCCTTGGGGCCGCCGGTGCACGCTGGCCTTACCTCAGGCGCTTCCTGACGCTCCCCAAGCGCGAACGCACACAGGACTGGTTCAGCGCCAATGTCATCCGCATCGTCGCCATCTCCCGCTTCGTGCCCGGTGCCCGGCTTCCGCTCTATACGGCCTGCGGTTTTTTCCGCGCGCCCTTCCTGCGCTTTGCCCTGACGGCAGTTCTGGCTACGCTGGTGTGGACGACATGTCTTTTTCTGCTCGCCATGCGGGTCGGCGGCTGGCTTCTTGCCCATCAGGGCGGCTGGCGCTGGGCCGGACTGGCGGGTTTTGTCCTGTGTATCGTCGTCGTCGGGCGTCTGATCGCCCGTCTCCAGACCGTGAGCCAATAACAGCAATGTCCAAGCCAGAAGCCGATCAGAACCCGCTTTCCCTCTTCGAGTTCTGGCCCGGTTCCATCTTCTACACGCCCATCGTCCTGTACTGGATCGTCATGGGGATCAAATACCGTGATCTCAGCATCTCGACCGCCGCCAATCCGCGCATCGAAACGGGTGGCCTGTGTGGTGAGAGCAAATCGTCCATTCTCGACATGGGAGGCGCCACGGCACAGTCCTTTATCGCGCCCTATGCCGTCTTCCGCAGCGGCAAAGGGGCGGACCACCGTGCGCTGGATGCCATGACGCGCAAGGGCCTGTCCTTTCCCGTCGTCATCAAGCCCGATATCGGCTGTAATGGGACTGGCGTGAAACTCGTCCACTCCCGTGAGCAACTTGAAACGGTTCTGCCCCAGTTTCCTGATGACGTGGACATGCTGGTGCAGGAACTCATCACCTATCCCGTCGAGGCCGGACTGTTCTACATCCGCCACCCCGATGAACCGCATGGCCGCATCACCTCCATTACCTACAAGGAAGCACCGGTCCTGACAGGTGATGGCGTTTCCACAATCGAGGAACTGGTCCTGAGGGACGCGCGCATGAGTCTCGTCCCGCAGATCTATCTGCCCCGCCTTGCCGGGCGGGAAAAGAACATACTTGCCAAGGGAGAAGAGATGTCGCTGGTCTTCGCGGGCAATCACTGCAAGGGGTCCGTCTTCCGGGATGGCCACGCCGATACGACCGACGCGCTGACGGCTCGTCTGGACGCCATCATGCAGGATATTCCGGATTTCCATTTCGGGCGCGTGGACGTGAAAGCCGCCTCCATCGAGGATCTGCGGCGTGGCGAGAATTTACGGATTATTGAAATCAACGGCGTCGGGTCTGAAGCCACCCATATCTGGGACCGGCGGACGACGCTCTGGGAAGCCTATCGCGCCCAGTTCTCCCATTACCGGCAGACGTTCCTGATCGGTGCCGCCAACCGGGCGCGGGGCTGGAAAACGTCAGGCGCGTTCTCGATGCTGCATTCCTGGCGCAAACAGCGTCGCCTGCTGGCGTCCTATCCGCTCAACGACTGAAGGGCCGCGGGCCTTACTGGCCCAGCTTGCCACCACCGAAAATATAATTGCTGACCTGCTGCTCTAGCGAGAGCTGATCCTGCGTATCGGTGATCTTGCCCTCGCTGGAGAGCGTCGTGCGGGAATGACCCGGCTGGATCTGCAGGGCGTTGTCGGCCGTCATGGTCGGGGCACCGATTCCCACAGCCGTATCCACCGGAAGATGCAGGCGCTGGTCCACCGTAAAGGCGACATCCGCCATCTGCGTTCTGGGGTCGAGCGTGATGGACACGACGCGCCCGACTGGAACACCCGCGAGATCGACATTCGCCCCCGCATGAAGCCCGTTCGCGGAATTAAAGGCAGCATGCAGGACGGAGCCCTGAAAATCCGGCCCCTTGCGCAGGGCATTGCCGTAGGCGAGGAACGTTCCGGCAATCGCCAGCACCAGACCACTGGCTAGGATGGCGCCCCCGCGGCCGCTCAATGTTGACTGCATGCCAGCCTCGCCTTCCGGAAAATCTTGAACAGACCGGGAGTTAGTCCTCCCATGACCGACCGGTCAAGGCTACATCCGTGGTTGCGTCGATTGTAACCATCGGGCAAGTGATTTCTTTTCCGCCTTTGCAAACGAAGGCCTTCACCGAGACAGGCTCCATGACGCTTCTTCAAGCCCTCATTCTCGCCGTCGTCCAAGGAATTACCGAACCCTTTCCGGTAAGCAGCCTTGGTCATGCCGTTCTCCTTCCCGCGCTTCTGCACTGGGATCTGGATGAGCACGCACCGATGTTCCTGCCGTTCCTGACCATGCTTCACGTCGGAACGCTGGTCGCACTGGCGGGTGTGTTCTGGAAAGACTGGGTAGCTATTCTGACCGGAATGATGGGCCGTCATGGCCGCCACGCCCAGATGGATGCGATTCGGGTCTTTGTGCTCCTCGTCATCGCCACCATTCCCGCCGTGCTGGTCGGCTGGCTTCTGGAGCATCGTCTGCGGAATGTTTTCGGCTCTCCCATCGCGGTGGCGGGTTTCCTGATTCTCAACGGATTCCTGTTGATGGCTACCGAGTGGCTCCGCCGCCAGAAAGGCCAGCGCGACCATCGACCCATTTCGACACTCGCTCCGAAAGATGCTGCCATCATCGGTGTCTGGCAGTGCCTTGCCCTTCTGCCCGGCCTGTCGCGCTCCGGCGCCACCATGAATGGCGGTCTCCTGCGGGGGCTGGACCATGAAACGGCCGCGCGCTTCTCCCTACTGATGGCCCAGCCGATTGTGCTGGCCGCAACGGTCCGGGAAGCCTGGCAGATGCGTCACATGACGATCTCACATGATGTCATGGTGCAGTGCGTTGCAGGCGCCATCGTCGCGGGGATAACCGCGCTGATCTGCTCGCTCCTCATGCTGCGTTTCTTCCGCAACCATGACGGCTGGGCGCTCACACCGTTCGGCGTCTACTGCATCGTGGCCGGGGCGTTTTCCGCAGCCGTCATCCTTCTCTGAACTTTCCAGCCGCCGTTTTTCGCGGCACATTGCGGATCATGCCAGCTTCGATACAATCTCCTCCTGACGTTTCCGGATCAGGTCGCCGGAAGACCCTTGAACAGGTCCTGTTCGAAAACGATACGAACGGCCTCAAGCGCAGCCTGACGGCGACCCAACTGGTCATTCTTGGCGTCGGATCCACGATCGGCGCTGGCATCTATGTCATGACCGGCACGGCCGCTGCCGAATATGCCGGTCCGTCCGTCCTGATCTCTTTCATCATCGCCGCCCTCGCCTGCCTGTTCACGGCGTTTTCCTACGGCGAGCTGTCTTCGACCCTGCCTGTCTCGGGATCGGCCTACTCCTACGCCTATATCTCGATGGGCGAGAAAGTGGCATGGATGGTGGGCTGGCTGCTGCTTCTGGAGTACGGCATCTCATGTTCCGCCGTTGCCGCCGGTCTTTCGGGCTATGCCAGTTCCCTTCTGGGCATCACCGGACTGCACATCCCTGCGGCCCTGACCCACGCCACACTCCAGCCTGTCGCGGGCACGGCCGGTGCACAGATCAGTGCCGGGTGGCGGTTTGACCTGATCGGTTTTGTAGCAACACTGCTTGTAACCGCACTGCTGGTCCGTGGCGTTGAGGAATCCGCGCGCATCAACACCATGATCGTGGCACTCAAGGTCGGCGTTCTGTTCGTCTTCGTGGCGTTCGGTATCGGTGCCATCAATCCGGCAAACTGGCATCCGTTCATTCCTCCCAGCGAAGGCGGATTTCATTATGGCGTGCGCGGCATCTTCCGTGCGGCATCGGTTATCTTCTTTGCCTATGTCGGGTTCGAAGCCGTCTCCACGGCCTCTGCGGAAGCCCGCAACCCAACGCGCGACGTCCCGATCGGCATCATCGGCAGTCTGGTGATCTGCACGGTCGTTTACATGATCGTCGCGACTGTCCTGCTCGGCATCGTGCCCTATCGCGAACTGGATGTTCCCGACCCGCTCGCCATTGCCGTGAAAATCATGCATACGCCTTGGCTGGCTCTGCTGGTTAATGTCGGTGCGACAATTGGCCTCTGCTCTGTTCTCATGGGCCTGATGTACGCCCAGTCGCGCGTTCTGTTGACCATCAGTCGTGACGGCCTGATCCCGCAGATGTTCTGCGTCATTCATCCGCAATTCCGCACACCGTGGATCGGCACGATCGTGCTCGGCCTTGTGGTGGCGCTCATCACTGCGACACTGCCGATCGACATCATCAGCGACCTCGTTTCTATCGGTACGGCCGCTGCTTTCGGAATTGTCTGTTTCACGGTCATCTGGCAGCGCAACACACGCCCCGATATCGTCCGTCCTTTCAGCGTTCCACTGGGCGGCATCCGTATCCGGGGAATCTGGATCGGCACCACGCCTGCGCTTGGGATCCTGTTCTGTCTGGTCATGACCATTCCACTGGTTTCGGACATGATCCATGCCGTCAGCAGCGGAAACCCTGTTCCGCTCATCCTTCTGGTGACCTATCTGACGCTCGGGATCGCCACTTACGTTTTTTATGGACGCAGGCACTCGAAAATGCGCCCGGAGCTGCCCTCAGTCTGAGGACATTGACGCACTACCGGGTCCCATTCCTGGCCCCACACTCGGGCCCATATAGCTTCCCGGTGGCGGGCGCCCGATCGGAGGCGCCATCCGCTCCCACGGTTCCTGACCACCTGCGCCTGGAGGCATCATGGAAAAACGCGAACGCGGCAATGCTTCGGGGCACTCATCACGGATCCGTGCAATAATTTTCTCCCGGATATCGCACCGCAAATCCCAGCTCTGAAGCGCCGTCCGCGCACTCGCGATGATACGGATGGACATGACATGCGCGTCGCAGTCTGCCACCTGCACATCAAACACGCGTCCGTCCCATAACGGACAGCCCCTTACGATCTCATTCAGCATCTCGCGGATCTTGTCCATCGACGCCTGATAATCGACCCATAGAAACACAACGCCGATGATGGCTGCGGAATTATGCGTCCAGTTCTCGAACTGGTTCTCCAGAAAATACGAGATCGGTACGATATGCCGCCGCCAGTCCCAGACGCGCAGCACCACATAGGTCGCGTTGATTTCCTCCACCCAGCACCAGTCACCATTGATGATGATCAGGTCCTCCATGCGGATCGGCTGTGTCAGTGCGATCTGTACGCCTGCGATCAGGTTCGTCAGAAGTCCACGTGCCGACAGGCCGACGATCAGGGACGCCGCTCCCGCCGAAGCGAACAGTGACAGTCCGTATTGCTTGACGGACGGGAACAGCATCAGGGCCGATGCCACCGTCACGATCCCCACCAGGATCTCCGTCAGACGCCGCAGAACACGGATCTGCGTCTGGTGCGAACGGATCATGATGTCGTCGGTCTCTTCCCTCGCAGCCAGACGGTTGAGATAAACCTCCGTCATGATCCGAAAGACCATGATCGCTGAAAATCCGAATGTCAGGATCAGCAGGAACAGGAAGAAAAGCTGAAGATCCTCTTCCTGCGTCGCCGTAAAACCCGTCGCCGCCGGGATTGCGGACAGCATGGCCAGCAAAGCGACCATCAGCCGCGTTGGCCTGCGCAGGGACGAGACGATGCGCCGGATCAGCGCGGCCTTGCGCGATCCCGGAATTTTCAGAAGCTGTGTCGTGACAAGATTGCCGCAATAGAACGCCAGCACCCCCACCATCACAAGCATCAGCACCGAGACGACAGAAGCCGGAAGCCAGGTGAAATAGGATCTTATGGCAAACAGGGTGCTGACGAAGTGTTGCGTCACCAGATGAAAGACTCCTTGCATTGAGAGAAATTGAGAACGCCCCGAAGGCCGGATTGATTGGAAAACCGTGATACCTCAAATGCCACGGGCAGCCGCAGGAATGCGACCCGTAAAAAACATCTTATTTTACGTCCTATTTTCCTGAACCTAACGTGTTGACACCCGGAAAGATCCCCCTTAAAACCCCGCCACAACGCCGGTTCGACCGGCAGGATGGCGGTGTAGCTCAGTGGTAGAGCAGGGGAATCATAATCCCTTGGTCGGCGGTTCAAATCCGTCCACCGCTACCATTCTTTCTTCCAAAAATAAAAAATCGTCGTGACCGGTCTCTATTGTGCAGGTCTGTTTCCTGTATTCTGCGGGGTATGATCAAAAAGCCCCTCGCCGTCGTGACCATGGTTTACAACGAGCCCGAGCATCTTCAGGTCTGGCGGCGTCATTATGGCGCACAGGTTGGGGAAAGCGCCTGTTACGTCATTGATCACGGCTCAGATGACGGGTGTACGGCCCATCTGGGACAGGTGAGTGTCGTCCGGATTCCCCGCTCCCCCCAGGACGATGAGCGCCGCACCCGGGCCATCGGGAAATTCTGCGACAGTCTGCTCGAATGGTATGACAGCGTCATCTATACGGATGTGGACGAAATTCTCCTCGCGGACCCGGCATTCGTCCCGTCCCTGACGGAATTCGCGCTGCTGAACCGTAGTCACGGCGACCGGCTTTGACGTCATCCACCTTCCAGATGAGGAAGGCCCGTTCGACTACAGCCGCCCCTTCTCCCTGCAGCGCCGCCATCTCCGCTTTTCGAGCGCGATGTGCAAACCGGTCCTGACCCGAATTCCCATCACCTGGGCTCCCGGTTTCCACTGCTGCGAAGAAGCCGTTCCCAGTCTTGCCGCTCCCCTTTTTCTCTTCCATCTGCGTTATGCCGATCTGGGCTCTGGCCTAGCACGGCTGGAGCGGACCCGCAGGCAGCCCTGGGTCTCGGAAGATGTCGGACGCCATCAGCGTCTCGAAAATATGGACTGGAAAAACATGCTGCTCGCAATGGCGGGGCTGCCCAGAACGGAAAGCACGCTCGACAACCGGGACGAGCGCCTCACGCACTGGCGCCAGCAGGTTGAGGACAGCGCCCAGACACGCCTGCACGACCTCTACCGCCTTGACCTGCATCTGAGCGGGACAGAGCTCTGGCGCCTGCCCGACCGCTTTGTGGCGCGTGTCTGAGGCATAAAAAAAACCGGCTCCTTGTAGGGCCGGTTTTTTTATGCGCTGAAAACTGAAAGCCTTACTCTGCTTCCACTTCCGCTGCACGGCGATCGTGGCTTTCCTCGGAGGGGCGCTCCGAAGCATAGTCCGCCTCCTGCTCGGATGACGGAGCCTCATCCTCGCCCCGTTCACCGCGCGGTTCACGACGGTCCTCATAGGCCCGCTGCCGCTGCTGCTGACGCTCGGTGCGTTCCTGCTGGCTTTTCTCGGCCGCCTGATTCATGGCGTTGAGAATACGGAAATAATGCTCCGCGTGCTGGAAATAGGCTTCTGCAAGAATGCGGTCGCCAGTTCCGGTTGCGTCGCGGCCGAGCTGGAGATACTTCTCGAACAGCTGCTGCGCCGTACCACGGACCCTCAGATCAGGCCCGTTACTGTCAAACACATGGTTGCGGTTCAGAGGTGTCTGGGCACTGCTGCTGCGTGACGGCCCACTGCCCGCACGATGATGCCGGCCTCTTATGCGCTTCATATTCATCGACCCGTGATGCACTTTCATGATGACGTGGACCGTTCTGCAACCGCAGAAAGTTCCGACCGCCGCTATCGAAAAAGACGTCTGTCTGTTCCGCTATGGCTGAACCCGGCTCAGCCAGTCTTCCATCGTCAGTGCAGGATGACATGAACGATGGGCAAAGATACGCCTGAGAGTGCCTGTAAAGCACTTTCAAATCGCATGCATTGGCTTTAGCCATACCAAGTTCCGTCAGTCAAGCCAACGGTTTTTCGTCATCTGACGCTCCTGACTGCGTCCTTATCTAGGTAATTGCAGGACGAGCGCTCTTTCCACGCCGCCAAGATCCTTCCGGCGCGCCACTTCCCGCAGACCGTTCTGCACTCCCAGTGCGGAGACGTCGTCGATCTGTCCGATCCCCATCTCAAGGATCGCATAACCTCCCGGCACCAGAAGATCCGGCAGGGCGGCGCACAGGACACGATACGCTTCAAGCCCGTCCACCCCACCATCCAGGGCCCGCGCCGGTTCATAGCGCACGACTTCAGGCATCAGTCCCGACAGATCTCCGCTCTCAATATAAGGCGGGTTGGACAACACGATATCGAACCGGGCGTTCAGCGCGTCTGCCCAGCTTCCGGCCAGAAAGACACTCCGGCCCCCAAGCCCCGTACGCCCGGAGTTCCGCCGCGCCAGAGCCGCGGCCTGAGGAGAAAGATCGACACCTACGCCTGTCGCCTGCGGATATTCAGACAGGGCTGCTAGCAGCAGACAGCCCGTTCCGGTCCCCAGATCCAGAACGGACAGCGGCGCCTTGCGATCTAGCCTGATATCCAGCAGCGCTTCGATCAGCGCCTCGCTGTCGGCGCGGGGGATCAGAGTGTCACGCCCCGTCTCCAGATCCAGCGTCCAGAACCCTGTCTCGCCCGTGATGAACGCCAGCGGTTCCCGCCCCAGTCTGCGCCTCAGAGCGTCTGCGAATCGCGCTTTCTGTGACGCATCCACAGCATCCAGAGACAGTAGTCCGCCCAGATCCCGGCCTGTCGCCCAGCCCAGCAGAAGCCGCGCCTCGCGGCGCGCATCTTCGATCCCGGCCTTCTCCAGTGCCTGTGAGGCCTCGCGCAAAAGATCATCTTTGGGCATCATCTTAAAGCGAACCTGCTATAGTTGGTGTCATGAAGTCCAAACGTGCGCTCCTCTTTTCCGCTCTGCTGCTTGGCTGCACCCTCACACCCGTTCAGGCACAGTCAGACCTGTCGCAGGAACTACCCCCGTCTTTTACGGTAACGGACGAGCGTGCGCCTGAAGAAATTTCAGAAGTCTCGCGCCTCTATCTGGATGGCAATCTGGTTGCAACGTTCAGACTCGGGTTAGCCAAGGCACATGAGACGCAGACGATTGCGCTTCCGGTCGGCCGCTCAGATGTGGATTACGCCCTGTGCGGGGAAATCACCATTGTGCGAAACGGCCATCAGGAAACCCATCAGGTGAGCAGCGAAGGCCAGCTTCACCACCCGGAAGGCCATTCGCTTGATGCCGTGGGGACTAACAATTTCACCGATTTCTTTCTGGTCGATTATGACGATGCCGCCGTTGCAACGCACCGGCATGGGCGCGCTGCCGTCTGCGCCACACCGAACACCTGAGTTTCAGAACCCTGCAGCGGCGAGCAGTTCGGTCTGCTCTTCCCGCGTCAGGGCGTCGATGATCTCGTCGAATTCGCCGCCCATGATCCGGTCGATCTTATAGAGCGTCAGGTTGATCCGGTGGTCCGTCACGCGGCCCTGTGGGAAGTTATACGTCCGGATGCGCTCCGAACGGTCGCCGGTCCCGACCTGTGATTTCCGGTCCGCCGCCCGCGTGGCATGGAGCTGCGCGCGTTCGCGCTCATAGAGCCGGGCGCGCAGGATCTTCATGGCCTTGGCCTTGTTTTTGTGCTGGCTCTTCTCTTCCTGCATCGCCACCACAATGCCGCTGGGCATGTGGGTCACGCGCACCGCGCTCTCGGTCTTGTTAACGTGCTGACCACCGGCACCAGAGGCGCGATAAACGTCAATCCGCAGATCGTCGTCATTGATCGTGACATCGACATCTTCGGCTTCCGGCAGCACGGCGACAGTCACGGTCGAGGTATGGATGCGGCCCTGACTTTCCGTTGCCGGAACACGCTGAACGCGATGCACACCGGATTCGTACTTCAGACGGGCAAAAACCGAGCGGCCTGAAATGGTCGCCATACCTTCCTTGAGGCCTGCGACTTCATTTTCGGAATATTCCATGACCTCGAAACGCCAGCCATTCTGCTCGGAAAAGCGGCGATAGGCATCGAACAGTTCGGCCGCGAACAGTCCGGCTTCGTCTCCGCCAGCGGCCGGCCGGATTTCGAGAATGGCGCTGCGCTCATCTGCCGCATCTTTCGGCAGAAGCGCCAGACGCAGAGAGTGCTGGAGGTCGGGCAAAGTCGCCTCGATCTCTGCCAGCTCCATCTGCGCCAGCTCGCGCATTTCCGGATCGTCAAGCAGGGCCTGCGCCCCCGCTTTCTGTTCCTCGGCGCTTTTCCAGGCCCGAATGGACGCGACCACCGGCTCCAGTTCGGCATATTCCTGCGACAGACGAGTGAAATCCTCACCCGTCAGATCGCCGGAAGACATCAGGGCCTGAACTTCCTCCGAACGCGCGACAATCCGCTCAAGCCTGTCATCAAACGCCATGTGCTCAGGCGCGTCCTGCGCTTAGAACACGCACCAGATCCGCAAACGGAACTTCCTGCTGCTCGCGGCTGGACAGATCCCGAAGCTGCACGACGTCTTTGGCAATTTCTTCATCGCCCAGAACGACGGCATGCGATGCACCGGATTTCACCACCCGCTCCATCCGCTTCTTCATGTTGCCACGAGTCTCGATTTCGGCCCGTAGCCCGGCCGAACGCAGCGCGCGCGCGAGCGACGCGGCTTTGAGAACAGCCTCGTCTCCCATCGGGACCAGTGCAATTCCGGCAGGGAGTTCAGGCACAGAGTCCAGCAGCATCGCCAGACGTTCGATCCCGCCAGCCCAGCCGATCGCGGGTATAGCCGGACCGCCCATCTGCTCCACAAGACCTTCATACCGCCCACCGGCCAGCACGGTGCCCTGAGCACCAAGCTTCGAGGTCACGAACTCAAAGGCCGTATGGCTGTAGTAATCAAGCCCACGGACGATGCGCGGGTTCTCAACGAAATCCACGCCGAAGGCCTGAAGGCTGGAGCGCAGCGTGTCCCAGAACTGGCGGGATTCATCGTTCAGATAGTCCGCGAATGCCGGGGCGTCGTCGAGCAGTTTGCGGTCCTGCTCGGACTTGCTGTCCAGAATCCGCAGCGGATTGGCTTCGAGCCGGACGCGGCTTTCTTCCGACAGCGCATCGGCATGATCGCGGAAATACGCCACCAGAGCTTCCCGCCAAGCCTGACGGCTGGCCAGATCACCAAGGGTGTTGAGTTCCAGCGTGACGTGATCGCCCAGGCCCAGTTCGCGCAGGATGTCCTGGGCCATGGCGATCGTCTCGGCATCGCGCAGCGGACTTTCCGCACCGATCAGTTCGGCACCGATCTGGTGGAACTGGCGGTAACGCCCCTTCTGCGGGCGTTCGTAACGGAACATCGGCCCATGATAGAACACTTTCTGCGGCAGGGACTGCGTCAGGCCGTTCGTAACCAGCGCGCGGCAGATCGCCGCCGTGCCTTCGGGCCGCAGGGTGATACTCTCACCGCCGCGATCCTCGAACGTATACATCTCCTTGGACACGACATCGGATGTCTCGCCGAGCGTACGCGAAAAGACGCGCGTGTCCTCGAAGATGGGCGTGCTCCATTCCTCGAAACCATAGGTCCGCAGAACCCGGCGCGCCGTCTCCACGACATGGTGGTGGCGGCGCATGGTGTCGCCAATGAGATCGTGGGTTCCGCGGGGGGGCTGAAGTCCGGACATCAGTGCGCTGCCGGGTCCATCTGCTTGGCCGTTGAGGCCTCGACCTTGCCCGCCTCGATGTCTGCGACCTTCTTTTCCACGAGGTCCACGATATGCTCGATCATGTCGCCACCCGGCATCGTGTGATCCTGACGACCGGCCGCATAGACCATGTGACGGCCATTGCCGCCGCCGGTCACGCCGAGATCGGTCATCAGTGCCTCACCGGGTCCATTCACCACGCAGCCGATGATGGACAGCGTCAGCGGCGTTTTGATGTGCTGGAGGCGATCTTCCAGCGTCTGAACTGTCTCGACGACATTGAAGCCCTGACGGGCACAGGACGGGCAGGAAATGATCTTCACACCGCGATGACGCAGGCCGAGGGATTTCAGGATATCCCAGCCGACCAGCACTTCCTCTTCCGGCGCGGCGGAAAGCGAGACGCGCATCGTGTCGCCCACGCCGGCCCAGAGCAGATTGCCCAGACCGATGGACGACTTCACGGTGCCCGCACGCTTGGAGCCTGCCTCGGTGATGCCGATATGCAGCGGGTGGTCACAGCAATCCGCAAGCTGCTGATAGGCTGCAACCGCCATGAACACGTCGGAAGCCTTCACGCTGATCTTGAACTCGTGGAAATCGTGATCCTGCAGGATCTTCGCGTGTTCCAGAGCGCTCTCGACCAGAGCCTCGGGGTTGGGCTCACCGTATTTTTCAAGCAGGTGCTTTTCCAGCGAACCGGCGTTCACGCCGATCCGGATGGAACAGCCATAATCCTTGGCGGCGTTGACGACTTCACGCACGCGCTCGGCGCTGCCGATATTGCCCGGATTGATTCGCAGGCACGCAGCACCGGCCTTGGCTGCCTCGATGGCGCGCTTGTAGTGGAAGTGGATGTCCGCAACGATGGGGACGTTCACTTCGCGCACGATCTCCGCCAGAGCCTCGGTGCTGGCCTCGTCCGGACAGGACACGCGGACGATGTCCACGCCGGCCAGTTCGGACAGACGGATCTGGTCGATTGTGGCCTGTGCGTCCGACGTCAGGGTGTTGGTCATGGTCTGCACGGAAATCGGGGCATCACCACCGACCGCGACCTTGCCGACATGGATCTGGCGCGACTTGCGACGTTCGATGTGCTGATACGGACGGTAGCTGCTCATGATTTACCTCTTCGTGCCCGGTGGAAACCGGAAGCTCTAACGCAGGGGGCTGTATTCAGGGGCACTGAGCCCCCCTGACGGATATAAAGGTTTAATGCGGTGGCGACGATTGTTCCAGCGGCTGATGTTCAAGCTGCCGGGCATTCAGGTCATCGGCCGAAACGTCGTGCTCCGGCGGCGGGGCTTTGTGCGGAACAGGTGCAGACGCCGGTTTGGCAGCCACAGGGGGCGCCAGCGCCGGTGCGGCCGTGGTGCCCCCTGTGGCCGGAGAACTGGGCTGAACCGGTAGGGCTACACCCGATCCGAAAGAGCCGGAGCGGATGGCGTCTGCTGTCACTTCCACATTGCGGCGGACCTGCCCTTCCCGGCCCAGAGGCGCACTGGTCGCCCCCGCCGTGGTCAGGACCACACCGCCCGCATTGCCGAACGACATGTGGAAAGGCGCGCCTGCCGGATCGCCCTGCCAGCTTTCGCCCGGCTGCATCACGCGCGAGATCAGGACATGTCCGTCCTTGTCCCGGACCTGCGTCCAGACCTGGGACAGCGCCCGCACGACAACGGCCCCTTCGGGAACAGCGGGAGGCAGGTCCGTGGCGGGCTGTCCGGCTGTTGGGATCTTTTCAGGCGCCACGGTCTCAGGCGCAACTGTACCAGCCGGCGGCGGCGGCACAGTCGTATCATCTTCGTCAGAAGAGGGAACGAGTGGTGCAGCCTGTTCAGGAACAGGCGCAGGCTGACTTTGCGGAGCCGGAGCCGTCTGCGCCAGACCGGAAACTGCGGATGCCCCCACAGGGGCTGACGACGCGACAGCCGGAGCGTGAGGCTCCGGCGTTGGTGCACGTCCCGGCATGACGGAGGCGACCTGCGGAGAGGTCGTGGCAGGGGTTGCCGCGCCCGGCATCAGTTCTGCAACGGCCGGAACCTGTCGCTGGGCCGGGGTATCATGTGCCGTAAAGCGATACCAGCCGACATATGCCGCGACCACAACCACAAGTCCGGCGCCAACCAGAACACCAACTGGCAGGCCCCGGTCCCCTTCGGGTTGCGGGAAAACCAGTTCCGTTTTGCGCGTCACGGCCCCACGCGTATCGCGCCGGAAACGCTCGACCAGCGCATTCGCATCAAGCTGCATGGCATGCGCATAGGTCCGAAGAAAGCCTACCGCATACGCCACACCTGGCAGGCCCGACAGATCGTCCGCCTCAAGAGCCGCCAGAAGTTTCGGGCGGATTCGCAGCCATTCCGCCACGTCCTCAAGCTGCCAGCCCAGTTCCTCACGACGCTCGCGCAGCACCTTTCCGACACTGGGCTGGTCGGAAGGCGGCGACAACGGGCGGCTGGAGGACGGAGAGGACATGACCGGACAATCCGTTAGCTGGAAGCGTGAATACGGGTTTCACGCTGCTTTATGGCATCAACGGCCTGCTGCACCAGCGTCGCGAGGATATCGGCGACCGGACGGATTTCCTTGACCATGCCAACCGACTGGCCGGCCATGACGGAACCCGTTTCCACGTCACCCTCGATAACGGCACGACGCAGCGCACCGGCCCAGTAATGCTCGATCGAGAGCTGGGCTTCTTCCTTGGTCAGTTCGCCGCTCTGGAACTTCTGGAGCGCCTCACCCTGAAGGCGGGCGTAACGGCGGCCACCTTCATTCGACAGGCCACGCACCGGAATAACCGGGAACAGCTCGTCAAGCTGCACGGTCGTCACGGCATCGCGGGCATTGGCGCGGAGGAAAGCCTTTTTGAAGTTTTCATGCGCGATGCTCTCTTCGGATGCCGCAAACAGCGTTCCGAGCTGCGCACCAGCAGCTCCCTGCTCCAGATAGGACAGGACTGCATCGCCTCGCCCCAGGCCACCGGCAACGAACACAGGCACATCGCGGATATGGGGCAGGATTTCCTGAGCCAGAACCGTCAGCGACACCGGCCCGACATGGCCACCCGCTTCCGAACCTTCGATCACGAGAGCCTCGATCCCCATCCGCACCAGCCGCTTGCCCAGTGCCAGAGCCGGAGCAAAACCGATCGCCCGCGCTCCGCCATCACGGACCTTGCGGATCGTGACGCTGTTCGGCACCCCGCCTGCCAGCACGATGTGGGAGACGTTGTGCGCCAGACAGACATCTACGAGACGGTCCAGCTCGGGGTGCATGGTGATAAGGTTCACGCCGAACGGGCGCTGCGTCATTGCCTGCGTGGCAACGATTTCCTCTTCCAGACGCTCGGGCGACATCGCGCCACAGGCAATGACACCAAACCCGCCAGCATTGGAAATGGCGGACACGAGATGCCGCTCGCTGACCCAGGACATGGCGCCGCCGAGGATCGCGACCTCACTGCCCAGGAAGTCACAGCCTGGCTTCCACAGCCGGTCCAGCGTCGCGCGGGCGTCCAGGGTCTCGCTCCGGGTTTGGCTCAGGGTTTCGCTCACGCGTCAGCTCCCTCTTTGGCATCAAGGCCGTAAGCCGTGTGCAATGCGCGCATGGCCAGTTCCGTATATTCGGAATCGATCAGAACCGAGATCTTGATTTCGCTCGTGGAGATGACCTGCACGTTGATGCCCCGATCGGCCAGCGTGCGGAACATCCGCGCGGCCAGACCGGCATTGGAGCGCATGCCGATACCCACGACACTGATCTTTACGACGTTGTGGGACGTAATCAGCTCGCCATACTGGACGTATTCGCGGGCCTTCTCCAGCACAGAGCGGGCCGCAGCCTCGTCGGCCTTGCTGACCGTGAAGGTCATGTTCGTCATGTTGTCCACGCCAACACTCTGGACGATCATGTCGACATTGATGTTCGCGGCCGCAAGCGGATCAAAAATCGCAGCAGCAATGCCCGGACGGTCCGGAATGTTCCGCACGGAGATTTTCGCTTCGTCATGCGAGTTGGCAATCCCCGCAACCAGTTCCTTCTCCATGATCTCGTCCTCATCAACAACAATCGAACCACTGTCGTCATCCGTCTCGGCGAATGATGACAGCACCCGCACCCGGACATTCTCGCGCATGGCGAGGCCGACACTGCGGGTCTGAAGTACCTTGGCGCCTACGGAAGCCAGTTCAAGCATCTCTTCATAGGTGATGCGATCCAGCTTCTTGGCGCGTTTCACGATGCGCGGATCGGTCGTGTAGATCCCGTCAACATCGGTATAGATATCACACTGATCGGCATGGATGGCAGCTGCGACGGCCACGGCGGATGTATCCGACCCACCGCGCCCCAGCGTTGCGATCCGTCCATCCGGCCCTACGCCCTGAAAGCCTGCGACAACCGGCACGACGCCGTCATCCAGACAGGCCAGCAGCGCCGCCCCGTCCACGCTCTCAATGGCAGCCTTGCCGTGGGCGTCATCCGTCACAAGCGGGATCTGCCAGCCCTGAAAGGACCGCGCCTTCACACCGAGCGCCTGAAGCGCGATGGAGACAAGTCCGCTTGTCACCTGCTCGCCTGCCGCAACCACGGCATCATATTCCTTCGGATCGGCCAGCGGATCGAGTTCCGCACAGTATCCGACCATCCGGTTTGTCACGCCAGCCATCGCCGACACAACGACCGCCACGCGGCGGCCGCGATCATGTTCCGCCTTCACGCGTTTTGCAACGTTCCGGATACGCTCGATATTTCCGACGGATGTGCCGCCAAATTTCATGACAACCGTCTTCCGTTTCCCAATTTCGCCAGTCATGGCGGCATGAGGATCGGCACGACCGGAAAGCTGGTCGTGGACGGGAGTATCGGGCATGGACATCGCGGATAAGGCTCCAGTACGTGTCTGGCGTTGCGCGCTCGGGTCTGGCATCGGGTAACGCAAAACACCCGGCGCCTGAACAGACTCTGCCGGTCCACATACTCGTCTCGCTCCGCCACGTCCAGATGACGCACGGCAGACAGGCACACAGAAGGACAGTTCTGATGCCCACAGAAACATCCCGGGGACAGGATTTCAGACGTTCATCCGTTTCGGAATCCGAAATTGCCCATTTCAGCGCTCTGGCAGAAGACTGGTGGAATCCGCGCGGCCCGATGGCCCCGCTTCATGCCATGAACCCCCTGCGGACCGAATGGGTCAGCCGGCATGTGGCTCCCCTGCGCAAGGCATCCACCGGGCCTCTGAGCCTGCTTGATATCGGCTGTGGCGCGGGGCTGGCCAGCGAGGCTTATGCCAAACTCGGATTCAAGACACTTGGAATCGATGCCAGCGCCCCCGGCATCCATGCGGCACAGGCGCATCTGGCCGAACATCCCTTGCCGCCCGAAGCCGCCCCCCTGTCCTATCGCAATGGCAGTGCGGAAGACCTTGTTGCGGAAGGTGCGCGCTTTGACGTCGTCAATGCGCTTGAAGTCATCGAGCACGTCAACGATCCCCAGGACTTCCTGACCATGCTGGCCACCCTGACGAAGCCGGGCGGCATGGTTGCGGTGTCCACACTGAACCGCACGCCGCGCTCTTTTGCCGTCGCAAAGCTCGGCGCGGAATACCTGCTGCGAATGCTGCCCGTCGGCACGCATGACTGGAAGAAATTCATCAAGCCGGACGAACTGGCCGCCATGGCCCGACAGGCTGGCCTGCGCCTGCTTGATATCGCAGGTATGAGCTATGTGCCGTTCAAATGGCGCGAAAGCCGCGACACCGGCATCAACTACATCGCGATTTTTCGTAAGGACTGAACAAAAAAAGGCGATTGCAGCGGAGTACCCCGTCGCAATCGCCCTTGCCGGAAAAACAACCGGTCAGACCTGCGTGTTCATGAACGCGAAGGTTGTCGGGCTTCCCACCGGCGTGAAATTGTTCGTAAAGGCAATTTCACCCGTTTTCTTGTCCACCTTGAAGGACGTCACCGCATCAGAGCGCTGGTTGGCGCAGAACAGGAACGTTCCGGACGGATCGAACATCAGGGCCCGACCGTAATCCGCATGCATCCAGACTTCGTCCTGAAGCGTGAGCGTTCCATCGGTACCGATGGCGAACACGGCCAGGGAGTCGCCCAGCCGGTTGGAGACGTAAACGAACTTGCCGCTGGCCGAGATCAGGATTTCGGCCGCAAGCGTCGAGCCGCGGAAATGCGACGTGACCGTGCTGACCGTCTGGATATTGCTGATCGCGCCGGTGACCGGATCGAAATTGGAAACAACGACTTTCGAATCCTGTTCACACAGATTGTACAGGATCCGGCCGGAATGGTTGAACTGGAAGTGGCGCGGCGCCGACCCCGGTTCCATGTCGTAATACGGCGTCTTGGCCGGGATCAGCTTGCCAGTGTCGATGTTCAGCGTCCAGACATACACCCTGTCCAGGCCCGCATCATCGGCCAGCACGAATTTGCCGCTCGGATCGGAATGGATCATGTGGGGATGCGAGCCCGAATGATCGGAGACGGCAAAATTGCCCTGCGGATTATCCGCGGCGCGCTCCGGCTGGCGCGGCCCCGTGTTGTGCACGACATCCGATGCCTCCCCAAGAGACCCGTCCGAACGGATGGGCAGAACCGCGACGTTGCCGCCCACATAGTTGGCCACCAGCACATACCGCCCTGAATGATGGATGCTTACATAGGCCGGCACAGCCCCCATCGAGCTGACGACATTCAGCTTGCGCAGTGAACCCGTCTTGGGGTCGATCGCAAACGCCGTAACGGACCCGTCACCATCCTTGTTGAAATCGTCGATTTCGCTAAGCGCATAGAGGAAGCGCTGGTCTTTCGAGATCGTCAGAAAGGACGGACTGGCAATATCCGTGAACGTCGTGATCGGCGTCAGAACGCCCGTATCGCGGTCCATGTCGAAAACAGAGATGCCCTGCCCGTTTCCGGTTCCGCCCCCTGGAGGTCCGTGTTTCGTATATCCGCCGACAAAGCAGATCGTTTTCGAAACCGGCTTGGGTGGCGGAGGCGGCGTTGGAACGGTCTTTTCAGGATCGGCGGCACCAGCAA
The DNA here is from genome assembly GCF_002723915.1 of Gluconobacter albidus. Classification (GTDB taxonomy): domain Bacteria; phylum Pseudomonadota; class Alphaproteobacteria; order Acetobacterales; family Acetobacteraceae; genus Gluconobacter; species Gluconobacter albidus. The sequence continues at coordinate 66,454 of NZ_BEWL01000007.1, forward strand.
CACCAGTACCGGCAGCCGCAACACCGGCAACCAGTCCGGCCGCAAAGCTGCGGCGGGAGACAGGGTGGGACATGATGGGTCTGCATTCCTTTCAGTATGGCGGGGATAACGCCCGGGCCATGATGCAGGTTTCCCGGCAACAGGCCTAGCGCGCGTCTTTCGGCAGCTTGCATTGTGGCCCGACGGGCGGACCAGTGTAGCGGCTCCATGTCTGGGTTTCACCCAGAAGAGGCATTCCCAGAACGAATCCGCGCAGCTTCAGAACATTGGGTTGAGAAACCCATATCCGCGCCTGATAGACCCGTCCGGTTCTTGGATCAAGAATATGGCCCTGCCACTTGCGATCCTCGATTGGGACAAAGTCTGTCAGCATGCGGATACCGCATTGCGAGCGTCCCCAGACGTCCTTCGGCATTTCCCCGTCATAGGCCATGCCAATCAGCTGCCCGCAGAGCGCATGACCGCAGGGCTGGATCGAAAAAAGCCCGTCATGCCCTTCCGACAGCCACAGGCCCTGCTCGGGAATATTCTGCGGCAGAGCATCCGCCGGACCGGGGGACTGGGCCCGGACACCTGAAAGTGACAGCATAGCCATCAGGAAAGCCGCGAAAAGGCCCGCACCGCGCATTCAGACGGTGCCCAGCAGGGCATCAAGCCGCCCGGCGCGATCAAGCGCCATCAGGTCATCGCAACCTCCGAGAGACTCTCCGTCAACAAACGTCTGGGGCACCGTGCGACGCCCCGAACGACGGATGGACTCCTCACGTTCGACGGATCCGTGTGGGGCGTTGATTTCCTGGAACGTCACGCCCTTGGAGCGGAGAAGACTGACGGCATGCACACAATAAGGGCATCCAGGCTGGGTAAAAATCTCGATTTTCGACATAGGATTCTCATTCCTGGACAAAGCGCGGGTTCTGTTCATCCACTCTACCGGTCCGGGCTGCAACCAAAATATCCACGCTCGCTGCACCGGCCTTCATCAGAGCCAGCGTACAGGCAGTTGCCGTGGAGCCTGTTGTCAGCACGTCATCCACCAGCAGAACAGCCTGTCCCCGTATCCGGGCGTCCCGCCCTTTTCTGATCCGAATTGCCTGCGCCATCTCCCGCTCGCGCTCTGCGGCGAACAGGCGGGCCAGCGCTTTTGTGGGACGGACGCGCTGAAGGGCGTCCACAGCACAGGGCAGCCCCGCGAGCCGGCCTAGACCCTGCGCCATCAGACCGGCCTGATTGTAACGCCGCTTCCACAACCGGGTACGATACAGCGGAACGGGAACGACAAGCGTTGCCTTCCCGAGCAGATCTTCAGCCGCAGCAGCCATATGCTGTGCCAGAACCGCAGCATTTTCAGTATGGTCGGAATATTTCAGAGGCAGGATCAGGCGTCGGGACCAAGCATCATAAACAAACGCGGCTCGGGCGGAACGCCAGACAGGAGGATGAGCCTGACAGGCGGCACAGCAGTTCTGCGTACCCCCCAAACCTTCGTTTTCCAGCGGGACGCCACAGCGATCACAGTGGGGGGAAACAATCCGGTGAGCGGTTTTGAAGCACGTGCCGCAAAAAGCCCCCTCGGTCATGACTTCCGTGCCACAGGCCGCACAGACGGGAGGAAGGAGAGTATTGAAAAGCGTGCGGACGCTACGGGCGACAAGGCCACCTGTCAGCATCACCGTGATTTCGGCAGCAGTCTGAGCGTAACGCGTGACGCATCAATCAGGACTTTGCCCTGATGCTGGAAATTGACCGTCACCCGCTCGGCCACCGCAGACTGCACCTGCCCCCAGCCCCAGTCCGGGTAATCGGGATGCAGGACAATCTGCCCCGGCTCAAGAAAGGACTGAAACGGCCCGCTTACTGACATGCTTGCCAGACTCCTCGCCGCAGGACCTGCCCTGGCCGGATGTGGTCTTTTGTCCGCCGTCCTGCAAAAAGCATGCCTTGCAGGACAACCGGATCAAATCGTGCCTGACAGGAATCAGGGCGCTTCTGTGTACTGCTTGTACTTCTTGAGGAACGCCTTCACCGACGATCCAAGATCCTCGCGGTCGATCGAGAACGCGATCTGTGCCTCAAGGAAGCCGGCCTTGTCGCCACAGTCATAGCGGGTGCCTTCGTAGCGCAGACCGTGGAACGGCACTTCACCGATCGTTTTGGCCATCGCATCCGTGAGCTGGACTTCGTTGCCTGCGCCACGCTCCAGCTTCGCCAGGTACTTCATGACGTCCGGCGTCAGCACGTAACGTCCGATAATGGACAGGTTCGATGGAGCATCTTCCGGAGCAGGCTTTTCAACCAGCCCCTTCACTTCCACCAGCTTTCCGTCGTCACTGCCAACATCAAGGATGCCGTAACGGTTCGTGTGCTCGCGCGGCACTTCCGTCACGGCGACCACATTACCACCGGTCTTGTTGTAGGCTTCGACCAGCTGGCCAATGCAACTGCGTCCTTTGACGATATCGTCTGGCAGCAGGATCGCAAACGGATCATCGCCGATGAAGGAGCGGGCGCACCAGATTGCATGCCCCAGGCCTAGCGGCTCCTGCTGACGCACAGCTACGAGAGACCCGGCCTGCACGCTGCTCGGAGCAAGCGCTTCAAGCGCGCTCTTCTTGCCACGCTCCTTGAGCGTCGCCTCGAGCTCGTAAGCAATATCGAAATAATCGATCAGGCTGTCCTTGCCACGTCCGGTAACAAGACAGAATTCTTCGATGCCGGCTTCACGAGCTTCGTCGATCGCGTACTGGATCAGAGGCTTGTCGACGACAGGAAGCATTTCCTTCGGCATGGCCTTCGTCGCGGGCAGAAACCGCGTACCGAGTCCGGCAACGGGAAGGACAGCTTTTTTCAGTGGCTTGATCACGAAACCTCACACATCAGACGAGATGACGCCCGACTGCCGAACGGAAGCCCAGACGTTCTTCAAAGACGCAAGAGGAATACCCATGTCTTAATAGTCTGGCAACAAGATGGCACAGACTATTGGAACCTTAATAAAATCTTCCCCCTTGAGGGAGAAAATAATCAATTCAGGGATCGCTATTTTTTTGGGATACACCGACATCTGAATGTCAGTGGTGCGGCCGAGAAGACTCGAACTTCCACGGGGTTGCCCCCACAAGCACCTCAAGCTTGCGCGTCTACCATTCCGCCACGGCCGCCCCGTGACAAACGATCCTGCTTGGTGCATGACCGTCCGGTGTGGGAGGGGCTATAGCCGATGACTGATACGAGGGCAATGACCCGAGACGAGATTTGTGAAGAAATTTTGTGGACGTCCTCTCCGGGACTGACACCCTACCCAGATGCGCTGGCGTTCATGGAGGAGCGCGCACGCGCGATTCATCAGGGAACATCCGACCCGCTGGTCTGGATTGTGGAACATCCACCCGTTTTTACGGCCGGAACGTCAGCCAAGGACGCCGATCTCTACAATCCCCACGGCTATCCGACCTATGATGCGGGACGCGGAGGGCAATGGACCTATCATGGACCGGGCCAGAGGCTTGGTTATGTGATGATGGATCTGACGAAGCCGAACGGTACCGTCCCTCCCCGCGATCTGCGGGCGTTCGTGGCAGGTCTGGAGGGCTGGATGATCGACGCCCTCGCCCGGCTTGGCGTAACGGCCTTTACCCGTGAGGGCCGGATCGGTGTCTGGACGATTGATCCGCTGAGCGGACTTGAAGCCAAGATCGGCGCTCTGGGTATCCGTGTCAGCCGCTGGGTGAGCTGGCATGGCGTTTCGATCAATGTCAGCCCTGACCTGAACGACTTCGACGGAATCGTACCGTGCGGCATCCGCGAATTCGGCGTCACCAGCCTTCAGCGATTCGACAGCAGTCTGACAATGAAGGATCTGGATGACGCGCTGACCGCCGCATGGCCAGAGCGCTTCGGTTCTATCCCGCAGGAGGCGTGAAAACGGAGGGGACGATCACCACCCCCTGCTTCACATCCGACAGCAGAACGCCGAAATGATGCTGCCGGGCATCCACGCCCTGCAACCCGATCAGGCTGAGCTGACCGTTCACATCCGAAAACTGGAGTGTCAGCAGGCCCTGTGAGGGATTATCGGCCTGTGCCACGGAGATCTGGAGCGATCCGTTCCCATGCCGCACATCCGTGACCTGAATGTCACCATCAAAGCGGATCGGGTGCTTCAACAGCAACCCAAGTGGATTATGCCGTAGCGACAGATGCGTGACAGCACCCGTTCCCTGATCGTCCAGAACGAGATGCCCTTCCCCGGCCACGAGTTCCATTGGGTGGGGTACGACGTAATCCAGCCTCAGATGGCCCGGAATATACGAAAAGCGGCCGCCGCTTTCGCCTGCGTCCGGTCCATGCTGAACAAAAGCGGCCTGCAATCCCTGGATGCCGTTCAGATAGGCTTCGATGCGATGCACATCATTCTGGTCGGCTTTGGGAAGACGATCATATCCGCTGGTTGCGCAGCCCGAAAGCAGCATCAGAACGAGAAGAGCGCGTTTCATGGGGTCTGTTCTCCATGCAGGACAAGTGACAGCGCATGCAGTCCGGAGCGGAACTCCTCCGCCAGCAGGTCATTGACCAGCCGGTGCCGCGCTACCCGGTTCAGTCCATCAAAACGCGCGCTCGTAATGGCGATATTGAAATGCGTTTCGCCTCCCCCCCCCAGAGCCTTGGCTCCGGCATGATGGGCATGGCGGGCGCTGTCATCATGGATTTCGAGATTTGTGGGTGCCAGTCCCTGCTGCAGGAGGATCGCAATCCGTTTGCGTCGGCTGGAAGGCTGTGCGGAAGGGTGTGAAGCTGTTTCAGACATGATGAAAATCGTCCGGCTTGAGGAATGGCCGCTTGCATCGGGCCGCGGTGATTGCCCATATCAGACACCATGCAGCGCAAATCCACCAGACACCGGGCCTTCGATCCCGATCCTGACGCGCCGGAACAGGTCTGCGACCATCCGGGCTGCAACGAACCTGCCGGCTACCGTGCGCCGCGCGGGCGTGACGCCCTGCGCTCGTATTTCTGGTTCTGTCTTGAGCATGTACGTGAATACAACTCCCGCTGGGATTTCTATCGCGGCATGACCCCGGGCCAGATCGAAGCGCATCTGCGGGCCGATGTTTCATGGCAGCGGCCTTCGTGGAAGCTGGGCACCGGCACGGCCAACAAGGCGGAGTTCAACGAGGACGACGTCATTGATCCGCTCGACATCCTCGGTGCGACCCGTCACAGCCGTGCGGAACGTGCAAAAGACGCGGCAAGACAGCGCGCGTCCGCCCAGGCCGCCGGTATTCCCGAGCCTCTGCGGCAGCCGCTCGCCACACTGGACCTGACATGGCCCGTTTCTTTCGATGACGTGAAAAGCCGTTACCGTGCTCTCGCCCGTCAGCATCATCCCGATGCCAATATCGGCGATGAGAAATCCGAAGAGCGGTTCAAAGCCATCGGTTCGGCCTATGCCGCGCTCAAAGTCCATTTCACGCGTCAGGACGATTTCGTTTCCTGAATTTTTAGACTGGAACAGAGGGCGCCGAGGCTCCATCTTCTCCAGAACGTCCTGTATTCAAAGATCCAACGAAAGCCTGACAGTCCCATGAGTGATTTCGCGACGATTGACACCCCGGAAGCCGTGACCACCGCTGAAAATGCCTCGGTCCCGACCAGCGTTCTCGGCGCGCCGGATCTCATGGTCTCCTCGGCAGACGTTTTCGGCATTCATACGGACATGCAGGTTCCGGCGTATTCCGTCCGCACGGAACACGTTCCCGACATCGACCCGTCCTACAAGTTCGACGAGGACACGACCCGCGCAATTCTGGCAGGATTCGCCTTTAACCGCCGTGTCATGGTTCAGGGCTTTCACGGTACGGGCAAATCGTCCCACATCGAGCAGATCGCAGCACGCCTGAACTGGCCATGCGTCCGCATCAATCTGGACAGTCACGTCTCGCGGATCGACCTGATCGGCAAGGACGCCATCGTGCTCAAGGACGGCAAGCAGGTCACGGAATTCCGCGAGGGTCTGCTGCCCTGGTGTCTCCAGCATCCCTGCGCCCTGATCTTTGACGAGTATGACGCGGGTCGCCCGGACGTAATGTTCGTCATCCAGCGCGTGCTGGAAGCCGAAGGCCATCTGACCCTTCTGGACCAGAACCGCGTCATCCGTCCGAACCCTGCCTTCCGTCTGTTCGCCACCGCCAATACGGTCGGACTGGGCGATACGACCGGTCTGTATCACGGCACCCAGCAGATCAATCAGGGCCAGATGGACCGCTGGAACATCGTCGCCACACTGAACTATCTGCCGCTGGAACAGGAAGTTGGCATCGTCACATCCAAACTGAAGATCCCGGCAGAGGATACGGACGCCACGACACTCGTGGAACGCATGGTGGCACTGGCAAACCTCACGCGCTCCGGCTTCATGGCCGGTGACATTTCCACGGTCATGTCCCCGCGGGCTGTCATCGCATGGGCGGAAAACAATCGTATTTTCAATGACGTGGCGTTTTCTTTCCGCCTGACCTTCCTCAACAAATGCGATGAGGCCGAGCGCGGAATTGTGGCGGAATACTATCAGCGCTGCTTCAACACCTCGCCGCTGGCCTGATCCCTTGTCCGCTCCCCAGACTTCCCTCACCGACGAAGAACGGCAGGAACGCTTCCGTCAGGCCACCATCGCTACCCTGCGCGCCATGGGTGGCGCCCCGGAACAGGGCGTGGATTTTCAGGGTGCCGTCAGCGGAAACCGCAAGGCAGCACCAGAAGCCGGAAACGTGGAGCTTCCCTATCTGTCGCGCCATATGCACGACTGGGAAATCCGCAAGATCCGGGGGGCTGCGGACGCCGCTGCACTGCGGATGCGGTATCATGCGGACAGAAACGCAAACGCACCAGCTGAACCTGTAGCCCGGCAGGCTTTCGATGCGCTGGAACAGGCGCGTTGTGAAGTTTACGGCTCCCGCCACATGGCGGGTGTCCGCGCCAATCTGGAGCAGAAACTCGCCCAGCATTGCGCCGAAATCGGCTGCAACCGCATGAAGACCCGCGAAGACATGCCAGCCCCGGTGGCGCTGGATCTTCTCGCGCGTGAAGCCATGAGTGGCCATTCGATGCCGGTTCAGGCCGGGCCCGCGCTCGATGAATGGCGCGCGACCCTGACGCCTGCGGCAAAGGCCGCTCTTGCCGACATGGCCCGCACCCAGAGCGATCAGACAGCCTTCGCCCGCGCCACAACCCGCTTCCTCGGAGCGTGCCAACTCACGACCGTCCCTGATGAAGACGAGGAGCAGACCGCACCGTCCGATCTGCCGTCCGATGAGGAAGAGACAACCGAAAGCGACGCTCCGGAAACCGAGGGGCAGGATCAGCAGGCTCCCGCCGCGACGGAAGAAGAAGACGGCTACCAGCCCGAAAGTGGCGAAACCGGCCTTTCTGGAGAAAGCGAGGCTACGGACGCCGCTGAAATGTCGGAAGATGGCACGGAAGAAGCTGCTGGCCCTTCGGAGCAGCAGGCAGACACAGGTCCGTCCGAAGCGCCAAACACCTACAAGGCATACACCACGGATTTCGACGAGGAAGTGAATGCGTCCGATCTGTGCGATCCGGATGAGCTGGACCGCCTGCGCCAGAAGCTCGATCAGCAGATGTCCCAGCTTCATGGGCTTGTGTCGCGCCTCGCACACCGACTGCAACGCCGCCTCATGGCGCAGCAGCAGCGCCGCTGGGAGTTCGAGCAGGAAGAGGGCATTCTCGACGCCGGGCGCCTTTCGCGCGTCGTGACGAACCCGACCCTCCCGCTATCGTGCAAGCATGAATGCGAGACCGAGTTCCGCGATACGGTTGTCACCCTCCTGATCGACAATTCAGGCTCCATGCGTGGCCGCCCTATCGGAACGGCAGCCATCTGCGGCGATATTCTGGCCCGGACGCTCGAACGCTGCGGCGTGAAGGTCGAGGTTCTTGGCTTCACCACACGGCAGTGGAAAGGCGGACAGAGCCGTGAACGCTGGCTCAAGAGCGGTCGTACAGCCCAGCCGGGACGTCTGAATGATCTGCGCCACATCATCTACAAGGACGCGGACACGCCTCTGCGGCGGGCCCGGCGCAATCTGGGCCTCATGCTGCGTGACGGGCTGCTGAAGGAAAACATTGATGGCGAGGCCCTGCTCTGGGCCTGGAAGCGCCTGCGCCGCCGTTCGGAGCACCGCCATATCCTGATGGTGATTTCAGATGGCGCGCCGGTTGATGACAGTACGTTCTCGGCCAACCCGCACAACTATCTGGAAGACCATCTCAGACAGGTGATTGCCCGGATCGAAGCGGACCGTGGCACGGAGCTTCTGGCCATCGGCATCGGACATGACGTCACGCGCTATTACCGCAACAGCGTCACCATCAGCTCCGCCGAAGACCTCGGCGGAACCATGATGGCACAGCTTAGCGCGCTGTTTGCGCCCTCAACCGGTCGCGGCGCAGCGCGATAACGGCATCCAGCATCCGGTCGGTATGGACGGTCGTAGTCCGGTGATTGATGATCGCCGCCCGCACCGCCAGCCGACCGTTGATCCTTGTCGTGGACGGCGCAGCGATCCCGCTTTCATGCAGATCCTGCACCAGTTCCGAGACTTCAACATCTTCCAGACCGTCGAGGCCGAAACAGACGATATTCAGCGTCACGGGTGCCAGTAGAGCCAATCCTTCGGTCCGTTCTACGCGCCGCGCCAGATCAGCCGCGACATCGCAGCATGTCTCGACCATGTCTCCCATACGCTCGGACCCGTAATGGCCCAGCGTCATCCAGACCTTGAGTGCCCGAAACCCACGCGACAGATCCGGGCCAAAATCGCAGAACCATGGGGCTCCTGCGGCAAGCCCGCGCTCTTCACGCACGAGATAATCGAGGGACTGCGCAAAAGCCGCAGCATGCTTATGGCTGTCGCGCACCAACACGCAGCCGGCGTCGTAAGGAACCTGCGCCCATTTATGAAAGTCGAACGCCAGACTATCCGCTTTTTCGATTCCGGAAAGCTGCTCTTTGAAACGGGGCGAGAGACAGGCCAGCGCTCCAAAGGCTGCATCCACATGGAACCAGATCCCCGCTGCATGAGCGACAGCCTCGATCGCAACGAGATCATCAATCGCCCCGCAATCAACCGTGCCCGCCGTACCCGCAACCATGAACGGCACAAAGCCCGCTTTCCGGTCCGCTGCGATCATGTCGGACAAGGCCCCGACGTCCATGCGATGATCGGCCAGAACCGGCACCCGACGAAGCGCCTCGCTCCCAAGCCCCGCCAGATCAAACGCCCGCGGCAGGCATCCGTGCGCGGTCGTTGCAGCATAGCCGACAAGCCCGCGACCGCCGATCCCGTTTTTGCGGATCGCAAGGTCCTGCGCGCGGCTCGCCGTAATGACGCTGATGAAATTGGCCATGGACGACCCCGTCACTAGACAGCCCGATCCGTCCTGAGGCATTCCGACCATCTGCAGAGCCCAGCGGATCACTTCACGCTCGACTTCGATCGGCGCATGATCCCGCCCACCACAGTTGGCGTTCAGCCCCCCGGCCAGCATCTCGGCGAGCATGCCGACCGGCGTGCCAGCACCATGTACCCACCCCATGAACCCGGGATGCGTATTGCCCGCACCATAAGGCACGACAAGTTCCTGATAGCGAGCATACAGAGCGTCGAGGGTATGTCCTTTTTCCGGCAGACCTTCCTTCAGGCCCTGCCGGGCAGCAGACGGCATCGGTCGCCAGACAGGGCCCTCGCCCATATGCTCCATGCGGTCAAAAACTTCATCCAGCATCCGATGCCCGATCTCACGGATACCGCGCCAGTCCGTGGGGTCCAGTCCGGCCATGAAAAATATCCCTTCACCTGAAATCCGTCAGGTGTCTGCGATACAGGGCCTCACACAGGATGTCACGTCAGAGAGACAGGTTCAGAACAGCGCCGAATACAGGGAAGAACTGCTGTCCGAACTGTCACTCGTGAAAAGGGAAAGGATGCTGGTTGTGGAGCCGTTTCCTCCGTAAAGGGTCAGCATACTTGCGGGGGTCGTGGTCTTTGTCGGGTGGATCTGCAACAGCGCCAGATACTGCTGGGCGAACTGCTGGATTCCCTTGGTCGTACTGAGCTTGGACAGATCGAGTTTGGAGCCGAGCAGACGAACCTGCTGATCGTAATCCAGCGCACCGAACTGGGTCGTATCAAAGCCGGACACGACTTCCGCCACTTTCAGGAGTTTCGGATCAGCCATCACGTTTTCAAGCGTCATGTCCGTTTTGGCAGTCCGGGTAAAATAGAGCGCATCCCCCAGACCCGGCGTTTCCGTCTGCAGACTGTCTTCATAACTGTTGGTCAGGTAGCTCTGGGTGATACTCTGGATGGTATCGGCAGACGCCAGCGGAGAGGTCGACCAGTCGGAAAATGCTTTTGCAAACGCTTTCCAGGACGAGTTGCCGCTGGTCTGAGCCAGGGATTTCGCCGATGTCGGGTCCTGCGTCATCAGCTTCGTCAGAACGGCTGTCTCGCCGATGGCCGAGGACATTCCATAGGCGCCCAGAACGACCTTGAGGGCCTTGTAATTTTTCAGAAGCTGCTGCGGGGTCTTGATCGAAGACGCATCACTCTGGAACGCTGCAACCGCCTGCTGGGTCGAGACGCTTGTTTTTTCCCACTTGTTCGCTGAAGACTCTTCATTCTTGATAATGGAGACATACTGCGGAATGGCGGGCATGGCGGAAATGGAGGACGACACGCGCATTTCTCCGAAAGAGGAGGAGGTGCCATCATTTTACCGCTTCATTCCCTAATACGGTCTTAACGCTTCTTTCTCCTCTCCACAGTCCGGAACCCTCTCATGTCCCTGCGCCTTACCCTGCTCGCCGCGACGGCCGCACTCCTGACACCTGTCATGGCCAGTGCGTCCACACCCGACGGCCTTCCCGCTTCGTGCGTGACCTATGAACTGGGAGGCACCCAGACCACTGCACATGGCCTGACGGCGAAGACCCTTCATGCGACACTGACCGGAACGGACATCACGCTCGACATCCATGGCGTGACCCTCTCCGACCCTTCCGGCCACGTCGAGACTGCAACTCTGGAGCGGTTCAATGCCGTTGCGGCCTACGCCGCGCTCAGCGCCTTTCGCGGCGGCATCAGTCCCGCCTGCAAGGACCAGAGCCTGACGATCAACAGCAGCGACATCCGCGGCGGCACTCCGCAGGCCACCTGGACGAATGTGACCCTCGCCCGCCCCGGTCACGACATGACGATCCGCAAGGCGTCGATCCAGGCGGTCCAGACAACGCCAGACCTGCGTCTGAAGGTTGAGGGCAGCGGCATCCACGACACCAAGCAGCCGCTCATGCCTACGCAGCTTTCGGCAGACCTGACGGTTCAGGGCCTCGACACCGCCCGCCAGCAGATCACGATCAACGCCCTGCATGCCGTCACGGGCAGCAGCGCCATCGACGGCAAGGGCACCATCGAGCCCGGCGCAACGGCATCCACCTCGGCTGCGGACCTGCATATCGGCGTGACCAACGTTGATACCCTGATCGGCCAGATCCGTGACACGGCCCCCAAGAAAGTCGTGGCCGCGCTCACGATTGCCCGCCTGATGGGCCGTCAGAGCGGTGATGCGACCCTGTGGGATGTCGGACTGAGCGGCGGCGTCGTGACCGTCAACCGCATCCCGCTGCCGTTCTCAGTCCCCTGATGTCTGGACCTCAAGCTTGCGGATCATTTTGCATAGGACGGTCGTGACCTTCTTGGCGTAGCCAATACGCGTCGCATTCGTCATTTCACGGATGACCGCAAGCTTGTGATCGGGGCGGATCTTTACGCCCGATTCCTTCTTGCGCGTTACCCAGTCGATCAGCGCGGCGGGGTTTCCGAACCGGTTGCGGCGGAACTGGATCACCATGCCCTTCGGCCCGGTTTCCAGACGCTCTACTCCGGCCTCGCGACACAGGCGCTTGATCAGGACCACATCGAGCAGATTTCCCACTTCCGGCGGAAGCGATCCGAAACGGTCCACCAGTTCCGCGCGCATCGCCTCGACCTCGGCCTCGTTCGTCAGCGACGCAATCCGGCGATACAGCCCCAGACGCACCGGCAGGTCCGGCACATAGGTTTCGGGGATCAGCACCGGCAGGCCCAGAATGATGGTCGGGGTCCAGCTGTCCTGTTCCTCCAGACGCTTGCCGCGCTCGCGACGCATGTCGATTACGGCGTCTTCCAGCATCTGCTGGTAGAGTTCGATCCCGACTTCCTTGATATGCCCGGACTGCTCATCCCCCAGCAGGTTGCCCGCGCCTCGCAGATCCAGATCGTGAGAGGCCAGCGTGAAGCCCGCCCCAAGCGAGTCCAGCGTCTGCATGACCTCAAGCCGTTTTTCAGACGAAGCAGACAGCGGACGCGTCTGCGGCCAGGTAAGGTAGGCGTAACCACGCTGCTTGCCACGGCCCACGCGTCCGCGAAGCTGGTAGAGCTGCCCCAGACCGAACATGTCCGCACGGTGGATGATGATCGTATTCACACTGGGCATATCCAGCCCGCTTTCCACAATATTGGTGGAGAGCAGGATATCGTATTTCCCGTCCGCGAACTCCGTCATGACACGTTCGAGTTCGGTCGGCGTCAGACGACCATGCGCCTGCACGGTCTTGGCATCCGGCACGATTTCCGCCAGACGCTCGGCCATCCGGTCCATATCCGCCAGACGCGGCACGACACAGAAGACCTGACCGCCGCGGAAGCGTTCGCGCTGGATCGCCTCGCGGATCATGACGCTGTCAAACGGCGTGATGAATGTGCGGACCGCCAGACGGTCCGTCGGCGGCGTCGCGATCAGACTCATTTCCCGCACGCCGGACAGCGAAAGCTGAAGCGTTCTGGGCAACGGCGTAGCGGAGAGCGTCAGGACATGCACATCTTCACGCAGCGCTTTCAGGCGTTCCTTGTGAGAGACACCGAAATGCTGTTCTTCGTCGATGATCAGCAGGCCCAGACGCTCGAACGCCACGGTCTTGGCCAGCAGCGCATGGGTGCCGACGACGATATCCACCGTGCCGTTCGCCATGCCCTCGCGCACCTTCGTGGCTTCCTTGGGCGTTACGAGACGTGAAAGCTGCACCACATTGACGGGAAAGCCCTCGAAGCGTGCCGTAAAGCTCCGGAAATGCTGGCGGGCAAGCAGCGTCGTCGGCACCACGACCGCCACCTGCATTCCCGAAAGGGCGGCCACGAACGCCGCCCGCAGGGCGACTTCCGTCTTGCCGAAACCCACATCGCCACAGACCAGCCGATCCATCGGTCGCCCGGCGCTCATGTCCTCCAGAACGTCCGCAATCGCGCGGGACTGATCCTCCGTTTCCACGAACGGGAAGCGCGCGCAGAACTCGTCCCACAGCCCTTCGGCCGGTGCGAGCATTGGCGCATCTTTCATGGCCCGGGCTGCTGCGGTCTTGATAAGCTCACCCGCCATGACGCGGATGCGGGATTTCATCTTGGCCTTTCGGGCCTGCCAAGCGGTTCCACTCAGTTTGTCGAGCTGAACTCCGGCCTGCTCGGAACCAAAACGGCTGAGAAGTTCGATATTCTCGACGGGCAGAAGCAGACGCTGCTCCCCATCATACAGGATCGACAGATAGTCATGCGCGACCCGGCCTTCGACGACCGTCTCCAGCCCGACATACCGCCCGATCCCGTAATCGGAATGAACGACCAGATCGCCTTCCGCAATCTCGCCGACCTGCGAGATGAACTGCTCTCCACGCTTGCGGCGACGTGGCGGACGCGAAATCCGCTCGCCCAGAAGGTCCTGTTCGGAGACGAAGCACAGACGGTCCGAGACGAACCCGCGCTCCAGCCCCAGCGTTAGCAGGCCGGTCGTGCCTTTCGGCATTCCCGCCGCATCCGGCCAGTCGTCATAGGACGTGACCGTAACGCCATGTTCCGCCAGCAGATGCGAAATCCGTTCCCGTGAGCCCCGGCTCCAGGCGGTGACATAGGTCCGCCGGCCGGCTTCGGCCCAGGTTTTCACCTGCTGCCCGAAAGCCTCGAACATCCCTGCCCGGCTTCCATCCTTCGCCCGTGCAAACAGCGGGCCGGGCCGATAGCCTGCATCCACGCCCTGTGCCGTATCCGGCATGGCGAACGCATTGAGGATGACGGACGGCACATCCGCCAGCATCGACTCCCAGCCGTGTGTATCCAGATAGAGCCGGTGCGGCGGCAGTGGACGGTACGGGATTTCCCCTTCGCGCGTCGGAACGCGCCGGGCCTGATAATGATCGGCGATCATATCCAGCCGCGCCTTGAGAATCTCCGGTGCGTGCTGGTCAAAACTGACCGCCCCGCCCGGCAGATAATCCAGCAGCGTTTCCATCTGGTGCCCGTCACCGTCATGAAACAGTGGCAGGTAATGCTCGAGCCCCGGGTAACGCCGCCCGTCCGAGACATTCTCGTAAATCGTATCGGATGTCGCCGCCGGGCCGAACGAATCGCGCCAGCCGGTGCGGAAGCGACTGATGCTGTCGGGGCCCAGCGAGAATTCGGACACCGGGCGAAGTTCGAAGCGTTTCAGCGTTTCGGTTGAGCGCTGCGTTCCGACGTCGAACGCACGGATGTTCTCGACTTCATCCCCGAACAGATCCAGCCGGATCGGATCGCTTTCCCCGGCCGGGAACAGATCGAAAATGCCACCCCGTGTCGCGAACTCACCCGCTTCCATGACTGTATCGGTCCGGGTGTAGCCATTGGCCACCAGCAGTTCGATAAGCATCGCCTGATCGAGGCTCTCGCCCGTTTTCACGCTGATGGACTGCCCTCGGAACGCCGAGCGTGGAGGCACGCGCTGGATCAGGCTGTGCACGGTCGTCAGGACAATGCGACGTGCCTTGGTGGGCTCTAGCAGACGACACAGTGTCCCGGCCCGTTCGGCAATCAGAACCGGATTGGGCGAAACGCGGTCATAGGGCAGACAGTCCCAGGCTGGGAGGCGCAGGACTTCCACTTCCGGCACCAGCCAGGCCAGCATGTCGGCCAGCGCGGCCACGGCAGCGTCATCGCGCGCAACATGCAGCAGTGGTCCGTCATGCTCGGCAAGGCGCTGACGGAGAAGAAAGGCCACACTGCCATCAGGCACGCCCCAGACAGTCGGCCCGAAAGACCTGTCGAAGGACGTTGTGGACATTTCACGGGTCATGGTTTCGTTTTGTTCCATCCTGCTCATGCCCTATACCTTCCGTTCCATCGCCTGTCAGCCCGAGGAGCACGGGAAGCGCCCGTTGTCACGATGCCGTCCGAACAGTTCCCGTCCCCTTCCGATCCCAACTCCGAAACGGAGCATGCGCTCGCACCGCTTTTTGCGCCGCTGACAAGCCTGCCCGGAATTGGGCCGCGGCATGCCAGCCTGCTGGAAAAGATCGCAGGTGGCCGAAAGGTGCTGGACCTGCTGTTCACCCTGCCCGAACGGGTGGTTGACCGGCGCATTCTGCGCACAGTTGCGGACGGACACAATCTCGCCCCCGGCGAAATCCTGACGGCCCATGTCCGGGTGCTGGCCCTGCGCAAGGCCGGACGCCCTGGACAGCCTTCCATCATCCGCACCGAAGACGATACCGGAACGCTCGATCTGGTCTTTTTCCAGACACGCAACATGCCCAGCCCGACCGTGGGCGCCGAACTTCTGGTCTCTGGCAAAACCGGCAGCTTTCAGGGCGAGCTGACGATGCCGCAGCCCGATCATGTCGTGAGCTGGGCCAAACGCGACAGCTTCCCCTCGCTCGAACCCGTCTGGCCACTCACCGCCGGGCTTTTCCCCTATACGGTCCGCAAGGCCATGCGCGCTGCACTGGGCCTTTTGCCCGACCTGCCGGAATGGCTGGACCCGGCCCTTGTTACCCAGCGGAAATGGCCGTCCTTCACCCAGGCCCTGCGCCTGATGCAATCGCCTGAGATCATTCCACCGGACATCGCGTGGGAGCCTGTCCGCAACCGCGCCCTGTCCCGCCTTGCAGCGGATGAACTGCTGGCCGATCAGCTTTGCTTCGGGCTCGCGCGTCTCAAGGCCCGCGAGAGGCACGGGCGCAGCTTTCCCGGCACCGGTGCACTTCAGGCCGAAATGCTCCAGCGCTTCGGACATAAACCAACTCACGCCCAGACCATGGCCATTGCGGAAATTGCCGCCGACCTCTCTGCGTCGACGCCCATGATGCGGCTGCTTCAGGGGGATGTCGGCGCAGGCAAGACGTTCGTGGCCATGAACGCCATGCTTCAGACCGTCGAGTCCGGCGCGCAGGCCGCGCTGATGGCTCCCACCGAGATCCTTGCCCGCCAGCATTTTGAAACGCTCTCCCGTCTCTGCCCGACGGAGTGCGCCTATCTGAGCGGCACGATCAAAGGCGCGGCCCGGCGAAAGGTGCTCGCAGCCATTGCAGATGGCACGGCAAAAATCATCGTCGGGACGCATGCACTGTTTCAGGATGGGGTGACTTTTCACGATCTCGGCCTCGCCGTCATCGACGAACAGCACCGATTCGGTGTCCGGCAGCGCATGAACCTGAGTGCCAAGGGCGAAGCAACCGACATCCTTGTCATGACCGCAACGCCCATTCCCCGCACGCTTCAGCTCATGGAATGGGGCGAGATGAGTGTCAGCCGTCTGGACTCGAAGCCCCCCGGCCGCCAGCCGATCCGCACGACTCTGCACAGCATGGACTCGCTCGACAGCGTTCTTGCAGGCATCAGCCGGGCGATACGCGACGGAGTTCAGGTTTTCTGGGTCTGCCCGCTCATCGAAAACAGCGAAACGCAGGCCGCGGCTGCCGCGGAAGAGCGCTGGGCCTCACTGGAGCAGCGCTTTGAGGGGCTTGTGGGTCTCGCGCACGGCAAACAGGACATTACCGTTCGTCAGGAGGCGCTGGATACGTTCCGTCTGGGCAAAACGCGGCTTCTTGTCGCCACGACCGTCATCGAGGTCGGCGTGGACATCCCCGCTGCATCCGTCATGGTGATCGAACAGGCCGAACGGTTCGGACTGGCCCAGCTTCACCAGCTTCGCGGTCGCGTCGGACGCGGCTCGAAACAGTCCTTTTGTCTTCTGCTGCATGACAGGACTGCCACACCCACCGCCGTGCGACGTCTGAGCCTGCTGCGCGACACGAATGACGGTTTTCTGATTGCTGACGAAGACTACCGGATCCGTGGAGGGGGAGACATTGCGGGAGACCGTCAGTCCGGTCTTCCCGGTTTCCGTCTGGCGCAGGGCGCTCGCCTTGCCCTGCTGCTGGCCGCCATGCAGCAGGACAGCGAGCGCGAAATCGTCCGCAACCCTCAACTTAAAGGCGTCCGTGGCCATGCACTCAGGCTTCTGCTCGAAATATTCGACCGGAATGATCCCGAAAGGCTTCTGATTTCCGGTTAGACAGAAAAATTCGCACCGATATAATACTGTGAATTTATCAGTAATGCGCTTAACCGAGTTTTATGGAGTCTTCGAATGACAGGCAGTCCGGCCAGAGACGTTCAGGAGAAGACTCCTCACGAATACTCCGCCCCCTCTCCGGACAGCCGATCGCTGCTCTTTCGTCTGCTTCTGGCCGCAACTGGCGGGTCGGCTGTCGCATTGCTGGAAATCCCGGCAAACGGAATACCCTCCATCCTCCAGTCCGCAGGATCGCTTCCGGTCGCCCTGTACAAGCGGGACGCGGGGGAGATGATCTTCGCAGCCGAGCAGAAACGGAATGGCAAAGCCTTTTTTTCATGTCCCTTCTTCAAAGACTGGTCGCTCATCGGCCGTCCGATCGCCAGCAGATCAGATGACGGTCGCTCCGGACAGTTTCTCGTAGCTCTCCGCCTGAACGGCAGCAGCTTCCTGCCGACGGCCGAAGACTCCCTTCAGGACGTGGCAAGGCAAATTGCGGGCGAAGCGATGGAAGAGACCGGAAAATCTTCGCTCCCTGACCGCGAGGAAAGCCTGCTCGTTCTGCAGCAGTTCATTGAAAGAACCGGAAAACTCACGCGCCGGGCGGTTTTCAGCCTCATTCATCTCAATCTTGATCATCTCTCGCTAATTAACGAGCGGTATGGATGGGACACGGCTGACCTGATCCTTGCGGAAATGATCCGGCGCCTGAAATCCGTTCTGCCCGAGGGAGCTTTCCTCAGCTCGATCGGAGGCGGACATTTCATGGTTCTCACCCCGCCTGGCACAACGGCCGTTACGACCCGTACCCTGGTCAATGCCATCCTCCAGATTTCCAGCACCCCTGTTCCTCTGGACATGGGAGCGGTCCCTTTCTCGATTTCAGCAGGCTGGAGCGTCTATCCGCAGGATGCCGAAGATGCAAACCAGCTGATTCTCGCTGCGCGGGCTGCCCTGACCGAAGCAAACCGCAACGGTGGCGGCCATGAGCGGCGCGCGACTGCAGAACTCACCAACGCCTACACCATCACATCCAATCTTGAGCAGGATCTCCTCAAAGCCGTTGAGGACGACGCGCTCTTCCTCAAGTGGATGCCCATCGTTGATACGGAATCCCAGAAAATTGTCGGGCATGAAGCCCTGCTGCGCTGGATGCGTCCCGGACATGGCGAAGTCGCGCCCAACCTCTTCATCCGTTACGCCGAAGAGGCCGGCATGATCGAGGCGCTCGACAGCTGGAGCCTGCGGAGCGCCTGTCTGGCTGCCCTGCGCTGGCCTGCTCCGCTGCGGGTCTGCGTGAATGTTTCTCCGGTCTGGCTGGTCAATGAGCGCCTTGCCCCTCTTGTCGATACGATCCTGACCGAGACCGGCCTCCCTCCCGGCCGTCTGCAGATCGAGCTGTCCGAATGTCGGCCCTTTGGCCCGTCCGACATTGCATTTCGCGAACTCTCCCGCGTTCGTGCCCTGGGCGTCCGTCTCGCCATCGACGATTTTGGAGCAGGTTATTCTTCGCTGGAGCGCCTCCGGATTTATCCACTGGATCAGATCAAGCTTGATCGCGCCTTTGTGCAGTATCTGGGCGAAGACATACGCGCCGACGAAGTAATGTACGCCATCCTGTCGCTGGCACGGTCCCTGAACATTACCTGCTGCGCAAAGGGTGTTGAGACCGAACACCAGATGGCCCTGCTGGACGCCAATGGCTGCGAGGAAGTCCAGGGCTACCTTCTGGGCGCACCAGTCCGTGACAGCCACACACCTCATCTCGCCCTGACATAAAAAAAGCCGCCTTCACTATAGAAGGCGGCTTTTTCAGATCATCCGTCGGCTCAGATCAGAACTTTACGGAAAGCTTGAGCGATCCGTAGTTGAACAGGCCGGCCTTTTGCGTCTGGAATTGTGCTGTTTGCCAGTTCTGGCTGTAGGACAGGCGTACACCATGCCACATCACCGCGACACCGGCATGAACCTCACCCACATCCCAGACCTTGCTCACATGCGGCGCATTCGGTCGGACCGTGCTGCCCTGAAGCGTCACGTCATAGCCCACGGCCTGCCCCTCGACGCCACCATAGAAATACCAGGCAAAAGGACGAGTCGCACGGAATGCATCCGTTCCATCCAGCCCTGGTCCGATTGTCGCATTGCCGAAATCGCTGTCGAGCCCCTGACCGATGCGGAATGTCGTGGCCACGTCGGCATAGGTCCGGTAATCACCCGCGGCGCCCGAGATGGCGGGCAGCACGTCAGCATGAATGCCATAGACATTCAGAACCGGCAGACGCCAGATCCGCCCGGCCTGAACCTGGAAGATCGGCTGATTCGCAAGCTGGTGGCCCCAGCCCGTGCTCGGCGTATCGCTGATGGCCTTGTGGAACCCGTTCTGCACCTGGCGCCCGAGTCCTGCCGGACCAAGCATGCCAAACTGGATCCCCATCACGGTCCGGGAACGATCGGTGTCGTTGATGAGGTTGACCGTTCCCAGCAGCAGGCCCGCGTAAGGCCGGTCGCCCTGCGGCGGATTGTCAGCCTGCGTGTCGCGTGGGGTATCAATGATCTGCTGCAGACCGATGCTGATGCGCTGGACGCCTTCCCCCATCAGGATGCGGTTCAGCTTAGCAATCGGACGCGGCAGATTGTCGGTTCCAGACGTCCAGTTGATCCGCAGACCAGACGTATAGTACTGATCAGACGTCCCTTTCAGTGTGGAGATGGCATCATTCTCACCCTGAACAGTCCAGGTTCCGTAAGGATCCTGCAACGGTGTCGCCATGGCGGATGAAGACAGCGCCAGCACGGCAGTGGCTCCAATAGAAAAAGTCAGTCTGCTTCGCATGGACACCTCTGTTACGCGCGGGATCGGGACCCATCAAATACTGGAAAACGTGTGTATGTCATTTCCCCGACCGAAATCAAAGTGTCGGCGGCGCACTTCATAATCTTAAAATCAGCGCGAGTTATGTTTCAGCCTGATATTCCCTGTGGCAGAGAAGGAAAAAACCGTGCTACAGCTTATTTCAGGGGAAAAGCAGCATCGTTTTTTTCCAAATTTTTGAAATTACGTCACGGCAGGGTCCGCCCTATCATGACACCCCAGTCTCGGGATTAGACCGTTGAGAAACAACAGAACCGACCGCAGCAGCTTCAACTCACCTCGCCGCGGCGGGTTTGACGACACATACTCGTCCCAGCCGTCCTATGGCGACCGTGGAGGCTTTGGTGGTGGAAATGGTGGCGGTGGTGGCGGCTACGGCGCACCTCGTCGCAGCAACAGCTTCGTCGCAGCTTCAGGCCCGGAAATCAGCTCCCGCGTGAAGTGGTTCAACACCGAAAAGGGTTTCGGTTTTGTTGAACTGTCCGACGGTTCGGGCGACATCTTCCTGCACGCCAACGCGCTCACCAATGCTGGCGTCAGCGCCGTGAACCCGGGTGCGACCGTCGTGGTCCGCATCGGCCAGGGTCCGAAGGGCCGTCAGGTCGCTGAAGTTCTCTCCGTTGACGAGAGCACGGCAGAAGCACCACGTCCGCGCGCTGCTTTCGGCGACCAGCCCCGTTTCGGTGGTTCGGCTCGTCCGGGCCGTCCGGCTCCGGACCTTTCCCGCGCTGAAGAAATGCGTGGCACGGTCAAGTGGTACAACGCCACGAAGGGCTTCGGCTTCATTACGCCGGAATCCGGCGGCAAGGACATCTTCGTCCACGCTTCCGCTCTCGAGCGCTCCGGCCTGCCGACACTTGACGAAGGCCAGACGATCAACGTCAAGGTTGTTCAGGGCCAGAAGGGTCCGGAAGCTGCTGAAATCAGCGCTGACTGAACGACCCGGACTTCGGTCTGAGTAATAAAAAACCGCTGCCAGCTTATGCTGCAGCGGTTTTTTTATGCCCGGAATTGCGGACATTGTCTCAAGCCATAAAAAAGGCCGGATCTGATCCGGCCTTTCAGGTTCTCACCCATAATCTTTACCACTACTGCGGACCAGCCTGGCTTTGTCCCGTTTCCAGTCCCGCTCCGCAATAGCGTGCCGTTTGTCTTCCTTGCGACGCCCCTGACCCAGACCAAGCGTCACTTTTGCCATTCCACGATCGTTAAAGTGGATATCAAGCGGCACCAGACTGGCGCCTGCACGACTGACCGAATCCAGAAAATGCACGATCTGCTTACGATGCATCAGGAGCTTTCGTGGCGCCCGAGGCTCGAAACGCGAGAGGACACCGCCTTGATATTCGGGAATATAGGAATTGAAGAGCCAGATTTCGCCATCACGCTCAGCCGCATAAGCTTCCGTGATTGTCGCCCGTCCAAGACGCAGGCTTTTGACTTCTGGCCCCTTCAGGACAATCCCGGCTTCCGTCGTTTCCAGAATCGTATAATCAAACCGCCCTTTGCGGTTCTGGGCGGCAATGCCATGAGAAATCATGCCGCTCTTGGTTTTCTTTCCCGCCATGCCTGCACTCAGTCCAGAAGCTCAAGGGCACGCAGGGCATCATCAACAGCCCGCCGAGTCGCTTCCTGGGGCTCTGCCAGAGGAAGACGCAGCGTCGCGCCGCATAGACCGAGCCGCGACATCGCGTACTTGACCGGCCCGGGATTACTTTCCATGAACATCGCATCATGCAGCGGGGTCAGATGGTCCTGAATGGCGATCGCATCCTCAATCCGCCCTTCCTGCCAGGCCAGATGCATATCAGCGCACAGATGCGGCACGACATTGGACGTCACGCCAATACATCCGTCGCCGCCCGCAGCCAGAAACGACAGAACGGTATTGTCATCACCGGCAAGCTGGTTGAAAGGTTTGTCCACCGCCCGACGCACCGCGATCGGCCGTGCCATATTGGCCGTTGCATCCTTCGTACCGACGATATTGGGGTGCTCCCCCAGACGCGCCATGGTCGCCACCGAAATGTCGACAACGGAGCGGCCCGGAATGCAGTACAGGAAGATCGGAAGCGGCGTCGCATCTGCAATCGTCATGAAGTGGCGATACAGCCCTTCCTGAGATGGCTTGTTGTAATACGGCACGACGACCAGCAGACTGTCCGCCCCGACAGAATGAGCATGCTTCGCCATAAGCACGGCTTCAGAGGTACTGTTCGAGCCAGCCCCCGCCATGACACGCACCCGGCCATTTGCCGTCTCGACACAGTGTGCGACAACACGGCCGTGTTCTTCGTGCGACAGTGTCGGGCTTTCACCCGTCGTTCCGGCGGGGATCAGTGCCGTAGTCCCAGCGTCAATCTGGCGCTCGATCAGCTTTGTCGAAGCGTCGAAATCAATCCGCCCGTCCGTATGCATCGGGGTCACCAGAGCCGTCAGAGACCCCTGATACATGCTCGTGTCAGCCATTGTTCCGTCTTCTGTCATGGGTTCCTGTCCTGCCGTCACGCGGCGTGGCGTGAGAGGCTGCTTGGGTAAACACCCAGAATTCTGAGATCATCGCTGACCTGCTCCAGTTCCGCGAGCGCGTCGGCCAGAGCCGCCTGTTCAGGATGTCCTTCGACATCCATCAGAAACTGCGTCGCCGTGAACGAGCCGTCCAGCATGTAACTTTCGATCCGCGTCATGTTGATACCATGCCGGGAAAATCCACCCAATGCCGCATAGAGCGCACCCGGACAGTTTCCGACCCTCATCAACAGAGTCGTCAGAACATCTGTGCGTTCGGGCGAAGGAATGCAAGGCTTGCGGGACACACGATAAAAGCGCGTCGTGTTGTGCGAGGCGTCCTCCACATTGCTGCGCAGCACCGTCAGGCCGTTCAGTTCGGCCGCAAGGGAGGAGGCAATCGCCGCATCCTCCCTACGCCCCCACTGCGCGACCATTTCCGCCGCCCCAGCCGTATCGAACTGTATGACGGGTTCTACACCCAGCTCGCTGATCAGCTTGCGGACCTGACCCATCGCGACCGGATGCGTGTGAATCCGCCGTACATCTCCAATTTCTGCCCCCGGAACGCCAAGCAGGCAGTGCTCCACACGCTGGAAATACTCCCCAACAATATGAAGCCCGGCATCAGGGAGCAGGGAATGAATGTCCGGAACCCGCCCGGCGAGCGTATTCTCACAGGCCAGCAGCGCTTCATCGGCCCGGCCATCATGCACGGCATCAATCGCGTCAGCAAAGGTTGGGCACGGCAGCGTCGTCCACCCCGGACGCGCCTGACGGCAGGCCAGATCGGAATAGGCACCCGGACGGCCCTGAAATGCAATGACGGGCATCAGACCAATCCTCTCACATGCTCAAGATCAGCAGGCGTATCCACGCCCTGGGGGGCATGGTCAATCCTTGCACACCCAATTGCCATCCCGGCCTGTAGGGCACGAAGCTGCTCAAGGCTCTCCCGGCGCTCCAGAGCGGAAGGCGCGAGCGTCACGAAACGCTCCAGCGCAGCCCGGCGCCAGGCGTATACGCCCACATGATGCCAGTGGGGTCCAGCACCCCATGGAATGGGCAGGCGCGAGAAATACAGCGCCCGCGCTACATCCGCCTCCTTAAAATCACACGCAATCTTGACGACCTGTGGGGCGTCGCGTTCGGCATCGCTTGTGACAGGAGCGGCCAGTGTTCCGATGTCGAAGGCCGGATCTTCCAGCGGCTTGAGAACAGCGACCAGACTGGAAGGCGCAATCAGAGGCAGATCGCCCTGAAGATTGATGACCACATCATGAGCCCCATCAGGATCCACTTCCGACAGAGCTGCGTGGACACGGTCCGAGCCGCTCGCCAGATCCGAATCGGTCAGTACGCCCTTTACGTCAGGTATCCCTCTGATGGCCTCCAGAATCTCTTCGTCTCCCGCGGCCACGACCACCGGACCGATCTGTGCTGCCAGAGCCTGACGGACGACCCGGACGATCATGGGAACGCCCCCAATATCAGCGAGGGGCTTGCGCGGCAGACGGGTCGAAGCAAGTCTGGAGGGAATAACGATGATCGGATGCATGGTTCCCCTGATGCCGCCCGCCACCACGGGCGTCAATCTCATGCAGCGCTCACAGGACGGGAATAGACACAAATCATGAATGAAACCGTGGTACAGACTGCCATCGATGCCGCAACGGCCTGTGCGGACATCGCCCGCAAGACTGTCCTGCCCTATTTCCGAACCTCCCTGCGCGCGGACGCAAAATCCGATGACAGTCCCGTCACCATTGCCGACCGGCAGGCAGAACAGGCCATGCGAGACATTCTCACACAACGCCTGCCGGAACACGCCATTCTCGGTGAGGAAAATGGCATGAGCGGCGCGAACGGAGACTGGCTGTGGGTTCTCGATCCCATTGATGGTACCCGCGCCTTCCTGACCGGCCGCCCCACCTTCGGCACGCTCATTTCGCTCTTTCACAAGGGGCGTCCCGTGCTCGGGCTGATCGACCAGCCTGTGACCGGGGAGCGCTGGATTGGTGTTTCGGGACGACCCACGCAGTTCCTGTCCGAGCGTCTTCCCGGAACCATTGGCACCCGTCCCTGCCCGAAAGCCGCCGAGGCCGAACTCTCGTGCACCGCACCGGAAATCATGACCGCCAGTCATGCGCCGCGGTTTGCCAATCTGCAGAAGCACACCCGCCGCACGTCCTGGGGCGGAGACTGCTACGCTTACGGCCTCCTCGCCCTTGGGCAGATCGACGTCATTGCGGAATGCACCATGAATCCATGGGACTGGGGGGCGCTCGTTCCAGTTGTGGAAGGTGCAGGAGGCCGCATTACAGACTGGCAGGGACAGAGCCTGACCCTCGAAAGCGATGGCACGGTCCTGGCCTGCGGAGACGCAACCCTGCTTCCCGAACTTGTCCACCATCTTTCCTGAAACCCGCTGATCGGCTAGGGAGGGGGCCCCGGCGGACGTGGCGGCAGACATCAGCCGGGGCCTGTCTGGTCACGGCCAGATCTGGTGAACCAGTTTGAATTGAAACCGGAGCCTTCCGGTTCATGACCGGGACGGATTTATGGAAACGCAGTTCTCTCTCCCCAAGAACAAGATCCGCATTCTTCTTCTGGAAGGCATTCACGAAAGCGCCGCTTCCCATTTCGCCGCAGAAGGCTATGCAGAGGTCACGCGGGTCAAGGGCGCCCTTGAAGGCGACGCGCTGAAGGAAGCCCTTCAGGGCGTGCACATGGTCGGTATCCGCAGCCGGACCCAGCTCACGCGCGAAATCCTTGAAGTCGCAGACCGCCTCATGGCCATCGGCTGCTTCTGCATCGGCACCAATCAGGTCGATCTGAATGCTGCCCGCATGCTGGGTATTCCGGTGTTCAACGCGCCTTTCAGCAACACCCGTTCCGTGGCCGAACTGGTCATGGGTGAGGTTGTCATGCTGCTCCGTCGCATCCCGTCGCGCTCGGAAGCCTGCCACAAGGGCGGCTGGGACAAATCCGCCACCAACGCCTGGGAAGTCCGCGGCAAAACGCTCGGTATCGTCGGCTATGGCTCCATCGGCTCGCAGCTTTCCGTCCTTGCCGAAGCTTTCGGCATGCGCGTCCTGTATTTCGACGTGATGCCTCGTCTGCCGCACGGCAATGCCATCGCTGTTCCGACCCTGCATGATCTGCTGGCCGAGTCCGACATCGTCAGCCTCCACGTCCCGCAGACGCCGGAAACCGATCTGCTCATCGGAGAGACGGAAATCCGGGCCATGAAGCCCAATTCTATCCTGCTCAACAACGCGCGCGGCAACGTCGTGGACCTCGACGCCCTCGCCGCCGCCCTCAAGGACGGCCATCTCATGGGTGCGGGCGTGGATGTGTTCCCCGTGGAGCCCAAAAAGGCTGGGGAAGCGTTCAAATCCCCGCTCCAGGGTTTGGAGAATGTCATTCTCACGCCGCATATCGGTGGTTCCACCATGGAAGCGCAGGAGCGCATCGGCGTCGAAGTCGCGCGCAAGCTGGTCGATTATTCCGACGTGGGGTCCACGATCGGGTCGGTCAACTTCCCCAGCGTCCAGCTTCCCGAACGCCCGCGCGGCACGCGCTTCATGCATGTCCATGCCAACCGTCCCGGCATCATGCGCCAGATCAACGATCTGTTTGCCGCACAGAACTGCAACGTGACCGCCCAGTATCTCCAGACGGATGGCGAAGTGGGCTATGTCGTCGTCGAGGCCGAGTCGGAGGGCCCTGAGATGGACACGAAGCTTCTGGACGGCCTCAAGGCGCTTGACGGCACACTCCGTGCCCGTCTGCTTTACCAGCGTTCCTGACATCTTTTCCGTTAACCAACAGGAAATAATTTCGGGCTAGGATTTGCCTCATGACGAGTCCCAGCCCGCATGCACCTGCCCTCGCCCGTATCCAGAGCTTCGCCTTTTCGGGGATCGAAGCCGTTCCGGTCACGGTCGAGGTTCAGGTGTCCAGCGGCCTTCCGGCGTTTCTCGTTGTAGGGCTAGCGGACAAATCCGTCGGTGAGGCGCGCGAACGTGTCCGCGCCGCGCTGACGGCCATGGGACTGGCGCTCCCACCCAAACGTATTCTCGTTAATCTCGTGCCCGCTGATCTTCTCAAGGAAGGCGCACATTTTGACCTTCCCATCGCGCTTGGCCTGCTCTGCGCCATGGGGATCCTGTCTTTCGAGGCAGTCTCGGCCTATGCCGCTGTCGGCGAACTCTCGCTGGATGGTCGGATCAATCCCGTTGCGGGCGTCCTTTCAGCCGCGATTGGCGCCGTCGCGGACGAACTCGGCCTGATCTGTCCGGCCGCGCAGGCTCTGGAAGCACGCTGGGGTAATGGTAGTACGGACGTTCTCGGGGCGCCGACGCTCGCCACTCTCGTTTCCCATTTTCAGGGACAGCAGATCCTGCCCCCGGCACCGCCACCAACGGGACAGGTGATCGAATACGGCCCCGATCTGGCGGACGTCAAAGGCATGCTGCTTGGACGGCGCGCTCTGGAAATCGCTGCCGCAGGAGCGCATTCCATGCTCATGAGCGGACCGCCTGGTGCCGGTAAATCCATGCTCGCCAGCCGTCTGCCCGGTATTCTTCCCAATCTGACACGCGAAGAAGCCCTAGAAACAAGCCGCATTCACAGTGTCTCCGGCATTCTGCAGAACGGCAGGCTGGTCGTCCGGCCACCCTATCGCGCACCGCATCACAGCGCGAGCCTTCCCGCCATTGTGGGTGGGGGCGCGAAAGCCCGGCCCGGCGAGGTCAGCCTTGCCAATAATGGCGTCCTGTTCCTTGATGAACTTCCAGAATTCTCACGATCCTGTCTGGAGTCTCTGCGCCAGCCGATCGAAACCGGCAGCATTTCCATCGCCCGCGCGGCCCATCACACGACCTATCCCGCGCGCTTTCAATTCATTGCCGCCATGAACCCGTGTCGCTGCGGCTATCTGGGCGATCTGGAGCGAAGCTGCCGTAAGGCGCCGCGCTGTGGGGAAGACTATACGGCCAAGATTTCCGGCCCGATGCTCGACCGCATCGACCTGTGCGTGCAAATCGATCCGCTCTCCCCCATCGAGATCAGCCGCGCCCCGAAAGGTGAAACCAGCGCGACGGTTCGGGCCCGCGTGGAAATTGCCCGCAGGCGCCAGATTGTCCGTCAGGGCGTTCCTAATTCGCAGGTCTCCCCTGACGATCTCGACATGGACGACGACGCCCGGTCCATCGCTGAACAGGCGGCTGAAAAACTACGCCTGTCCAATCGCGGGATCACGCGCCTGATCCGCGTCTCCCGCACAATCGCCGATCTGGAAGGTACCCAGAGCATCCAGCGCCATCACGTCGCTGAAGCCCTGACTTTCCGCCGCCGCTAAGGTTCAGAACTGAAGGCCATCCAGTCCGCGTGCCAGATCGGTCTTCAGGTCCTCAACGCCTTCAAGTCCGATATGGAGGCGGAACGTCGCGGATGTTGGGCCGCCCTCACCCGTGACGCGCCGGATATGCCCGGTCGTTGGCAGGACGAGACTTTCATAACCGCCCCAGGACGCCCCGATCCCAAACAGGCTCAGCCCGTCGATCATCCGTTCGGTCGCCTCAATGGAAATGTCCGGCTGAAGCTCTACGCCGAACAGTCCACAGGCCCCCGTAAAATCCCGTTTCCAGAATTCATGCCCCGGGCAGTCCTGCAGTGCCGGATGCAGAACCCGCGCGACTTCAGGGCGCGTTTTGAGCCACTGCGCGATTTCCAGTGCCGAACGTGCCTGATGCGCCAGCCGCACGCCCATCGTCCGCAGGCCCCGCAGCGTCAGCCAGCAGTCATCCGGACCTGCGCATTGTCCGAGCTGGATCGCGGCGTCACGCAGCGTTTTCCAGTGTGCTTCGTCATTGACCGTAACCGATCCCATGATGACGTCCGAATGCCCGGCGGGATATTTCGTCAGCGCCTGAATCGACACGTCCACGCCATGGACGAAGGGCTGAAACACGCCAATGCCCCAGGTGTTATCCAGCATCAGAAGTGCCCCAGCCTCATGCGCCACTTCGGCCAGCATCGGCACGTCCTGCACTTCAAACGTATGACTGCCCGGGCTTTCAGCGAACAGGACCTTCGTCTCTGGGCGTATAAGTGCCGCGATCTCGGCGCGTGAGGCCATGGGCGGATAATAGGTCGTCACCACGCCCAGCCGCTGAAGCATCGTCCCTGCAAAACGTCGCGTGGGGCCATACACCGAATCGGGCAGAAGCAGATGATCGCCGCAGCCCAGAAACGCCAGAAGCGGCATCGTACACGCCGCCAGACCTGAATTGACGACCTGCGTATGCGTCCCGCCTTCGATCAGGCTGAGCATTTCCTCAAGCTGGTGCTGGATCGGCGATCCCATCGCCCCGTACACCGCCTTGTGCGCGTGGCTGCGGCCGTCCGTCCTGTTCATGGCCTCCAGCGTCGGGAACAGGACGGTCGAACCCCGGCTGACCGGTGCATTTACGAACGTTCCTGTTTCGGGAAGCTCATGCGAACGCCCTTCCCGCACCAGCATGGAGCCCATCCGGCTCCATCCCGCACTCACCCGCTGTTCCAGATCACTCATTCTTATGCCTCTCCCGTCACAACCGGCGCGTCGGGGTCGCTTCCCCATTCCGCCCAGGATCCATCATACAAAGCTGCGTCGCCATATCCCGCGATGGCCAGAGCCGCCACGATCGTTGCGGCTGTCAGACCCGAACCGCAGCTCGCAATAACGGAACGTCCTTCCGCACCTGCGAGGACCCGTTTCAGCTCGACGGTGGGCAGAAAGCAGCCATTTCCGTCCACAAGGCGCGTCCAGTCCATGCTCTGCGCGCCTGGCATGTGACCGCCACGCACACCCGGTCGGGGCTCAGGTACCGTCGCAGCAAAACGGCCCGCACTTCTTGCATCCAGCACCAGCGCATCGGTCCGTTTCAGCGCCTGACGGACATCGCCCGAACCCGCCAGAAGCCCATAATGCGGCCGGGGACGAAAAACTGCCGGTTCAATTACAGGTGGTGCACCACTTTCAACCGCACCGCCCGCCTTCACCCAGGCCTCAAGACCGCCATCCAGAATCCGCGCATTCCGATGCCCGAACAGCCGTGCAAGCCACCATCCACGACAGGCACCCACACTTCCACGCCCGTCATAAAACACGACCGGTATTTCCTCACTCACGCCTAGTTCACACATCAGCCGGGCAAACCGTGTCGCGCCCGGCACCGTATGAGGAAGCGGACTCTCCGGATCGGCGAAAACGTCGATATCGAATCGGCGTGCACCGGGAAGGTGCTGCGCGACAAATGCGGAATCGGGATCGCCCTTCTGCCCCGGCAAAAGCACGCTGGCATCAAGGGGAATGAACCGGCCGACCTCCGGGATCAGGGTCGCGGCATCAACAAGTGGCGAGATCGTCATGACCACACCATAGGTCGAGGGATGCGTCCAACGCCAGAGCGTGCCAATGTGTCATTCCATGAGCACGCAGCCCACACCGTCATGCCATCCGTGTCGTCCCTTCGCCTTCGGATCGGGGCATATCCGCGCATGACGACCGAACGGATTATCCTAGGCTTGGTTCTGGCGGGAATCGCCTATGGATGCGGCATCATCCTGTGGCCGTTCCTTTCAGCCATCCTGTGGGCGGCAATTCTCGCCTTCACGACATGGCCGATCTATCGCCGTATGCGCCGCCATGTCCGCCCCGTTCTCGCAGCCCTTGCCATGATGGCCCTGAGCGCATTGTTCATTCTGGTTCCGATGACGGTGCTGACAAGCGCGGGCATCAACGACATTCCCGGCACGATCTCGGAAATCGACACCCTGATCCTGCATGTCACCAGCGCCAATCCGCCTCCGGAGTGGATGAACCGCATTCCCATGGCAGGCCCGCATCTCGTCAATGCCTGGCACCATTTCAGCCATGATGTCGGTGCTTTTGCGACTGAAGTCCTGCGTCCTTATGCCGGACAGATCGCGCATCTCACCCTGACGGTCCTCCTGCGGCTCGCAAGCGGCCTCGCTGAACTCGTCATGGCGTTGTTCGTCGCCTTCTTCCTGTGGCTGAACGGCGATACGCTCGGCAATACCATTGCGGCCCTGATCGACCGCATCGCGGGTCCGCAGACCACGCCAAGGCTCATCAACATCATTGGCCGCACCGTGCGCGGGACGGTCTATGGTATCCTCGGCACGGCGCTGATCCAGGGCGTGCTGACGGGAATCGGCCTGATGCTGGCAGGAGTGCCGTCTCCCGTTCTGCTGGCGGGCATCACCGCTTTCGTTGCGGTCTTCCCGATCGGCGCACCGCTGGTCTGGGTGCCGGCCGCCATCTGGCTGGGCATGACGCATCATGTCGGGCACGGACTGTTTCTCGCGATTTATGGCGTTCTCATCATCTCCGGCGCGGACCACATCATCCGTCCGGCCTTCATTGCGCGTGGCGCCCAGCTTCCCTATCTGCTGACCGTCCTCGGCGTTCTGGGGGGGATCGTGACCTTTGGCGGCGTCGGCATTTTCCTCGGTCCTGTCCTGCTGGCGGTCGGCTACACCCTGACCAGCGAATTCGCCGCCGGTCCCCATCATCGCGGGCGTAACCCTCTCTACCTGTCGGAGCCTCCGAAATGACGGCATTTCCTCAATCCGGAGCCTCTTTCAAAATCCTGAGCTGGAACCTCTATCGCTGGGAAGGCGCCTCGCTTGAGGACGTTCTGACCGTCATCCGTGCGGAAAATCCGGACATCGTCGTGATGCAGGAGGCGCAGGAGGCCGTGGACGAACTCCCCGAAATTCTCGGCGGCTATTATGACCGCATCCCGCTTCCCGGCCGTCCGCATGGCACAGCCTGCTGGAGCCGCCTGCCCTTCACGCGTCCGCCGTCATTCTGCCGCCTGCCGCGCGGCCTGCTGGTCAAACGCACGGCACAGCTTATTGATTTCGGCAGTTTTTCGCTCGCCAACGTCCATCTGTCTCACGGCCAACTGCTCAACCGGCGGCAGCTTCGCAGCATCAGCACCAATATGCGCCATCGTGCTGTCATCATGGGCGATTTCAATCTGGTCGGCCCTGTTCTGCTTCCCGGCTTTCTCGATGTCGGTCCGCAGGAAAAAACGCATCGGATGCTGAACCATCTTCCCCTGCGGCTGGACCGATGCCTCGTGCGCGGTCTGGCGCGCATGGAGGCACGCGCCCTGCCGCGCTTCGGCTCGGATCACCGCCCCATCTGCGTCACCCTGAGGCTGGGCGCCTGACATCTCTCAGAGGTACGGCAGCAAAAGCCTGACGGCATTATTGCGCATCCGGATCAGGAACGGCTTGCTGTCCAGATCATGATGGGTCAGCCGGTTGCGACGATGCGTTTCCATAAATGTGGCCAGTTCTTTGGCTACGTCCCGGTCATAAATTTCCAGATTGATCTCGAAGTTCAGCCGCAGGGAACGCATGTCGATATTGGCACTTCCAACGAAGCTCCATTCATCATCCACGACCATCAGCTTGGAATGATTGAACGGCGGATCCGCCATCCAGACCCGGCACCCTGCATCCAGAAACTGCCGCAGATTGGCGTCCCGCGCATGATCTATCAGGGCGTGATTGCTGCTTTTGGGCACGACAATGTCAATCACCACCCCCCGAAGGGCCGCGAGAACAAGTTCTGTCGAGAAGCGGTCATCCGTCAGGAAATAGGGCGTCATCACCCAGATATGGGTCCGCGCCAGTGAGAAAGCCTGCAACATCCCATATTCGATCTTTTCCAGATCCGTATCCGGTCCTGACGTGACGATCCGCATCGGCACATCACCCACCGGCTGCGGTTCAGGCAGATAACGCTCGCCCTGAAGTTCTTCGCCCGTCGTGAACGACCAGTCCCACGCGAACGCGACTGCAAGCTGATGCACGATCGGCCCTTGCAGACGGAAATGCGTATCCGCCACCGGCAGTTTCGTCCGCAGGCGGAGCATGTTCTCCTCGCCGATGTTCAGGCCGCCCATGAAGCCAATAGTGCCGTCCACTACGAGAATCTTGCGATGGTTGCGCAGGTTGATGAACGGCATGCGCCACGGCCAGACCGAGTGCATAAAGCGCGCGCAGGCCACACCCTCACGTCGCAGGCGACGTTCGATGCCGCAGCGGAAATATCCGCTCCCGATCCCGTCCACCAGAACACGGACCTCCACGCCCCGCCGTTTGGCCGCCACCAGCGCCTCTACGAAACGCTGGCCGACCTTATCGTCACGGAAAATATAGGAGCACAGAATGATCGACGTCTTCGCCTGCCCGATCGCCTCCAGCATCACGGGATAGGCATTGTCTCCGTCATGCAGGCAGGTGATGGAGTTGCCCCGCATCAGGGGCCGCTCCGTCAGACGGCCCAGCATTTTTGAAAGTGGCGCCAGAGTGCCGTCCACGATCTGCCGGTACTGCGCCAGCGGGTCGCGCCCCTCCCACAAATGACGGTCCACCATTTTCTGCGCCCGGCGCCGGACGCGATTGATGCCGAACATCAAATACAGAACCGTACCCAAAAACGGCGCAATCCAGCAGATACCGATCCATCCCGTGCAGGACGCCGTGTTCCGCTTGTGAACGAGGGCATGAACCGTCACGAAAAGAGGAAGAACCCAGCGCAGGATCTGCACGAGAAGATGGAAAACGGTCCAGTGCAGCATAAATTTCCCTGTTATGGACGATCCGCGCGGATCATCTTTCGCCATCCTTTCGCAAAGATCGTGGATGCGCCATCCCCTCTCCTTGCGATAGGATCATCTTTCAGCCCGTCATCTGAAAAGGAGAGCGTCCCATGCAGCACCGCCCACAGCTCTTCTACACGACGGCGCCGGCTCCGTGCCCCTACCTGCCCGACCGGACAGAGCGCAAGGTTCTGACCGAACTGGCTGGCCCCGATGCCGTTGCCTTACATAACCGCTTGTCACAGGCCGGGTTCCGCCGCAGCCATGCCATCGCCTATGCGCCCGTCTGT
The DNA here is from genome assembly GCF_002723915.1 of Gluconobacter albidus. GTDB lineage: Bacteria > Pseudomonadota > Alphaproteobacteria > Acetobacterales > Acetobacteraceae > Gluconobacter > Gluconobacter albidus. Next base: position 100,254 of record NZ_BEWL01000007.1, read on the forward strand.
GTAGGCTGCCGCGCCTGCACGCCCATGCGCATTCCGGCTGCCACGTTCGCCCCGACCCGGACCCAGAAAAAAATCAGCAGTCGCCATACTGATCTTATCGTCAACATGGTGCCTCCGGTTCCCACGGACGAACAGTTCCGCTTGTTTGAAATATATCAGGCTGTCCGCCATCCCGATGGCGACATGGCCCATATGTGCTGGCGCGATTATGTGGAACTCATCGCCAACACGCCGGTCGAGACGTTTCTGGCCGAATTCCGTCGCCCCGATGGAACGCTTGTCTGCGTCAGCCTGATTGACCGTCTATCGGATGGGCTGTCCGCCGTCTATACGTTCTATGATGTCAACGATTTGACGGCATCTTGGGGGACGTTTTCGATCCTATGGCTGATCGAACAGACTGCCCGGATGGGGCTGGAGCACCTATATCTGGGCTATTACGTCCCCGGAAGCCCAAAGATGGCGTATAAAGCCGCCTTCGGGCCCGCCGAAGTTTTTCGGGATGGGCACTGGAGCCTGCTGGCCGGGACACTCCCGACCTAACTGCCCTTAGCCCTTACGCAGCATCCATTGCGGGGCCGCGCGGCCCACGGCTCCCCGGCGACCTTCCAGTGGGGTCAGATCGGCTGTTGCACGAACACGCTGCCCTTCCTGCCACAACAGCCCCTCGGACAGGGTCAGGGTCCGCATGTCACGCAATGTGCTGTCCCCGAGCTTCTGGAATGCGACACCACCTCCACGGGTCATTTCCGGCACCTGTTCCAGCGGGAAAATCAGTGCCCGCTTGTTCTGCCCCAGCGTCAGGACATGCGTGCCGCTCACCGAAATACAGGCAAACACCTCATCCCCGTCCTTGACGTTGAAAACCTGCTTGCCCGTCCGCTTTTCCGCCACAAGACCAGCTTCGGACACGATCATCCCGCGTCCCGATGCAGAGGCGATCAGGCGACGTCCCTCGTCTGAAACCGGGAAAAGGGTCACAACCCGGTCTTCCTGCGGCACCTCTACGACGGTCCGGAACGGCTGCCCGAACCCTCGTCCACGCGGCAGGTCAGCCGCCTTGATGGTATAGGCCTTGCCACTGCTGGAGATCAGGCACAGCCGGTCCGTGCTCTGGCATTCCACCGACAGCCAGCCTTCATCGCCTTCCTTGAAGCGATGTCCCTGCGGATCAAGCCCATGGCCCTTCATCGCCCGGATCCACCCTTCGCGAGACAGCAGAACCGTGAGCGGTTCACGGTCGATTTCCAATGCTGCGGAAATATCAATGGGTTCCGGTGCCGCCGCAATCAGCGTCCGCCGGTCCCCAAGCGGGCCGGAGCCGAACTTCTTGATGGTGCCATCCAGATCCTTACAGATCCGCGTCCAACGCCGACGCTCCGAACCCAGCAGCGTTTCAAGCGCCTTCTGCTCGTCAGCAAGCTTGTCCCGCTCACGCCGGATTTCCATTTCCTCCAGCCGACGCAGAGAGCGCAGGCGCATGTTCAGCACGGCTTCAGCCTGAATATCCGTCAGGCTGAACGTCTCCATCAAGCTGACCTTGGGCTCGTCTTCCTCGCGGATAATGCGGATGACCTCATCAAGGTTCAGATAAACCGCAAGGAAACCTTCAAGGATTTCCAGCCGTCGCAGCACCGCCGCCAGACGATGGTTCGACCGCCGCACCAGCACTTCGTGCACATGGTCCAGCCACGCCCGCAGAACCTCTTTCAGAGACAACACACCCGGAACGCGATCACCGCCCAAAACATTCATGTTCAGACTGAAACGGTTCTCAAGCGCCGTATTGCGGAACAGCGTCTCCATCAGGACTTCGGGCTCGACACCCTTGGTCTTGGGTTCCAGCACGAGGCGGATATCGGTCGTGCTCTCGTCCCGCACATCGCCCAGAAGCGGCAGTTTACGCTGTTCCATCAGGTCCGCGATCTGTTCGATCAGGCGCGATTTCTGCACCTGATACGGGATCTCGGTAACAATAATCATCCAGGTGCCGAAACGTCCCTGTTCGACTTCCCAGCGCGCGCGGGTCCGGAAACTGCCGCGTCCTGTTTCATAAGAGCGGATAATGGAGTCGCGCTCTTCGACCAGAATGCCACCGGTGGGGAAATCCGGCCCCGGCATCAGATCCACCAGCTCGGCGATCGTCACATCCGGCTTTTCGATCAGAAGCTTCGCGGCCCGGCAGATTTCAGCGGCATTATGGGGCGGAATGCTCGTGGCCATACCAACGGCAATGCCTGCGGCACCATTAGCCAGCAGATTCGGGAACGTCCCCGGCAGCACGATCGGTTCATGATCTTCGTTGTCGTATGTCGCGCGGAAATCGACCGCATCGTCCTGAATGCCGTCCAGCAGCGCCTGTGCGACTTCCGTCAGGCGGCTTTCCGTGTATCGCATGGCTGCCGCGCCATCACCGTCGATGGAGCCGAAATTACCCTGACCCTCGACCAGCGGGTATCGGACCGCAAAATCCTGCGCCAGACGCACCAGCGCCTCGTATACGGACGCATCGCCATGCGGATGGAATTTACCAATCACGTCACCGACGACACGTGCACACTTTTTAAACCCTGATGTGGGATCAAGGCGTAACTGCTGCATCGCATAAAGGAGGCGGCGGTGGACCGGCTTCAGGCCATCACGCACGTCCGGAAGGGAACGCGACATGATTGTCGACATCGCATACGCAATATATCGCTCGCTCAGAGCCTCAGCGAGCTTGGTATCCTCGATATGACCCGCCAGATCCGTTCCCATGCTTCTCCCCTCTTTCGTGCAGGACTTAGACACTGGCATGCTCTTCTGTCCAGCGCTCTCCTCATCGGTATGGCCGCCTGCTCACCATACCGTCCGATCCAGAAAGCCGAGATGTCTCTCGCACTGGCAGGGTTTACGGCGCACCCGGCCGACACGACGGCACGCTGGGCGATGATGAACCTCCTGCCCCCCGACACGCTGGCCTATCGCATGCAGAACGGACAGCCGGTCCTGCTCTACGCCGACCCCATCGCGTGTGGTTGCGTCTATATGGGCGACAAAAGCGCCTATGCTGCCTACAGAGCCAGCCATCCGGTCGACCTTGCGCAGGAACAGCGCATGACAGCCGAGATTAATCAACATCCTGGCTGGGACTGGTCCGTCTGGGCGAGTACGGCCGACGTGGATGTCGTCAGCGGCCTGCGTCCCGGCCCCAGCCACGTTTCCTACTGAGCCGGGTCCGCGGCATTATCCGGACCAATCTGAAGCCGCTGCACATAATCGACCAGCCTCTCCCGCGCTGCCGGCAGGGGCTGATGCCGCACACCGAAGACCCAGCGCGACAGGAAATGCCCTGTCAGCGCAAGACCGTTTTTCCAGTCTTCAGGCGTCCCGTCATCGGCCTCATCCATCATCAACGCCGGCAACGACAACAAACGGTCCCGCCACTCTCCTGCGGCATTCCGACTTACGGCGTGACCAGAGCGTGGCGACACGTACACCAGATCGTCCGCCGAACCTGTCACCGCACAGTCCGAAAGATCCAGTCCATAACCGAGCCCGGTCAGAAGCTGGCTTTCCCAGCGCAGATAGGCGCCCATTGGGGCCGGTTCCGGGGCTACACTGATCAGCGTCAGAAGCCGCACCAGCCGCATGAACAGTTCCGGATGCGCCTCGCCCTGTGGCAAGGCTCCGTCCACCAGGGCGCACGCACTGCTCACCATCTCAAGCTGTAGCGGTGCATCCAGAATACGCCCTGCCACACATTGCACAGGCTCGGCTGTTAATGTGCCGAGCTGATCCGCCAGCCGCGCCCGCCAACGCGCCATAACCAGATTGCCCGTCTGCCACAGGGATGCCTGCCGACGCGAAGCACCGCCCCTCACCATTCCATGCGAGACGCCCTGCTCCTCGCTGAACAGATGGACCAGTGCACTGCCCTCGCCATAAGGCCGGACCGACAGAACCAGCGCCGCCGCTTCCCATTCCATCCCTGATCCTTCCAAAACGGCCAAAAACGAAAAAAGCCCCCGTACGCCAAAGCGCACAGGGGCCTTTCTACAGACTTTCACCTCCAACCTGAACCAGACAGACCCGGCTCAGGACAGAAACGGAAAACCTTACTTGGTGCCAGCGGCAGCAGCGACTTCGGCAGCGAAATCGTTTTCTTCCTTCTCGATGCCTTCACCGAGCTGGAAGCGCTCGAAACCGGCCAGCTTTGCGCCAGCCTTTTCGACGACCTTGGACACGCGGCTCTCGCCGTCCAGCACCCACACCTGCTCCAGAAGAACGACTTCTTCATAGAACTTGCGGATACGGCCTTCGACCATCTTCTCGATGATGGCTTCCGGCTTGCCGGACTCACGGGCCTGCTCGATCAGAACAGCGCGCTCGCGCTCCAGGGACTCCGGATCGACGCTGGCAACGTTCAGGGCAGCCGGACGGGTTGCCGCAACATGCATGCCGATCTGGCGACCCAGCGTCAGCAGCGCATCGGACTCGGACGGAGCTTCCAGAGCGGCGAGAACGCCGATCTTGCCAATGCCCGGGCGCAGTGCGCTGTGGACATAGCTGGCAACAACGCCGGACTCGACCGACAGGACCTTGGCCCGACGGATGGCCATGTTCTCGCCGATCGTGGCGATCAGGTGTGTCAGTTCGTCAGCAACCGTACGGCCGGACGGAACCTTTGCAGCCTTGATGGTGTCCAGATCGTCACCGACTTCGAGCGCAACATGAGCAACCTGCTCGACGAATGCCTGGAAGGCTTCGTTACGGCCAACAAAGTCCGTCTCGGCGTTGACTTCGACCATGGCGGCGCGGTTCTTGGCGGACACAACGCCAACCAGACCTTCAGCCGTCGTGCGACCGGACTTCTTTGCAGCCTGGGACAGACCCTTCGTGCGCAGCCAGTCGATGGCGGCGTCCATGTCGCCGGCAGCTTCCGTCAGGGCCTTCTTGCAATCCATCATGCCTGCGCCAGTGGCTTCGCGCAGTTCGCGAACCAGGGCTGCTGTGATTTCTGCCATTTATCTCATCCCTCAAAAAAGATCATGCGGCCGGACGAACTCGCCCGGCCGCATGCCATGTTTCAGTTGCCGTTTTCCATGACCGGACCCCGGCAGTCTGTTCAGCCTGCGGAAGCGGGAGCTTCTGCGCCTTCAGCAGCGGCGGCTTCCAGAACAGCCGTCTCAGCCGGCAGTTCCTCGGCAGCACCGATGTCCTGACCTGAAGCAGCCATCTCGGCGGAAATGCCGTCGAGAACCGCGCCGGAAACCAGATCGCAATACAGGGTGATGGCGCGGATGGCGTCATCGTTACCCGGGATTGGATAGGTCACGCCGGCAGGGTTGGAGTTGCTGTCCAGAACGCCGATGACCGGAATGCCAAGCTTCGTAGCTTCTTCAATCGCCAGCTTTTCCTTGTTCGTGTCGATCACGAACAGCAGGTCAGGCAGGCCGCCCATTTCCTTGATGCCACCGAGGGAACGCTCGAGCTTCTCGCGGTCACGCGTGATGTCGAGAACTTCCTTCTTCGTCAGACCAGCCGTGCCACCGGAGAGCATTTCGTCGATCTGGCGCAGACGCTTGATGGAACCCGTGATGGTCTTCCAGTTGGTCAACATACCGCCGAGCCAGCGATGATTGACATAGTACTGGCCGCAACGCTGTGCAGCTTCAGCAACATGGTCAGCCGCAGCGCGCTTGGTGCCAACGAACAGGACGCGACCGCCATTTGCAACGGTGTCACGAACAACCTTCAGGGCGCGGTCCAGCATCGGGACCGTCTGCTGCAGGTCAATGATATGAACCTGGTTGCGCACACCGAACAGGTACGGCGCCATGGCCGGGTTCCAGCGACGGGTGTGGTGACCGAAATGAACGCCGGCTTCGAGCAGCTGGCGCATGGTGAAATCAGGCATTGCCATGATTCAGAATTCCTTGCGTCTGGTTGAACCTCCGCATGGCAACGTCCTTAAAATCAGGACACCAGAAAACCCGAGAGCCATGCGTGCGGATTGTTCCCATCGAGAGATCCCGATGAAGAACGGTCGCGATATGACGGAAAATCCTTGCGGACGCAAGGTCTGTCCGCAGGATTTCACACAGTATCCGCACACGGGATCAGACCTGTTGCGCCTTTTCGACGCCCCGGATTGTCCGTAGTCGTTCCGCCAGCCGGGGGGTCACGCGATACAGCCCCGGAATGGAGATTTCCACGTCCTGCGTCTCCTCAACGGACGGCAGGAGTTTCACCCGGCCAAAGCCGCCCTGAACTTCTTCGAGAAGAGCCGTGAGCTCGGACAGAGCGCTTTCCTGCTTCAGCCAGACCCGGATTTCAGAACGCTCTGCAGCGGCCGCAGCCTCGAGATCAATGACGCTCTGAGCCGTAATCCGCAGCGCATCCCCGTCAATCTTGAGTTCGGCATTCACCAGAATGGCCTGTCCGGCCACCAGCAGATCGCGGCAGGAAATCAGCGTTTCCGAGAAGAGCGTGACCTCACATCCTCCGCCGCTATCAGACAGATTGACCCAGGCCATCTTCTTGCCCGTCCGGGTTGGACGCTCCTTACGATCTACAACACACCCTGCGATTTTGACACGGGTAGTGCCTGTTTTTGCGGCATTTTCCAGAGCGTTAGATGGGGTAACCCCAAGCCTGCGCAACACGCTGCGATAGGCATCCAGCGGATGGGCACTCATGTGAAAACCGATAGCCGAAGCCTCAAGCGAAAGACGCTCGAAATCCGGCCACGGGCGACCTTCGTTCAGTCGCAGGATCTCGCGCTCCTGTCCCGCTCCACCAAAAAGTCCGGTCTGGCCCATTTTTTCTTCCTGCGCACGCGCCTGCGCGCGCCTCAGAAGAATGTCCGCACTGGCAAAAACAGTATGTCTGTCTTTAAGAAGACTGTCGAAAGCCCCTGCTTTTGCAAGACTTTCGATCTGAATCTTGTTCAGGCTCCGGGGATCACAGCGCTCCGAAAAATCCGTCAGATCCTGAAACGGACGATCGCCGCGCGAAGCAACAACGCTTTCCATCGCCGCTGCCCCCACACGCTTGATCGCGGAAAGCGCATAACGAATACCCTGCTGTCCGTCCTCCAGCGTCTCGATGGAAAAATCCGCCATAGATTTATTAATATCAACGGGTAACACGGGAATTTTCATCCGACGCGCTTCCTGGCAGAGTGCTGCCAACTTATCCGTTTTTTCCCGGGCCAGAGACATGCAGCCAGCAAGAAACGCCACAGGATAGTTCGCTTTCATCCAGGCCGTCTGATAGGACACCAGCGCATAGGCAGCCGCATGAGACTTGTTGAAGCCGTAATCGGCAAAACGAGCCATAAGATCAAAGACTTCGACGGCTTTATCCTGTGGGATTCCGCGTGCCGTTGCACCTTCGGTAAAGATCGCGCGCTGCTTTTCCATTTCAGAGGCAATCTTCTTGCCCATCGCACGCCGCAGCAGGTCAGCCCCACCCAGACTGTAGCCAGCCATCTTCTGCGCGATCTGCATGACCTGTTCCTGATAGACCATGATGCCGTAGGTCTCTTCAAGAATATCGCGGATTTCCTCGTGCGGAGGCTCCCAGTGCTCGCCATGTTTGCGACGGCAGTAATCCGGAATATTGGCCATTGGCCCCGGACGATACAGCGACACACCCGCAATCAGATCTTCGAGCCTGCTGGCCGCCATCTGCTTGAGCATGTCCCGCATGCCTGCGCCTTCGAACTGGAACACGCCGGCCGTATCGCCTTTGGCCAGCATTTCGAAGGTTTTGGCATCATCCAGTGGAATGCGTGAGAGATCGACTGTAATGCCCTGTTCTTTAAGGAAATCTAGGCCACGTTTGAGGATTGTAAGTGTCGTCAGACCAAGGAAGTCGAACTTTACCAGACCGGCCTGCTCGACATATTTCATGTTGTACTGCGTAACGAGCATGTCGCTCTTCGGGTCACGGTACAGTGGGACAAGTTCCACCAGTTCCCGATCACCGATCACCACACCCGCAGCATGGGTGGAGGCATGACGGTACAGCCCTTCAAGTTGCAACGCGATTTCCATGAGACGCTTGAGCGACTCATCACTGTCGCGCATTTCCTGAAGCCGTGGCTCTCCATCAATCGCGTCCGAGAGCGACACGGGCTTGGCGGGATTGTTCGGGATCAGTTCGGCAACACGGTTGACCATGCCATAAGGCAATCCCAGAACACGGCCCACGTCCCGAACCGCCGCCTTGGCCTGAAGCTTTCCGAACGTGATGATCTGCGCCACACGACTTCCGCCGTATTCCTCGCGCACATAACGGATCACCTCGTCGCGACGGTCCTGACAGAAATCGATATCGAAATCCGGCATCGAGACACGTTCGGGGTTCAGAAACCTTTCGAACAGCAGCCCGAACGGAATGGGATCGATATCCGTAATCGTCAGAGCATAGGCCACAAGCGACCCTGCGCCTGATCCACGCCCCGGACCAACCGGAATATCGTGCGCTTTCGCCCACTGAATGAAGTCGGCAACGATCAGGAAGTAACCGGGGAACCCCATCCCTGCGATAATATCGAGTTCAATCTGAAGACGTTCGGAATAAAGCCTGCGCTTTTCTTCATCCGCACTCACTGCTTCAAGACGCTTTTCGAGCCCTTCCCAGGCCATGGCCCGCAGGGTCTCTTCTTCCGTCGAGCCTTCTCGAACCTTCGGGCAGATTGGCAGAAGCGGCTTGCGCGTGCAGGCCGCCACGGCGCATTTCCGGGCAATGATCAGCGTATTGTCGCAGGCTTCCGGCAGATCATGAAAGACAGCCCGCATCTCCGCCGGGGTCTTGAACCAAGCCTGCGGAGACACATGCCAGCGATCATCTTCAGCAATGGTCCGCCCCTGTGCGATGCAGAGAAGAGCGTCATGGGCCTCATGCATTTCAGGCTTGGGAAAAAAGCATTCATTGGTCGCCACCAGAGGAATGTTCATCTCATCCGCCATCGGGATCAGAACGCTCTCGACTTCCTGTTCTCCAGCCTCTCCAAGCCGGTTCAGTTCGACCGCGATATTTCCCCGGAAAGCCTCTTCCAGCCGTGTCAGAAGCGCTTTTGCCTCAGACTTCTGCTCTTCAAGAATCAGTCTGTTGATCGGACCGCGATTGCCGCCCGTCAGCAGGAACAACCCCGCCGCGTGCTGACAGAGAAATTCGACCGCAATGGAAGGATCTGCAGGATCGCCGTTCAGAAACCCTTCAGAAGACAGGATCTGAAGATTTGCGAGCCCTTCCTCATTCCGCGCCAGAATGACCAAGGGCTCTGAAACGGCTCCGGGTTTGGTCGAGCGCGCTGGAAGCGAAATCTGACAGCCCACAATCGGCTGCACCCCATTGCTCCGACAGTAGAGCGAGAATTCCAGCGCTCCGAAAAGATTGCCGCTATCCGTAAGGGCCACGGCTGGCATTGCGTTTTTGGCGGCCAGACTCACAAGTTCCGGAATCCGGATTGCGCCCTGACTCAGGGAATAGGCAGAGTGGTTTCTGAGATGAACAAAATCGGCATGAGACATGCCACAAGTCTATCAGGGACGGGCATCAGATGCAGGGGTTTTTGAGGCCTGCCGCTCCGATTCAGCGCCCTACAGCGAAACCAGTTTTCCGTCCCGCAATGTCACTGTCAGGTCCATACGTGAGGCCAGTTCGTCGTTATGCGTGGCAATCAGCGCCGCTGCGCCCTCTTCCCGCACAACGCGCAGGAGCTCCCCAAACACATGATCGGCGGTTCCGATATCCAGATTACCTGTCGGTTCGTCCGCCAGAAGAAGCTTGGGCCGATTGGCCAGAGCACGCGCAATCGCGGTCCGCTGCTGCTCTCCGCCGGACAAACGACCGGGCAGCGACTCAAGGCGATGGGAGAGGCCAAACCGTCCGAGAAGGTCTTTGGCACGTTCACGTGCTTTTCGGGGGGAAACGCCCGCAATAAGCTGCGGGAGCATGACGTTTTCGCAGGCAGTGAACTCACCCAGAAGGTGATGGAACTGATACACGAACCCGATCTGGTCCCGACGGATCGCCGTTCGCAATGTATCGCTCAATCCGCTTGCCGGACGATCCGCCACGAAAACCTTACCTTCTGACGGCGCTTCCAGCAGACCTGCAAGGTGCAGAAGCGTGGACTTTCCGGTACCACTCGGTGCCACCAGAGCCACAATCTCACCAGCCCGCAAGTCGAACTCGGCACCGCTCAGGATTTCAAGCGTCTCTTCACCCGACCGGAAACGGCGCTTCAGACCTTCAAGACGCAGGGCACTTGCCCCGACGGAATGCTCATTCATGACGCAGGGCCTCGATCGGATCGGTTCTGGCCGCGCGCCAGGACGGATAGAGCGTCGCCAGAAGCGAGAGAGCCAGAGACATTCCGATCACTTCCCACACCTGAGACCACACCAGTTTCGCGGGCAGACGCTCCAGAAAATAAACTTCCGGGTTAAACAGGTTGGTTCCGGTCAGCGACTGCAGCCACTGACGGATTCGTTCGATGTTCAGCGCAAAAGCAATTCCCAGCGCAGATCCCGCCACGGTTCCCACAATCCCGACAGACGCACCGCACATGAGGAAAATCCGCATGATGGCACCCCGGCTCGCTCCAAGCGTCCGCAGCACCGCGATATCCCGCGTCTTGTCCTTGACCATCATGATGAGAGACGAAATCACGTTGAACGCAGCCACCAGAATGATGAGCGTCAGGATCAGGAACATGACGTTCTGCTCGACCGTCACCGCATCCAGAAAACCGTTGGCGCTCTGGGTCCAGTCCAGTACCCGCAGGCGCGGATCTTCCAGACGCTCGGCAATCGCCTTGCGCGTCGGCTGGACATTGGACGGATCATCCGTCGAAACCTGAATGAGGGAAACAGCTGAAGATCCCAGCATCAGGAATTTCTGTGCGGCAGGCAGCGGCATCAGGACGATGCTGGAATTGTAATCGTTCCAGTTCGCGTCGAAAATGACGGCCACATGATAGGTTTTGACCCGTGGCATTGTTCCGAACGGCGTGGCCTGCCCGTCTGGCGACAGAAGCGTGATCGGAGAACCGATCGACAGCCCGGCCCGATCAGCCATCGTCGTGCCGATCGCAACCGCATCGTCACCCGTGAAATTGTTCAGGCTTCCAGCAATGATCCCGCTGCTCAGCGCCGTCCAGTCCCGCAGAGACTGCTGGGACACGCCCTGCATTTCCGCTCCGGACGAGAAGCGTCCCGCTTCTACCAGAACAGTACCCTGCGCCATGGGGATGACGGATTTTACACCCGGAACCTGCCGGATGGCGGCCACGTCGTTTTCATAAACCTCGATAGGACGCCCGTAGCCATACACGGTCAGATCCCCGTGCAGCCCGAGGATACGCCCCATCAGGTCGGCCTTGAAACCGTTCATCACCGACATGACGATGATGAGCGTCGCCACTCCGAGCGCAATCCCGATCAGGGAGAAAATGGCGATGATCGAGGCGAAACGCTCGCCACGGCGGGCACGGAGATATCGTCCCGCCACCATACGCTCGAAGCGGCCGAACATCAGGCGGCTCCGATTTTGGCCAGAGCATCCTCGACCGACAGCTCAAACCGCTCGCCCGTGGCGCGCTGCTTGAGTTCGACCTTGCCTTCCTTGGCGCCCCGCGGCCCGACGATGATCTGCCAGGGATGTCCCATCAGATCCGCATCGTTGAACTTCACACCCGCACGGTCTGAACGATCATCATACAGCAGGCTCTCAGGATCGGTGCCGTAGATGCTCTCACAGATCGCATCGCAGGCTTCATCACCCTGACGCAGATTCAGGATTGCGGCCCGATACGGTGCGACGGATGCAGGCCAGATGATGCCGGCATCATCATGCGACGCCTCGATGATCGCACCGACCAGACGTGACACGCCGATACCGTAGGAACCCATCTGCGGATGGAACGACGCCCCGTCAGAGCCGATCACTTCAATGCCCATCGATTCCGTATACTTCGTACCGAAATAGAAGATGTGACCGACTTCGATCCCCCGGCCTTCGCGCTTGCGCTCATCCGGAATTTTGGCCCATTCGGCTTCGTCGTGCTTTTCGTCCGTTGCCGCATAATGATCTGTCACAGTTGAGAAGAACGTGGCGAGGCTTTCAGCGTCATCACAATCGACCGGACGACCCAGCCAGTCCTGTTCCTCAAGAGCCGCGTCGAAGAACACGCCGCTTTCACCCGTTGGGGCAAGAACGAGGAATTCGTGGCTCAGATCGCCGCCGATTGGTCCCGTATCGGCCACCATTGGTACGGCCCGAACACCCAGACGCTGGAAGATGCGCAGATAGGACAACATCATCCGGCGATAGCTGGCGACGGCATCCTCGTATGTCGCATCGAAGGAATAGGCATCCTTCATCAGGAATTCGCGCCCACGCATCACACCGAAACGGGGCCGCACCTCGTCACGGAACTTCCACTGGATGTGATAAAGCGCCTTGGGCAGATCCTTGTAGGACTTCACGGACGCTCCGAAGATGTCCGTGATCATTTCCTCGTTCGTCGGCCCGTACAGCAGATCACGGCCATGACGGTCCTGAACCCGGAGCATTTCCGGACCATAAGCGTCATAACGCCCCGAGCGACGCCACAGATCAGCGGACTGCAGCGTCGGCATCAGGACTTCCTGTGCACCGATAGCATCCTGCTCTTCGCGGACGATCTGCTCGATATTGCGCAGAACCCGCAGGCCTGCCGGCAGCCAGGCGTAGATGCCCGAAGAGGTCTGGCGCACAAGGCCAGCCCGCAGCATCAGGCGGTGAGACGCGATCTGCGCCTCGGCCGGAACTTCCTTCAGCGTGGGCTGAAAGGCTTTCGTCAAACGCATGTGTTACTTCTCTCAGACGCGCAGCAGATGAACATCGACAAGCGGGCGCTTCTGAAGTTTGCGCCCCAGAGCACGACGCAGGGCCGTTTTGGCCGCATCCCGGAAGGCTGCGTCGTCCTGACGCAGTTCGTCGGGGATCTGGTCGATGGAGTCGGCAAATTCCTCCTGGATCCGGATGCTTTCGGGATCGTCGGATTCCAGAAGACCCGGTGCACTGATCTTCGGCTCGCCAATGACATAACCTTCGTCATCGACGGCAAAGCTGGCCAGCACGATGCCGTTGAACAGCATCTTGCGACGCGCAGCCAGAACACCACCCGTCATGGGCAGCAGACGGCCCCCGTCCAGGGCCAGACGGCCCGTCGGCGCCGTATCAACAACCTTCACCTCGCCCGGTGAAAGGTTCAGGATATCGCCATCTTCCAGCAGGATCGGTTCGGAACCCATTTCATGCGCCAGTGCGGCATGGGCCGTCAGGTGACGCCATTCGCCATGGGTCGGGATGCTGTATTTCGGACGAACGATCCGATAGAGCGTGCGGATATCTTCGCTAGTCGCATGACCGGACGTGTGGACCTTCGCATCCTTGTCCGTCAGGACTGTCACGCCACGACGCGACAGATTGTCCTGCACGGCCATGACGGCCTGTTCGTTGCCCGGGATCATCCGCGAGCTGTAAATCACCGTGTCGCCTTCACCGAGAGCGATGTTCGGATGCGTGTCGGACGCAATCCGAGACAGGGCCGAGCGCGGCTCACCCTGACTGCCCGTGATGATCATCAGCAGGCTGTCATCATCCACGTCCCGCGCATCCTGCTCGGTCAGGAATGGTGGCAGGTCCTGAAAATAACCGCACTCACGCGCCGCCGTCTCAAGGTTGCGCAGCGAACGGCCGACGATCATGACTACACGTCCCGAAGCCTGGGCCGCCTTGGCGATGCTCTCGACGCGCGCCACGTTACTGGCAAAGCACGTCACGGCAATGCGGCCTTCCAGCCCCATGATCAGATCCGTCAGGCCCTTGCGGACGTCTGCTTCGGATTCAGACTTACCCGGCTTGAGCACATTGGTGCTGTCGCCGACCATGGCCAGAACGCCTTCGTCACCCAGCTTGCCGAACGTTTCGAGATCCGTCACCGGGCCAACCAGCGGGTTCTCGTCCAGCTTCCAGTCACCCGTATGCACGATCAGGCCATGCGGCGTTCGCAGTGCCACCGCCTGCGCCTCGGCGACGGAATGCGTCACGGAAACGAACTGAAGATCGAACGGCCCCACCTCAAAGCGCGAAGCCGGACGGATGACGTGGATCTTCACCTGGTTGTTCAGATGCGCTTCCTGCAACTTACGCCGCAGAACGGCAGCCGCGAACGGCGTTGCGTAAACCGGGCAACGCAGATACGGCCACAGATGCGCCACCGCACCCAGATGGTCTTCATGCGCATGCGTAATCACCAGACCACACAGGTCCCGCGCGCGATCCGCAATAAAGGTCGGGTCCGGCATCAGCACTTCGGCCTCAGGTGTGTCGTTGCCCGAAAACCCGATACCGCAGTCAATGGCAAGCCAGGTGTCGCGACCGTTCTTCGTGAGGCAGTAGAGATTGAAATTCATGCCGATCTCGCCCGTCCCGCCCAAGGGCAGGAAAGACAGACCGTCCGGTTTTTCCGTCATGATTGTTCCTTACAGATGCGATATAAAATTAAAGCGAGAGTCATTGCCCAGCGCCCTGTGGGCGCTCAGGGGAATAGGAAAGGGGCGGACCCGTATTGCGGTCGGCCAGAAGGCGCAGGCCATCCAGTGTCAGATCAGGCGCCAGCACATCAAAAAGCGGCGTTCCCTCAGAGAACAGTGGAGCCAGACCGCCCGTTGCGATCACAGTCGGTTTTGCGTCCATTTCATCGGAAATACGACGGATCAATCCTTCAACCAGGCCGACATAGCCCCAGAACAGACCAGAGCGCATCGCAACGCTCGTGTTGCGGCCAATCGCCGTTGAAGGACGTCCGATGCTCATACGTGGCAGTCGCGCCGCAGCACGATGCAGCGCATCAATCGACAGGTTCACACCCGGAGCAATAGCGCCCCCACAGAACTGGCCTGCCGTATTGACCACATCGAACGTCGTCGCAGTGCCAAAATCAACAACGATCAGAGGCGTGCCATAAATTTCACGTCCTGCCAGACCGTTCAGACGCCGGTCGGCACCCAATTCGTTCGGATTTTCCACAAGAACGTCGATCCCCCAGTCCAGCCTTGCATTGGCGACAAGAGGCACGACATCCAGCCATTCACGACAGAACCGACGGAGTTCATACAGGGCAACGGGAACAACGGTCCCGATGATGGCGCGGCTGACCTTTGAGGCATCCAGACCTACCCGGTCAAAAAGCGTCAGAAGCCACGCCGCATATTCATCCGCTGTCCGTGCTTCATTCGTCGAGATTCGCCATTGCCCGAGCCACGACTTCCCGTCGTGTACAGCGAACACGATGTTGGTGTTTCCAGCATCAATGACGAGAAGCACGTTGCGGTCCGGTCCTTCAGTCCAGCAGGATATCGCCGGTTACAACCGGAATGGTTTCACCGTTGGGAAGGGTCAGCAGCAGGCGTCCCTGCGCGTCGAGCCCTGAAAACGAACCTGTAATATAGGTTTCACAACCCTGAACCGCAAGCCGCGACCCGACAGGGTGCGCGCGGGCCAGCCACGCCGCCCGGATCGGTGCAAACCCCTGCTTTGCCAGAATGGCGGTCCAGCGCTCGATCTGCGCGACCAGAATTTCACCAAATGCTTTCGCAGACGGTACGGCAGTTTTTTCAGAAAGCGCCGCAAGACTGCGACCAAGGATCTCGGGGGCCTGCGTCAGATTGGCTCCGATTCCCACTACAACCCACGGCATGCTCTGCGGGCCTCCCGTCTCAATCAGGACACCAGCCATCTTCCGACCATCCAGCAAAAGGTCGTTTGGCCATTTCACCATGAAAGGCGTAGGCCCCACAGTTGCGGGACAGAAATGCATGGCGGTCTCGTACAAAGTAACCGCGGCAAGAAATGGAAGAGCTGCTATGAACGTCGCAGGATCAACGGGCCGGAACAGGAGCGAGATCGCAAGGTTCCCACCCGGATCAGTCCAGGTTCGTCCGCGTGTACCGCGCCCTGATGTCTGGGAAAAAGCCTGAACAGCCAGATATTCCGGCTCACCCGCTTCAGCTCTGATTTTACACAGATCGGAAGTGGAGCCGAGCGTTTCATGGTATTCGAAACGCCAATTCATGGCTGCATAGTATTCATGATGGTGGGCGATGACGGGATTGAACCGCCGACCCTCTCGGTGTAAACGAGACGCTCTACCGCTGAGCTAATCGCCCTCAGAATGTTTGTGAGGTCTATATACACGGTTCCGGATGGCGGTAAAGCCACCCGGAACCGTTTTGTGAGCTTTCTCAGCTCACGGCGTCCTTCAGACCCTTGCCCGGCTTGAAGCGGACAGAGGTGGATGCCGGAATGTCGATCTCTTCGCCCGTACGCGGGTTGCGGCCCTTGGCAGCCTTACGCGTTGCGGTCACAAAGCTGCCGAAGCCGACGAGACGGACTTCCTGCTTCTTGGCAAGCGTCGCTTCGATCGTGCTGAACACCGCATCGACAACTTCGCTAGCCTTGGCCTTCGGAAGATCGGCAGCGTCTGCAACGGCGGCGATCAGTTCCTGCTTGTTGAGGGGCTTCTCCATGATGTGCCTTTCTGGTGTTAGAGGGCCTGAGCCGGGCTCTGGTGAGTCCCTTCTGGCTCAGGCGCCTTGTTCGATCTGCGGCCGCACTATGAAGCGGATTTTGCCCGCGTCAACTGTCAGAATCGCAGAAGATCATCCGTGTTAGTGGGGAAGTGCCTGCGGAGCCGCTTTATCCACCGTTATTTCACTGATCGGATCAACATTTTCATCCCATTCAATGGCTTCCGGCATACGAGTCAGCGCAATCTTGAGCACCTCATCCACATGGCTCACCGGAATGATCTTGAGCGCATGACGGACATTGTCCGGCACCTCCGCGAGATCCTTCTCGTTGTCCCTGGGGATCAGGACCGTCTTGATTCCAGCCCGCAGGGCCGCGAGCAGCTTCTCCTTGAGTCCCCCAATCTCCAGAACCCGGCCCCTCAGGGTGATCTCACCCGTCATGGCCACATCCCTGCGGATGGGGATCTGCGTCATGATGCTCACCAGGGACGTCGCAAGCGCAATACCGGCGGACGGACCATCCTTGGGGGTCGCACCTTCAGGAAGATGGATATGGATGTCCCTCTTCTCGAACAGCGGCGGCCGGATTCCGAAATCCTGGGCCCGCGAGCGGACATAGGAGAGCGCGGCAGAAATGCTTTCCTGCATGACTTCGCCGAGCTTGCCGGTCTGCTTGACGTTCCCCTTGCCCGGAACCATCACGCTTTCAATTGTCAGGATCTCGCCACCAACCTGCGTCCAGGCCAGGCCTGTCACGACGCCGACCATATCTTCCGTCTCGGTCTCACCATGACGGAAACGGCGGACGCCCGCATATTTCTCGAGATTTGCCGGAGTGATCTCGACATGACTAACGCCGGTCGTGATGATTTCCTTGACCGTTTTGCGCGCCAGCTTGGCAAGCTCACGCTCAAGATTTCGCACACCGGCTTCCCGGGTATACGCCCGAATAAGTTCACGGATCGTATCATCCGTAACCGTCCACTCACCAGGCTTGAGATTATGTGCTTCGGCCTGCTTGCCCAGAAGATGACGGCGCGCGATCTGCACTTTCTCATCTTCGGTATAGCCGGACAGGTTGATGATCTCCATGCGATCCAGCAGCGGCTGGGGCATGTTCAGACTGTTGGCCGTCGTGACAAACATCACATCCGACAGATCATAATCCACCTCAAGATAATGATCGGCGAACGTAGCGTTCTGTTCCGGATCCAGCACCTCAAGCAGCGCCGAGGACGGATCACCACGCCAGTCGGCACCCAGCTTGTCGATCTCGTCGAGCAGGAACAGCGGATTGGACGTCCGCGCCTTCTTCATGCCCTGAATGATCTTACCCGGCATGGAGCCGATATATGTCCGTCGATGACCACGGATTTCGGATTCATCGCGAACCCCACCCAGTGACATACGGATATAGTTACGGCCCGTCGCCTTGGCGATGGAGCGTGCCAGAGAGGTTTTACCCACGCCCGGAGGCCCGACAAGACACAGAATTGGCCCCTTGAGCTTCTGCGAACGCGTCTGCACTGCAAGATACTCAAGGATCCGCTCCTTGACCTTTTCCAGACCGTAATGCTCGGCTTCCAGCACATCTTCAGCATGCTGGAACTCGCGTGTGATCTTTGAACGCTTCTTCCAGGGAATTCCCAGAAGCCAATCGAGATAGTTGCGGACAACCGTGCTCTCGGCCGACATCGGGCTCATGCCACGCAGCTTCTTCAGCTCGGCATGGGCCTTTTCCTTGGCTTCACGACTCAGGCGGGTCTTGTTGATCTTTTCCTCAAGCTCGGAATTCTCATCCTTACCATCCTCGCCCTCCCCGAGTTCCTTCTGGATGGCCTTGAGCTGCTCGTTCAGGTAGTACTCGCGCTGGGTCTTCTCCATCTGCCGCTTCACGCGGTTGCGGATGCGCTTCTCGACCTGAAGAACACCGATTTCCGTCTCGATATGCGCGAAAACCTGTTCCAGACGACGCGCAGGCGAAGCAGTTTCAAGAATTTCCTGCTTTTCGGAAATCTTGAGATTCAGATGGCTCGCAATCGTGTCAGCCAGCTTGGAAACACCCTCGATCTGGTTGATCGAGACCATGACTTCCGGCGGAATTTTCTTGTTGAGCTTGATATACTGTTCGAACTGCGAAACCGTTGAGCGGCTCAGCGCCTCAATTTCGCTTCCCGGCGCCGCATCAACGGCCTCTTCGGGAATTTCCTCGATTTCAGCTTCGAAATGACCATCCACATCGAACAGACGCGTGATGTGCACACGACGCGTCCCCTCGACCAGAACCTTGACGGTCCCGTCCGGCAGCTTCAGCAGCTGGAGGATCGTCGAGACCGTCCCGTAGCGGTAGATATCGTCGACCGAAGGATCGTCCAGCGAGACGTCTTTCTGCGCCACAAGCAGGATCTGCTTGCTTTCACGGGTCACGGTTTCCAGCGCCTTCACCGACTTTTCACGCCCGACAAACAGCGGCACGATCATGTGGGGGAAGACCACGATATTGCGCAATGGCAGAACAGCCATCACATCGTGGCACACAGGCTCCTGTACGGTTTCCGCCACAACAGGCGCCGCAGTTTTGCGAGGCTTGCGAACGGCTTTCTTTGGAGCCGCCACTGGCGTTTCGGCAACAACCACGTCATCCGTTTTTTTCGTCCGGCGACGGGTTTTCGGCTTGGTATCGTCAGTCATTCACTTGATCTCCAGAGGGACGATCTTGCGATGCCAACCTGCCTTGCAGCGCCAGCATCGCATCTCTTTCATGCCTGAGAGGCATGAATTGGGACAACCTCAGTCAGTTATGTCGAAACCCGGAAGCTCCGACACAAGAGCCGAAACCATTTTTACGCAGACTGCTCAGCGGGCTCGGACTTGCCTTTCCCATAAACATAGACCGGCTGCGCCTTGCTTTCGGCCACTTCACGGTTGATGACGACTTCTTCCACGCCCTCAAGGCCGGGAAGATCGAACATCGTACCGAGCAGGATATTTTCCAGGATCGAGCGCAATCCGCGCGCACCGGTCTTGCGCTCGATGGCACGCTTGGCGATGGCCGCGAGTGCATCATCCGTGAAGGTCAGCTTGACGCCTTCCATCTCGAACAAACGACCATACTGCTTCACCAGAGCATTCTTGGGCTTGCTCAGGATCTGGATCAGAGCAGATTCGTCCAGATCATTCAGAGCAGCGATCACCGGCAAACGGCCAATAAATTCGGGGATAAGGCCAAATTTCAGCAGATCTTCCGGTTCAACGCTCTGAAGGATGGCTCCCAGACGCCGCTCATCCTCGGAACGCACATCTGCGCCAAACCCGATCCCCGAACCCTTGCCGCGAGCCGAGATAATCTTGTCCAGACCGGAGAACGCTCCGCCGCATATGAAGAGCATATTGGTCGTATCGACCTGCAGGAACTCCTGCTGCGGATGCTTGCGCCCACCCTGCGGCGGCACGGAAGCAACAGTGCCTTCCATGAGCTTCAGAAGCGCCTGCTGCACGCCTTCGCCCGAGACGTCACGGGTAATAGACGGATTGTCGGATTTGCGGGAAATCTTGTCGATCTCGTCGATATAGACGATGCCGCGCTGCGCCCTGTCCACGTTATAGTCCGCGGACTGGAGCAGTTTGAGAATGATGTTTTCCACGTCCTCGCCGACATATCCGGCTTCGGTCAGGGTCGTGGCATCAGCCATCGTGAAAGGTACGTCGAGAATACGGGCCAGCGTCTGGGCGAGCAGCGTCTTGCCCGAGCCTGTCGGACCAATCAGAAGGATGTTGGACTTCGCGATCTCGACATCGGAGCTCTTCGCGGCATGGGCGAGGCGCTTGTAGTGATTGTGAACCGCTACGGAAAGCGCACGCTTGGCCTCGAACTGACCGATCACGTAATCGTCAAGAACCTTGCAGATCTCCTTGGGCGTCGGAACACCATCACGCGACTTCACGAGATGGGTCTTGTGCTCCTCACGGATGATATCCATGCACAGCTCGACGCATTCATCACAAATGAAGACCGTGGGACCCGCGATCAGCTTGCGGACTTCGTGCTGGGATTTCCCACAGAACGAGCAATACAGGGTGTTCTTGGAATCGCCGGATTTGTTGCTCACTGCTGCTTCCTTTCCCTTGCGCACGACATGACCGCATTCACGCAGCAGACATGCGAAAGAACTTTAACTTTAGGCCGAGGTCAAAGCCTTCGGCAACCCCGGAGCCTGAAAGCCCCAAGACACGAAAAGCGGCATATCGGGATGCCGCTTTTCGGTTCCAAGAGGAGCATCAGGCTCCCCCGCGCTGGAAACGCCTTAACTCGGGTCTGCTGTCGTCTCATGCGGATTACGCTCAACGACCTTGTCGATCAGGCCGAATTCGCGTGCTTCATGCGCCGAGAGATAGCTGTCACGCTCGAGCTTCTGCTCGATCTGTTCCAGTGTCTGACCGGTATGCTCGCGATAGATCTCGTTCAGGCGCTGACGGATAATGAGGATTTCGCGAGCCTGGATCTCGATGTCCGAAGCCTGCCCCTGCGCACCGCCGGATGGCTGATGGACCATCACGCGAGCATTCGGAAGGGCGTAACGATGTCCTTTCTCGCCACCTGCGAGCAGCAGCGACCCCATGGAGGCAGCCTGACCGATACAGACGGTACTGACCGGGCAGCGGATATACTGCATGGTGTCATAGATCGCGAGACCGGCGGAGACGACACCGCCCGGGCTGTTGATATAAAACGAGATTTCCTTGGTGGGATTGACGCTCTCAAGATAGAGAAGCTGCGCACAGATCAGGGAGGAAACCTGATCGTAAACGGGTCCGGTCAGGAAAATGATGCGCTCCTGAAGGAGACGCGAAAAGATGTCGAAAGCGCGCTCTCCGCGGGCAGTCTGCTCGACCACCATCGGCACCAGAGAGTTGCTCAACACCTCGAGGGGATCACGATCCCGAATGGCCATGCTGTCTGTTCCTCAATGCCCGATGGGCTTTCTTCTGCTCCCTAACATGGACCCGACATGGCGTTCCGTCAAAGGGAGCAGGCAGGAAAAAACGGGCACCCCGAAGAGTGCCCGCTGGTTCCCCCGCCGAAAGATCAGAGTTCGGCGGGCGGGATTTCTGCCAGTTCTTCCGGCGTCACGTCCTTGTCGGTGACGTCGGCCAGCTCGATCAGGTAATCGACGACCTTGTTTTCCAGAATCGGGCCACGGAGCCCTTCGACGGCCTGCGGGTTCTTGGAGAAGAACTCGAAAACCATCTGTTCCTGACCCGGATAACGCTGCGCTTCCTGCTGCATTGCACCCAGAAGCTCTTCACGGGAAACCTGAATCTCCTGCTTGCGGCCGATTTCAGCCAGCAGCAGACCCAGCTTCACGCGACGCTCTGCAATGCGGCGGTAGTCGGTCTTGAGGGTCTCTTCGTCCTTGCCAGCATCTTCCTCGTCCAGACGACCGGCCTTGCGGTCTTCTTCGACGCGGGCCCAGATCTGGTTGAACTCGGCGTCAACCATGCTGGACGGTGCTTCGAAGTCTGTCTTCTCGGACAGGGCATCCAGAAGATCGCGCTTGATGCGCAGACGCGAGAGCTGCTGGTATTCGCCTTCAGCCTGCTCGGTGATGATCTTGCGGATCTGCTCGAGGTTCTCGAAACCGATCGTCTTGGCAAGCTCGTCGTCGATGGCCGGATCAACAGCCTTCTTCAGGGACTTCGCCTTGATGTCGAAGGTCACGGCCTTGCCGGCCAGCTCTTCAGCCTGATAATCGGCCGGGAACGTCACGTTGATAACGCGCTCTTCGCCAGCCTTCATGTCTTCCATCTGCTCGGCGAAGCCGGGGATGAAGCCTTCGCCGCCGATTTCGACATTCACATCGTCAGCCGTGCCACCATCGAACGGCGTGCCATCCAGCTTGCCCACGAAATCAACACAGACGACATCACCTTTGGCGGCCGGACGGTCTTCTTCGATCGTCTCGAACTTGCGGCTGCGACGGGCCACGTCGTTCAGGGCCTTCTCAACGGTCTCTTCGCTGACCTTCGCACCGAGGCGTGTCAGCTTGAGGCCGGACAGATCCGGAACCGTGATTTCGGGAAGGACTTCGGTTTCAATCTTGAACTCGAGATCCTTGCCGTCTTCGATAGCAGAGGTCACTTCGACCTTCGGCTGCATGGCCGGGCGGACCTTCTGCTCTTCGAACACTTTAGCCGTCGCGTCGTTGACGATTTCTTCAAGCAGTTCCGCATTCACGGAATCGCTGTAACGCTGCTTGACGAGGGAAGCCGGCACCTTGCCCGGACGGAAGCCGGGAAGCTTGATCGTCTTGGCGACTTCAGCGAGTCGTGCATCGCGGCGGGCCTGCAGGTCAGCAGACGGGACAACGACGGTGAAGGCGCGCTTAAGTCCTTCGTTGAGCGTGGGCGTAACCTGCATGAGCCAGGCGATCCTCTCGGTCGGTAGGTTGGTCAAATCTCTTTCTCGGGAAGCCGGGTTGGTGCGGGCGGAGGGACTTGAACCCCCACGACTTGCGCCACCAGAACCTAAATCTGGCGTGTCTACCAATTTCACCACGCCCGCAGCGCTCGGCTTCCTGGCTCGTGTTACCGAACCTCGGAAGCGCGGCCTTTAGCGCATGAAACGCGACTTCACAACAGGGAGCCGACCGCCTTTTTGCGTCCAGCCTCCTGCGCGAGGCGTGTGGCGGTCGCACGGGCCGGACCGAGCGGCAGGTCCAGATCCTCCGCCACAGGCCAGCCGCCATGGGCTTTCCCGGCTTCAATTCCCGCTTCGCCATGTAGCCACACGCCAGCACAGCAGCCTTCCCAGACGTCCATCCCTGCGGCCAGCAAGGCGGCGATCACACCCGTCAGCGTGTCACCCGAGCCTGCGGTCGCCAGAGCAGAAGACGCATGGGTATTGATGGCGACGCGCCCGTCAGGCGCCGCGATCAGGGTATCGGGCCCTTTCATCACAATGACAGCATCAAGGCGTTTTGCAGCCTCGCGAGCGGCGTCGATCCGACTGCCTTCAACGGGGCCAAACAGCTTCCGGAACTCTCCGATATGGGGCGTGATGGCCGCAACACCTTTCAGGCGCGTGAGATCGCCGGCACCCCAGGTCAGCGCCCCGGCATCAGCGAGGACCATGCGACCGGACTTCAGAAGCTGTGGCAGGGTTGCCGCGACTTCCCCTTCGGTCAGACCAGGTCCACAGATCCAAACTTTGCGTCGGGCATCTTCCAGCAACTCAGCGAGGGGTGCTCCATCCACAATCAGGCTGGGATCGCCGAGTCGATAAGCCGGAGCGCCCTCACCCGCCGAGATCCTGACCAGCCCCGCGCCGCTTCGTCGGGCCGCTCCCGCCGCGAGACGGGTCGCGCCCGGCATTTCAGTTCCACCACACAGGCTGACGACCCCGCGGTGATATTTGTAATCGCCCTCACCCGAGATCGGGAGGCTCCACAGGCCGGGCTCATTATGCTGGATGGCAGGGTCGATCCCATCCCAGGCACGCTCGGGCATACCGATATCGACGCAGATCACTTCGCCACACAGACCGGCGCCAGGTTGCAGGAAATGACCGGGACGCGGGCGAACAAAAGTCACCGTAAAATGACAGCCGCGCGCCCGGCCAAGAATTTCACCCGATGCCCCCGAAACTCCACTGGGCATATCGATCGCAACAACCTGAGGAGCCGCAGCAAGAACGGAAGCAGTCTCGTCCGAAACAGGTCGTTTCAGCCCAGAGCCGAAGACCGCATCCACCACCAGATCCGCACGCCCGACCTCTTCAGACGTGAACGGAACCACTGGCCCCGTCCAGCGGTCAGCCATTTCGGCTGCGGGCGTGCCGGATCTGGGGCTGGAGAGAGCAGCCACACGGACCGGCCAGCCCCAGCGCGCCAGATGACAGGCAACGACATAGCCATCGCCGCCATTGTTTCCCGGCCCGCAGGCCACGGTGACGCGACACGGCGAAAAACGGTTGCGTATGATGCGTGCAACGGCCCACCCGGCGTTTTCCATCAGAAGCACGGGCGTAAGGATGGCTGCGGCCGCACGGTCCATCCGGTCGCTTTCCTCGGGAAGCAGCAGAGCAAAAGGATAGCGGGACATATCGAGGCAATCTCCTGCCGGACTCATCATGCAAAAGCGTAAGCCGCTTCTGCGCTGTCCGGTTTACAATGACACTTTTGCAATCACTCTGGCGCAATGAGGGGTGCGTCAGGTATTCAGGGGAAACGCATTTCGGGAATGATCTTTCCCTCTCTTTCAATTTTCAACCCTGACGAGGATCAATGACAGGATCGATCATCTGGAGCCTCGTGCTCGCAATTCACGTACTGTGCATGACCTATTGGGTTGGCGGTTCGATCTATTCGACCCTGGTCGTTCGTTCCACAGTCGGGCTGCTTGACCCCGGACCGCGCAATTCAGTGCTGCTTCAGGGCTATACGCGCTTTTTCCGCGGCCTGTATCAGGTTGTACCGTTTTCGCTGCTGAGCGGCTGGGGGCTGGTTTTTCATGAAGGTGGATTTGCCGCGGTACCCTGGCCCGTCAATGCGATGCAGCTTCTGGGGCTGGTCATGGCAGTGGTTTTCATCCTGACCGTTCAGGGCCCCTTCCGCCGCGCACGCCGGGCCATGCGCCCCCAGCCTGCCCTGTTCGATACGCTGCGCAGCCGCACTGCAATCATGGCGGCACTGGGTGTCCTGACCATCCTTGTCGCCGCAATGGCACGCGGCATCTGAAATCGTATGCGATACGGCGCTTTTAGGGCCGTATCGCTTGCCATTTCCGCCATTTGTCGATAACGCACCAGTTATAGCTGCGGGTCACTGCCCCGCCCTCAACTCCGGCCCGCATCCATTGGGGTGCGCACCGTCAACGAGAGTCTCGAGAGTCATTTGAGCGCGAAAACGACCTCCGGTCCTTCCAAATCCCGTACGACTGCCACGCCCAAGCGTGGTCGCCCTTCTGCTTCGCGCAGCGCCGCAGCCGAGGTTTCCCCGACGCCTGCCGATGAAGGCGACACGCCTGCGACATCGGAAGCCCCTGCCGCCAAGGCCCCGCGAGCGCGACGCTCGAAGACCGCAGTTCCTGCAATCCCGGATGCGACAGACGCGGCAAAGCCTGCCACACGCCGCGCCCGCAAGGTGACCTCTCCGGCTGTCGAGACCCTGACCGAAGACGACGCTCCCGTTGCCAAACCTGCCGTACGCCGCAGAAAGGCGGTTGCGGAGCCGAAGACAACCGTCGATACCGACGAAACATCTCCTGCCCCCCGTCGTCGCACCACGAAAGTGGCTGATGAAACGGTCACCGAAGCTGCTCCCAAACGCCGCGGTCGTCCACGCAAGGTCGCCGCCGTCGAGCAGCCCGCACCCGAAATCGTAACTGAAGATACTCCGAAGCCTGCCGAAGCTCCGCGTCGCCGCGGTCGTCCGCGCAAAACGGACGTTGTCGCCACGGAAGCTCCTGTGGAAAAACCTTCTGCAGAAAAAGCCGAAAAGAAGGCACGTCCGACACGTCGCAAGGCGAGTGTCCCGGTTGAGGAGGTCGTCGCTGCGCCCGTCTCCGAAGAGACGCCTTTGGCACAGGTTGAGCCGGCAAAGAGCGAGAAAGCCACGGCCCGTCGCAGACGCGCCAGGACTGTTGTCGCTACGGAGCCCGCCGTCACCGTAGAGAACATTGCGGTCCCCCCTGCCATCATTGAAACCGTCGCTGTCGCCGAAGAATCGTTCGACAAGCCCCGTTTTGCCGATCTGGGGTTGGGCGAACCGATCATGCGCGCCATTGAGGAACTGGGTTACGAGCACCCTACCCCCATTCAGGCACAGGCTATCCCCGAAGTTCTGAAGGGCCATGACGTTCTGGGTGTCGCCCAGACCGGCACCGGCAAGACGGCTTCCTTTACGCTTCCAATGCTTCAAAAGCTGTCCGGATCGCGCGCGCGCGCACGGATGCCGCGTTCGCTGATCCTTGAGCCGACGCGTGAACTCGCTTTGCAGGTCGCTGAAAACTTCAAGCTCTACGGCAAGTATCTTCGCCTGACGCACGCCCTGCTGATCGGCGGCGAAAGCATGGCCGAACAGCGCGATGTCCTGAATCGTGGCGTCGATGTGCTCATTGCAACGCCGGGACGCCTGCTCGACCTGTTCGGGCGTGGGGGTCTGCTGCTCACGCAGACCAGCACGCTCGTGATCGACGAAGCCGACCGCATGCTGGACATGGGATTCATTCCCGATATCGAGAAAATTGTCGGGCTGCTGCCAGCCCATCGCCAGACCCTGTTTTTCTCCGCCACCATGGCTGAAGAAATTCGGCGCCTGGCCGATGCATTTCTTCGTCATCCGGTTGAAATCACGGTCTCGCGCCAGTCTTCCGTCGCGACGACGATCGAAGAAGCACTGGTCATTGTTCCCGAAGACGAAAAACGCCGCACCCTCAAGAAGCTTCTGCGCCGTGAAAACGTCCAGAGCGCGATCGTTTTCTGCAACCGCAAACGCGATGTGGACATGATCCAGCAGTATCTGACCAAACACGGGATAGAGGCCGGGCATCTGCACGGAGATCTGGCCCAGTCGCTGCGTTTCTCGACGCTGGAGCGTTTCCGTTCCGGGGAACTGAAGTTCCTGATCTGCTCTGACGTGGCTGCACGCGGTATCGACATTGGCGGCCTGTCTCATGTCTTCAATTACGATCTGCCGTTCAATGCCGAGGATTACGTCCACCGGATCGGACGCACCGGACGGGCCGGCAAGGAAGGCCACGCCTTCAGCCTGGCCACACCACGCGATCGCAGACTGCTCGAAGCAATCGAGACCCTGACTGGCAAGGTCATTGCACGCCCGGTTCTCGAAGGCATCACGACTGTTGACTGGGCTCCGGAAGAGGGCGACCGCCGTCCGACGGAATCCGTCTCTGCTCCTGTTCCTGCCCCCCAGGAGGCTTCGGAAGACGGCGAGCATCGTGCGCGCAAGCGCCGCCGAGGTGGTCGCAAGCGCAACCGTGGCGAGCGTAACGAACACGAGAGCGTTCAGCAGGCAGTGCCTGTTGCAACTCCCACACCTGTCTCGGTGATCGAAGCCCCCGTGAGCCATCGTTCCGTTGAACTGGCTCCTGCATTCGAGAACGATGGCCCGAAGACCGGCTTTGGCGGAGATACGCCCGCCTTCATGCTGGTCCCGCGTCGTCGGAAAATTACGGTCTCCGGCGAGACCGATCTCGCTGCTCCCGTTCAGCATGATGGGCGCCATTACGGTAATGAATGATACCTTGACCGGAGTTGCAGAACTCCGGATTGAAGGACTGGGTGCGGCAGGCGACGGCGTTGCGCATCTTGATGGCCAGAGCGTCTTCATTCCGGGCACACTGCCCGGAGAAGAAATTCGAGTCCGCCTTGCTTCCGGCCATCCTGAGCTGATTGAAATCGTTCACTCATCTCCCGAGCGCGTAACGCCACCCTGCGACCTGTTTGGTGAGTGCGGCGGCTGTGCGTTGCAGCATCTTTCCCTCCCAGCTCTGCTGGAATGGAAGTCGCAGCGCGTCCTCCAGGCCCTGACCGCCGCTGGTTTTACAGATCTGCCACCGGCACGGATGTTCCAGACAGCGCCTGAAACACGACGGCGGATGGATTTTGCTGTCCAGCGTGTGCCGGGTGGCGTGATCATCGGGCTGCACCGCCGCAACGGCGATCCCGTGGACATGACGGAATGTCGTGTTCTCCACCCAGCGATTTTTGGACTTCTCGCGCCTTTGCGCGACGTTCTGGGCAGCTTGGGAGCCCTGACAGGCCGCGGCAGCCTGATGGTCAACCTACTGGACAGCGGCCCGGACCTGACACTTCAGACATCTGCTCCACTGACGAGTGCAGACCGTATCAAGCTTGCGGCCTTTGCACGCGAGCACGATCTATCACGAATTTCCTGGCAGGACCCGAAAGATCTGGGCATCGAAACGGTAGCCCAGTTTGGGGCTGTGCGGGAAAACTTCGGTGGTGTGACTGTCTCGCCACCCCCTTCGGCATTCCTTCAGGCAGCGGCGGACGCAGAGAAAGCCATTGTCACAGCCGTTCTGGACGGTCTGCCGTCGCTGAACAAAAAGGACGTGACGGTCGAACTGTTTGCCGGTTGTGGCACACTCACCTTTCCGATGTCGGAGAAGGGCCGGGTCATGGCCTATGAGGGCAATCTGGCCGCGGCGAACTGCCTCAAGGCGGCAGCTGGCGGTCGACGCGTGGATGGTTTTTATCGTGATCTTGGGCGTCAACCCCTGCTCCCGCATGATCTGAAATCAACGCGGGCTGTCGTCTTGGACCCGCCTTATGCAGGCGCAGGTGCGCAGACTGTGCCTCTGGCAAAGTCTGCTGTGCCGGATATCGTGTATGTGAGCTGCAATCCTGCCGCGCTTGAAAAAGACGGCAAAGCTTTGTGGAACGCAGGATTTTCAGTCGTTGGTCTGACCATCGTGGACCAGTTCCTGTGGTCCACGGAAGTCGAAGCCGTAGTGGTGCTATCGCGTGATGTGAAGCGGATCAGACGTGAAAACTCTCGCCGCAGCCACAACGACCCTTCTCGTTCGGATTCCTGAACGTAAAGCCGGATTCGAGGTCTTTGACCTCGTAATCCATTACAGTACCGGTCAGGAACAGGGTGGCCTTGCGGTCCACCAGCAGGGTCACGCCCTGATCCTCGACCCGCTCGTCGGCAGGCTGCGGGTCTGTGACGAAATTCATTTCGTAAGACAGTCCCGAGCAGCCGCGCGTCCCCACGCTGATGCGCAGGAGCTGGCCCTGATGAGAGCCTTCATAAAGGGCTTTCAGACGTCTTGCAGCCTGATCTGAAACAGTCATGAGAGCAGGCAGCGGGCGACGCGTTGCAACATCGGACATGATGGTTTTTTCCGGATCAGAACATGTTGAGGGCAAGACGGGCATCATCGCTCATACGGCTCATATCCCACGGCGGATCCCAGACGATCTCGATCGTCGCCTGAGTGACGCCCGGAACATGCGACACGGCATCGCGCACCATCTCGGGCAGTTCCTGCGCGCTGGGACAGTTCGGCGCCGTCAGCGTCATTTCCATATGGACGCGACCGTCGTCGTGCAGGTCAATCGCGTAGATCAGGCCAAGTTCGTAGACATTCACCGGAATTTCCGGGTCATAAACCGTGGCGATGGCGGCAATAACCTCCTCCTGATCCGGCGCGGTTCCGGTGGCGGGAACGCAGGCTGTGTCTTCACTGGTGGGGATATCGGTCATGGCTACACTCATGTGAGCATCATCCGGGCCCGTTCAAGGCCTTCGATAAACGTGTCGATTTCATCGGTCGTGGTATAGATGCCGAAGCTGGCACGCGCTGTTGCCTGCACGCCCAGACGCCGGACCAGCGGCTCCGCACAATGCTGCCCCGCACGGATGGCGATTCCCAACTGGTCGAGCAGCGTCGCCAGATCATGCGGGTGTGCGCCATCCATGACGAAGGAAATCACGCCGCCTCGCTCCTGCGGCTCCCCCAGAACACGCAGGCTGTTGATTCCACGCATTTTTTCCAATGCGTAGCGGGTGAGTTCCGCTTCATGGCGGGAGATGGCTTCATAGCCGATCTCTTCCACGAAGCGGACAGCAGCCCCCAGACCAATAGTTTCCAGAATGGCCGGCGTTCCGGCTTCAAACTTGTGCGGAACATGCGCCCAAGTGGCGCGCTCGAACGACACGGTCTCGATCATGTCACCGCCACCCATGAAAGGCGGCATGGCGTCCAGAAGCTCCATTCTGCCCCAGAGCACACCGATGCCTGTGGGACCATAGAGCTTGTGCCCGGTGAAGGTGAAGAAATCCGCGCCGAGGTCCTGCACATCAATCCTGCGATGCACGACAGACTGCGACCCATCCAGCAGAATGCGCGCGCCGTAAGCATGGGCAATGTCCGCAAGCTTGCGAGCCGGCGTGATGGTCCCAAGCACGTTGGACATATGCGTGATGGCCACAAGCGCCACTTTGCCATCCGACAAAAGCGCCTCATAGGCATCCAGATCAATGTCGCCAGCGTCATTGATGGGCGCGACCCGCAGATCAATCCCCGCCCGGTCCCGCAGCATGAGCCAGGGCACGATATTGGCGTGGTGTTCCAGTTCGGAAATCAGAACCGCCTGCCCTGGCTTCAGCAGACTGCCGAAACTGTAGGCCACGAGGTTGATCGCCTCGGTGCTGTTGCGGGTGAAAACGATTTCATGGTGGTCAGGAGCATTGAGAAGACGGGCAACGTCATGACGGGCGCGCTCATAGGCTTCCGTCGTGCGTTCACTCATCCAGTGCAGGCCACGATGAATATTGGCATACTGGTGATAGGCCGCATCCCGCATAGCCTCGATCACGGCATCCGGTTTCTGCGAAGATGCCGCACTATCGAGGAAAACCAGCGGGCGGCCATGAACGGTTTCGTTCAGGATCGGAAAATGGGCGCGGATTTCAGCCGTTGTTTTTCCGGACGGGGTGCTGCTGCCGATCATGACTCCATGCTCCGGCCCAGCAGATCACGCAGGGTCTCATCGGCAACGAGATCCAGCGCGTCTATCAGGAACGCCCGCACAAGAATATCGCGGGCCTGCGCTTCGGGAACACCCCGGGAGCGCAGATAGAAAAGCTGCTCATCATCAAGGGCGCCTACAGTGGCACCATGGCTGCACTTGACGTCGTCAGCATAGATTTCCAGCTCGGGCTTGCTGTTGATCTGCGCCTTTTCAGACAGCAGAAGCGCCTGGTTCATCTGATAGCCATCGGTTTTCTGGGCCACACGATCCACAAGGATCTTGCCCTGAAACACGCCCTGCCCGGCGTCTGACAGAACCGTCTTGACGGTCTGGCGCGAACTACCATCCGGAGCCGCATGATGGATCATGGAGGTCAGGTCGTTCAGCCGCTGGCCGTCCACGATCTGCACCCCATTCACATGAACCATGGCATGGGGGGCATTCAGCGTGACGACAGCTTCGTGCCGGGCGAGGCTCCCGCCCTGATTCAGGGTAAAGCTGTCATACTCGCCCTTCTCCGACACATCAGCAGACACGATGGCAAGATGCGTACCGCTCAGGCTCTCGCGCTGCAGCTTGATGTGACGCAGCGCAGCCCCCTTGCCCACGACAATGTCGAAACGCGGATTGGCGACATACCGCCCCTCGCCAGCATTGACGTCATAGAGCGTGAGCGATGCACCGTCTTCCAGCACGATGCGATGCTGCAGATGCGTCGAAACATCCGCGCCATCGCAGAGGCTGATGAGGGTCAACAGTCCCGCGTCCGTTCCTGCCGGAATACGCAGATCGAGGCCCTTTTCGCCCAGCGCCATATTCAGAGTGGCGGAGAAAACACCCCTGAGCGGAGAAACAGGGTCCGAGCCCTGTCCGGCGGCTTCCGGCAGAGCGGACAGAC
Organism: Gluconobacter albidus; assembly: GCF_002723915.1. Taxonomy (GTDB): domain Bacteria; phylum Pseudomonadota; class Alphaproteobacteria; order Acetobacterales; family Acetobacteraceae; genus Gluconobacter; species Gluconobacter albidus. The sequence goes on from NZ_BEWL01000007.1 coordinate 132,250, forward strand.
CGTCCAGCAGCCTGCCATTGCCATATACCATCCGTGCGCCGCTTTCGGGCAGCGGCAAACCATCAAGAAGCGCTGCAACTGATTCAGACGCCAGAGGCGCGGCCTGTTGCCAGGCCGTTTCCGCGATAGTGCGCAGCGGCGTATAGCGCCATGCTTCGACACGACGCGTCGGCAGGCCGGTTTCGGCAAGAGCCGTCCCGTGACCGGAAGCGCGCTGGATGAACGCCTCCAGAGCCTGGGTCTCCTGCGCCACGATTGGCTGTACGCTCACGCTGCCGCCTCGAGGAACTGGGTATAACCCTGCTTTTCAAGCGTCTTGGCGATCTCAGGGCCGCCACTATGGATGATGCGGCCATGCGCCATGACATGCACCCGGTCCGGCACGATATAGTCGAGCAGACGCTGATGATGCGTGATGACCAGAGCAGAGAAATCCGGGCTGCGCAAAGAGTTCACGCCTTCCGCGACGATGCGCAGAGCGTCGATGTCGAGCCCGCTATCCGTCTCGTCAAGAATAGCGAAAGACGGCTGAAGCAGCCGCATCTGGAGCACTTCGTTGCGCTTCTTCTCACCGCCCGAGAAACCGACATTAACCGCACGCTTGAGCATGTCGTCGGACATGGACAGGTGCTTGGTCTCGGCACGGACAGCCTTGAGGAAGGCCACGGCATCCAGTTCGGCTTCACCACGCGCCCGGCGAACGGCGTTTACGGCAGTCCGCAGGAAATTCGCGTTGTTCACACCCGGTAGCTCAACCGGCGACTGGAACGCCAAGAACAAGCCCAGAGCAGCGCGTTCTTCGGGTTCGAGAGCCAGAAGATCCTGTCCCTTGAACGTGGCCGACCCACCCGTAACTTCGTAGTCGTCACGACCGGCAAGCACATAGGACAGCGTGGATTTACCCGAGCCGTTCGGCCCCATGATGGCGTGGACTTCACCCTTGGGGATTTCGAGATCGAGCCCCTTGAGGATGTCCTTAGGCGTGCCATCGGCATCGATGCGGGCCTGAAGCCCCTGAATTTTCAGAAAATCGCTCATATTAACCCACACTTCCTTCGAGGCTGATCTGCAGAAGCTTCTGCGCCTCGACCGCGAATTCCATCGGCAGCTCCTTGAGCACCTCGCGGCAGAAACCATTGACGATCAGACCAACCGCATCTTCTTCCGAAAGGCCGCGCGAACGGCAGTAGAAGAGCTGGTCTTCAGAGATTTTTGACGTGGTCGCTTCATGCTCCACGCGTGCCGTCATGTTACGGCTTTCGATATAGGGCACCGTATGCGCGCCGCACTGATCGCCGATCAGAAGACTGTCGCACTGCGTGAAATTACGCGCGTTCCGGGCCTTTGGCTGCATACGGACGAGGCCACGATAGGTGCTGTCCGACTGACCGGCCGAGATCGTCTTGGCGATGATCGTCGAGCGCGTATTGGGCGCCAGATGAATCATTTTCGTACCGGTATCGGCCTGCTGGTGGTTGTTGGTCACCGCAACCGAGTAAAACTCGCCGACCGACCCTTCACCCGCCAGCACGCAGGACGGATATTTCCATGTGATCGCAGAGCCGGTTTCGACCTGCGTCCACGAAATCTTGGACCGTGCGCCACGGCAAATGCCACGCTTGGTGACGAAATTATAGATGCCGCCACGACCTTCATCATCGCCCGGATACCAGTTCTGGACGGTGGAATACTTGATCGAGGCGTCTTCCATCGCGATCAGTTCGACCACAGCTGCATGAAGCTGGTTCTCATCACGCTGCGGCGCCGTGCAGCCTTCCAGATAGGAGACGGTGGCGCGGTCTTCAGCGATGATGAGAGTGCGTTCGAACTGCCCCGTATTGCGCGCATTGATGCGGAAATAGGTGGACAGCTCCATTGGGCAGCGAACACCCTCGGGGATGTAGACGAAAGAGCCATCGGTAAAGACAGCGGAATTCAGCGCTCCGAAGAAATTGTCGGACACCGGCACGACCGTACCCAGATATTTCCGGACCAGTTCGGGATGTTCGCGGATAGCCTCGGAGATCGGGCAGAAGATGACGCCGGCTTCCGCAAGCGTTTTGCGGAAGGTCGTTGCGACGGACACACTGTCGAAAACGGCATCAACGGCAACAGGCAGACGCGCCTCTTCCGCCCCTTCCACGCCAGCCAGAAGGGCCTGTTCATGCAGTGGAATGCCCAGCTTGGCGTAGGTCTTGAGAAGTTCGGGATCGACTTCATCAAGGCTCTTGGGGCCGGGCTTTTTCTTCGGCTGGGCGAAGTAATGCGCGTCCTGATAATCAATCGGCGGGTGATGGATATGAGCCCAGGTCGGCTCTTCCATTTCCAGCCACGCACGAAAAGCCTTCAGACGCCAGTCCAGCATCCATTGCGGCTCGCCCTTGCGCTCGGAGATCAGGCGCACCGTCTCCTCATTGAGACCCTTGGGCGCGATATCCATTTCGATATCGGTCTCAAAGCCCCATTCGTAGCTGGATTTCGCGAGTTTTTCGACTGTCTCGCGGGTTTCCGTCACGGCTGGCATGGTGTGTTGTCCTTAACTGACCGCTTCGGTCACGGAGGGAGACTCCGCTCCAACGGTGGTGACAGGGGCCAACGCGGGGCCGCGCCTTGGCAGGCGCTCCGCATGTCGGCCCATATCCGCCAGTGTAATGCTGTTGAGTGTGCTGAGGATGGCATCGTTCACAACGTCCCACTGGCCCGATAGGCCGCACAGGGAACTGTGTTCGCATTCGCGCCCGTCACAGCAGGCCGTAATGGCGATGGGTCCGTCCACGGCTGCAATAACGGCGGCGACGGTCACCTTTTCAAGCTCGCCCGCAAGGCGGTAGCCGCCTCGGGCGCCGCGATGGGACAGCACCAGGCCGCTGGAGGCCAGCCCTTTGAGGAGCTTGGCCACGGTGGGTTCGGGAACGCCGGTTTCTACTGCAAGGGCTGCGGCTGTTGCCAGTCCTTCATGACGACCGAGATGGACCAGAAGGACAGTGGCGCAATCGGCCAGTTTGGAGAGCCTCAGCATCGCTTGCACACTCGCATCTTGTTCTAATTCAAGACTTGGTAAGTCCTGATTTGTTCCAAATGGCCCATACCGGAGCAAAGGTCAAGGCTTCTGTGCCCGACCTTTCCCTGACATGGAATGTCACACACCAAAAAACAGTCGGGAAACGCCGTCAAGCGCGGCTCCGGCCAGAAAACCCACGACCGTGCCATTGATGCGGATATAGGCAAGGTCACGGCCGACACGCGACTCCAGCCGCATCGCCAGATCGTTTCCGTCCCATCCTGCCATGACGGCGGCGATGAACCCGGAGAGCTTCTCGCGCAGACCTGGCAGGATCCGCTGGACCGTGCTTTCAACAGCCTGATTGACTTTCAGGCGCAGGGCATCACTGGACCGCAGCGCACTCGCAAGCTGAACGATCGCGGCATCAATGACCGTGGCGCTCCAGCCCTCTTCGCGGGCACTGTCTTCCTCAACCATGCGCCGCAGACGGTCCCACAGTTCTGAACTCCAGCCCTTGAGGCTGGTATGGGTCAGGACGGAGGTAATGGTGTCGGCCATGTCCTTGCGACGGACGGGGTCATGTTCGATCCGGTCGATTTCGCCGCGAACCCATGTTGTAAATCCGTGCCGCAGGTCCGAGTCCATGGGATCGACCCGTTCAAACTCGGCATGGAGCGCCATCAGCACACGGCTGGCGACGGAGCCGCCGATCGCCCAGCCCAGAAAACGGCCGCCCTGCTCCCGCACGCGCTCCTCAACGAAATGCCGCAGGTCCGACTCCCGGGACGTTACGGTGGTCTTGATGCGCTCAAGCAGAAAAGACAGCACCTCCTGGTGCATCTCGCTATCCACCATGGCACGCATGCCACGGGAGACCAGCGGCGCCATTTCCTCACCATTGAGCAGGACCGGAAGGGCACGTGAAATCGCAGCCTTCGCACGTCCGTCCTCAAGACGGTCGAACATCACGGGAATGGCGGAGCGCATGCTGTTGACGAGTGTCTGGCGTGTCGCAGGTTCGCTCAGCATGTCGGCGATCAGGCCGGAAAGATCAATTTTCGACAAAGCACGGCGCACATCTTCTTCAGTGAAGAACTGGCCCGAAATGAAGCGGCCCAGCGCCTGTCCGAGACGCTCTTTCTGACGCGGCAGAATAGCCGTGTGGGGAATGGGGAGGCCAAGCGGGTGCCGAAACAGCGCAGTTACGGCGAACCAGTCGGCAAGACCACCGACCACGCCCGCTCTCGAACCCGCCCGCAGCAGACCGAACGCCAGACTGCCATCGCCGATATGACGGGCCGCCGCCAGCGTCGTGCCTGCGGCAAGCACTCCCATGCCAACGAGCAGGCCACCGGCCATGAACCGGGGCGAAAGACCTGCGGGGCCGGATTTGGAGACGGGATGGGGCGTGTCCGCATGCATCTGCGGACAGATAGCATCATTCCGACGGGCTGTCGCGTACAGAGCAAGGTTGCGCTTGGCAGCAGGGCGTGAAAAGTATTGCGGCCCGTTTTCGGTCCATTTTTTCTTTTTTCCGCAGAAGCGAGACTGCTCCCGATGTCTGACTGCGCCTCCCGGCTCGATCCGTCTCTCCATGACCGTATTGACGCGATGACGTCCCGGCTGCTCCACGAACGTGATGGTCTCGAAGACCTGATTGCCTCCATCGGGCAGGATCTGTCCAACGACGATCCGGACGCGAGCAGAGCGCGCCTTGCCGAGATCGGGAACGTCGTACGCGCCCTGCGTGACGAGCATTTCGTGGACCGCGCCGCACATCTGCGCGCCTATGTCGGCCTTGATGAGACTGCCCCGCAGGAGCGGCTTGAGGCCGTGGCAAAGCGTCTGGTGGCTCAGGTTCCGGACGCGGTTTCGCTGACCGTGCCGAAGATTGCCGCGGTTTTCACCGCACATCCGACGTTCGCACTGGCAGACGGGGTGTATGACATCCTGACCCAGCGGGCAGAAAATCCGGAAACGCCGATCCCGTGCCTGAAAACGCACCGCCGTCCCGGACCGCCGACACTGGCGCAGGAGCAGGCCCTTGCACTGGCGGCCATCCTGCGGGGCCGGGATGCCCTCGATGACCTGACAGCAGCACTCCTGCGGGAGATGTCCCAGCGCTGGTCGGGCGAAAACAGCCACGTTGATCCCGCTCCCGTGATTCTGGCGAGCTGGGTCGGCTTCGATACGGATGGACGTAACGATATCGGCTGGTGGGATACGCTGCGCATCCGGCTCGAACTGAAGTCGTCCCAGCTTCATCGTCTGACGGATGGGCTGGAGCGGCTGGGTCTGCAGGAAAGTGCGCTGGCCATGCGCACGCGCCGGGCCATCGAAGCCGTCAAGACGCAGCACGCGGCCTGCCCGACCGGACGGGATGCCGCGCCGGAAACCATCCGTGATTTTGCCCAGACGCTGATTTCACACCGCGACAAGGCGCTTCTGGATGCCGCCGAGCTTCTGCCGCTCTTTCAGGATGCCGCTTCCGGACTGGATGAAGACAGCCTGCTGCACCTGCGGACGCTGCGTGCCGGGTTCATGAACCACGGCCTCGGAATTGCCCGCATCCATACCCGTCTGAACGCGGCACAGATCTATAATGTCGCGCGCACACGACTGGGCCTGACCGACGATCCGGCCCTGCCCTCGCGTCGTCGCGTTCTGCTGACGAAGATCGACGAGGCCCTTTCGAACCTGACGCCCCGTGCCGTGGATTTCGGCTCGCTGCTGGTCGAGCCTGCCTCCGCCGCGCGGCTGATGATGACCATGGCGCAGATCCTCAAGCACATCGACTCAGGATCGCCGATCCGCTTCCTCATCGCCGAGACCGAAAGCGGGTATACACTGCTGGCGACGCTCTGGCTGGCACGGCTGTTCGGGATCGAGGATCACCAGATCGAAATTTCGCCGCTCTTTGAAACGGAAAGCGCGCTCGAAAATGGCGAGACCATTCTGGAAGAAGCTTTCCGTTCAAGCCATTGGCGCGATTATCTGAAGGCGAACGGACGACTATCGCTTCAGTTCGGCTATTCCGATTCGGGACGCTATGTCGGACAGCTTGCCGCCACCAATCTGGTCGAGCGCCTGCGGATGCGGACCCTCTCCCTGCTGGCGGAACACGGACTGGAGGATGTTTCCCTCACCTTGTTCGATACGCACGGCGAAAGCATCGGACGCGGCGCGCATCCTTTCAGCCTGCGTCAGCGCCTGGATTATTTCTCCCCTGCCCGCACGCGACTGGCCATGCGCGAAGCCGGGATCGGCTGCCGCGTTGAAACCGCGTTTCAGGGTGGCGACGGCTACACGCTGTTCGGAACGAAGGCTCTTGCGGCGTCCACGATTGCCACTCTTGCCGAGCATACGGCCGAAGTCCCGCAGGACACGAAAGATCCGGTCTATGCACGCCCCGATTTCGCAGCCGATTTCTTCTCCACCATCGCACTCGACATGGGCGCGCTGGTCGATGATCCGGGCTATGCCGCATTGCTCAGCGCATTCGGGCCGTCACTGATCGACAAGACGGGCTCCCGCCCATCCGCACGTCAGTCGGATGCCGCGACCGTGACGCGCATCACCCATCCCGGCCAGCTTCGGGCCATTCCCAATAACGCGATCCTCCAGCAGCTCGGCTGGTGGGCGAATGTGCTGCACGGGCTGGGCAATGCGGCGCAACGCCATCCCGAGACGTTCGAGCAGTTCGCAACAGAATCATCGCGCTTCCGCGAAGCCATGGATTTCGCCCGTCAGGCACTGGCTCATTCCGATCTGGACGTCCTGCGGACAACGATCCATCAACTCGACCCCGGAACCTGGCTGGACCGCGCAGCCAACGCCCAGAGCGACGAGGAACGGCAGAGCCTGCTAGGCATTTCGCACGGACTGGAGCTGCTGCGTTTCTGGACGAGCGGCCCTGCAATGTTCCGGCGTATTCAGGCAGACCATATCGCACTGCGCGCTGCATGGCCTGATGCGCCACGCATGGCAGCTCGTGAAAAGCTGCTCCATGCGATCCGCTTCGCTCTTATCGACCGCCTGTGGTGCCTCTCGACGCGTATTCCGTATTTCGGACCCCGCAACAGCCTGACACGGGAGTCCATCACGAACCTGATCCTCTGTCTGGATGTGCCGCGTGCGCTGCACCTTCTGGACGACCTGTTCCCCCTCACGGTTCCCAGCGTTGCCAATCTCGATTTCGGAGAACCGGGCGATGCGGCTGAGGCTGGCGGTTTTGCGCGGGAGCATCAGGAAATTTTCGAGCCGCTGTCGCAGTGCTTTGCATTGCTGCGCGAGGTGGGGATCGCCATCATGCACGCCAACAGGGCTTTCGGCTGAAGAATGATACGTAGCCGGAACCCTTGTCGGTGAGGGCTACGTCCGTCTAAAAGCTCCCTGTAACAAACCCTAACGGAAAGTTCCCCTGCATGCTTCGCAAGGCCCTTCTTCTGGGCGCAGCCATGATGGCTGTGCCTGCTCTGGCCGCAGGTCCCGCGACACCGGCACCCAATGCTGACAGCGTGACGAACGGGACGGTGACGGTCAATGGCGCCACGATCCCCTACCGGGCCGTCGCGGGAACCATTCTGGTACATGGCGCCGACTACAACGATTCCAGCGACGTTCTGGCCAAGCGCGGCACGAAGATTGATGGCGGCAAGGACGACGACAGCAAAACTGCTCCGGTCGCGTCCATGTTCTACACCGCCTATTTCAAGGAAGGTGTTCCGTCGGAAAAACGTCCGATCACGTTCCTTTATAATGGTGGGCCGGGATCAGCTTCGGTCTGGGTGCATATGGGCACCTTTGGTCCGCGTCGTGTGAACACGCCGGGTGACACACACCTTCCGGCCGCACCCTACGCGCTCATCAACAACCCGCAGTCCCTGATGGATGTTTCAGACGTGGTGTTTGTCGATGCGCCGGGAACAGGTTTCTCCCGAATTGCCGGGAAGGATGCCGACAAGGAATTTCTGGGTGTTGACGGTGACGGCGAAGCTTTCACACATTTCATCTCAAAGTTCCTCGCCAAGTATCATCGCTATAATTCGCCGAAATACCTGTTCGGCGAGAGCTATGGCACGATGCGTTCGGCCGTGGTCATCAATGACCTTGAGCAGGACGAAAACATCGACTTCAACGGCGTAATCCTGCTGTCACAGATCCTGAACTACGACAACAGCGATGACAGTCCGCAGTTCAATGCCGGCATGGACGACCCCTATGTGCTGGCTCTGCCGACCTATGCAGCAACCGCGTGGTATCATCACTGCCTGCCTGCCGAACATCCGGATCTGAAGGCGTTCCTGCGCGAAGTCGAGCATTTCGCGATGACCGACTACACGCTGGCCCTGCGTCAGGGTGCTGATCTGCCGGAAGACCAGCGTCAGGCGATTGCGGCGAAGCTGCATGATTACACAGGTCTGCCGGTCGATTACATCCTGCGGGCCGATCTGCGCGTTAATGGCGGCGAATTCGACCAGCAGCTTCAGGCCAAGACCGGAATGGCGACGGGCCGTCTGGATACGCGCTATTCAAGCCCGACGATTGACCCGATGAGCCAGGAAGTGGATTACGATCCGCAGTCCAGCGCCATCAGCTCTGCTTATGTCACGGCCTTCAACGACTATGTCCGCAACACACTCAAATATGGCACGGACGAGGACTATCGCCTCTATAACAGCCAGGGCCACTGGGACAGCCACCACCGGCAGCCCGGTCACGGCTACCAGCCCAAGGGCGAGCCGAACGTCATGACGGATCTGGCCATGGCGATGAAGACCAATCCGAACCTGCACGTGATGCTCAACGCAGGCTACTACGATCTCGCAACGCCGTATTTCGAAGGCGTCTATGAGATGAAGCACCTGCCGATGGCGAAAAGCCTGCAGAAGAACATCGAATACGCCCAGTATCCTTCCGGCCACATGGTCTATGTGGATCCGGCGACGCTCCAGCAGTTGCACGACAATGTTGCGGCCTTCATCCGCCGGACAGACAATCTGCACTGATCCCTGAAAAATCAGACAAGGCTGCGGAGGGGAAACCTTCCGCAGCCTTTTTTTATGCTCAGACTGTACGAGCAGGCCAGCCGATGCGGACCAGAACACAATCCGGTCCATTGACCGCGAATTCATACATGCCCCAGGGCTTGATCGACGGCCCTTCCTTTTCAAGAACCTGGCCCGCGAAGAGCCGTGCCAGCGCATCCACATCCGGACGACGGAAATAGAGACCGAAAGGATTGCGTCCTGCTTCGACCCAGCCGGAAACGGCCTGCGTCAAATGAAGCTCCTCTCCGTCCGGGGTTTGCAAAAGCCGGTATTCAGCTGAACTGCCAGCCTGGGGCGAAAAGCCCAGTGCCGCAAAGAACTGCTCGGCCTGCAGAAGATTGTTCACGGGCAAAATAGCAATAACGGATCTCAGAGGCTCACACGAGGACATCGCTCTCTCTTTGACGGTACTGGACACAAAAAAACCCCGCCAGATTGCTCTGGCGGGGTCTGATGTTTCACCGGGGCGAAAAAATCAGGCGGACTTCGCGATGATTTCGTCAGCCACGTTACGAGGAACGGCTTCGTAGTGATGGAACTGCATGGTGAAGGACGCACGGCCCTTCGTTGCAGAACGCAGGTGCGAGATGTAGCCGAACATTTCCTTCAGCGGCACCTGTGCACGGATCATCACGGTCGAACCAGACGTTTCCTGGCTCTGGATGATGCCGCGGCGGCGGTTAAGATCGCCCACCACGTCACCGACGTGATCGTTCGGGGTCGTGACTTCAACGTCCATGATCGGCTCGAGGATCACCGGACCGGCGTTCTTCATGCCTTCACGGAAAGCAGCCTTGGCGGCGATTTCGAAGGCCAGAGCCGACGAGTCAACGTCATGGTACTTACCGTCGAGAAGCGTGAACTGGAAGTCCACGGTCGGGAAGCCGGCCAGAACACCCGTGGTGCTCTGCATGCGGATACCCTTTTCGACAGCCGGGATGTATTCCTTCGGAACCGTACCACCGACGACCTTATTGGTGAAGATGATCTCGTCCGGCTTGTCAGACGGAGCGAACTCGATCTTGACTTCAGCGTACTGACCCGAACCACCAGACTGCTTCTTGTGGGTGTACGTCTCGACGTGGGTCTTCGTGATCGTCTCACGATAGGCCACCTGAGGCGCACCGATGTTGGCATCGACACCGTATTCACGGCGCAGACGGTCAACAATGATGTCCAGGTGAAGCTCGCCCATGCCGGACAGGATGGTCTGACCCGTTTCCTGATCGGTCTTGAGGTGCAGGGACGGATCTTCAGCCGTCAGCTTCTGCAGAGCCAGCGTCATCTTCTCGACGCCGTCCTTGGTCTTCGGCTCGACAGAGATGTCGATAACCGGAACCGGGAACTGCATACGCTCCAGAACCACCGGATCGGCGGCATCGGCAAGCGTGTCACCCGTAACGGTGTCCTTGAGGCCCACGAATGCGGCGATATCACCGGCACCGACGGACTTCACTTCCTGGCGCTTGTCGGCATGCATCTGGAACATGCGGCCGACGCGTTCCTTGTGACCCTTCGTCGTGTTCAGGATGGTGTCACCGGAGTTCAGAACGCCACGATAGACGCGAACGAAGGTCAGCGTGCCGTACTTGTCGGAGATGATCTTGAACGCAAGGCCAGCGAACTTGCCATCCGGATCGACCGGAACGATCGGCAGGAAGTCTTCATCGACTTCTTCACCTTCCGGTGGAGCAATACGGATGCCTTCGACTTCGTCAGGAGCCGGCAGGTAGTCAATGACTGCGTCGAGCAGGGGCTGCACGCCCTTGTTCTTGAAGGCCGTACCGCACATGACGGGACGGAATTCACCGGAAATGGCACCCTTCTTGATGCACTTCTTGAGGGTTGCAACGTCCACGTCGCCCTTCTCGAAGTACTCTTCCATGGCTGCGTCGTCGACGGCCAGAGCCGTATCGAGCAGGACCTGGCGGGCTTCGTCAGCCTTTTCCTTCAGGTCAGCCGGGATCTCTTCGTAGTGGAACTTGGCGCCGAGTTCGCCGCCTTCCCACACGATGGCGCGCATCTCGACCAGATCAACCACGCCAACGAAGTTTTCTTCGGCGCCGATCGGGAGCTGCAGCGGAACGGCCACGATGTCCAGCTTCTCTTTCAGCGTGCTGAAAGCGTAGTAGAAGTCGGCGCCGGTACGGTCGAGCTTGTTGATGAAGATGACGCGCGGAACGTTGTAACGGTCGGCAAGGCGCCAGTTCGTTTCGGACTGCGGCTGCACGCCGGCCACGCCTTCGATCACGAAGATCGCGCCATCGAGCACGCGGAGCGAACGGTTGACTTCGATGTTGAAGTCAATGTGGCCCGGGGTGTCGATGATGTTGATGCGGTGGTCGTTCCACTCACAGGTTACGGCTGCCGAGGTGATCGTGATGCCACGCTCACGTTCCTGCGCCATATAGTCAGTGGTGGTGTTGCCTTCGTGGACCTCACCGATCTTGTGAGAGACACCCGTGTAATACAGGATACGCTCGGTCGTCGTGGTCTTACCGGCATCAATGTGCGCGGTAATACCGATGTTGCGAATCTTCGAGAGAGCCGACTTGGCTTCCTGAACGCTTTCGGACACGGAGAACCTCCAAAATACAATGAAAGGTGTTTCAGCCTGGACCGAAACACCTCCGCTGCGGCCCTGTGAAAGGACCGAACCTGATTTATCCCAGTGGCGGCTGAATGACCCAGACCGCCATGGTTTTCAAGAGCAATCTTGTTACCAAACAAAGTTCGGCAAAGATTCCTCAGGCGGTCTGGGCAGCCTTGCGTTCCTGAACGCGCAGGATACGGCGCTTGATGACCTGGGCTTCCGTCGGAAGCTTGCGGTTCGGCGTACCCAGCAGGAACGAATCCAGCCCACCGTTGTGCTCAACCGTGCGGATACCGTTGGTGGACAGGCGCATACGCACCGAAGCACCGAGAATATCGGAGATCAGCGTGGTCTCCTGCAGGTTCGGGAGAAAACGACGGCGGGACTTGTTATTGGCGTGGCTGACGTTGTTGCCCGTCAGCACGCCCTTGCCCGTGATCTGGCAACGGCGAGACATGGTGGTACTTTCCTCGATGCTGGATGACGCAGGACAGCGAGGTCCGGCGTGTTCCGTAAATCAGGCGCGGCTTATGACGTATGGTTGGGGGCTTCGTCAACCCCCGGAGACGTTTTCCCCGGCCTGTGCGGCCCACATTGCGGCATAATGACCACCTGCGGACAGCAGTTCCATGTGGCTTCCCTGCTCCACCACACGCCCCGCGTCAAGTACGACAATGCAATCTGCATCCTGAACGGTGGACAGACGATGTGCGACAATGATCGTCGTGCGCGCTCGGGAGAGGATGGCCAGCTCCTTCTGGATGGCGACCTCGGTGCGGGTATCAAGCGCACTCGTGGCCTCGTCCAGAAGCAGGATGCGCGGGTCCTTGAGAATGACGCGGGCAATAGCCACACGCTGCTTTTCCCCCCCTGAAAGCTTCAGCCCCCTCTCCCCGACCACGGTCTCATACCCGTCGGGAAGCCCCCGGATGAACGCGTCGATCTGCGCACTTCGGGCCGCGCTTTCAATATCTTCGCGGGAGGCCGACAGATCGCCATAAGCAATATTGTCGCCAATGCTGGAGTTGAAGAGCACCGTATCCTGCGGGACCGTCCCGATGATGTTCTGGATGTCGATTGGTGCGATGTCACGCAGGTCATGCCCGTCAATACAGACCGAGCCCTCCGTGGGATCGTAGGCGCGGGTCAGCAGGCGCCCCAGAGTGGATTTACCCGAGCCTGTATGGCCGACAATCGCGAGAGACGTCCCTGCGGGTACGCTGATGGAGACATCATGCAGGATCTGCCGTGCAGGACTGTAGCCGAAGGAGACATGGCGGAACGCAACCGCAGCTGCTCCGGCCTCCGACAGTTTCCCCGCAAGATGCACGGGCTGCGGAGCCTGGGTGATTTCCGAGCGGATGGCGAGAAGCTCGAGATAGTTTTCCAGATCGACGCGGGCATTGCGCCATCCGGCACTGACATAGTTCAGGGCCCCCACGGACGAATAAAGCCCGCTCAGATAGCTGCCGATCAGGACAAACTGCGCCACCGCGAGACGGTGCAATACGATATCATGCGCCGCCATAGCCAGAAGCGTCGTGGTCGTTGCGGCTATCAGAAATCCCCGACTGATCTGGGACAGGCTGACATAACGCTGAAGGCTGATTTCCGCCTTCCGGAGATCTCTGCGGGCCGCGTCGTAACGGTCAATTTCATGGGTTTCATTGGCAAAACTTCGCACCGTCTCGAAGTTGAGGATACTGTCCACAAGCTGGTGCTGGGCCTGATTGCTGGCACGGTTCCGGGCCCGTCTAGCCGTCATCCTCAGGCGGGTAAAAACGTAAGACACGGCGGAATACAGCCCCAGCGCCACCAGAAGCAGTGCGACATACCGCCAGTCGAAGATTTTCAGGATGACAGTCAGCGTCATGATGAGTTCAATGACGTTGGGCAAAACGTTGAACAGCGCCAATGACAGCAGTGTTCCGACAGCATCGGCCCCACGATCGAGCGTCCGGGTCAGGGAGCCCGTCTGCCGGTCCAGATGGAAGCGGACACTCAGATCATGCAGATGCCGCAACCCGAGGACAGCAACACGACGCTCAAGATCCGTTTCAACCGGCTTGACCAGAAATTCCCGCAATGGGCTCGCCAGTCCGGAAATAATGCGGATGACGGCATACTGGGCTATCAGCCACACCGGGACAGCCAGAAGGGTTTCCGGACGCGAAAGACTGCTCACCATACGACTGAAGAGCCAGGGCGTCGCAACGGCGGTCGCACTTTCCACCAGAAGAATGACCAGTGCAAAGCCGATACGCGTCGCGTCGGGCCAGAGCTTCTCAGGCCGAATCAGGGGCCACAGAACACGAAGGGAAAGCGCTTCAGACGTCGAATCGGTTTTTTTGAGCATGGATCGACTATGTGGAAGTGCTGACGGTGCTTTGCAAATGGCCGCCCTGCATGCGACATATCTTGCTGTGTCGAATAAATCTTTCTCCCGCACCCTTGCGCCGTTTCTGCGGCATATCGCAGCCTGCAACAACGCCGGCCTGCCAGGCAGCCGCACTCCGTTCTTCTGCGATGCCTCACAGATCGGCTGGATCACCCCTTCTACGATTCAGGCGCTTGAAACTCTTGAGGCTCACAAATCGGGGACATTCGGAGTGAGTTCCGGAGCAGACCTCTTTCCCCTGTCCCGCACGCTCTGCGAAATGGGCCTCTACACCTCCCATCACGAAGCCTTCGACGTACGCGATGACAGCGGCGCCGTTCTCGGACAGGTGGACCGGGGGGCCATTCCGGTTCTGGGCCTCGCGGCCGAAGGTGTGCATCTGAACGGACTGGTCGAGCGGGCAGACGGGCTTTTCCTCTGGGTGGCGCGACGCAGCATGAGCAAGCGGCTTGATCCGGGAAAACTGGATCATCTGGTTGCCGGGGGCATGAGTGCCGGCCTCGATCCGCAGACGACCGTAATCAAGGAAGCGCAGGAAGAAGCCGGTATCCCCGCCGGGTTGGCCGCAAAAGCACAGCGTGTTGGGCGGATCCATTATGCTCTTGAGCGGCCTGAAGGGCTGCGGCGTGATGTCCTGCACTGCTATGATCTTCTGCTTCCCGAAGACTTCGTGCCCGTCGCGGAGGACGGAGAAGTGGAGAGCTTCCATCTTCTGCCCATTCAGCGGGTCATGGCACTGGTCCGGGATACGAATGATTTCAAGTTCAACGTCAATCTCGTCCTGATCGACCTCTTCCTCCGGCGTGGTCTTTTCGATCCCGCCGACGCTTCCATTCTACGCCGCGCCCTCTCCGGACAGGCAGCGTGAGAAGAGCATTCGCTTCCCTGATCCTGACGAGCCCTCTGCTGGGCGGATGCATTGTGCCCGTCAGCGTCACGCCCAATCTGTGTCGGGAAATCGGCGCGAAAGACGGATTGCAGATCCGTCTGGCATTCGGCCTGACCCGCCCTGATGGCAGCGTGATTGACACGCAGGACTGGCAACAGTTCGTGGACAGTGAAATCACACCACGCTTTCCGGCAGGTTTTACCATTATCGACGCTCAGGGGCAGTGGTATGATGCTGCCGGACAAAGGGTCATTCAGGAAAAATCGCGAATCGTCTGGATTATCGCCTCTGCCACAGACCGCAGCCTTCAGGCTCATTTAAGAACCATTCGCCAGATCTATCAGAAACGTTTCAGCCAGCAGGCAGTCGGACTGGCCATCCAGTCCGGCTGCTCTTCATTTGAAAGCCTTCCCGTGGAATAGTTCCGCCCATGCGGAACAACGTTTCCCGGTTTTTTTTGACGCCTCTTTTCATCCGGACTCTTTTCGTCAAGGCAGTTCTCCCTGCGCAAGACGACAGTTCAGGCATGTTTTTCTTCCGGAAGTCCCATGACCGATCTTTCTTCTTCCTCATCACCCGACACCATCACGATAGAGGCTTCAGCCTCCACGGGAACGATCCAGCGGCGCGCACGGGGCTTTCTGGCACTCTTTTTCGTGGCGATAGGCCTTTATACCCTCAAGGGCTTCCTGCCGGCCCTTCTGTGGGGCTGCGTGTTCACCATTTCCATCTGGCCGCTCTACCGCCGCGCTGAACTGCGCTTCGGCCGCAGCGACTGGCTGCCCATGATCTTTACCCTGGCCGTGGCGCTGATTTTTCTGGTGCCTGTTTCGCTGGTTGGGGTGAAAGTCGCGGATGAGGCACGAAGCGCGCTGGAATGGATTGATGACGTGCGCAACAACGGCATTCCGATGCCGGAATGGGTGCCACACCTGCCTTTCATGGCCACCCAGGCCACCAATTGGTGGCAGAACCACATGACCAGCCCGCAGCGCCTCTCCCATCTGCTTCATTCCGTCGATGTTGGACATGGAATGCAGATGACCAGACAGGTAGGCACGCAGCTCGCCCGCCGGGGCACCCTGTTCGCCTTCTCGCTCCTGACACTGTTTTTCCTGCTGAAGGATGGCGACAGTGTTATCCGCAAATGCCTTCTGGGATCACAGCGGCTGTTCGGTGAGCAGGGAGAAAGCCTCGCCAAGCAGATGATTTCCTCAGTCCACGGGACGCTGGCCGGGCTTGTTCTGGTCGGTCTGGGCGAAGGGGCGATCATGGGGATCGTCTATATGTCGACGGGCGCCCCACAGCCCCTGCTGTTTGCGATGGTCACGGCTGTAGCCGCCATGATCCCGTTTCTGGCATGGCCGACAGTCGGGCTGGTGGCGCTGCTGCTGCTGGCAAAAAGCAGCATGATCGGAGCGATCGTCGTGGCTGCCATCGGCTCCGTCGTGATCTTCATAGCGGACCATTTCATCCGCCCCGCACTGATTGGTGGCAGCACGAAAATGCCGTTCCTGTGGGTTCTGTTGGGAATTCTTGGGGGCGCCGAGACCTGGGGTCTGCTGGGCCTCTTCCTTGGTCCGGCCATCATGTCCGCCCTGCATCTGCTATGGACGCTCTGGACAGAGACAAATCCCCGCAAAGGGATCTATGCAAAAGACACTGAGTTTTAAGGAAAAAATATTACCGCAGGACTGGTCGGGCAGGCGGGATTCGAACCCACGACCCCCAGTCCCCCAGACTGGTGCGCTACCAGGCTGCGCTACTGCCCGTCGTCCTGCGGTGGCGGTGGTTTAGCAGTGTCCCACCCTCACCGCAATGGGGGATTGTGACTAAACTGGCAGAAGATTTCGCAAATTCTGAAGCTCTTCGAAAATTTCCCGCAGTTCCGCCCGCAGCAGGCCGTTTTCGGCCTCGGTCTTTTCGAGCGCGCTGAACAGAAGTTCGTTTTCGTCACGCAGGGTCAGAAGAAGTGCAGAATCGTGGGCTTCGGCTTCGGCTTCGGCTTCGGCTTCGGCTTCGGCTTCGGCTTCGGCTTCGGCTTCGGCTTCGGCTTCGGCTTCGGCTTCGGCTTCGGCTTCGGCTTCGGCTTCGGCTTCGGCTTCGGCTTCGGCTTCGGCTTCGGCTTCGGCTTCGGCGATCTCATTTTCTTCCGGAGCGTCAAGCGTCTCGGCTACGATAATATTGTGAGCTTCGGCTGGACGTTCCGGAAAAGTAACCTCGTCGTCAGGATGGATTGCGGGAGCAGCATTAACGTCTTCATCGCCAACAATGTCTGCAACCAGCGGCGTCTCCGCAAATGACTGATCTTCCTCAACCAGCGCAACAGCAGTCACCGCCGGAGCAAACACCAGCTCCACAGCCGCGGCTGGAATCTCAGGCAGCGCTTCCGGCACGATCTCGGCAACGGCTTTCTGACCGGCCCGTGCTTTCTGAGCGCGGCGCTCTCGCAGCACCCGCAAAACTCCCTGCCCTTTGTAGCCCTGCACGTAAAGCAGGTCCGAAATCAACCGAAGCGTCTCGATATGCTCGGGACTGTAATAGCGCCGCCCACTTTCCCCGCGAAACGGCTTTACGCCCGGATAAATGGTCTCCCATGACCGCAGGCGATGCTGGGGAATATGCAGTTCCTCGGCAACTTCGCTGATGGTCCGATAGGCATCCGGGGCCTTTCTGACCTTTTCCAGACCTGTCGGGAGATCGTCATTCGGCGGCAACGCATTGGCCTCGGATATGGACTTATCTGTCATGGAACGATGCCTCGGTAACGGCATTCTCGGAACCGTTCATCCGATCCCTCAGAAGTTGGGAAGGTCTGAACACCAATACGGCTCTGGGAAGGATGGGAACCTCCACACCAGTCTTGGGATTGCGTCCGATGCGCTCTCCCTTCTGGCGGACGGAGAACGTTCCGAATCCGCTCAGTTTCACAGATTCGCCTGCTTCGAGGCGATCGGAGATCACGCCCAGAAGGCTCTCGAGAATCATGGAGGAGTCGTGTCGGGAAAGACCAACACGGCTATAGAGATGCTCAACAAGATTCGCGCGCGTGACTGTGCTCATGTCACTTGCGTATCATGACGCACAGAACAGTCAAAGGAATCAATCATTAACCAGCCCCGAATGGGGCGCGGGCCTACATCCGGACGAGAGCGGACCCCCATGTCAGTCCGCCACCCAGCGCCTCCATCAGGACCAGATCTCCCTTGCGAATCCGGCCGTCCCGCACAGCCTCATTCAGAGCCAGCGGAATGGACGCCGCAGAGGTGTTGGCATGACGGTCCACCGTCACCACGACCCGATCCGACGGCAGTGCCAGCTTCTTCGCCATACCCTCGATAATCCGCAGATTGGCCTGATGCGGCACCATCCACTGGATATCCTGACCGGTCAGACCATTGGCCGCCAGCGCCTCATCCACGGCCTGCGAGAGCTTGACCACGGCGTGGCGGAACACCTCGCGTCCCTGCATCCGCAACTGCTGCGTTGCTGATGCACATCCCGCAGCACCGTCCACATAAAGAATATCGCCCGTCCGGCCATCGGAGTGCAGATGGGTGGAGAGGATACCCTCCTCGCCCTCACTGCTGGCTTCCAGCAGTACCGCGCCCGCACCATCCCCGAAAAGGACGCAGGTGGAGCGGTCCGTCCAGTCCAACAAGCGCGAGAAAACCTCACTTCCGATGACAAGAATCTTTTTCGTCTGACCAGCCTGCATCAACGCCCGGGCCGTCGCCAGAGCATAGACAAAACCCGAGCACGCGGCGCTGAGGTCGAAGCCAAAACCTGTCGTCATGCCCAGGAGAGCCTGAACCTGCACTGCCATGGCGGGGAAAACCTGATCCGGAGTAGCCGTGGCGACCAGAACCGCATCGACCTCGGAAGCATCGACGCCTGCGTAGTCCAGAGCCTGCCGGGCAGCCTTGGCAGCCATGCTGGCCGTGGTTTCGTCACCGGAAGCGATATGCCGCTGGGCAATGCCGGTTCGGGTCCTGATCCATTCGTCCGAAGTCTCGATGCCATATTTCAGGGCAAGGTCGTCATTGGTCACGACGTCGCGCGGCAGATAGCCCCCAACACCCGTCAGGCGGACACGAATGGGATCGGACATAATTTTTCAGCTCACAGGTTCGGGAACAGCCCTGGTGGATACGGTCTCAGTTGGCTCGGACGTTCCCATCCCAAGCTGCTCCAGACGATCACGGATCTTGTCGTTCAGGTGGTGCGTGACGGCATCCATGGCAACATCTACGGCTGCGGCAAAGCTTTCACCGTCCGCTCCACCATGTGATTTTACGACAATTCCGTTCAGACCGACAAACAGGGCCCCATTGTAGCGACGCGGGTCAATCCATTCCCGCATCCGCTCCAGTCCCGGTTTGACCAGAAGATATCCAAGGCGGGTCAGCAGATTGGTTTCAAAAACGCGCCGCAGGAGTCCGAAGGCAAGTTTCAGTGCACCTTCGCCGGTTTTCAGCGCAATATTGCCGGTAAAACCGTCCGTCACGATCACGTCGGTTGTTCCGGCTGTAATGTCATGTCCTTCGACAAAGCCATGAAACTGTGGCGCCAGAGGGCTTTCTCTCAGACGTTCAGAAGCCTGCCGCAGCCGATCGTCTCCCTTCAACTCCTCTGAACCGACATTCAGAAGGCCGATGGTCGGAGACGGAAGACCGAGCGCGGCCTGAGCGAAAGCTTCGCCCATAATCGCAAATTCGACCAGATTGCGCGCATCGCAGGCAATGTTCGCACCCAGATCAAGCATCACGACATCACCACGGGCCGACGGCTGAACCGCGGCCATGGCAGGCCGGGAAATCCCCGGCAGGGCTTTGACGATGATTTTCGCAAGAGCCAGCATGGCACCGCTGTTGCCTGCAGAAACAACACCGCGAGCTTCACCTGCGGCGACCGCTTCCATAGCCATGCGCATGGAAGAGCCCCGAACGCGCAAAGCGGACGTCGGCTTCATATCCATGGGGATACTGGCTTCTGAGTGACGGATATCACACAGGCCTGCAGCTTTGGGATGTTTGGCCAGCGCGGCCCTGAGAAGGGTTTCATCTCCGATCAGGAGAATACGGGCCTTCGGGTGCCGGTCGGCAGCCAGATCAAGTCCGGCAAGGACGATATCCGGGGCCCTGTCACCACCCATTGCATCGACGGCGAGGGCATAAGGCCCGGAGGCCGCGATGTCACGTTCGGGCGTGACAGGCGCTTTGGTCATTGAGACAGTTTCCCGGACAGCATCACAGATGCGGGGCCGTACTCCTGAGAGATGGCGGACCCGCAGGTAGGGATCAGGCGCGGACGGCGGTCTTCAGGCCCTTGCCGCTGTTTCCAGCAGCGACCACTTCACGGCCGTCATAGTGACCGCAGTGGCTGCAAACGTGATGCGGACGCTTCAGTTCGCCACAGTTCGAGCACTCTGCGTGAGCCTCGACGGTCAGGGCATCGTGGCTGCGACGCATGCCACGACGGGACGGCGTAGTCTTTCTTTTAGGGACGGCCATGGCTTTTATGCCTCTTTCTGCTTCTGTGTCGGCACCCCTGCTCCGCTCCCCGCGGCATCCGGTGCCCTGTTGTTCGTCGTCTCGTATTTACGTCGAGTTCAGGCGGGCGGCTCTAGCAGAGCCTGAGGAAACCCGCAAGTCAGACGTCGGATTTTATTCTTTCCTGTCCCCGCTTTTCAGCGCGGAAAGTGCTGAAAACGGATTGGGACGGCGCGGACCATCCGGCCCTTCGCCAGACAACTCAGCCCCTTCTTCCCCTTCTGCGGGCGCCACGTCAACCGCATTTTCCAGACCGACGCCGGGTTTGCGCGGATAAGGGTCCAGCATCAGGGCAAGCTGTTCCGCTGTGGCTTCACCGATATCAAGGGCCTTTCCATCATGCGGAACGTCGTCAGGACCATCCAGATCAATGGAATCAATGTCGAATTCGTCCTCGGGCATGTCCTCTAGGGGGATGAACCGCAGGAAAAAAGTCTCGGCCAGAACATCCTTGAAAGGTTCGGACGTGATGACGCAGGTCTGCGTGACTTTCGCCGCAAGGTGGCCTTCTGCCAGAACGCTCCGGTTGTCTGCGGGCGTCAGACGAAAGCGACAGGTCAGCGCTTCGATTTCGGGGAGTCCCAGACGGGCTGCAAGGGCCGCACGCTCGGCAGGTGAGGCCTCGATCGTCTCGCCCAGCCCCGATCCCAGCCGGTTGAAAGGGATGCGTCGGGAAAATTCAGGAGAATGGGACATTCAGACACTCCAGCCCCCGGAATATGGGGGAAATCGTTGACATGCAGGCGCCATTCGGGCACGCGCTCAGTGAAGCGGTTCTCTTGCACAGGATAGTTTCCGGATCCATGAATAACGCATCTTCCCCGACGCCCCAAAGCAGAACACGCTTCCTTCGCCGTTTCGCACAGGCCGGAGTGGCATGCGTTCCGCTGCTGCTCGGCGGATGCTCGTTCTTTTCCCCGATTCCCGAGCCGCGTGGCTCCCTGATCGAAAAGACCGATTATGCCCAGCTCGTGCCCGGAACGAGCACACGCACGGACGTGCTCGATCTGCTGGGATCGCCGACGGCGCATGCGACCTTCGACGACAATACCTGGATCTACGTCTCGATGATCACGTCGCCTACGCCGCTGACCTTCCCGAGCGTCAAGAAACAGGAGGTTGTTGTCCTGAATTTCGATAATGGGGGCGTCCTGCGCAAGGTGGACACACTCAACAAGAAGAATGCGATGTATGTCGGCATGGTGGGCGCGAAGACACCAACGCCAGGCACCAGTTCGTCCATCCTGCAGGAACTGCTGGGCAATGTCGGCCGCTACAACCCGATGAGCGGCATGAGCAGCCAGTTCGGCGGAAGCACCGGACCGATGGGCGGTCAGGGCACCGGCAATGGCGGCGCCGGCAACTCGCTGCCCTAAGTTTCTGAAAGCCTGATTATTTCGGGAGGCTGAGCAGAACGCCCAGACCTCCCAGCGGGCTATCCATCAGGCGGATGGACCCGCCATGGGCATGAATGATGTCCCGTACGATCGTCAGCCTCAGACCCCCGCTTTGTCCATCTTGGCTGCCACTCGTGCCATTGAGTTCCGAAATGGCGGCACGACGGCTGGCCGACAGGCCCGGTCCGTTATCCTCCACAGCGATTTCGATATTCCGCGTCCCTTCACGCAGGGAAAACCGCATCGCCCCTCCATGACGGCGGGCATTTTCTGCCAAATTTGTCAGAACGCGTCGCAGGGCATCAGGCCGGACCACAGCTTCCACGCCCTCCCGGCCTTCGACCCCCAGCACATGCCCGCCCGCCCGCAGCGTGGCAGCCGCAACATCCTCAAGCATCCCCCTCAGATCTGTCAGGACGGGATCTTCCGCCCCCTCTCCACGCGCAAATGACAGATAGCTGCCGATCAGGCGCTCCATGTCCTCGATATCCGTGACCATATCCGCCAGATCTGGCTTGAGGCTTTCGGCACGGATCGGGCCGAAGGCGGGGATCATGGCAACCGTCAGACGCAGTCGTGTCAGGGGCGTCCGCAGATCGTGCGAGACCCCGGCCAGAACAGCCGTACGTTGCGCCACAAAGCGGTTCACCCGCGCCTGCATGCGATTGAACGCAACGGCGGCCTGCCGTACCTCCCGCGCGCCCTGAGGGCGGATCGGTCCCTGATCCCGCCCCATCCCGAACAGTTCGGCAGCATGCCCCAGACGACGGATGGCGCGCACCTGATTGCGCATGAACAGCCCGGCGATCAGGAACAGCAAAATGGAACTGCTGACAGCCCAGACGACGAAAAGCCAGATCGGCCCGATATTCAGGCGTTTGGCCGGGACCATGACCACCATCACGCCCTGCGGCAACTGGATCGAGGCGCGCACGGTCTGGGGCGCTCCAGACCAGTCCACATCATAGGAGCTGCCGAGAGTCTGCTGGATGGAACGGGCGAAATCGTCATCCATCGGACCCAGAACATGATTCGTCCCGTGCCGGGAGAGCGTTTCGGCAGGATGGAACGAAAAGCCCAGCTGGGTCCGTGAGGACGCGTCCTGAAGGATGAGCGCCCGTTCCGCGCCGGAAGAAGTGTGCTCGATCATGGCAATGACAAGCGAAATTTCCCCCGTCACGCCATCTGACAGACGGCGGGAGACGACGTTCAGATAGGTCCCGTAAAACAGGCCCAGCGCAATCGCCTGCGTGACCAGCAGGGGAATAAGCACAATCAGCATCGACCGCCCCATGAGGGAGCGCGGCAGGATACGCCTTAACGGACGGTCCAGCTTCTGCCAGGCATCGTCCCGCTCGAGCGCCGGGTCAGCGTCCCGGTTTGAGAACATAGCCCTTGCCCCGCACGGTATGAAGGAAACGGGGTTCCTTGGGGTCCACCTCGATCCGCCGCCGCAGGCGCGTGACCTGAACGTCGACGGCACGTTCGCCGATCTCGTCCATCTCCAGCGCCCTGGCGATGGCTTCACGCGAGAGAACCGTTCCGGGCTGGCTGGTGAGAACGCCCAAGAGTGCGGATTCTCCTCCCGTCAGATGCACGGCTCCCTGAGGGCCACTAAGGAGCCCGCGTTTGACATCGAATTCCAGCTCTCCCAGCCGCAGGATGTCGGGAACTTCGTCCACCACTGGCAATGAGGGCACCACACGTCGAAGATGGGCCCGCAGACGCAGCAGAAGCTCACGCGGTTCGAATGGCTTGCCCAGATAATCGTCCGCACCGGCTTCAAGACCACCGATCCGATCCGCAGGCTCTCCCCGTGCCGTCAGAAGCAGAATCGGAAGCGACAGACCATCCCTGCGCAGGCTGTTGGTCAGGGACAGACCGTCCTCGCCCGGCATGGTCACGTCGAGAACGAGTGCATCGGGCTGAATCCGTTGCAGGACGTCGCGGGCCGCCAGAGCATCAAGGGCCGTACTCACACGATAGCCATTCTCGGACAGATAACGCTGGAGAAGCCGCAGAAGGCGCGGATCATCATCAACGACCAGAATATGCTCGTCACTCATGGGACAGGATTTCCGACTGGTGCCTGCAGGGGCGTGAGGACACGGCGAAACCCTTCCACGGCCGTCATGCCTGCTTCACGATAGGCTTTGGTCATGACTTCGCGGATCATAAGGAAAAGCTCGCGTTCAAGGGCTTCCCCGGTTTCCGTCAGGCGCAGGGGACGTTTGCGGCGGTCGTGACGGTCTTCTTCCTGCACAAGCAGCCTGCGCTCCCGAAGATCCCCCAGAGCGCGGCCAAGAGACTGTTTGGTGATGCCGAGGCTGTTCAGAAGCGCGCCCGGGGTAATTCCCGGATGCGCGGCTGTCAGAAAAAGAATGCGGTGATGCGCCGGCCCTAGCCCTCTCTCGCGCAGAAGAATTTCGCAGTCGGCATTCAGGGTCCGCCAGGCCAGCATCATGGCCTCATAGGACTGCCGGATACGGTCTTCCCGCAGATAAAGATGCGCCGTCGCAGATGATGGAATGTCCATGGACCTGGCTGTCACCGGAGAGCTTCCTCCACATATCCAAAGCGATCGAAGTCGGTAATCCGCTGCGGATAGAGAATGCCGTCCAGATGGTCGTTTTCATGTTGCAGGACATTGGCATGAAACCCCGTCGCCTCGCCTTCGACGAGCACCCCGTCCTGATCCAGCCCGGAATAGCGCACCGCTGCATAACGCGGCACGTCCGCCCGCAGCCCCGGAATCGACAGGCACCCTTCGGTGCAGATCATCATCTCTTCCCCAAGAGGCACAATTTCGGGGTTGATGAGAACGCGGGGCAGCAATGCCTCCTCGGGATTCGCCACACGGCTTGCAGGAACGTGATAGACGAACATCCGCAGCGGCTGATGAACCTGAGGCGCTGCCAGTCCTGCCCCGCGCGCATCTGCCATCGTTTCCATCATGTCTGCGATGAGAGACTGGATTTCCGGGGCTTTCGGGTCAGAAACGGCCTGTGCCACCTGATGCAGGACGGGGTTGCCCATCCGGGCAATCTTGAGCAGGGCCATGAAATCATCTTCCTTCCGACGGGCTGTGCATCCTAGGGAACGCAAATGCACGCCGCAGAGTGCGCTTTGCGAAGAATCCATTCAAGCATGGCCGAATGAATTGCGTTCCCCGCAAAAGATGTGTTAAGGGCACCATCCTTAGTTGGATTGCCATATCACGGGTGGCGCTGAAGAGCGGGCCCATAAGGAGTTGACGGCACCGTGCAGGTTCTCGTTCGTGACAACAATGTTGACCAGGCGCTTAAGGCGCTCAAGAAGAAGATGCAGCGCGAAGGCGTGTTTCGTGAAATGAAGCTGCGTCGCCACTTCGAAAAGCCCTCCGAAAAGCGCGCCCGCGAAGCAGCTGAAGCTGTTCGTCGCGCCCGCAAGATGGAGCGTAAGCGTCTGGAGCGTGAAGGCTTCTAAGCTTTCCCGTCCTCCGAACGGAAAAAAAAGCCGCCTCCTTCGGAAGTGCGGCTTTTTTTATGCCCAAAGGCTTCCTACTCCCCTGCCCGCCATCTGCGGACAGGGGATGAGTACGGCTTACTGCGCGTCCATCAGTCGATGGCTGAGATAGATGGCTTCCAGAGCCCGCTCATGCGCGACCTCGGCCGCATTGACCGTACCGGCATGGCCGCCTTCCACATCCTCATAATACAGGAAGGGTTGTTTCAGGCTTTCCAGCCGGGCCGCGAAGCGACGCGCATGGATCGGACCGACCCGGTCATCACGCGTTGAGGTGAAAATAAACGGCTCCGGATAGGACACGCCCGCCTTCAGGTTCTGCAAAGGCGACATCTTCTCCCAGAACGCGCGCGGCCCCGGCTCCGAGACGCTGCCATACTCGGCGGCCCAGGACGCTCCTGCCGCCATCTGCTCGTAATTCATCATGTCCAGAAGCGGCACGCCGATAATGGCAGCATTCCACAGCTCCGGATGCTGGGTGAACTCCACACCCGCCAGCAGACCGCCATTGGACCGTCCCCGCAGCCCCAGATGCCGTGGCGATGTGATATGGCGTGCCGTCAGATCCCGGGCAACGGCCGCAAAATCGTCATAGGCTTTCTGCCTCCCTTCCCGACGCGCGACATCATGCCATGCGGGTCCGAATTCTCCGCCACCACGGATATTGGCCATGACGTAAACGCCACCCCGGTCAAACCATGTAATCCCGAGATCGGGATGATAGACCGGCAGATAGGACAGCCCGAACCCACCATAAGCCGTCATCAACGTCGGACGGGCGCCATCCTTCCGCCAGTCTTTGGCATGCACAATGAAATAAGGAATGGCCGTACCATCCGCGCTGGTGGCCGACATCTGCTCGACAGCCAGATTGGATGCATCGAACAGATTGGGCTGGCGATACAGAGGCTGAGCGGTCTGGGCCGTCGTATTCAGGCTCCAGATCTGTGGCGCCTGAATGAAGCCTTCAAGCTGGAGATAGGCCTGCGACAGTCCGGGATCTGACGAAACGATTTCAGCCGCCATATTCCCAGGTAAGGAAATCGACCGCGACGTCCATGCTCCGCTCGCGCCATGACGATAGAGCTTCAGGACAGGCTGGACGTTGTCGTACACAACAACCACCAGACCATCTTTTGTCACGGCAAGGGCGTCCCCCATGCCATCCCCGATCGTCTGACGGGATGTCGGCGAGAGGATGGTCCGGGGAGCCGCAGGATTTTTCAGGTCGAGCGCAACAATACTGTCTGCATGAAATGTCTGACCGGCCAGTGTCCAGTCCTGCAACAGATGCAGAACCAGTTGGCCATCCAGATAGGACAGGCTGTCATATTTTTCCGGCAGAGGCAGCCGGGTCAGCGTCTGCGTTGCAGGATTGAACAGACTGACTTCCGTGTGGAAGAAATCCCGATGACGGCTGATCAGGAAAAGTTCACGGCCCTTTTCATCACGCAGGCGCTCTGGCGCCACATCCATATCCGTGATCTGACCACGATAGACTTCGACAGCCTGGGCCAGTTTCTGCCCACGATGCAAAAGCCGAACCGAATAGGGATAGCCCGAACGCGTCAGCCCGGCGTTGCCTGCCCCCCAGTCTCGCGAGACCAGAAGTGTATTGGCGTCAACCCAGATGGCCGTCTGCTTTCCGGAAGGAAGATCAAAGCCGTCTTTAACAAAAGTATCTGCCTGTGTGTCGTATTCCCGGACCACATGAGCATCTTCTCCCGCCTCTGACAGCGACATGAGACAGAACCGGTCCTGCGGGCTGAGACAGTCCAGACCCTCCATGACCCAGTTGGCATGCTCATTCTGTGCCAGCGCATCAAGGTCGAAACGCATCTTCCATTCCGGATGGCCGGACTGGAAGGAGGATGTCGAAGTGCTGCGCCATATCCCGCGTGTATGACGATCATCCTGCCAGAAGTTCCAGATTTCCCCGCCCTGCTGTGTAGGGAGCGCAAGACGTGCCGGAGATTGCTGGGCCGTCAGAATTTTCTGGTAGAGAGGCTTGTAGCGGGGATCAGAAGTGAGCGTCGCTTCTGTGTGGGCGTTCTGTGCCCTCACCCATTTCAGCGCCGTGGCACCGTCCGTCTGACTCAGCTCGGCAGGCGATGGAAGAGAAGATGGACCCGCATACGCTGCCAGCGGCAGGATGGAGAGAGACAGACAGAGTACTCTCGCAAGAACAGGAGACATGGAACGCCTTTACGATACCGACAATATCGGCATCGTAAAGACATCCGGACAATCAGGCCACAGCTGCTGCGCTGACAGCTTCCTCTACTTCCTGAAAGCTCGGCATCAGATCGGAGGGAATGCTTTTACGACCGATTTCGACACTAACCTGAGGGGCATTCCCCTGAAGATGCGCCACAATCACGGATCGCACGAGATCGAGATAAGAGGATTCTTCCTCCACCACGCCCCCCAGTCGGCTGGCAATCGGCGCGACAATTCCGTAGGCCAGAAGAATACCAAGGAATGTTCCGACCAGAGCGCCCGCAATCATTTCACCCAGAATGATTGGAGGCTTGCTGATGGAGGCCATTGTCTTGATCACGCCAAGAACCGCCGCCACGATCCCAAGTGCCGGCAGCGCATCAGCGATAGACTGGAGTGCGTGGGAGAGGTGCATTTCCTCCCGCATGTTTTTTTTGAGTTCATTCCCCATCACCTCATCCATCTGATACGGATCGGTGGCATTCATGCCTGCCATACGCAGATAGTCACAGATGAACGAACAGACATGGGAATTGTCCCGGATTTTTGGAAAAGCGCCAAAAACCGTGCTGCCCTGTGGATCTTCGATATGGGATTCAAGCGCCATGAACCCCTTGGAAGAGGCCAGTTTCGAAATATGGAAAAGCAGACTCAGAAGGTCGACATAGTCTGACCGGACATACTGCGAGCCCTTCATGGCCTTCTTCAGGCCACCCGGCAGGTGCTTCACGGCGGCTATGGAGTTGGCCATCAGAAAGGTTCCGACAGCAGCCCCCAGAATGGTCAGAAGCTCGAAAGGCATTGAGGAGACGAGAGGGCCAATGGCCCCGCCGGATGCTACGAACGATCCGAAAACACAGCCCAGAACAACAACCAGACCGATAATGATGAACATCCGAAAACTTCCTGACTGACCTGAATTTATTGAGAAATATCGGGCGACAGCACCAGCACGATGCGACGGTTCCGGGGATTGAGAGGCTGAGTGGGGTCAAACAGGTTCCGGTCGGCATATCCGCTGACGGATTTCAGGCGTCCATCCGGAAAGCCGTTCTGAACCACCAGATCCCGCACGGCGACTGCCCTTGCACTCGACAGGCTCCAGTTGCTCATCTGTCCGGGACGATAAGGCGCGGCGTCCGTGTAACCGGCGATGGACAGCTTGCCGTGCAGTTTCTCGAGATAGGGCACGATTGCCTTGATCAACTGAACCGCATGGGCATCAGGAGAAGACTTGCCGAGGGCGAACATCGGCTGATGTTCGGAATCTGCAATCTGGATATGAAGACCGTCATCACCCGCCGTAACCGAAACCTGCGAGCGGACGTCGGCGAGTTCCGGCGTTGTGCCGATCAGAGCCTGAATTTTCTGGGCCGCAGCCACTCTGGCAGCCTGTTCGGCCTTCTGATCCGGGCTCGGAGGAGAGGACGTAACAGGCGGTTCTCCGGGCTGGATCTGACTGTCATGCAGAACGACGATCTGGGCCGTATGAGCGCTGGAAGCGTTCTGGTCCCTGGCCGTCTGTGCGCCCGAAGCGCCTCCCTGAACCGGTTTTCCGTACTGGTCTTTGCCCGGTTTCAGGGCCACGGCCTTTGTTTCCAGGGAGACGGGCTCAGGAGCCGCAGGCAGAACATTATCGACGGGAGGAGGCATGTCTTTCCAGACGGCCATCGGATTGAAGAAGTTGGCGATACCCTTCCGCTGCTCTTCCGTCGTGGCGTTGATGAGCCACATAACCAGAAAGAACGCCATCATGGCCGTTACGAAATCGGCGTAGGCGATCTTCCAGGCCCCGCCGTGATGACCACCTTCAACAACGTCAAAACGTTTGATGATGATCTTTCGTGCTTCTTTGCCGTTCTGGTTGGACATCCCGCCTCCTGAGTGGCCTCAGTATGACAGGCGAGTTCTTAAGGAGAGGTTTAAGAACGCCCCGGAAGCTGCACGCCAGCGACAAAATCCGGCCCGTGTACAATATAACAGCGGATGGCCTGCCCCCGGACTTTACGGCAGAATGTTGCGGCCTCCTGCGCCTCCACACCATGCCTCTGCTCTTCAACCATGACCGTTTTGGCCGCCTTTACCGCAGGAAGGTGGAAAAGATGCCAGCGCTGATCCGTTCCGGTAACGGGAAGAATATTCTGCGTGAATGCCAGACGGGATGCCAGACCGTAATCCTCCGCGGCCAGAGCCGTCGCGCCCTGCGCTTTTGCCTGCATCGCAACCTTACGGGAAAACTCATCCCATCCTCCCGTAAGGCGCAGCACAGGGTCACGATGCGGGACGAGATGAAGCGGCGAAAACATTGCCTGGATGCAAACAATCATGGTGATGACCAGTCCGCTGGTTACAGCCCAGCGGATGCGCCATCCGGCTTCCAGTGCTGCGAGGGCAAGAACCGGATAGATGACGGCAGGCCAGTTGGGCTGTACGCGATCCCCGAAAGCATGGGTCACGAACACGACCGTCGGCACCAGAGCCAGCCACGCCAGAAGCCTGTTACGCTTGAGACAGGCCCAAAGTCCGGCCGCAAACAGAATGAAAACCAGCGGCGTGGCAAGCCCGATCTGCCCGCCCAACAGTTCCCCCAAAAACTGGAGCGCCCGCGCCGGATGCCAGTCTCCTGTCCGTCCGCCCTGCCTGAGAAAACTGGCCCATTGATGCATCGCATTCCACACGATGACAGGGGACGTCGCCAGACACAGTCCCGGAAGAGCCAGCCAGGGACCGGGCTGCTGACGCAGGCGCTTCGTCGTCAGGACCGCCCCCCCCAACCCCAGACCGATCAGGACAGCGGTATATTTTGAATCAAAAGCCAGACCCAACAAAAGGCCCGAGCCAATCCACCACGGAAGAGCCGCGCGCGATGTCAGCTCCGGATCAATCGCGCGGCTGAGTGTGTAGAGAAACAGCGTAATGAAGAACAGCAGTGGCGTATCGGGCGTCATCGTCGCGGCACCCAGTCCGAGCATCAGGGTGGCATTCAGCAAAAGCGCGGCACTAAGTCCCGATTGTGGCCACGGACAGCCGGGGAGAAGCCGCCGGGCCGCCTGATACAGCGCCCAGCTTCCCGGCAGGACAGACAGGGGGCCCAGCAGACGGACTCCCACTGTCGTATCCCCGGCGACCCACGTTCCGATACGGATCCACAGGGCCACCATGAACGGATGGTCCAGATAGCCGGGCTGAAGATTGCGCGACCAGACCCAGTAATACGCCTCGTCCGGCGTCAGCGGAACGCTGGCGGCAAGACACAGACGGATGATCGTCAGTCCCGCAAGAAGCCCCCAGAACAGCCGGATATTCCGCATATTTTCACTCACGGTTTCAGCGCCAGACAAGTGTGGAGGACACCGCGTAATTCCAGACCACACCAACGACAGCTCCCGCAGCAGACGAGCGGTCCCAGTGACCATGACCCGCGCTGTCCAGCATCATGCGGGCAATGCCGATATTGGCGACCGCCCCCAGCGAACAGACTGCGACGAAGATGGCCAGCCCCCTCCAGAGTTTCTGCCCTTTGAGGCGGCGATCATGGTAGGTGAAGCGATTGTTGAGCAGAAAATTCGTCAGAATGGCAGCCGCGGTTCCGGCGAGCTGTGCCCAGGAAAAGCTCAGGCCACACGCCCCCGCAAAATTCATGACGCTCACATTCACGACCACGCCCATAAGACCGACCAGCGCAAAGGCCATGAAGCGTGTGGGCAGCCAGCCATGGGCCAGCTTGTCGAGCACCATGGTCGCAAACTGGATCAGGACCATGACATCAAGCTTGCTCTCGCCCGCCAGCCGGGGGCGAAACACGAACGGCACTTCGACGATCCGGACAGTTCTGGGAGCAGACATCACCAGATCGAGCAGGATCTTGAACCCGGTCCCGGAGAGGCGTGGCAACAAGGATTCAAAAAGATCCCGTCGCATGGCGAAGAAGCCGCTCATCGGATCGCTCAGCGGGTGCGGCATGACGGCCTGTGCAGCCCGGATCCCGGTATCGGAGAGCATATGCCTCCAGCGTCCGGCCAGCCCTCCACTATCGCCACCATCCACATGTCGGCTTGCCACCACAAGCTCGGCGCCACCCTGCAATTCAGCAAGCATGGTTCGCAGAACGGATTCATCGTGTTGCAGATCCCCGTCCATGACCGCCACCCAGGGTGCACTGGACGAAAGGATGCCTTCGATGACAGCAGAAGAGAGCCCACGGCGCCCAACCCGTCGCAACACCCGGACCCGAGGGTCCAGACGTGCAAGACGGACAACTTCGGACGCGGTGCCATCCGGTGAGTTATCATCAACAAAAATAACTTCCCATGCCCTCCCCTCAAGCGCGCCTTCCAGTGCGGCAACCATCGGTGCCACATTGGAAACCTCGTTGTAGCAGGGAACGATGACGCTCAGTTCGGCCGGAAGAGACAGCAACCGGGAAGCAGTCATGGGTTCAGCCGGTCAGATCGGCACGCCGGCAAGATCACGGCTCGTATGGATGGTCTGGAGGGTCTGGACACGGACGACATGCGGGCTGTCCGTCAGCAGGCGTGTCAGGGCATTCTGATGGGCGGCGTCACGGGCGACCAGACGCACGAGAAAATCGCCGCCGCCCCGGATCATGTGACATTCGCGCGTTTCGGACCATGCGCCGACCTGGGCTTCGAAGGCCTCAAGGACACTCCCCTTCTGGCTATCAAGGCCGATCAGGGCATAGAAATTCAGGGACCACCCCAGCAGGGCGGCATCGACTTCGGCATGATACCCCTTGACGATTCCCAGCTCCTCGAGCCGGCGGACCCGCCTCAGGCAGGGAGGCGCGGAAATCCCGGTGCGGCGGGCGAGTTCCACATTGGTCATGCGTCCATCGGCCTGGAGTTCGGCGATGATCTGCCGGTCGATGGCATCCAGTTCAATCGGTGCGGAGTGCGGAGAAGCGTTCATTTCAATCTGACGTATATGTCAGCCGACATGATCCGCAAAGATGGCACATGCGTCCGAAGTCCCTATATGAAGGGGCCTGATATCATTTGAGGACCAATCATGCCCGAAATCCATCATACGGATCTGCTGGTTGTGGGCGCTGGCCCTGCTGGCTACACGGCGGCAATCTACGCGGCCCGCGCAAGTCTTAAGCCGATTCTCGTGACCGGAATGCAGCCCGGTGGCCAGCTGACCATCACGACGGATGTGGAAAACTATCCTGGCTTTGCGACTCCTGTGCAGGGGCCCTGGCTGATGGAACAGATGCGCGCTCAGGCCGAACATGTCGGAACGCGCCTGATCTATGACCTGATCGTTCAGGCTGACCTGAAAAAAGGTCCGGGGCCGGACGGATACTTCCGGCTGACCGGAGATTCGGGAGACGAATTCCGGGCCCGCACTGTCGTGATCGCGACGGGCGCGCAGGCCAGGTGGCTCGGTCTCGAATCGGAAAAGCGCCTGCAGCGCGGCGGTGTCTCTGCCTGTGCGACCTGTGATGGCTTCTTCTATCGCGGCAAGACGGTGGCTGTGATCGGTGGCGGCAACACGGCGGTCGAGGAGGCGCTGTATCTGACGCATCACGCGGACAAAGTGCATCTGATCCATCGCCGGGACAGCCTGCGCGCCGAGCGCATCCTCCAGGAACGCCTGTTTTCCAACCCGAAAATCGAAGTTCACTGGAATCAGGCTGTCGAGGAGGTTCTTGGCTCGGGCGAACCGGAAGTGGTCTGCGGGATTGTACTGAAGGACACCCAGACGGGCGCGCTTTCGCGGCTGGATGTCGATGGAGTTTTTGTGGCCATCGGTCACACGCCGAACACGGGTCCTTTCCTGCACGAAGTCGCCTGTGACAGCGACGGATATATCCTGACCGAAAGCAGCGGAACCGAAACATCCGTCAAAGGCGTGTTTGCAGCCGGCGACATTCAGGATCGCATTTTCCGACAGGCTGTCACCGCGGCCGGAACGGGCTGCATGGCCGCTCTGGAAGCCGAACGATATCTTTCTGGCATACCTGCCATGACAAAAACTTGACCCTCGCGCGTGCTTCAGACAGTTTCGTCCATTCAACGACATATCTTGACGGATAACGCCGGGACATATGGGTAAAAAGGACGAGGACCGTCGCCTTGGCGAACGGGGAGAAAACCAGATGGACTGGGACAAGCTGCGGATTTTTCATGCCGTCGCTGAAGCCGGTTCCTTTACCCATGCCGGTGACCGGCTGGGACTGAGCCAGTCGGCGGTTTCCCGTCAGATTTCTGCGCTTGAAGACGTCCTGCGCGTGCCGTTGTTCCATCGGCACGCGCGTGGACTGATTCTGACGGAACAGGGTGATGTCCTGAACCGTACGGTCCGCGAAGTCTTCTCCAAACTGGCTCTGACCCAGGCTTTCCTGAGCGAGAGCAAGGAACGGGCAGCTGGAAAGATCAAGATTACCACGACAACGGGCTTTGGCCTGTCATGGCTTTCTCCACGTCTGAACCGCTTTCTGGAACTGCATCCCGACATCGAGGTCACACTTCTGCTCGAAGATGCGGATCTGGATCTGGGCATGCGTGAAGCGGATGTCGCCATCAGACTGCACCCGCCCACACAGCCCGATCTGGTGCAGCGTCATCTCGCCAACTTTCCCATGCCGATCTATGCCAGCGCCGCCTATCTTGAGCGCCACGGCACCCCGCAGACGCTCGAAGATCTCGCCAACCACCAGATCATCAGCTTTGCGGGCTGGCATCTGCCTTTACCGAATGTGAACTGGCTGCTTGATCTTCTGCGTCAGGAAGGCGTTGCGCGGCAGGGCAGCCGTCGTCTGGCGATCAACAACATCTCGGCCGTCGCGAATGCCATTGCGGCCGGAACCGGCATCGGCTCCCTGCCCCTTTATGCCGCAACAGGCTATCCCGACCTTGTGAGGATTCTGCCGAACCAGCAGGTTCCTCTGGTTGAGGCGTATTTCGTCTATCCGGAAGAACTGCGGACTTCAAAGCGGATCGCAGTATTCCGCGATTTCCTTCTTTCCGAAATCAGCAATCTCAAAGGCCAGGAATAAGGGGAAAAAACCAAGAGGCTTTTGTGCCTCCTATCCTCTGCGACCATGGGTCGGGGTACAGGCATGAGGCCGATTGCTGGATCGGAAAACTGCTTCCCCAATTGGCGCAAATCCGCCGCCCCGCCCAAGGCGGCGTGCGTTGTTGGGCATCTGTTCGAGTACAATAACGCCGGAAGCCATTCGGTAACAGACAGCCGCCTGCGATGCACGGGTCTTTTCCCTATGGTGGGACATGGATTTCCCGACAGGCTTCACCAAGCCATGAGCCCATGCCGCCGAGGGGGTCAGAAACGAAGCCCCAAGAGACAAACCCACGACCCAGACAGATACCACCAGAAAATGCGGAAAAGGCTTCATGGCCTCATCATACCGCGGAAGCCCTCTGCCAAACCAGCCTTGACCGGCTCCAGACATCACCTTGCAAGGCACCTGATGCCGCCTGGACACAATGGGATTAGTTTCTGGATTTAGGTGAGGACAGGCGCTGGTTGACACGCTCCCGGAGTTCCTTGCCAACCTTGAAGAATGGAACGCTCTTTTCCTCAACAGGCACGATATCGCCTGTCCGGGGATTCCGCCCTGTCCGGGCGGCCCGTTCACGGGGAAGAAATGCCCCAAATCCGCGCAGCTCCACACGATCTCCACGAGCCAGTGCGGAGCCGATTTCGTCAAAGACCGCGTGAACGATGCGTTCTATATCGCGGGTGAGAAGGTGCGGATAAGCTTCCGCCAGTTCGGCGATAAGTTCGGATCGAGTCATGACAGTTGTTCCACCTGACTCCGCCTTCTGAAACAGGTCATCAGAGTTGCAAAATCGCAACGGCTCCGTCAAGGCCCTCGCGGTCAAGAGCACTGGAGAAACTTCGCCCGAGCAACCCTGTCAGCAGCGCCTTTTTCCCCGGCCACTGATACCAGCGCTTCGAGCGTTCAGGAATCAGCGGCACCACAGGGTAGGAGGACGTCCCGATATTCAGCCGCTTTCTGAGCCACAGCCGGGCCGCATCTTCATCTCCAAGCTCGTCGACAAGTCCCAGAGAGATGGCCTGCCGTCCCGTATAGGCACGTCCGTCCGCCATACTGCGGACTTTTTCTTCCGTCAGATGACGGCCATCCGCAACCATCGAAACGAACTGAGCGAACAGATCATTAACAATGCCCTGAAGCATCTGACGCCCTTCGGGAGTCAGGGCGCTGGTCGGATCTGTCTGGTCTTTCATGGCGCCGGATGTAATCGCATCCACGCCAATGCCCAGACGCCCCAGACCAGCCGAGACATCAGGACGCTGGAAAATAACACCGATCGACCCGGTCAGTGTTGAAGGCAAGGCAACAATATGCTGCGCCGGCACGGAGAGCATATAGGCCGCAGATGCCCCCATATCTCCCATCGAAACAGATACCGGCTTGACTGCGGCAAAGCGCTTGACCGC
This sequence comes from Gluconobacter albidus, assembly GCF_002723915.1. GTDB lineage: Bacteria > Pseudomonadota > Alphaproteobacteria > Acetobacterales > Acetobacteraceae > Gluconobacter > Gluconobacter albidus. The sequence continues at coordinate 168,308 of NZ_BEWL01000007.1, forward strand.
GTCATGAAGCCTTTCACCGCCTGTTACGCCTCCACCCGGACTGTCCACAACCAGAAGCAGTCCGGTCACATCGGGTGCGCCCTGAGCCTGTTTCAGGGCACGGACGATCTGCGTCACATCGTTCTGGACGACACCGTTGATGGCAAGACGGACGATATGCGGTTTGTGGCTGAAATTCGGGCCGACAGAACCACGATGACCCATCATGGAAATGACGACCGCGCCGAAAAAGGCAATGAGCGCTCCGATCCGCCAGAACAGTAATTGACGATGCTTCACCTGATTGGTCAGGAAAAGATTCAGTTCAGCACTCATGACGGGAATTCTGCTCCTGCTTTCCGGACACGGTCAAAAAAGATCAGTCTTCTTTCTTGGCACGACGTCCACGAGCGGCCTCTTTCTTGCCATCGCCGGTTGCCGCACTGATCTTCCGTCCCAGACCGATTTCACGTGCCCGGGCAGAACGGCGCTGTGCGTAGTTCGGAGCCACCAGAGGATAGTCCGCGGGCAGACCCCAGCGTTCGCGATACTGTTCCGGCGTCATATCATAGGCGCTCTGAAGATGGCGCTTGAGCATCTTCAGCTTTTTGCCGTCTTCGAGACAGATGATGTAGTCGGGGAAAACAGAGCGTTTGACGGGCACTGCCGGCTGCGGGCGCTCAGGCTGCGGCGCTTCTTCAGGAACTCCAGCCTTTGACAATGCGTCATACACCTGCCGGATCAGGGTTGGCAGCGCTTCCGCTTCGAGCGATCCGCGGGATGCCTGGGCAGCAACGATTCTGGCTGTAAGTTCCAGAAGGCCTGTATTGGAAGTATTTTCAGACATAATATCTCATCCTATCCGTTCGAATGATTTTTCAGTCCCTTAACGCCTGCAAAGGGTCAGGTAAATGCGGCATGGAAATATTTGACGTATTCCTGTTCCTAACCTTGATTATCACCATATCAAAATAACCCGCAAACAAAAATAGCCGTATGCGCCTACAAAAGTCTCCTGTGTTGAGCCTTACAACTGGAACGACGACATGACCCGAGAAACTGTCACGCTTTCAACAACAAGTGATTTTTCCGGCTGGCGTGCATGGGCGCGCAAACTGCTCCATGACAGGGTTCCGGCCGATTCAATACAATGGATCATAAAAGCCCCACCGTCCCTCTATGCCCCCTCTGCCATGCGGGACCTTCCTGCGGCCCCCTCGACGACCAGCCTCCCACGCGCGCTTGCTGCGCTGTTTCCGGCTGTCTTCGTATCTGAAGCCCCTGACAGGCTGCATCTTCTGTATCTCACACTCGAGACTTTACGTGACGGCATGCCATTACCTGATGAGCTGACTCAGCGCCTGCAAGGGCTCGCACGGGGAAGTCAGGAAAAAGCGCTCGACCTGCGCTGTCAGATGCCAGATGCCCGCACCCCGGAATGTCAGATCATTCGCACGTCTCATACCGCTGCACTGATCGACAGTCAGACAGAGGCATTGTCAAATCTGCGCCCCACACCGTGGATCGTGATGGCGCCTGAACGAACGCTTTACTGGGACGGTCGGCATCCTCACTTCGGACCGGGCTTTACAGGTGATGATCTGCCCTCGTCCGGGCTTGTCGAGTCCGCACGCAGTTTCGCGACCGCTGGCAGCAGCAATGCCTGGTGGAACGGAATTGCGCCGGTGCGCCTGCATCCTGCCTCCGAAGATATTGCGTCTTCTCCTTCACTCGCCAGCCTCCGCGCCAGGGCGATCGACTGCCGGATGTGTGAACTGTGCGGGCCAGCGACACGGACCGTTTCCGGAGAAGGCAACCCCAAGGCCCGCATCATCTTCGTTGGCGAACAGCCCGGAGATCAGGAAGACCTTCAGGGACGCCCCTTCGTCGGACCAGCAGGACAAATGTTCGATCGTGCCCTGCGCGAAGCTGGTGGCCATCGTGCCGACACGTGGATCACCAATGCCGTCAAGCATTTCAAATTTATTCCCAGAGGAAACCGCCGCATTCATCAGAAACCGGATGCATCCGACGTGACTGCCTGCGCGCCGTGGCTCGCCGCAGAACGCCGGGTTCTGGCTCCCGGAGTTACGGTCATGCTGGGCGTTACAGCCGCCAGTGCTGTTCTTGGACGTCCGGTGACAGTGTCGCGCGAACGCTCAAGACATATTCCTCTGGAGGACGGAAGTATTGGTCTGGTAACCGTCCATCCGTCTTATCTGCTCCGCCTGCCAGATGAGGAGTCGAAGACACGCGAATATACAAAATTCGTAACCGATCTCAGAATGGCAATTTCAGCCCTCGCCGGATAATGCCGTTAGGGCTAAGAAACCCTCGCAATGAGTGGCAGCACCATCTCCTCGGGACAACCGACTCCGGATAATACGACCACACGGCCGGCACCTCTGCGGCCGCGGGCGCGTCCTTTTCTCTCGTGGCTGTATGCGCCCAGCCCTTCATCCGTCACGTTTGCACTGCGCAACACCATTGCAGCCTGTCTGGCGATCGGAATTGCGTTCTGGATGGAACTGGACGACCCGGCCTGGGCCGCCATGACCGTCTGGGCCGTCGCGCAAACCAGCCGCGGCGAAAGTCAGTCCAAGGCCAAATGGCGTATCGTCGGCACTATCAGTGGCGGTATTGCGGCCATCACCATCATGGCCATTGCCCCACAGGCGCCATGGCTGTTCTTCCCCATGATCGCACTCTGGATCGGCCTGTGCAGCGGGTTTGCGACATTCGTTAGCAACTTCCGCTCCTATGCCCTTGTTCTTGCAGGATATACCTGTTCCATCATCTGCATGGGCGCTGCCTCTAATCCCGACAATATCTTTATGGTCGCGATGTCGCGCGGCACATACATCGTGCTCGGCGTGTTGTGTGAAGCCTTCATGGGGCTCATTTTTGCCACGAGTCAGGAACGACATGCCCGCGCACAGCTCAGACAGAAACTTGAATCGGCACTTGTCCTCGTCACGACCACTCTGTGCAGCCTTCTGGGCGAAGAACGCGGCGCACTGAACGCAGCCCGCCGTCAGTTCGGCACAATCCTCACCATCAATGACCAGATCGAATTTGCCGAAGTTGAAATGGGGCCACACGGTCATGAAGGCGACCATGCGCGCGCTGCCCTCGCCGCTGTCTCAGCCCTTTTGTCACGCGGCTTCGGAATGGCCATGCGCCTTCAGGTGCTCAACCATAATCACCCGGCATTTACCAGAACCGCAGACGAGATCCTCGCTTTTCTGAAGCAGTTCCCAAAGCGCCTGCCCGACCAAAATTCCGTCCCTGCCCTCCTGGCGGATTTACAGCATTTTCGCGATGTCTGCCGCCTGTATGCTGCACCGCATCGCGAAACCGATATTCGCCCCGATCTTGAACCCATCCCCGGGCATGAGCCCTTTGACGCGGCCGATGCCAGCCCGGAGATGCTGGATGACCGACTGGACGAGCGCGTGCTTTTCGTCTCGCTCGGAGAGCTTCTGGGCGATCTGGAACAGGCCATCAAGGAATACGAGGCCAGCACGCATCGCATCAAAGGCGATCACTTCCATTTCCAGCTCGAAACCCATCGAGACACCCGTGAAGCCGTGCATAACGGCCTGCGTGGTGCCTGCGCGGTTCTGATCACAGCCTATATTTATGAAGTAACGGCCTGGCCGAACGGCCTTGGCTTCATTGCCATCACGACGCTGGTCTGCGGGCTTTTCGCCACGAAGGAAAATCCCGTCCTTGGCACCACGGAATTCCTAAAAGGCGCCGTGGCAGCCTATATTGTCGCGTGGTTTCTGGTCTTCGTTCTGATGCCTAAGGTCACGACCTTCGAGACCCTGACGCTCTTTCTGGGTCCCGCAATGTTTCTGGGCGGACTGGCCAAAGGAAATCCGGCCACAGCCGGCGGCTCGGCGGCGTATGGGCTTCTGCTCCCTGCCATGCTCGGTCTGGAAAACCATCATGTCATGAATGAGCTGGCCTTTTATAATGGCAATATGGCGACCGTTCTTGCTGTCGCCGTCAGTGTAATCGTTTTCCGGAGCGTCCTGCCGTTCAGCAGCGACGCCGAACGTCTCCGCCTTCGTCGGGTCATGCTGGGAGAGTTGCAGCATCTGGCCCACCCGGGCTTTACGCCACGCATCAGCGTCTGGATCGGACGCAATACGGACCGCTTTGCCCGCCTGATCCGTCATGCAGGCCCGACCCCTGCCCCGTTGATCGAGGCCTGTATTCTCGGGACGCTGGCAACACTCACCCTTGGGCTGAATGTCATCAGGCTCCGCGCATTGCTGGATCGGGAATACCTGCCTGAAAGCGCAAGACGCCCCATCCTGCTGGTTCTGCACTACGTTGAAGAATCCACCCGTCGTCACGACAAAGCCGCCCGCATTGCAGAGGCTGCGGTCCGGCGGCTACGCGTTCTCGATGCCCGGGAAACCGACCTGGTGACCCGCCTCGAGCTCACACGAGCCATCACCTATCTGGTTGTGATCGCCTATACCATGCGGACGAATGAAGACTTTCTCGATGCAAGCAAACCCTTCCGGGGCGAAAAAAACAGCCGACTGCTCAATTCAGGGCAAAGCTGAACTTTTCCAGCGAGCACCAAAGTCGCAAATTATTCTTGAAGATTTTTACACCCTGAAGTCGTCAGGGCAGATGTCCGTAAGGCTGACATCTGCACGGTTGCTTCTCAAGCCCGCATGTGTGACGCAGGAACACGCATCAATCAGATTTAATGCGCGGATCGTTTGGAAAGTACCTCTTCTTTCACCCGGGCTCCAATAGTCGCGTCAACGTTCGACCAGTATTCGAACACCCGCGACAGGACGGGCTCCTCGACACCCTGCAACACATGCCCGACAATATTGTTCACCAGCCGATCGCGCGCGGCATCGTCCATGACCCGGTTGACCAAGACATTGGCCTGACTGAAATCGTTATCGTCCTGACGCAAGGTATAGGCCGCCCGCACGAAGTCACCATCCGCTGCCCAGACCGCGTTTTCCGGAAAGCGCTGCGGGTTGGCCACCGGACCGCCCTTGGAATTGGGAACGTAGACAGGATCATGCGCATCACGCATCCGCATGACGCCTCCTTTCGTGTAGCCATGAACCGGACATTTCGGGGCGTTGACCGGAATTTGCTTGTAATTCACTCCCAGCCGCGCCCGATGGGCGTCAGCATAGGCGAATGAACGTCCCAGCAGCATCTTGTCAGGAGACAGTCCTGTCCCCGGTACAAAATTGTTCGGCTCGAACGCGAGCTGCTCGATCTGGGAATGAAAATCCGTCGGGTTGCAGTCGAGTGTCAGCCTGCCGACTTCGATCAGCGGATATTCGCCCTGAGGCCAGACCTTGGTCAGATCGAACGGGTTGATGTGATAGGTCTTGGCATCTTCATACGGCATGATCTGCATCTTGAGCGTCCAGCTCGGATGCTCGCCGCGCTTGATCGCCATATGGAGATCGCGCCGATGATAATCGGCGTCCGATCCTGCAAGCTGGCCCGCCTGCTCCTGCGTCAGGCACTTGATACCCTGATCGGTCTTGAAGTGATACTTCACCCAGAAGCGCTCTCCGGTCGCATTCACCCACAGATAGGTATGGCTGGAGAACCCGTCCATGTGACGCCAGCTTGCCGGGATACCGCGGTCGCCCATCAGCCACGTTACCTGATGTGCGCTCTCGGGGCTCAGTGTCCAGAAATCCCACTGCATGTCATTGTCGCGCAGACCATTATCCACCCGACGCTTCTGGGAATGGATAAAATGCTGGAACTTCAGTGGGTCACGCACGAAGAAGACCGGCGTGTTATTGCCGACCATGTCAAAATTGCCTTCCTCCGTGTAGAATTTCAGCGCAAATCCACGCGGATCGCGCCATGTGTCCGGGCTTCCGGCTTCACCGGCAACCGTGGAGAACCGCGCCACAGCTTCGGTTACTGCACCGGGCTGAAGGAATTTCGCCGAAGTATAGCGACTGACGTCGTGTGTGACTTCGAACCGGCCAAACGCGCCGCTTCCCTTGGCATGGGGCTGACGGTCGGGGATCATCTCGCGATTGAAAGCTGCCATCTGTTCGATCAAATAATGATCATGCAACAGGATCGGTCCATCCGCGCCGACCGTCAGGGAATGCTCGTCACTGGAGACAGGAATGCCGGATTCCGTTGTATGAAATGGTTTCACCTGCTCATTCGTCATAACATTTTCCTTCAAACGGTCTTTCTGGATATAAATCCGCGTTTTTTCAGGCAGCACCCGCTGGATGATACCGAC